>DATNPH010000003.1:0-32165 GCA_036703315.1 Coleofasciculaceae cyanobacterium
CAGGGCAAAGCTGAAATGACGCCCTGGAATTAATGTCCGTACTAGCCGACCATTCTTAACTAATAAACCTGTGCGACCTGCCCCAATGAAGTCCATGCTCCAGCCAGCCCAGCGCTCTGGGGTCAGTGTTTGAATCAGAGGGGAAGAATTACCAGACATTAACTATATCCACAGGAGTAATTGGACAAGTGTCTCCTTTTTAACACTAGCAAAGCTGAGGGGGAATACCGTGGCTATTGCAAACCTGCGATATCACCACCTCTTCCAATTTTTAGAGATTAGCGTCCTGAACTACAGCAGAAAACACGGTAATAACAGCACACAGCTACACCTTGTTGTTGTTGCGCTAGTGCGATCGCGTTTACCTTAGCGCTGCTCACAAAATCATTCATTTGGATACAGTCTAATGCGCCCTTAGATAGGGTTTGTTAATAAAAAGCTACAATAAGTTATAAAAGTATACACTTGTTCTACTCAGCTTAGATTTATGCGAAATGCTATTTTCCCTGCAAAGGGGCTAATCCACTCACTAATTGAACCCTTTTTAGGAATCTTTATTGCTTCTACACTAATCGTCTTATGGTTAAGCAGTTTGATCGTCCTTCTTTCTATTGATGTTTCTCAGATTCCTCTGATTTGGATAGTACCTGCTGTACTTGGGAGAGCATTTCTGCATACAGGAATATTTATTACGGCACACGACGCGATACATGGGACTATCTTTCCTCAAAATCGCCAAATCAACGATTTTATTGGCTCTCTTGCAGCAAGATTGTATGTGCTGTTGCCTTACAAAACACTTTCAGAAAAGCATCGGTTGCATCACCGCTTTCCTTCGAGTGAAAAAGACCCTGATTTTTGTGAACGAGGACAAAACAACCCGTTTGTTTGGTATGTCAAGTTCATGAAAGAGTACTTAGATGGTAAACAAGCTTGGGTTTTACTCATTGGCATGAGCATCATCTTTTACTCACTGCTTTGGGGGCTACATATTCCGATGAGTAATCTCATCCTGTTCTGGCTTTTACCCCTTTTCCTCAGTTCAATTCAGTTGTTTTACTTCGGCATTTTCTTACCTCATCGGCGACCTAAAGCTGGTTATACTAATCGTCATTGTGCCAAAAGTAGCTACTATTCTATCTTCTGGTCTTTTGTAACTTGCTATCACTTTGGGTACCACTGGGAACATCATGAATATCCTCATCTTCCTTGGTATAAATTACCGTTGGCTGTGAGAAGCTAGATGAATCAAAAGAGCGATCGCACTTTCACAACACAAGCCGATCGCTCTTTCCACTCCTCCAGTAATTAGATAAGGGTTGCAGTCTCTTCAGGAGGCTGTTTGCTATCAGCAGAACCCTTAGCACTATCAAGCATTAGGTCAAAAATAATACTGTAGTCGCTATTGGGTACCATCCGCTTCAGTAGTCGAACGTGTTCTTCGGCATCGTTACGACGACGCGAACGACCAACCACCATTCGTTGCGAATTCGGGAGATGGCGGATAATGCACCAGGGAGACAGTCTGTCTTTGTAGGTCATGTACCCCTCCCTCTTGCTGCAATACCAGCAAAACTTGATACAGCGCTTGAGAGCGGCTGCTGTCTTGATATCATGGTGTTTGCTCCAATTTATTTGGGGATAGTTGGTAATCGCCCTTCCGTTTCCTAGGCAGCAGGGCGATTATTTTTGAAGTTACGAATATTAAAGGTCAAATACTTGACCTTTGTCAAGGATGGGATTGGTTAGGTTGCGAATTCAAGAGTTTGCCAATGAGAGAGGTTGGACACTAAAGGAAGTTTCTGAGCGTTCAGGAGTTGGCTATAGTGCGCTTAAAAATTATGCCCGTTCTCCTGGATTAGCTACAGTTGACGTGACAGCGCTGCAAAAGTTGGCTCGCACGTTTGATGTGATGATGGAAGACTTAATTGAAGTGGTGGAAGAGTAGGCGACGCATGAGGAATTCTCTATTTTCGGGAGGGAATGTCGTCGCAGAGGTGGCGATCGCTTGGCGGGAACCACCACTTTTAATTGCACCTGTTGTCTGTCCATTCTTAAGTTTTGTAAAAAACTGCATAAGTCCTGAGATAGATCCTGACTAATAAATATCAATACAAGCTCAAGGAGCACTACCTATGAAACGCCAATTGAAAGTAGCATCTTTATTGATTGGAGGATTAATGTTTGGTTCTGCCCCAGCTATGGCGGCACCTGACCTTAGTGGGACTTGGCAAGTTACCTTTTATTCAGAACCGAATCACAGTGGGGGAGCCACTCAGTGTATTGTTTTTACTCCAACAGGAAAAATTCTTAGTGAGCCAAAAAGTGGAACATGGCAATCACCAAGCTTTTCTGGGTGGAAAGGTGAATGGATACAAGAAGGTGATTATGTCAGGTGGTACGGATTTACAACTGGAAATTTAGCTTCGGATGCCCATACGGGACTCATGGTGTCATCAACATCAATGAGAGGGGAGTTTGAGACATTCGTAGCGCCTGGGAAAACCTCGAATAGTGGTGCTTGGTCTGCCACTAAAGTTAGCCAATGCTCTACTTCTCAATCACAGGTTAATTCAACTCCTAGTGGTGACCCGACAGGCAAGTAAAACAACGTTCTTCTCAGATTTATCTTGATACTTAAGACTATAAACACTTACCTAAGCTAAGTAGTAAGCTTGTTGGAAGTGTTCGCTCTCTGAGGCGATCGCACCCAGTGCGATCGCTTTTAATGTTTGAACGAAAGATTGTAAACTTATGTAAAGTACAGGTTTCAGTCTTCACCATGCTGTCTCGTCGCACCTTTCTCAGCACTCTGTTAGCTAGCTGTCTCGCTTTCCTTGCTTGGTTTAATTTCGTACCAACTGCTAACGCCCTCGGTGGCAAGCTGCCTCCCTTAAATGAACCCGCACCAGAGTTTACGCTGCCAACCAATACTGGTAATGGCAAGATGTCCCTGTCGGATTACCGAGGCAAGTGGGTTGTTCTTTATTTCTATCCAAAAGATTTCACCTCTGGTTGCACGCTGGAAGCCCGCCGTTTTCAGCAAGACTTGCC
Organism: Coleofasciculaceae cyanobacterium; assembly: GCA_036703315.1. GTDB lineage: Bacteria > Cyanobacteriota > Cyanobacteriia > Cyanobacteriales > Coleofasciculaceae > DATNPH01. Next base: position 3,055 of record DATNPH010000003.1, read on the forward strand.
CAAATACATTCAGAGAAATGTGCAGATTCTTGGCGTTAGTGCTGATGATGTGGATTCCCACGCAGAATTTTGCGACTCAGAGGGTCTGAAGTTTCCACTTTTAGCTGATACGGATGGGAAAGTAAGCAAAGCCTATGGTTCATGGATTGGGTTTGTTTCTATGCGTCACACCTTCATCATTGATCCGGAGGGTATTGTGCGCGAACAATTTCTTGGGGTAAGACCAGCCATTCACAGTTCTGAGGTTTTAGCCCGTCTTGATGAATTGAAATCATCTGCCTCGTAGCTAATTAGCTCAAACAATTTTAGAGGCTTAAAAAAAAATTGGTGGACATTAGATGTCCACCTGCAACAGCATCGCTTATTACTAACACCCTTTTATGAACCTACACTTGGCAACAAAGCAAGTATCCGTTTGTGTTACCGTCCGTAGTTAGTAGTACGTACTTCGTCATCAGTACGGTAGCGTACTTCATCGTTACGCTTACGACCGGCAAGACCAGCCAATCCGCCTAAGCCAAGCAAGCCTAGCCAACCCCAGTCAAAATTATTTTCTCTATTTGTATTATCAACCCCTTGATTTGGAGCAGTAGTAGTAGTGGTGTTATCAGTACTAGTATTGTTCTGAGCGGAAGCAGGTAGATTGAAGGGTACAACAGCTACAGTGGCAGCAAGAATACCAGCTCCAACGAATTTAGATAAATTGGAAATTCTCATGATTAAACGCCCTTTTCACTTCTCATGCTTTAACTTTATCGATTAAAAACATAAGTTAAATCCGCCTGTAGCTGTAAACTTAGCCCCCTATAGGTTCTCGCTGAAGAGGTAGAAAAAGCGTTCTGAAGAGTTGCATATTTACCGCTTTAGTTGTACATACCTTTCTACCAACTCTTACCTGTTCTCCTGTATACGTCGCTGCAACTGTCTTAGAGTTTGATACATTTCCGGAAGACGGGTATATACTGCACTTGCTTTGAGAAACACTTTGCGGGGAACGGCTGGAATACCACAGACAATTTCCCCTGCTGGAACATTGCTATGTACTCCCGCTTTAGCCGCAGCGATCGCTCCATCTCCAATCCTCGCCTGATTAGCAACTCCCACCTGACCGCCAAGAATTACTCGATTACCGACTTGGACACCACCCGCCAGTCCGACTTGCGCGGCAAAGGCACAGTTTTCTCCTACTTGGCAACCGTGAGCAATTTGCACTAAGTTGTCAATCTTTGTGTTCCGACCAACTCGTGTTTCTCCCACAGCTGGGCGATCTACTGTAGAGTTGCAACCAACTTCGACGCCATCTTCTAACACTGTGCAGCCAGACTGCTCCATTTTGAACCAGCCTTGAGCTGTAGGAACAAAGCCAAAGCCTTCTGCACCGATGACAGCACCGCTATGAATTACACAATCTGCACCGATACGACTACGCTCGTGGATAGTGCAGTTAGCGTGTAAGAGTGTGCGATCGCCTATCTGTACTTCTGGATAAATCACGACATTGGGATGAATACAGACCTGATCGCCAATCTTCACCCCAGGTTGAATGACAACATGGGCACCGATATAAACATCCTTACCAATCTCAGCAGTCGGATGAATTACAGCTGTTGAGTGGATTTCTGGTGTTGGGTGGAAGGGTTTATAGAACAGAGCGATCACTTTTGCAAACACCAGTCGCGGTTCAGCTGCCCCAATCCAGGCAATGCCCCGTTCACTAGCTTGTGCCTGTAACGCTTCCTCCAACGGCAAAATCAAAGCACTCGCCGCCGTTTTCTCCACCATTGAGGCAAACTTGCCTCCTTCGACATAACTGATGCTACCGCTAGGCGCTTCTTCAATGGGTGCAATAGTGGTGATATCTGGATTGAGGGCTGGATGAGTCGTCAAGCTGTTGCTGTGCGCCGCACCACTTAGTTTTTCGACAATTTCACTAAACTTCATCAGGTTTGGGGTTTCCCTACACAACTTTAGATTTATCTGAGATCTTGCACCTGATATTCTCATTCGTCGTTGACCCCCCTCAGTCCCCCCGCGAGTTCGGGGGGAAGCCAATTTCTAACTCTTGTTCCCCCGCGAGTTCGGGGAGAAGGCAGTTTCCATCTCTTGTTCCCCCGCGAGTTCGGGGAGAAGCCAATTTCCAACTCTTGTTCCCCCCTTTACAAGGGGGGCTAGGGGGGTGGTGCAAGATGTAAGTTCATTCGACAGTTGTACTGGGAAAAGCGTTCCAGTTACAAGCCATTGCCAATCAAAATAAACGGTGCCCAGTAGTAGGGATGATTGAGGTTATTACTCACCTGTGGTGGTAATCCAGTCCGAGTACTTACCACTTCAATCCCAGCCTCTTCTCCTCGTGGAACGCCAACGGCAGATAAATCTTTTGTAATCAGGGCAATCTGTGCCTGACGTAGGGCTTCGGCTTTTGTGATGTTGCCCTTTTGCAGAATTGCATAGAAGGCATTCATCAAGGCTTGTGTACCGCCATCGTTAACCGACCATAAGGAGGCAATAGCCGCCCTTGCCCCTGCCCTCTGCATCTGGTAGCCTAAGCCGAGAATCTCTTCGCCGTTCCCTAGTTTTCCGCCCAATCCGGTTTCACAGGCAGAAAGGACTACCAAATCGACATTCTTGAGGCTCCAGGTTTGGATATCTCGGAGGGTGATACGTTCTCCATTGCCAAACACAATAAAGGAATCGTCCGGTGTCCCCACGACAAAGGCAGCATGAGTGGCGAGATGCACGACGGTGTAGTCATCCATTTTGGGAACGGTGACTTGGGGAGTGAAGGCTGTATCGATGAATTTGGTCGTAGCGGGAACAGTTTTGGCTAAATTCTCCACCTCGGTTCCAGCAAAGGGCAACCCGGAAAAGTTAAAGGATTGTTCGCCAACCTTGAAGCTGTAGCGCCCAGTAGCAAAGGCACCCGCTAAGACTTGCATTTGGGGTTGGGGTTTGGTGTTAAGGTCGGTGAGGGATGCGGCAGTAATATTATTGATGCGGTAGCGTTGCACTAACCATTGTTGCCCGTCGTACAAAGCGGCTAGGGGAATGTAACGCAGTTGAGCGTCGGGTGCGTAGATAATCGTTTCGGCGTCTGCGACTTTGAGTTCTGCTTCTAGGGGTTTAATCAGCCAGTTGTAGAGTTGTTGTGCGGGGGTTTTGGCATCGGATTTGGGATCTTGTAATGCGCTGCGGAAGGCTGCAATTGTCTCGTTGAGTTGTTTTTTGGGAACTTGGACGGTGCGCCGAATCGGGGGAGAGTCGGGAGTGGTGAGGATGAGTTCTATGCGATCGTCCAGAATTAAGGGGTAGAGAAGTACTGCCTTTTGTTGCAGATTCTTGAGGTTGTCTTGTAAGGCGTTGAAGTCCCCCATCCGCAGCAGCAAATCCTGAGATAGGGTTTCGGGACTTCGCTGTGTCACTAGTGCCAGCACTTCTGGACTTCGGGTAAAGTTGTTAAATTCTGCCCTAATCGTTTCTTGGGCTTTCACCAGTTGGGCGATACGCTGTTCTTGTGCAGAGGTGAGGGTGCCGTTTTGTTTTTTAAGCTGCCGCAGTTGGGTGAGTTCTTTACCAATTTCAATCGCTTTATTGAGAATTGTCTGATAACTCGTCCAGGTCTGTTGTTCTGGTGGGAGATTCGGCAATCCTTGAGCGGTATTGTTATTTCCGCGCACGTTGCTCAGGTAATCTTCGAGTTCTTGGACTTTGAGGAGGTCGAGGACTCGTTGCGCTTCGAGGATTCGGTCTTGTTTGAGGAGGAGGTCGGCGAGACGGCGATATCTGCCTGCAACGGTTTCGGTAAATGACTGCTGTTGCTCTTTTGGCAGTACCCGTAAATCTTTACGAATTGCCTCTGTGACATTGACCGATTGCTTGTAGAAGACAATCGCTAACTCCGGCTGGTTTTGTGCCTCTAGGAGGAAACCAATCAAACTAAGGTTAGCTCCTTCCAGTTGCTTTCTACCGATTTCTTTGTTGATGGCTAAAGCTTGCTGATAAAACTCCAATGCTTTGGGGTACTGTCCCCGGTTGAGGTAAACTAACCCAATGGCGGTGAGGGTATGTCCTTCTCCGAACTTGCGACCAATTTCCCTGTTAATAGCTAAAGCTTGCTGAAACAACTCCAATGCTTTGGGGTACTGTCCCCGGTTGAGGTAAACTAACCCCATGCTGTCGAACGTCGTTCCTTCGCCCGCCTTATCGCCGATTGCTTTGAAACTGGCTAAAGCTTGCTGAAAGAACTCCAATGCTTTGGGGTACTGTCTTAGGCTAGAGTAAATATTCCCAATATTGTTAAGGCTCCACCCTTCCTCAGAGCGATTGCCGACTTCTTTGAAAATGGCTAAAGCTTCTTGAGAGAACTCTAAAGCTTTGGAGTACTGTCCCAGCCTGTAGTATATTGCCCCAATATTATTGCTGAGGACTCTCCCTTCCCAAAGGCGATCGCCAACTTCTCTATGAATCGCTAAAGCCTGCTGAGAGTATTCCAAAGCTTGGGCATATTGTCCCAGACCGGAGTAAACTATCCCAATATTATTGAGGGTTCTCCCTTCCCAGATACGTGCAGTAGACCGCTGCTCGCCATTAGGCACATTACCAACTTCTCTAAGGAGAGCTAACGCTTTCTGAGAGTACTCTAGGGCTTGGGTAGGCTTTCCCTATGTACGGTAAACTATCCCAATGCAGCTAAGAACAGCTCCAACTCTTGCGCGATCGCCTTCTTTTCTGAATCTGGCTAAATCTTGCTGGAGTTTTTCCAATGTTGCTGGATAGTCGCCTTTGAGCCATAGCTGATAAGCCTCTAAAAACCACTTCTCTGCTCCAGGTTCTTGCTGTTCAATCGTTTGCGCCTGAACTACCAGAGGCTCAAACTTCAACGTAAGCGGTACAACGGGAGATGTTACCGCAAGCAGTAGAGTAGCAGTGGTAAGGCTGAGAGATTTGAGACGGTAGTGCATTGACAAGTTCTCTCTTGAGTTAGGAAGGCAGATTGCTGACTCAATGCATCTATATCTCTCATAGGGGAGAGGTTATGCAATGGTTTTGGCGATTTGTTTGGCTGGCTGGAGGAAAGTGATTATCTGCGGGGAGATCCCCCCAACCCCCCTTAAAAAGGGGGGCTTAATTAATGAAGAAATTGCGTTTCACAGGAATAGGCGATCGCCTGTTACTTAAACGCTGGCATGAATCCTAATTCTCTCTACTTAAAAAGGGGGGCTTAATTAATCAGGAATTTGCGTTTCACATCAATAGACGATCGCCCTTTACTTAAGCTCTAGCTTGAATCTTAATTCTCCCCCCTTAAAAAGGGGGGTTGGGGGGGATCATCTCCTGAATACACTGACACACCCCCTCCCACTCCTTCAACACCTCATCATTACTAAATCTCACTACCTTCAACCCATAGCCTTCTAAAACTTGCGTTCTTTCGCTGTCATAATCTTTGCCCTCACTCGTAAAGTGGCTCTCTCCATCAACTTCTATTACTAACTTCAAGCTGGCGCAGTAAAAGTCAACAATAAAGTTATCAATAGGCTTTTGCCTCAAAACTCGAAATGGAAAATCTTTTAGATAGCCGTACCACAGTTTTCTCTCTGGTGCTGTCATGTTCTTACGCATTTCCTTTGCCTTCTCTACGAGTTTTGGGTTATAGGGAAGGTGAAAGTCAGTCACTATTAAATCTTTCTTGCTAGGCATACGATCCCCCCCAGCCTCCTCACTAAAGCTCCGGCTTAAAAAAGGGGGGAGAATATAATTCGCATCACTCAATGTCTTCAGGCAATTCTTTAATAGGAAGCCCTGCCTGCTCCATCAGTTCAACTAACTTCCTCACCTGCGCCATAGAAAGCTGAAGCCATTGATGTTTGCCGCTCTCGTATCTGCCGATCATATTGCGCGATAAACCCAAAGCATTAGCAAACTCTTCCTGAGTCATCCCCAGGCGATCGCGGACTTGCTTTAAAGTTGGCACGTTGGGGTTGAAATTTGAATCCTGGATGAAAAAGCGATTCTCACATCTTGCCGCATTCTCAGGAAGCGACCAAACCCGCCCGGAGTTTAAACTCCGGGCTCATAGCTCAAGTCCACTCAAGTGGACTGAATCCTTGTAGAGTCAGCATTTAGTCCTCTTTAGAAGACTTTCGTTATGAGCCTGCGAATTAATTCGCTTTTCGGGTGAGCAGGTAGATGCAAGATGTCAGGTTCGCTAATCCTGAAATGCGATAGCGATAGCCAAGTGTTAGCGAGTCTTCTCCCAAGGGGAGACGCCAAGGGCGAACCTGCGACTCCTGCCCAATGCCCGACGATATGTATTAGCCCGATTTGTGAATCGACAAGATGCTGGCGACCACAAGCGATATCTCAGCCGATTCATGCCTGCCGCCGAATTTGAAGGGATTTTTGACGCGCCTATCGATGAACTATCCTCAATCTTTCAGAGTGAATTCTGATTCGTCACTTCCCAGCGCCTGCCCTGCTAACCAAGCTGTTGTCCAGGCACTCTGAAAGTTAAACCCACCCGTAACGCCATCAATATCCAAGATTTCCCCAGCAAAGTAAAGACCTGGAACTAAGCGACTCTCCATTGTCTTGAAATCCACTTCTTTTAAACTAACGCCGCCGCAGGTAACAAATTCTTCCTTGAACACACCCTTCCCTTTAATTAAGTAGCGTCCCTGAGTAAGTTCTTGGACTAACTGATTTAAGGCTTTTTTCGATACTTCCGCCCAGCGTTCTTCTGCACCAATGCCAACCGTGTTGACTAGACTCATCCAAAGACGCTTGGGTACAGCAACTGGGCAACTGGTCGTGATTTGGCGTCGGGGTAGTTGGGACTTGACCGCCGATAGCAGTTGGCGTAGATTATCCTGGCTTTGCTGAGGAAGCCAATTGATGAGTAAGGGCGTGTGGTAGTGCTGCTCGTGCAGGAATCTTGCTCCCCAGGCAGAAAGCTTGAGGACGGCAGGACCACTAACTCCCCAGTGGGTGATTAGTAATGATCCAGTTTGCTCCTTGAGTGTAGGCGGTGCCTCCGGTAATCGCAGGCGGACTTCATTGACACTCACTCCTGCTAAATCTTGCAAACGGGAGTCTGGGATATCAAAGGTAAATAGGGAAGGAACAGCCGGTTCGACGGTGTGACCCAAGTCTTTTACCCAGTGGTAGCCTTGAGGGTTGCTGCCACTGGACAGGAGGAGGCGATCGCATTTCAAAATCTCACCCGTCTTCAACTCAATCTCAAACCCCCCTTTGGATTCCCCCCCTTGGTAAGGGGGGGCTAGGGGAGGGCGTCGCTTGACGGACTTTACTGCCGTACCTGTGCGAAGTCTTACCCCAGCGTCTTCAGCTGCCTTAATCAGGCAATCTACAATCGTTTCAGAATTATCCGTAACCGGAAACATCCGCCCATCTGCCTCTGTTTTCAGCTGAACGCCGTGAGACTCAAACCAGGCAACTGTATCCTTGGGTTGAAAGCGACTGAAAGCACCCCGTAAGGCTTTACCCCCTCTGGGGTAGTATTGCACCAATAACGCAGGGTCAAAGCAGGCATGAGTAACGTTGCAGCGTCCACCACCAGAAATACGAACTTTAGATAAGGGTTGACGCCCAGCTTCTAATAAAGTGACTCGTGTATGGGGATGAGCAGCAGCACAAGTAATTGCTCCGAAAAATCCGGCAGCACCCCCACCAATCACTACAACATTTAAAGGCTTGAAAACCAAGAAAGCACCACAGAAAAAGAGTAACAATCTCTATTCTGGTTCAAAATCTGATTTCGTCGCACCACACACAGGGCACACCCAATCGTCAGGAATTTCTTCAAAGGGAGTTCCTGGTTGTATTCCTGAATCTGGGTCGCCTTCCTCTGGGTCATAGACGTAGCCGCAAAGCGTACAAACGTATTTCTGCATTTTTGTTCTCTAAATGCCTTTTTTACAATATTGCTTTACTCAAGAAATATAGCGGTTCTTAGTTGCTCAAGGGCAATATTACAGTAAATGTCGTGCCTTTCCCAGCTTCACTTTCAACGCTAATCTCTCCCTTGTGTAAGTCCAGGCACTGTTTAACAATGGCTAGACCCAATCCTGTTCCCTGAATCGTGCCGACATTAGTAGCGCGATGGAAGGAGTTAAATAAGCGAGGTTGGTCTTCAGGGGGGATACCGATTCCTTGGTCTTGAATTTGGAAGATTGCACTGTCATCAACGTAGGTGAGGTTAAACTCGACAGTGCTGTCGCTAGGAGAATATTTGATAGCATTCGAGAGTAAATTAGTAAGAATTTGCCGCAGCAATTTTTCATCCATGCTGGTTGGGATGCTTTGGCGCTGACAAGTCAAAACAATTGTGTTCGGGTTTTCGGTAGTTAGTTGCAACTCTTCTACCAAATTGCGACAAAATTCCACTAAATCTAATGGCGCTGGGTTGAATTCCAATTTGCCAGCTTCTGCTTTCCCAAGGATTAGGATGTCATCCAACATCTGAGTCATGCGATCAACAGCTGTTTGAATGCGATCAAAATGAGTTTGTTGTTTTTCCTGTGACCAGCGATCGCGGTAACGTTCCAATAATTCGGTGGACGATTGGATTGTCGTTAGTGGAGTGCGGAACTCATGGGAAGTCATGGAAACAAATTGAGACTTAAGTTCACCCAGTTCCCTTTCTTTTTGGAGCGTTTTGTAAATTTCTTCCTCCACCTGCTTACGGGAGGTAATGTCTTCGGCAAGGCCAGCAACACGGTAGACTTGTCCTTGCGTATTCTGTACTGGAAAGCCGCGATCGCGTATCCAACGCATTGACCCGTCAGGTCGCACAATCCGATACTCCTTGTCGTACTCTGCTTGAACCTGTTTCTCAATGGCAGCTTCGATGCGATCGCGATCCTCTGGATGAATAGCGTCCAGCCAAGAGCGTGGCTGTTCATACAAACTTTCGCGGGTACGACCCCACATCTGCTCATACGCTGGACTGACGTAGATAATCTCAGAGGAGTCAAAAGAACTCATCCAGAAAACTTTATTGATATTTTCTGCTAACTGGCGGAAGCGCTCTTCGCTCTCCCGCAAAGCATCTTCTGCTTGTTTGCGCAGTGTAACGTCACGCCATGCCGCTGTAAAACCGTCGTCTAGTTTGGTAACGCGGATATCGAAGGCTCTGGTTAGTCGCTCTTGACCAAAAACATCCTCATAGAACAGGTCTTCTTTTATGAGTGAATTATCCGTTTCTACGACTTGGCAGTATTCGTCAAACAGCCCTGTTCCCCGATGGTTGGGGAGCAATTCACAAAGGCTTTTGCCAATCATCTCCTCCTTGGTCATCCGGTTATTTTCACAAGCGGCGGCATTGACATACTCGACTTTGAAGTCGATGATTTTGCCGGAGTGATCGCGTACTGCCGAGTAAATGCCAAAACAATCCAGCATATTTTCAACTGAAGTTCGGAAACGTTGTTCGCTCAATCGAATCTCTACTTCCGCCTGTTTAGAGGTAGTAATGTCACGGGCGATCGCTAGTACGGTTTCTGTAGAACCATCTGCCCCAAATTCCGGTACATGGCGGCTCTGGTAATACTTTAGTCCGTTGGGTGTTAATAAATTGAACTCAATTTGTTGTTCGCTGTCGGTTTGAAAAACTGTTTGTAGGGATTCGCCCCAGAAAGATGCCAATTCACTCGGCATCCCTAGCTCATGATGCGTTTTGCCAATAAATTCTCTAGCTGGTAAACCAGTAGCGAGTTCAATGGCAGGGTTGACATAGACATGACGCAGTTCCCGGTCAAAGCGTGTAATGATATCGGGGGCATTTTCAACCAGTGCTTTGAATTCTTGTTCGCGTCGGTGCAGCGTTGCCTCGGCTCTGGCGCGTAGGGCAACCTCAACAAGGAGTATCTCATTGAGCTGTTCTAGCTCAGCCGTGCGCTCTCTGACTCGATTTTCTAGCTGTTCATTCAATCGTTGCAGGACTTCTTCTGCCTGCTTGCGATCGCTGATGTCCAGAGTCACTCCATCCACAACTACATCACCATTGTCCATCTGAAAATATCGGGCACTATCATGAAACCATTTCACCTGACCGGATGGGGTTATCACCCGAAACTCATGCTCGACAGGCTCAAGCGTCTGATATTTCTGTGTTAAGACTTGATCGAACTGCCCTCGGTCGTCTGGATGGATTATTGTGAGCAATCGTTCTGGCTGGGCCATCACTTCATTTGGCTCTAAGCCAGTCAGTTCCCGAAAACCGACATTGATATAGGGTAAGGACATTGTGCCGTCAGGATGCAGCACTGCCCGATAGACAGTGCCTGGAATATTAGTGGCAATGCCAGACAAACGCTGTTCATTCTCGCGTAGTGCCATCTCGGCTTGTTTGTCAGCCGTGATGTTCAATGTGCTGCCAACGACACGCACCGCCTTCCCCTTTGTATTTCTGACAATCAGTCCTTTATCCAAAACATACAGGTACTGATTGTTTTTGTGACGAACCTGATATTCAATGGCAAAATCACTTCGGTTTGATAGGGCCTCTGAAACTTCGTTGCGGACGCGCTGCCGGTCATCCGGATGGATGCGCTCTGTCCACCATTCAGGGGTACATTCAGCTTCTTCAGGACGATAGCCTAAAACCTCAACCAGACCTTGTGTCCTGTCAACCGTATGTGTGTCGATATTCCAGTCGAAAATAATACAACCCACAGCACTGGTAGCAAGCTGAAAATACGCGCTTGCTTGCCGCAGCTCTAATTCCATCTGCTGTAGTTTCTCAATGGTATTGCTCAGTTCCTGGAAGGCTTGCGCTATTATTTCCTGCGGTTGTTGCTCTAAAGGTAATTGATCAGCACTCTGTTGCAGTTGAGCCAGGCGTTGCTGCATATACTGTATCTGTTCTTGCCACTCATTGAAGTTCAGACTATTCATTCTTTTACTCTCTTCCCACTGCAAGATTATTACTGCAAGGCTTCTCCCAATTCACAATCCGCAGTTTCTCCTTTGTCGGTATTGTTAGAGCGAGAAAGGCTCAAGTGCTTTCTTTTAATATTTCTAATATTTCTGCCACTATAGCTTTGGGCTTTTTCTAGTTTGACGTTAATAACACAACTTGGCTTGCACAAGAGCGATCGCGCCTTGCCAACTTGAAGACAATTGTAAAGTCACAGCCTAGTTGGAGTCTTCTCTCCAACTAAATAAGCCTCCAGAACGAGCATCCTAAAGACTTATCATTATTAGGTATTAGGGTTTTTTGTGTTTATTAAAAACCTAACCCTCTATAAAGAGAGAGTTGGGGGAGAGGTGACAACAGCCTCAGTGGTAGGTTACTTAACGACGCTCTGATACTAAGTCGTTCCTAAAATCGATTGTTAAATATACTTAAAAATAATTGACGAAATAAGTGTTATTTATTACTCATTAATTATCAGAAGTTTTCTAATAGGCTCGACTCAATAACGTCGCGTTCTCTGAACGCCATAAGCCAGTCCTGTGCCAATTGAGAGCAAAATTAATATGAAAATCACAGCACCCGGAAGAGCAGTAAATCCAGGAATTCCAAAACCTCGAAGCACATAGACAAGAATAGTGATTGCAAAGGTAATGGCAAAAGCGTAAGTAACTATTTGAGATTCAGATGGGGGAGATGGAGTCACGGATTAAGTAATTCAAAATTTCAAAATGGAAAACTTAATTAACAGTAACCAGTTTTTCAGTAATCAATTTTTTGGATAGAATGTGGCTGGTCGCCGCATATAGATAAAGGCACAACAGGTTACCAGCGCCTCATACTTCTAAGACCGCCCAAGATACCTGCACCAATCGTAAAGAGCACGATCGCCCAAATCACATACTCCGGAATTTGCTGAAGAACACCTGTCCCCCTAAGCACCACAATAATGGCAGTAATTACCAACGCTATGCCAGCAATATACAAAAGGATTGCTGTCGTTTGACTAGGAGGTCGTCGATTGGGGGGCGGTATGACAAACATCGCTGCTCTTGATGATTAAACAATCACGGCACCTATTCTCACACAAGAAGCCGTTAACAACTCAGCAGGTGAGCGATTGAAGGTAAGCTGTTCATTTTCGACATCCACAAAGATAGTGTCGCCATCAAGGAGCTTTTCTCACCACGCTCTTATCGGTAAGGGCCACCTACTAGCATAATCAAGACTAACATGCTTAACCAAAGTGCAAAGACCAAGTATATGATCAGGGCAAGGAGATTCAGCAATACCCCAACTGTACTCAAAACCCAGTTACGTTTGTTTCTAAATGCTTTGAATGCCTTGACAATAGCCGCGATATCTAGCACAAGAGTAGCGATCGCAGCCAGCCACCACCCACAGACTGATGACACGAGTGATTGCCACTCCAGCCAGACATGGGTGATTATAAGCAACCAAGCCACCATTAGCAGGCAGCCGCCTATCAGTTCTACAATTAAGCATTTCTTACCGCGTTTTGCCTGCCTGTAGTGGATAATGCTGAGTGTGGCAATTACCAACCCGTGCAACCCAGGCAATGCAGCTATTATTTGCAGGTCATTCAAGGTCAGTGCAAGCGAGTTGTCACCCCTGCCGACATTAAGTTGGCTTTTTTAAAGTAACACAATGCTGTGCTGGGTTTTGAATCAAAAAAACAGGCTGCGCTGCGGCGCAACCTGTTGCAGAGCGAGCATTTAGCGTTTAAATTAGCTGGACTGAGCCGTCAATAACTCAGCAGGCAAGTGCTTGAAGGCAAGCCGTTCGTTTTCCACATCTACGAAGATAGTGTCACCATCGTTGAATTCACCCCGAAGGATACCTTTGGCGATTTGGGTTTCCAGTTCGCGCTGAATCGCTCGCTTGAGGGGTCGTGCGCCGAAGACTGGGTCGTAACCGACTTCTGCTAGGAAGTCGAGAGCACTGTCAGAGAGCTTCAAGGACATCTTGCGATCGGCTAGCCGTTGTTCTAGGCGCTTGGTTTGCAGCTGGACAATATGCCGTAATTGGTGTTTCTGCAAGGCGTGGAAGATGATGATTTCGTCAATCCGGTTAAGGAACTCTGGACGGAAGCTAGTCCGCATCGCTTCCATCACCCGACTTCGCATCTCATCGTAGTGACTCTCATCGACGGCAATGTCCAGAATGTACTGGGAACCGATGTTGCTGGTCATGATGATTACGGTGTTCTTGAAGTCCACGGTATGACCTTGAGCATCGGTGACGCGACCATCATCGAGGATTTGCAGCATCACGTTGAAGACATCAGGGTGAGCTTTCTCGATTTCGTCGAAGAGAATCACCGCATAAGGACGCCGACGGATGGATTCTGTTAGCTGACCACCTTCTTCGTAACCGACGTATCCCGGAGGCGCACCAATCAGGCGAGAGACGGCGTGCTTCTCCATGTACTCGGACATATCAATCCGCACCAAGGCATCTTCAGTGTCGAATAGGTAGGAGGCAAGAGCTTTCGCCAGTTCTGTTTTACCTACGCCTGTAGGACCGAGGAAGATGAAGCTTGCTGTCGGGCGATTCGGGTCAGCCAACCCCGCACGCGATCGCTGAATCGCATCAGCAACGGCTGTAACTGCCTCGTCTTGACCGACGACTCGCTCGTGCAACTCGTCTTCTAGGTGCAGCAGCTTCTCTTTCTCTGATTCAACAAGTTTGCTGATGGGAATGCCTGTCCACTTGGAGATGATTTCCGCAATGTCGGCTTCTGTGACTTCCTCCCGTAGCAGCGACTTGCCACTGGTTTGGGTGGCTGCCAGTTGGGATTCCGCTGCTTGCAGTGATTTTTGCAACTCGGCTAATTTACCGTATTTCAACTCAGCAGCTCGGTTGAGGTCGTAGTTGCGCTCGGCTTGCTGGATTTCGACATCAACTCGCTCAATCTCTTTTTTAATGCCTTGAATCCGTTCAATAACGTCTTTTTCTGACTGCCATTGAGCGTTCAAAGTGCGTTGCTCTTCTTTGAGATTAGCGAGTTCTTTATCCAGTCTTTCCAGGCGTTCGAGGGAGGCGCGATCGCTTTCTTTTTGCAGCGACAACTTCTCCATTTCCAGCTGGAGAATTTTCCGGTCAATTTCATCGAGTTCTTCTGGCTTGGAGGTAATCTCCATTTTCAGCCGTGCGGCGGCTTCGTCTACTAAGTCGATCGCTTTGTCAGGCAGGAAGCGATCGCTAATATAGCGAGTAGACAATGTAGCGGCTGCGACTAAAGAACTGTCCGAAATCTTGACCCCGTGGTGGACTTCATAACGCTCCTTGAGTCCTCGCAGAATCGAGATAGTATCTTCTACGCTGGGCTGGTCAACATAAACTTGCTGGAATCGGCGTTCTAATGCCGCATCTTTCTCGATGTACTTGCGGTACTCATCCAGTGTCGTCGCACCGATACAACGCAATTCACCTCGCGCCAACATCGGTTTGAGCAAGTTGCCAGCATCCATCGCGCCTTGCGTAGCACCGGCACCGACAACCGTGTGGATTTCATCGATGAAGAGGATAATTTGACCACGGGAGTCTGTGACTTCTTTGAGAACGGCTTTCAAGCGTTCTTCAAATTCACCCCGGAACTTGGCACCCGCAATTAGTGCGCCCATATCCAGAGCAATTAATTTGCGATCTTTGAGCGATTGGGGAACATCACCAGCGACAATACGCTGAGCTAACCCTTCCGCGATCGCAGTTTTACCGACTCCAGGTTCCCCAATTAGCACAGGGTTATTTTTGGTGCGGCGCGAGAGAATTTGAATCGTGCGGCGAATCTCATCATCCCGCCCAATCACTGGGTCAAGCTTCCCTTCACGAGCAGCTTCCGTAAGGTCGCGTCCATATTTTTCCAGTGCTTCGTATTTGCCTTCTGGGTTTTGGTCGGTCACTTTTTGGTTCCCTCGTATTTGGGCAATGATACTTTTGAGCTTCTTCTCGTCTAGTTTAAATTCTTGAAACAAAGCTTTGCCAAAGCGATCATCTTTGACATAACCCAGAATTAAATGCTCGATGGAGATGAACTCGTCTTGATACTCTTTGCGATAAGACTCAGCTCGATCTAAGAGGCTATCGAGGCTTCGTCCGAGATAGACTGAGCCGATGGTGCCGGAAATCTTAGGCTGGCGCTGAATAAAGCTGTCTGTTGCGTCGCGCCAACGCTGGATTGGCACCTCAGCCTTACTGAGAATGCTACTGGTTAGTCCTTCTTGCTCCAGCAGCGCTTTCATCAAGTGTTCACTTTCGATCTGTTGTTGCTGGGTGGCTTTAGCGATATCTGGAGTGCGTGCGATCGCTTCCCAGGCTTTTTCCGTAAATTGATTAGGATTAGTAGGTTGCATGTTGGGTCGTCGTTTACTCTTTAATACATAATTTCTGTAACTATAGTCATTCTAAAAAGTCGTACAACATCCCCTGGATCGGTGTTCACGTATTCTGGCGGGGTATTGCCGTCCTTTTCTCTTGTTAGGCAGACAACTTCTGCAATGATGCTCCTATGCCATTGATAAACGTCTACGCAGACTTACCGCATGTGTTTTACCGCCTCAGTGCGGATGAGTGGAAGCGCGATCGCGCGGCTGGATAGCACAACCAGAGGAATGAAGCCGTGAACGGTGCTATTACGCTGAGCTAAGCTACTGACTTGTCCAGTATTCGTGCAGTCTCACTAGACCTCCTGCATGAATCATGAAATGCCCCCTAAATCCCCCCATTCTAGGGGACTATAATTCTTATTCCCCGCAGAATTGGGGTGTAGAGAAAACTCAAGATTATTGCTCCCCTCCTTGGAGGCAAGGTTAGTTAATTAACCTTGTAATTTTTCCTGGTGACCTTGTTAATCTATTGAAACTTAGGCTAGGCTGCGGCAAACGAGGAGCATCAAGGTGTCATTACAACTCACAGTATACGAGAGTTAACAGATGAACTTCTTGGGATTAAACCTAGATCTGTCAGTAAGCCTGCGATGGACTGATGTCATGAGTGCGTGGAGTGCTTTGGTTGCAGCGACAGATGCTCAGGCGGTTAACGCATCTTCTGAGGTTAGTCCACTGCAAAGCCTTCTCGAAGCGAGCGTGTTAGGTCTCGTGCAGGGAATCACTGAGTTCTTGCCGATCAGCAGTACAGCGCATCTGCTGGTCTTCACTAAAGTCCTAGGCTGGGAAGCCTTGGGACAAAAGTATTTTGTAGACGCCATTCAATTCGGCAGCGTCATCGCCGTGGTGTGGTATTTCTGGTCAGACATTCGCCAGATTTTGACTGGAGGATGGGTAGCCTTGCGCCAGCGAGCTTGGGAGCGGGACGAGTGGAAAGTCTTAGTAGGAATCGCGGTTGGAACGGTTCCCTCATTGGTTGGCGGTTTTCTGCTTAAAGATAAGCTACCAGAGAGTATGGCAATCATTGCCACTTTGTCAATCGTCATGGCATTACTGCTGGGACTGGCAGAGCAGATTGGCAGTCGTAAGCGTGGCTTTGATTCCCTCCAGATTAAGGACGGTATCCTGGTTGGGCTAGGTCAAATGTTTGCCCTATTTCCAGGTGTGTCGCGGTCTGGCTCAACGTTAACAACATCATTATTCTTGGGACTGGAGCGGCAAACAGCAGCAAAGTTTTCTTTTTTGCTGGGTCTCCCCACATTGACTATTGCCACTTTGTACCAAGCGAGAAAAGCGTTTGGCAACACCGACATGCTGCTCCCCCTGCTGGTAGGGATTGTCTCAACCTTCATCTTCTCTTACTTATCAATTGCTTGGCTGCTGCGCTATTTGCAGCGTCAGAACACTTGGATCTTCGTCTGGTATCGGCTGGCGTTCGGGGTGACGATTCTAGCAGCGATCGCCACAGGCTGGCTGAGGAACAATTGAGAAGAAGTTTAGCTATTAATTCAAGTTACTAGTACTACAGCCGCTGAAATCCAAATAATCTGCTCTACAAATTATGCAGATTGTATTGGAGAGTAAGGGCCTAAAAATTCTCTCCATCAAAATGAATCAGATGATCTGGAGCCTCGGCAATCCAGACTTCCGTTTCCCAAGCAATATCTGGAGCAAACTGACGGAAAGTATTACGGTCAAGAAAGGCCGTGACAAAAATAATATCAGCCCTACATTGATCAGTTAGCTTTTTTAGTTCCAAAAGACGTACAGGAGAAATTGGACCTGAACTATGAACAGCCTCTATGAGGTAGAGCCAATTTCTCTGTTCTGAGTAAGCTATTATATCCGGCAATTCACCATAAGACAGCTCAAAAAATCGAAGTGCCTCAAGTCGCTCTTTTTCCAAGTGAAGGAATTTGTTAGCGGTATCACCTACATTCAGCACCTCTGCACCATAGCCATAGCGAGGGAGAAATTCCTCGATAACAGCTTTTTGCAATTCATTGTGCTTGCCAGGGCTTAACTCAGAAGTTTTACCAGAAGGAAAATTAACAGGGATTAAATTCAAGTCTCGCTTACCTGAAAGCTGCTCTTCTAGCGTTACTTTGCTTGCTAAGAACTCTTCAACATCAGCTTTCCAGCTACTTGATCCGAAAGCCCTAATCAAAGCAGCATAGTCTGGACTTAATGCAAAAGCTCTTGTCCCATCATTGCGAGCTGCATTAGGATTTGCCGAACTTGCAATAATGATTCCTGCTAGGACTATTAATTTTAAATCTTTTCTGCGTATATCATCATAAGAGCTTTCAGATATTTTTTCATTAAAATGGCTGTTCCAGTATCTAATAATATCTCTAGTTCTAAGAGCATGAGAAGTACCAACCTTTGCCCAATCAGTTTTCGTTTTGACATTGGCTACAGCTAAGAAAGCCATAGCTACCCTTTCCATTCGCCGTTTACTCATCCCTTCAACAGGTATACCAAACTTAGAAAGAATATATAAAGCTTCATTAATAAGCCTTTGCAGTTGCTTTGGCTTATCGGACTCGGTAATATACTGGGGTAGCTCAGGCATTGATATTACTTAAAAAGGTAATGATAGCTGCAACGGTAAGCTGTTGCTTACTATCTCACTAGCTGATAAACGTTTAGTTGATTGCAAATAGTTCCGGACAACTCCAGCTAAATGAAATGCAAATAGTGGTGAAACTGCATTACCCACTTGATTTAAGCAACTTGTTTCTGTTCCTACGAATTCAAACCAATCTGGAAAACTTTGCAGCCGTGCTGCTTCTCTCAAAACCAGACGCCGCCGCCGTCCATCAGGAAGTTTAATCCGGTGCATATCGCCAGTGGCACCCGCCAGGTTCCTACAGGTTAAAGTTCGAGCGGGTTTATCTAGATGAAGATCGCGAGGACGTTTGCACAAAGAAGCTTTTTCATACTTGGCTACATACTTATCCATACTAGGTGTCAGAAATTTTGATTCAGGAGGAGCTTGAAAAGCTAGCTCTCCTAATGCTTCACCTACACTAATTTTTCTCTCTAGTAAATTTGGAAAACTAAAGTGTCCTTTGTGACCCACGACAATAATACGCTCACGATTTTGAGGAACACCAAAGTCAACAGCATTTAATAACTTAACCTCGATGACATAACCCAATGCCTGAAGCGCTTGAGTAATTTCATCTAAATACCACTTGTTTCGATAAAGCAGACCGCGAACATTCTCAAAAAACCAAATTTCAGGACGAAGTCTCTCTACAGCACTGATGAAAATTGGGAAACCATCCCGTGAATCTCTTAAACCGTTTTGCTTCCCACCTACACTAAAAGGCTGACAGGGTGGACCACCAATCAGTACAGGTGCAGCAGGTAACTCTGTTTCTGTAGTCAACACTAGCTGAGTACACTTACCTTTTAAGTTTTTTCTATAAGTGGCACAGGAATCAGCATCCATTTCAAAGCCATGCGTCTCAAACCCCTGTGCCTCAAACCCCAGTGATAAACCACCGCATCCGACAAAAAGATCTACTACCAGTGGACTGCGAGATGGCGCAGGTTTAAGGACTTGGTTGATTTTGTCAACGTAGTTCATGTTTAGCCCTAGGGCGGTCGATACTCCTGTTCATGATAAAGCTCTACCCCAAGCAGATGTCTTATTGGTTTGTACTTAGTAGCCCCTACTAGGTGTTATCCTAGTGTTGCCTGTGTCACTCTGAGAGCTAACCTCAGAGTGTTTTCTTAAGATATTAAGGTAGCTTATGAATAGACCCATCACTAATAAAGATGACTTGGAGATACTGATAGATGAGCTAGGACTCAAAACAGTCCTAGCCACAATCGCTACTATCTGCCAAGAAAAAGCCGACAAAGCCAAGGTGACCAACGGTTACTACTCCGACCCATGCAGGAATTTCATGCAGGCAGGAGCCAGCATTAGGGCAGTACTTAGGCGAATTGAGTGCTGATATTTGAAGA
Source organism: Coleofasciculaceae cyanobacterium (assembly GCA_036703315.1). GTDB lineage: Bacteria > Cyanobacteriota > Cyanobacteriia > Cyanobacteriales > Coleofasciculaceae > DATNPH01. Next base: position 22,378 of record DATNPH010000003.1, read on the forward strand.
CATCGACGGGACTAAGTAACCCCTACAAAGTCCTGAAACAAAGACTCTGAGCAGGATAAAGCCTACTCAGGGTATTCTTATGGGGTGTCTAAGTCCTAGTTCAGATGCCTATTGATCGCGAGAAGAATAAGCAACTCAAGGTAACTATACCTAATGACCTCCACAGAAAGCTCAAGATCATATCCGAGAGAATAGGTATTCCTATGGCTCAGATGCTCCTACAGTCAGCTGTAGAGAAGTATAGAGAGGAGCTGAAGGAACTGGACAAAGAAGAAGAATAGGCGTGATTTGGCTCGTATAACCTTTATTGGCTGTAGGAGTATTGTTATATCAGAATAGGGCTTTCAGCTTTTACTTCGTAAATCCTCTTATGCCATGTTCTAGATTCTGTTATGGCTAAATATCAATTTTCTCCAATACAAAGAATGGCTATTTGGAAAGCACATAAAGAAAAATGTGCTTATTGTGGTGAACTTATACCTTTTAATGATTTAGAGATTGACCACATCTTACCTGAAAGTCTTCTAGACAATCCTGAAAAATTAGAGAAAATCAAACTTGAATATGGGTTGGGTTCAGAGTTTGATATTAACAATTACTCTAATTGGCTTCCGAGTTGCAGTAGTTGTAATAATCGTAAGAGAAATAGACCTTTTTCAGAAAGCTCCACTCGTTTTTATAGAGAAATGGTGGCTAGACCAAAGTATGAAGAAATAAAAAGGATTGAGCAAAATCTCGAAACAAAAATGAAAAAAGAAGGTTTTTTAACAAAAAGTCAGGCAATTCCGCTTATTGAAGAATATATTAAAGACTTTGTAGTGAATAACCTGATTATTTCACCAGCTACAAAAAGGCGCGATCAATGGATTAATGAATACCTATCAAAAGCAGTTCAAACAATTGCCGAAAAAGCCACTCCTTCTGTAGTTGAAAATTTGTCCAATAATGAATTCTTTCTTACAGTTGTTATACAAGCAACTTCAATAGCACTTCGTAACCATCAAAAAGAAAAACTTAAAGCTTTAAGAAATGTAATTGTTAATTCAATACTTTCAACTTCAGTCGATGATGATATAAAGCTACTGTTCCTTGACCTAGTTGATGAGTTAAAAATTTCGCAATTGTGTTTATTGTATATGCTTGACGAACCGAGTAATTATAGAGATAAAGAAGCTATTTCAAAAAATCTAGAAGGTAATAAATACTTATATAGTCAATTCCTGAAACAATTGATAAACAAAGGACTGATATCTTTTGAATCTTTTTCTAAAGAGATTGAAGAAGCTGTAGGACAATTAGAAAATAACTATAATGCATCTAAACATGGGCGGTATGATTTATTTTCAGTACAATACTTTTCCAAGGAGAAAACGAGAGACAGCATGAAAGTAATAGAAGAAACAGAAAAAAATGTAGATTTAGCAGTAGTGCTTATAAAAGAGAATAAAAGTTGCACAACAGAGTTTGGCAGTCTATTTATTCAATTCATTAAATCTCCCCTTGGAGACAGCTAGAAATACCAAGCCGTAGAGGAAATCATGATATTCAGCGGTTCTCCTGCTTCATAACGCGCAAGAAGTTCTCTAGCATTCATATTCCTGTATTGGTCAGTTTTGGTAAATCAGACTAATCCCAAACTAACACCCTAATGCAAGGTTGGGATTTATGGTCTAAGCTCACTTCCGTTGCGCGTTAGCGATGCTTGCTTGCCCCAAGAACCGCTCTAATCAACCAGAGGTTTCTGACAAGGAAGGAGCGATCGCACCTGTACCCCATGAGAAAATTAGATTAACAACCGCCAAACAGCCATGATGCCTGCATCGGTTAAACCCCTCACCCTTGAAGAATTTCTCAAGCTTCCTTATATCGAGGAATCTCCTGCATGGGAGTACATTAATGGGGATGCGATGCAAAAGCCGATGCCAAAAACTAGGCACTCTATCTTACAAAAGCGGCTACTCGCTGTCATCGATAGTCACACGGAGGACTATACGGCACTTCCTGAACTTCGTTGTACATTTGGGGGGCGTTCTGTTGTGCCTGATGTTGCAGTGGTGGCATGGAACCGAATTCCGTTGGATGAGGAGGGAGAGCCAGAAGACAATTTTGTCCAACCCCCAGATTGGACAATTGAGATTCTCTCACCCGAACAGAATGCTAACCGGGTTATTGACAACATCCTGCATTGTCTGCGACATGGCTGTCAGTTAGGGTGCCTCATCGATCCGGACGATCGCTCTATCCTTACATTTAGACCCAAGCAAGAACCTGAAGTATATAGAGGAAACGATCGCTTGCAACTTCTTGAAGGAATCGAGTTAGAGTTAACGGCAGATCAAGTTTTTGGGTGGTTGAAGATTGGTAGAAGTTGATTAGACCAATGTGTACATAGCAATGCGATCGCTCTCATGTGTTTTGCCTACTCTAAAAAAGACTAGCTGCTAAGCCTAATACTTTCAGATAAGCGAATCACTATCAGGGGATAGAGGACACTGAATCTTTGCTGTTTATAGAGTAGGTGTAGGTTAATCAGAAACTATAGAAGTCAACCGAAACTTATGGCAGTACAAGGCAGAGAACGTTCATACACCGACCAAGTGAGTGAAGCGATCGCTACAGCAACTCAAATGGCTGCTACTGTGGCTAAGTTGGCTTCTGGCGTAGCGCACATTGCTGCTGATGAGATTACAGGTACTACTACGGTTGTCGGGAAAACAGTTGTACCTGCGGCTCAGCAATTTGTGGAGCAGGGAACCGAAACTGTAGGCAAATTCGTCACTCCCATCGCTGAGAATCCGCTAATTAAGTTTGGTGCAAAACTTCCAGGCATCAACGTGCTATTGGCTGCGCTTGGTCAGGTTGATGTGGAGAAGGCTCACAGTGAGGTAGACAAGTTACGACAGCAATACCCTCTAGAAACACCTGAACAACTTGCTCACCGAATTATTGTCGATACCGCTCTGAAAGCTGGAGGGATTGGACTACTGACTAACTTTGTGCCTCCTTTGGCGCTAACACTATTTGCGATCGATATAGCGGCGGTTACAGCACTCCAAGCCGAGATGGTCTATCGTATTGCTGCTGCTTATGGATTTTCACTGAAAGACTCAACGCGACGAGGCGAAGTTCTAGCAATTTTCGGATTATCTCTAGGAGGTTCCGGAGTCCTCAAAGGTGGACTGAGCATTGTGGAACTCCTGCCTGTAATCGGTGCGGTGGTTGGAGCGTCTTCTAACGCGGCTCTACTTTACTCAGTAGGATACGTTGCCTGCCGATTCTATGAGGCAAAGAAAAACTCTGCTAGGCAAGCAGATGCAAGTAGCTTTTGGACTAATCCCAACTCCCAGAACTAATTTCCAGAAGATTGAAGAAGACAGAGGGCAGAAGAAGGAAGGCAGAAGGGGGGATTGTTTCCCCCACTCACTCCCAGCCACTGAATACCTTCAGTGGGGGATTGTAACCCTTGATCCAAATCCTTCGCCAGAAGCCTTTCTTGTTCAATAGACTTCTTGCAAAAGTCCATAAACCCCACTCCCCGCAAGCCGGAAGGGTAAAAAGGCTTGTTCCCTCCCCGTTGGCCTACTGGGTTCGTTGCTCAACCCAGCCTAACCGTGAGTTCCAGCAGTTTTCAGGTTCGTGTACCACAGGGTAAGGGCGCAAGGCCTTGTGCCCCTACAACTCCTGCAAGAGCACCGAGTTGAAAAATCCTATCAGTTGGGTCTTTGCATCGGTGTGTTCATTTGCTAGCTCTCCAATTAGTGTGTCTGCCTAAACCATTTCCTGATTCAGCAATGCCCCACCACAACTAGAACCACAACCTGCTGTACAACCATAACAGTAGGAAGCTGTACGAATCTCATCAATTAAGTCTAAAGTTCCAGCTTCCAATAGCTTAGCAACCGTCAGTTTTTGCCCAGAGTGAGACTTGGCTTCAATATTTTCCATCTGGTTAAAGTCACAGTCGTAGACATTTCCCAGATAGTCAATCGACAGTTCATCACGGCACATCAAATGCTCCACCGTACTCGCGTTGAAATTAGCCTCTAAAAACTTCAGGTAAGGAGCGTATAACTTAGTCCGTTGTAAATGAAACTTACTTCTACCAACGGGCAAATTTGTGATCGTAAACAACTGATTGAAGTCAATATCAAAATGTTCTTTGAGGAACACTTTGTAATCCTGTTCTAACTTTGTCTGATCAGGAGTTAAGGAAAATTTTTCCGTAAGGGGGAGTTGAGGATTGTACACCAAATCCAGAACTAAATCAGAATTTCTCCCATACCCCAATTGATTTAGCCATTGGATTGCACGGATTGAGTCATTATAAACACCTCTACCGCGCATTTTATCTACATTGTCTTCTAAATAGCAGGGCAGAGATGCCACAACTTTTAACTGGTTCTTGGCGAAGTATTCTGGTAGCTCCTCAAACCCAGGCTCAAAATAAATCGTCAAGTTTGACCGAACAATCACTTGCTTACCCGTTTCCCGCGCTGCCTCTACCAATGGCTTAAATCCATAGTTCATTTCCGGTGCGCCACCCGTAAGGTCAACAATCTTAATCTGGGGAAACTTATAAATTAGCTCAATTAGTTGCTCACAAACCTCTGGTGAAAGTTCTTCCGTCCGTTTCGGACTAGCTTCCACATGACAGTGAGTACAGGCTAAATTGCAGCGCTTACCCAAATTAATTTGTAAGACTGTGATTTTATTTTTAGTTAATGGTACCTTCAGTTTTTTTCTAAAAGGTGTTGCTGGTAATAGTTCTTGCTGAATCATCTTTCTGAAACTTTTGGTATTTTGTCGCTTGAGCTGATTGGGATACGCTTAACAGCAACCGCCACCCGTATAGTGCCAAGTTGAATCTGTAATTAAGATTTCTCTCGGAACTGATGTGGCTAGATTATGGGCTGTCTTGTCACAAACAGCAGCTGGTACACCCCGCTGGAGAACATGTCCTGCTGAGTCATCAAAGACCTCTTGGGAACCCGTATAAATCGCTGTCTTGCCAGTAAAAATACAAGCTCCATCCTCGGGAATTGCGACTTTGAAGGAAACAGAATCAAGACTTTCTAGCAGTAGAGGCTCGTCTAGACCATAACTTTGGCAATCCAGAAGTCGATAAGGGCGTTTGGCACGGATTTCCACTTGACCAAAACCAGCGTCTACGAGATGTTGGACATAGGCTTCGTAGGTGAGGGCACCGGATAAGCACATTGCCCGCAACCGTTCATCTTGACGCAAATGCAATGGAATAGGACGAGTCGCGATCGGGTCACTCATCAGTAGGCGTCCACCTGGTTTTAACACCCGGAAGGCTTCTTGAAGAGCCTTCGTTAGGTCAGCCGGTTCAAAAATGTTAAACAAACAATTTTGAGCGACAACATCCACAGAGGCATCTGGTACTGGCAGGGTGAAGGCATCCCCTTCCCGAATCTCAACAAAACATGGGTCAAACCAGGGATTTTCTTTGGCGGCGATTTCTAGGTTACGGGTAGCGGCTGCACGCATAGCCTGCACTGGCTCGATCGCGATAACCCCTCCAGGACGCCTGGAAAAATAAGCAAATTGCAAAGCTTCTAAACCACCGCCAACACCCACATACAGCACAATCGGCTCGTTAGTGAGTTCGGCTGGATGAACAGTACTCCCACAGCCATAGTTCATTTGCTGCATTTCGTGGGGAATTTTGAGTCCTGGCAGTTGCAGAGGACTGCTTTGGACACAACACAACCCAACTTGTGGTGTTTCGGCTACTTCCGTGTAAAATTTCGCAGTTGTTTCGAGATAGCTCATCTGAATTTTTTGGTTGGCAAGGGGTTAAACGCTACAGAAACCAGGAGGTAGAGGCTGCGTTTTGATAGGCTACACATCGATCCCTCAAAGCTTTAATATTACTTAACAACTGCTTGTCCGACTCTAATTGCAGATTTATTTTGGATTTTATGAGAGGCGATCGCCTTAGTTACTCGCTCTCACACCCACTCATCTTTGAGCAAATTTCAATATATTCTCAAAGCTCAAATTCTTGTATGAGGAGGTATTGGGCGATTTTGAGAAAGAAGCCAACGCCTTGTTTAGCAGGGAGTAAACCTATTTGAAACCCAGATCCGAAGCTGGCACTAAAGTTATCGGAGAGTTAGCTAAGGGGCGATCGCTAATCTAGCAAGGTCAGTAGTAGCAACTCAATGTAGGGGCTCATACCATAACAAGTCTATTGCAAAGTAGATATTGTATTCTAATGACTCGGCATCAGGCATCTGGCAACTACTGGCACTTTGCTGCGCTAGGTACTTCAATACCGAAAATCTGGTTGCTATGATGAGAGCTTATTTCAATTAACCAAGTTGGTTATCACTCGCCAATTATCTGTGTGCATTCTACTAGGAGCTTCATATGCAAACACTCAAACCTGCATCCAAACAGAGACATATCGTTTTGACATCTCATCCGGGTGATTCCGGATCAAAGCGTCTAAAGATCCATTGGGGTGCAAGCGACCCAATACAACGAGGACCGGTTGTGGGAACCTTAGCCAACTCAGCCCATCGCAATGTTATTGGTACTCACTCAGGATCGTATTCTGTCTATCGGGCTTTGGCGGTTGCAAGTGGAGCACTCCAGGCTAACCACCGTGCTGATCTTACCAACACAGCTCCCATTGTCGCCATTGGTCCTCATCCCAGTTGGGCTGACGCTGATAAAATCGTCTCACTCGATCCCTTTGGCGGAGTAGTGGGTGAAGCTTACGCTGATTTGTATGAGCAGGGATACGATATTCGACCCACAATTGCCGTCACTAAAGCTCACATTAATATGCCAGAACTACAGGAGGCTGTAGTGAAAGGGCGATTGTCAATTGACGGTCAAATCCTCAAAACTGCCACCAGTTTAGTCGTAACTAAAGTTGCCATTGACCCAGTATGGTATCTACCGGGAATTGCCAAGCGACTCAAGGTTAAGGAAAGTGACCTCCGCCGTGCCCTGTTTCAGCAAACGGGTGGAATGTACCCGGAGTTGATCACACGTCCGGATTTACAGGTGTTTTTACCGCCCATTGGTGGCATCACCGTTTATATTATTGGCGAGGTTGCGGCGATTACAGACCCCAATCGGCACCTTGCTGTACGGGTACATGACGAATGCAACGGTTCGGATGTCTTTGGTTCGGATATTTGTACCTGTCGTCCTTATCTAGCGCATGGTCTTGAGGTCTGTGTTCAGACAGCACAACAAGGCGGTGCTGGTATCCTAGTTTACTGCCGGAAAGAAGGTCGAGCTTTAGGCGAGGTGACAAAATTCTTGGTCTACAATGCTCGCAAACGTCAAGAAGGAGGCGATAGCGCCGATGCCTACTTCAACCGCACTGAGTGTGTGGCAGGTGTACAAGATATGCGCTTTCAAGAACTGATGCCCGATGTACTGCATTGGTTGGGGATTACGCGGATTGACCGTTTCGTCTCCATGAGCGATATGAAACACAACGCCATTGTTAACTCTGGTATCGAAATTATCCAGCGCATCGAGATTCCAGAAGAGTTGATTCCTGCTGATGCCATGGTGGAAATCGCCGCCAAGCAAGCAGCAGGTTACTACACGAAAAACACAGTACCGGATAGTGTTACCCTTGCTGCCATTAAAGGACGTGGTTTAGCAGATTAGAACGGGATTAGGAATTGGGAAGAAGACGCGGAGAGTTTTTCTTCAAATTCTCCGTGTCCTCACTCTCTAGTTTCGGGACAGCACCCTCTACCAAAAGGAAGCCGCCTTGAATAATCTTGAACAGCAAGCGATCTGCTCTGATGAGCAGCGTTCTGCTATTGCTTACTTGAAAACTCCAGCAGCGATTCGAGAGCGATGTGATCGGCTTTTTTCTTTAGGATGTAATGACCAGTTAAATTACTTTCGCTGCAACTTAACCCAGCTAGAGTCGGTTGCTCACTACGTCATTGAGGTAATGCGCGACGAGTACCCCGATTTGAATATTCCTTTTCATAGTCGTTGGCGACATTTTGAAGTTGGGAACATCCCGCGTATTGCAGAACTAGAGCAGCACTTGGCAGAACTCACCCCAATCCAAAAAGCGCAAACAAAGTTTGACCTAGCAATTGTCAGTGTCCTACTTGATGCGGGTGCAGGTGCTGATTGGCAGTATCACGAACAGGAAACAGGACTTGTGTTTAGCCGTTCTGAAGGCTTAGCTGTAGCCAGTTTCCGAATGTTTTGCCAGGGTGCTTTTTCTAGTGATCCGCAACACCCTTTGCAAGCCGATGCTCAAGGACTTCAATCATTAACAGTACAGAGACTAGCGCAAGGATTCCAGGTAAGCGAGGCGAATTCCCTCCTTGGTGTAGAAGGTAGACTGGAACTACTCCAGCGCTTGGGGCGATCGCTCGTAGCTTTACCTCAGTTGTTTGGTGATACTAATCCACGTCCAGGCAATCTAGTAAATCACTTACTGGGTTTGGGAGTGGGGAATGGCAACACGGGACAAAGAGGACAAGCAAGAGAATTGACTTCCAAGGAGTCTCCCTCATCTTCCCACTCACCACTCCCCACTCAATTAGCTGCCAGTACCGTACTGAGTGCCGTCTTAGAGGGATTAGGAAATATCTGGCCAGGACGATTAGCGATCGCCGGCGTCAATTTAGGTGATGTTTGGCTTCATCCTGCCCTCAAAGGCGATCATCCCAGCGATCAGTATGTACCGTTTCACAAACTCTCTCAGTGGCTAACTTATTCCCTATTAGAGCCACTGCAAGAACTGGGTTTGGAGATTACTGGACTAGACGAGTTGACAGGATTGCCAGAGTATCGTAATGGCGGCTTGTGCTTGGATTTTGGGCTTTTAGAAGTCAAAGATGCTGCTGTGTTACAGGAGCGTCACCTACCAGGATCTGAGGTGATCGTCGAGTGGCGATCGCTCACAGTCAGTTTGTTAGACAGGATTGCGGCAACTATCCGACAACGACTGAACCTGAGTAATGCCCAGTTGCCACTAGTAAAAGTTTTACAAGGAGGAACCTGGACAGCAGGACGACGAATTGCTGCCCAGTTGAGAGAAGACGGTGTTCCCCCAATTCAGATCGAGAGTGATGGCACGGTGTTTTAAGAGGAGTTATTGTCTATGGCGGCTCAAGTTACGGTAATCGACCACCCTTTTGTGCAACACAAGTTGACGCTGATGCGTCAGGTTGACACTAGCACAGCAAAATTCCGCCAGCTCTTAAAAGAGGTTGGGATGTTGTTGGCCTACGAGGTGACACGCGACTTGCCGCTGAAGTATGAACCAATTAAGACACCAGTAGCCCCCATGATGGCTCCGATGCTTGGCCCAGACAAGAAGATGGTGGTTGTCTCAATTATGCGTGCGGGACAGGGACTTTTAGACGGAATTCTGGAACTAATGCCCTCAGCCCGTGTGGGGCATATCGGATTATACCGTGACCCCACCACCTATATGGCTATTGAGTATTACTTCAAACTTCCCCATGACACTGAGCAGCGAGATATCTTGGTAGTCGATCCGATGTTGGCAACTGGCAACTCAGCCATTGCTGCCATTGACCGAATTAAGGAAGTTGGTCCAAGGTCAATGAAGTTTTTGTGCTTATTGGCAGCACCAGAGGGAATCAAGCACTTTCATGAGCAGCACCCGGATGTACCGATTTACACGGCGGCTATTGATGAAGGACTAGATGAATACGGGTACATTGTTCCTGGTTTGGGTGATGCAGGCGATCGCCTCTATGGAACTAAGTAATACCATTTCGGTTTATGAATGTCAC
>DATNPH010000015.1:0-21916 GCA_036703315.1 Coleofasciculaceae cyanobacterium
GGAAGTCGCGGCTAAATAAACCAAGTCCGCCTGCGCGGACTAACGAAAAATCAACACTTATTTAACCTGCACAGGCAGGTTTTGTTTATGTAGCTGCGGTTTCAACCGCCCAATCAACGTTAAGTTGACACCAATGGCTAACACCTCACTCAACAGTCAAGCTTCAGTTTTCCTATACCAAGAACAAGCCCTTTCCCAAAAACTTGGCTCCCCTTATCGGCAGCGATTTTTGCAAATTACACCTAGTGCAGATGGGCAGAGCATTGAATCAAGGGCGTTTAGACCTCCAAAACCGGAGACATTAAATGGTTTGTGCGATCGAGCAGAGGATAAGCGAGTGATTCAGCAAAGTGACCTTGGCGATCGCACATGCAGTGTATTTTTGAAGTCATCTGGGGAAAGCTACGTTGGTGAAACGCCTTCTGAGGGTTGTCCTACCAGCGTTAGAGGAGCGGTAAGAATTACGAATACAATTGAGCTACATAAAACAGGTATGGACACCCAAGACCGTGGCTTTGATGCTTCTGGTAATTTGGTATGGGGTGCGAAAGAACAACCCTATCAGTTTCGTTGGGTTGACAAATAATTCAGTTGAGTCTTATATCAAATCCAGTGATGAACCATGTGCGAGTTGAGGTGTGTCTGAAGAATCTGAGAAAATTCACCAATTGGAGCAGAAAATCTGCCAATTAGAGCAGAAAATTGCTTACTTGGAGCAACTTTTGGATGCAACTATCAGCCAAACTGCTCACAATGTAGAAGAAATTACGGCACTCAAACAAGAGCTTCAGCAGTTGAAAAGTGAGCAGCGCAATGGTTGATACAGTTGATACAAATGGCGCTCCCATTGAGGATGATTGGCGTGCTAGGTACGCCAGAATGTCGGAACAGATTCGCCGGACTGATGAAATCCAAAAAAGGTGGCGATCAATGCCTCCGACTACCTTGGTTGATGCAGCGAAAGCCCTATGCGATCGCGATGCTCCTCCTCCCACAACGGAAGAACTCCTTTGGCTTAAGGAAAACCTGATTCAGCATCAGCAGAGTGTTGAAAAACTCATCCAGTTGATTGAGGCTCTATTAGAACACCAAAATCCTGACACCTGATAGGTCAGCAAAGGGTATTGAAAAGTTGGTGATTGCACCCAGAGCAAAAAAGCGATCGCTCTTTCAGTTTATGATTTTTTACACAGAGTAGTTTTTTTGCTAATGTAATCGACAGCCTGTCGAACTGTTGTAATTTGCTCGGCAGCTTCATCGGGAATTTCAATATCAAATTTTTCCTCAAAAGCCATGATTAGTTCTACTGCGTCTAGAGAATCTGCATTTAAATCTTTGACAAAATGAGCTTTTGGAGTGACATACTCCTGTTCAACCTCTAAATGTTCAACAATGATGATTTTGACTTTTTTAAAAATTTCATTGTTGAAATTGTCCGTAAAGTTAGGCTTCTCGGTATTTGGCTCTTTTGGTTCATCCTCCGTCTCTAATTCCTCCTCCGATTCGCCTCTGACTTTAAAATACCAGTAGAGATTCGCAACGGCTAAGTCTGAGGCTTTGTTTAAATTGGCTGGGACGAGGGTTTTATAACCTGCGATCGCAGCTTGCTGGCTGATATAGGATTCAAACTCGTGGCGCAAATCAGGTGCCATCATCAATTGCAGCTGATCGCGCAGGGAGGCGGGATGAGATTTTTGCTTTAAGTTCTCGTAGAGTAACTGTTCTGGTGGAACTTCCAAGCTTATGGTAGTGGCGTTAGTATCTGGTTGAGCTGCGATTTCTGAGTTGCTGAAGTCTGCGCTTTGGAGTAGTTTTAGTTCGGATGGGGGAAGCGATCGCATCCAATCCACATGATTTTGCCAGGATTCTAATACAGCTAGATCATGGTCGTGAATTCGAGTAAGTTCGGGGAAGAGGAAATCAAGCTCATCTTCAGTTTCTACGCGGTCGATTACACGGAGGGAATCTTGACGGATTTTATCTTGGAGATGAGAAAGGCGATCGCTAACTGCCACAAACTCATTCTGCACCTGATAGGTTGCAATAATGGTCTGGTCAATTGCCCAAGCGCATTCCAGTCTGCGGAGTTGCCCAGCTGAACAAGTCTCCTCTAACAGTTGAGGATTAGTGTAGTCTGCCAAAGCCTCAAACAACATTCCTCTTGCAGCATCAATTTCCGCATTTCTACGGTTTACATCTTGTAGATTCATGGAGGCTTGGAGACGGTGCATCGCTTGATTAAACAATCCATAAGCCCGAATTAGCACTAGGCGATGCTGCTCAAACTTGATGTCTTGGGCAACTTGCTCAATCAGTTGCCTAACTTCTGCTCCCTGGTCTTTCAAAGCTTGTTTTAGGTCAATGAAGCCGTTATCTACCTTGACTTCTAACCTTTCTACTGCTTTCTTTAGTTTCAGCGTTTGATACAAGTTCACAGCGGAAAGTGCCACACCAGCCGCCACGCCAACCCCAATCACGGCTGTTGTCGCTTGTAGAACTCCTAAGCTAGCTTGGACAGCTTGAAATCCTCTATGCATTTGATACATCTGCCCTGCACCCATTGCTAGCTGTGGAATAGCTGCTAGCGGATTAAGCGCCGCACCATTGCTCAGAACACCAACTGCGTGACCAACAAACTGACCTGTTGCCGCATCTCTAGCGATGCTCAACGGCACTCCTGTAGATGAAATGACTTGCGCATACTTGTGAGCGTCAATGCCAGCCTGAATTACTGAGGGAAACTGAAACAGCATATTTCTTTGGGAAGCAAATTGCTTCGAGATTAGCTGGTCTTTTGAGCGAAGATAACCGTATTTTCCCGGATTTATTCTCTGCTGAGTCTCGCCATACTAGACGGCGACTAAGACTATTGGATTACAGACATTATGGATACTACGCTGGTTGGCTCTGAGGCAGTTGATCTGTTGTCGCGCATTACTGGGCAGAAGCTCAGTCAACAAGATCTCACTCCTCCAGTGATCTTTCTGACAGATTTGGTAATAGTTCTGCTCGGAGTGATGTTTGTAGATGGTTCAGTTACAGACGAGGAAAAGCAACGCTGGCAGAAAACCATCAATAGGTTTATTCCCCCACAGGGCAATGGGCGTCAACTGACGCAGCTGTTGAGTAAGGGAATTCGACAGAATCAAGTCTATAAAAAGCTGAATGAGTTGCAAACGCTAACGGCTCCACTTTCAGAATCAGAAAGGCTGTTGTTGATTGGCTTTGGCTATGAAATGTCGGCAGCAGATGGAGACATGGATGCCCGTGAGAAGAAGTATTTAGAGGCAATTGCCAATCGACTAGGGATTAACCCGCGACACTTGGCAGTTCTCGAAGCTGGATTCACTCATCAAGGAACTGTGGAGACAGCAGCTTTGGATGAGGTGCAGTTTTTACTCGCTCCGGCTCGGTTTCAGGAACTGGAGACTATATTTGTTAAGGCTGCTAGCGATATGCTGGCGGCTCTACCTGCTAAACCAGAACATAAAGGGACTCAACATCACTTAGCCTTGTCTTATGGGCAATTGAAAGAGTTCCAGACGTATAGGAAGCAACTAGACAGTCTTTGTTATCAAGTTTTTCATATAATTCAAGACTGCAACAATCATGATTTCTTGCCTCAGACTTTAGCAGAGGAGATAGGTAAGGTATCTCGAAAATTACAATCTCAGCGTTTTCGTGTGGCAGTAGTAGGGGAGTTTAGTCAAGGCAAATCAACCTTACTAAATGCCTTGCTCGGTGAAGAAATTCAACCTGTGAGAGCAATTCCCTGTAGCGGCACGGTGACAGTTTTGAAATATGGAGCGCACAAGCGAGTAATCTGTCGTTATCAGGATAAACGGCAAGAAGAGATTTCCTTTGAGCAGTACCAAGTCAAAGCAGCTATTTCTGAAGAAGCAGCATTGGGTAGTCTCAGTGATGAACTGGTACAGTCTGAGATTGAAGAGATTATTTTTGAGCATCCTGATTTGGACTTATGCCGTAGTGGTGTAGAAATTGTTGATTCTCCAGGCTTGAACGAACACCCTGACCGGACTGCCATTACCCAACAATTGCTTAAGGGAACTGATGCAGTTATTTTCTTAGCAAACGCCTCGCGTCCTTTAACTCAGGGAGAACGCGATTTGATGCAGGATTTGAAGGTTCAGCTAAATGGTGGCAGAACAGATGAACCTGCTGAAAATCTTTTCGTAGCAGTCAATTTCATGGATTTGCTGCGGCGCGAAAAGGATCGTCAGGATGTGCGACAACGCCTTGAAAGGTTTGTACAAGGTCAAAATATCATCACAGGTGAAAACCGCGTTCACTTCATCTCCGCTCAAGCTGCCTTAGATGCAATTTTGGCAGGAACTAAAGATGAGTATTTGAAAGCCTTCCAGAGTTTCACCCAGTCTATTGAGAAATTCCTGGCGGTTGAGCGTGGCTCTTTAGAAATCAAGCAAGCTGTTACTAAAATTACTGCTTTGATTCAAGAGGGTTTAGATGGACTCCAACAAGCTGAGAAAGTTTTAGATGGCAACGTGAATCTTTCTGAAGCAGAAAAACAGAGAATTGTGGAACAGATTGGGGAAGCTAGTGGGTGTGATGTCAGAATTCTGCATTTGGCTAATCAGCTAATAGAAGATTCTATTCAGGAGGCAGCTAAATCTTGGGATAGCTGGGCAGAGGGATTAGAAGATCGCATAGCTGCAAAAAGTGCTGAATGGTATTCGGAGTGTTCACCTGTCTGGGATAAAGAAAAGTTAATCCAAGACTACGCTGATCAATTTACTCGTTCTCTGTCAGCAGAGATAGATGAGTGGTGGAACAGACCGATCAGAGACATTATCCTAAAGCAGAATCTTGAAACCTTAGACAGCAAAATCCGCCAGGAAGTAGAAGCTATAAGATCTAATTTCCAGATGCTCGATCATCAGATCAGCACTAACCTTAATGAACAATTCAGCCTTATAACTGTGGGTAAGGGAGCAGATGTCTTGGGGATTGCTTCAGCAATTAACCCCAATGAAAGTGAGGATGGCAGTGGTAGTGGCTTTATGGGCGGTCTTGGAGCAGGTGGATTAACAGTTGGTGCCTTGTTTGTATTTACGGGGCTTGGGCTTGTACCATTGCTTTTAGCTGGGGGAGCAGCTGCGGCAATTGGATCATTTTTGTTTGGGGGACCGAGTGAAGATGAGCTTCATTCTCAAATTAAACAGAAGGTCTATGATTTAGGCTTTGAGAAGTTTAATGAATCTGTAGAGGAAACGTTTAAAAAGGTTGAGGCAAATATTGTCTTACTCTTTGATAACCGAGTTGAATCAGCAAGCGAAGTTATCAAACTGGCAATATCACTTTATGAAAACCTGTTGGAGCAGCAGGAGAAAGTTCACAAAGAAACACTGGAACAACGTCAGGCTGAAAAAGCTTGGATATTCCAGAAGCGGCAGGAACTGGAGCAGGTGCAGAAGAATATTGAAGCAATACAGTATATTTCATGTTGATGAAGTACAGTGTATCCAAGCAAGATACCCGACTTCTCCAAGAAGTCGGGTATCTCTGTACCTCACTCACCTGAAAAGCGCTGTAAAATCATCCAAAGTCGGGAGGGTCGTGCGATGTCAGCTGAAGCGACAAAAGTGTTGGACTGGGAACCCCCCAAGCCGCCCATTGACTTAATTTTTGACGATGCTGAACCCTTAGAGACAAACCGCCACCGTATTGCCATGAATACCTTAATTCGATCGCTTCAACAAGCATGGCGCGATTCGCCTAACGGCGATAGCTTCGCTTCACGCAACGACTACTTCTGTGGTGGCAATATGTTTGTTTATTACAGCAGCCAACAGGCACTTAACCGAGACTTCCGAGGGCCAGATTTTTTTACCGTCTTAGACATAGATGGCAGCTACCCCCGACAAGGTTGGGTAGTGTGGCAGGAAGGTGGTCGTTACCCGGATGTCATTGTCGAATTGATGTCTTCCTCTACCGCTAATGTAGACACAGGAGTTAAGAAAGACCTTTACGAACGAGTCTTCAGAACGCGAGATTACTTTGTATTTGACCCCTTTGATCCAAATTCTCTTGCAGGATGGCGCTTAGACGCAAATCTCCGCTATCAGCCAATAGTACCCAACGAGCAGGGTTGGCTGGGGAGTCAGACTCTCGGCTTTTGGTTGGGAACATGGGAAGGAACCATAGACCGAGAACCAGCGGTTTGGTTGCGATTTTACGACGAGGAGGGTAATCTTGTCCCTTTACCAGAAGAAGCAGCTGAACAGCAAGGACTACAACAAGGACTGGAAAAAGGATTACAACAAGGTGCACGATCGCAGTTGCTCCGTTTACTCACCCTTCGCTTCGGGTCAGTTCCAGAGGATGTAGAGACTCGCTTGCAATCCCTCGACCTCAATCAACTAGAGGAACTGCTAGAGGTAGCACTGACGGTGGATGCGATCGCTCAATTCGCGAACTATTTGCCTTGATTACAGTGGAGGAATTTGGCTCCCTCCCCTTGCTAAGGGGAGGGCTGGGGTGGGGTTCTTCAACCTTCAACCCCAAATTCTCACGCAAGGACAGCCGCTGGTTCAGGCCAACGTCCCACGGCTTTTCCAATCACGGCCATTTCCTTCACCAAGCGGTCAAACCGATCTGGCGTCAAGGACTGAGGCCCATCAGATAACGCTTTAGCAGGGTTGGGATGAACTTCAATCATCAGCGAGTCAGCACCACCTGCGATCGCAGCCAGTGACATTGCCGGAACATATTCATATCGACCCGTGCCGTGACTAGGGTCAATCATGATAGGTAGGTGAGTGAGCGATCGCAACACAGGTATGACCGCCAAATCCAGCGTATTCCGGGCGTACTGCCGCTCAAATGTCCGGATTCCGCGTTCACACAGAATCACATTCGGGTTCCCTGCCGCCAGAATATACTCCGCCGCCATCAACCATTCATCAATCGTGGCTGACATGCCTCGCTTCAGAAGCACAGGTTTCTCCTGCGCCCCGACTTTTTTGAGCAGCGAGAAATTCTGCATGTTACGGGCACCCACTTGCACAACGTCCGCCACTTCAGCAATCTTCTCGACATCCGCCGTGTCCATCACTTCAGTAATGACGCCCAAACCCGTCGCTTCCCGCGCTGCTGCCAGTAAGCCCAAAGCACTCTCCCCGTGACCTTGGAAGGCATAGGGTGATGTCCGAGGCTTGTAGGCACCTCCCCGCAGGAACTGAGCACCCGCTGCTTTAACTCGACGTGCTGTCTCAATAATCATTGCCTCGTTTTCCACTGAACAGGGACCGGCGACAATGACCACAGGATGATGCTCACCGAAGTGAACAGGCCCATCAGGAGTTGGCACGACTACTTCACTCGCTTCCCCGTGACGAAACTCACGGCTAGCGCGTTTATAGGGTTTCTCAACCCGCAGCACTTGTTCTATCCAGGGGCTAATTTCCTGAATTTGGAGCGGGTCTAAATCGGCAGTATCACCAACAAGACCTATGACGACCTTGTGCTTACCAACAATTTTTTCCGGAGTCAGGCCCCATTCGCTCAATTCCTGAGTGACGTGAGAAACTTCGGCTTCTGGAGAGCCGACTTTCATTACCACTATCATGATGTTAGAGTCCCTGGCAAAGTGCTTATGTTCTTAATGTAGGGTTTAAAGATTAAGGGTTGGAAAGTTGAAAGTTATGCCTGTAACCGACTAACCTTCAACCTTACTTTTTTTACCAGCCGATCGCCACGCTGATGTCATTCGTCCCAGGTTCGTGGTGAACTCTCGCCAACCTAACACCGTCCCTGGAATCTCTTCATCCCAGGAAGCAGAGAGAACGCCATAGCTCAATCCCAACACCCCTAAGCCAAAAAAGCCCATACTCACGAGAACCACCGCTACGTTAGGCAGCTTCAACCCAAGGTTTGTCACCAACAAATAGCTGACAAAAAATGTACCTATGCCCAAAACTGTTGGAGTGCCGCATAGCAGAGCCATCCGACGCACCATTCGCTTGCTTACCACCTCTGGAATCGCCATCGATTCCTTCGACGCAGCCGTTGGCTTGTCTGTCTTCTCTGTCTTAGAAGCCGTTTGACTAGCCACTGGATTCGGTGGAGTTTTAGCAGCTTTTTTGTGCTTTCTCTTGGGTTCAAACGGCAAGCGATCGTCCGATGGTTCAGTAGACATAAGTTTTAAATAGTGTCTATCCGCGAATACCTAAGCGTTGAATCAACGCTTGATAACGCTGTACATTTTCATTGCGAATGTAGCTTAGTAAGCGCTTCCGGCGACCAATCATCTGCAACAATCCGCGTCGGGAAGAATGATCCTTTTTGTTGATTTTCAGGTGCTCACTCAAGCGATTAATGCGTTCGGTAAGCATGGCAATTTGGACTTCTGCCGACCCTGTGTCGGTTTCATGTACCTGGAAGCCATCGATAATTTCGTGTTTGCGCTCTTGGGTCAGACTCATGGGTAGGGTTAATTTGTAATAATCCAGCAGTTTTCTATGTTATCACTTTGACCACTGGGGTTGAAAGGTGATTTGTGGTTAGTGGTTAATGGTTAGTAGTTAGTGGGGAGTAGTTAGTGGGGAGTAGTTAGTGGGGAGCTTTTAAAACTTTTCCTCCTGTCCCTTGTCTTTTTCTTTCTCGCTGTTTAATTTGGCTAAGCGGCGGATATCCAGCCACTGTTGCAAAATGATGGCAGCCGCCTTGCGGTCAATCAGACCTTTATTTCGGGAAGGCGATCGCTTCTGTGCTTTCAGGAGTTCTTCTGCCTCATAGGAAGTCAGTCGTTCATCCACATACTCTACAGGTAGCTGGAGCGCGGCTGCTAACCTTCTGGCGAACTTTTGCACCTTTAGTGCCTGGGTGCCTATCGTTCCATTCATCGTATACGGCAAACCGACAACCAGTACCTGCACTTGCCTGTATTCAACTAACTCTCGCAACTGGGCAACATCTTGATCAAAGGAAGTACGCTCGATCGTAGTCAGACCAGTAGCAATTAGACCCGTGCCATCACATCCCGCTACACCGATGCGCTTGCTCCCCACATCCAACCCCAGCGCCGAGATTTTCTGCATCACTCTCCTTTTACGTGAGTTTTCTTCACTCGAAGATGGGGGCAGGGGTGAAGGTCTGTTGCTAGTCCTAGGGTTAAATTGAGCAATTCTCCCCTCCCCCCTTCTCTTAATCTCCCACTCCTCAAAGCCTCCTCAGTTTCGAATTTCTGGAGACTCAACAGGGGGCGTCACCTCCTTAAGAAGCGCACTCGGTGGCGTTGATACAGGAGATACTTCCGTTGTTGAAACCGCTGGGTGTTTCTTTGATAGCGATTGCCACCAACTGATGCGACTGGGTATGGGGGTACGTGCTCGCTGTAGCCCCTGAAGGACCTCTGACCACTGTAATCCTTCCAGAGAGACGGGTTTGGCTTCCCGCAGCTTATGCCAGACAGAACGTGACATCAGCAAAATATGGTCAATTTGCTCTGCTCCCAGCTGTTTTAGAAATTCTTCTCGCTCTGGTTGATAGTCAGCAGAATCTAGCAGCAGCGATTGTTCGGGTAAGTCTTGAACAACTCGTGCCATTTGAGAGAGCAATTCTGGATAGAGAAAGGTGTAAGCTGGATGAACCGTCAGATGCGCTTTGTGAGATTTAGAGCCATCACGACACAGCTTTAGTTGAAAATAGCCTATTGCTGCTTTACGTTGCGGTTCAAATACATAGGCACTGACAACCTCGGTATGACTGAACCACTGCTGGACGCTGGACAGGAATGCCTCAAGGAAACCTGTTTTAAAGTCTTGGATGTGGCGATCAAAAACCTGGCGTACCAAGGGTGGCATCGACATCGTATCCAGATGATAAAGCAGCTGGGCATCAGCATTACTCACCGGGAGCAGGTTGGGCAGATCTGGCTCGTGATCAGCCAGTTTTTGGAGCAGTTCTGGTGCGATCGCCCAATACGTCAACTGCGCTAAAGGCTGAAATCCATTTTGCCGATAAAGCGCCAGTGTAGCTTTGTTGTGGATATTGACTTCTAGTAACCAGGTTCTTGCCTCCCAAATCGCCTCGAAGCAATGGCGCAACAGCCCAGAGCCAATATCTACAGTTGCCGATTTGTTTTCGAGATTATTTGCCGTTGCATCAACTACCACCTGCTCCACCCGCCAAGTGCTGCGAGTGCGATTAAACGGCGAAATCTTGATCAACCCGCGAATCTGTTGGAGTGCTTCCGCTACATAAACACAGAACGCATACCTGTAAGGATTGGGGAACCAACTCAAAAATTTCAGCAGTCCATACCAGTGTCGAAACTGCTGTATTTGCTCAATGAAGTCAACTGAACAACTGTTGCTATCCGCCTCAGTTGCCCCTGTGGCGAGTTGTTCGATTCCCTCCAAATCACGGTATTGGATGGGGCGAATCAGATTCTTCGCGTTTTCTGAAACAGGTGAAGTCATTTTGGGTACAGGTGCTCTTGAAGCTGATAGCAGCAGACACGACCAACAGGCTTACACTGCAACTAGCAAATTGCAAGACTGAGGTTACTGCCAATATATTAACGATTTTCCCACCATTCCACTGTCCCCGTTACTACGGCTTACCCAACTAAACTTCAAGTATGACTGGGGTCTTCCCGTTGTATCAGGTAATCTTGGTTTTGAGAAGAGGAATTGTTCATAAACATTTGTAAACTATTAAACAATTAAGTGTATTCCTGCTCACCAAAATTTCTGCTGCGTCTTCAAAGGGATGCAGCCTCTTCCCGGAAACGTACTCCGGGACTTCCACTGTGTTAGGAGTTTCTAATGAAGCAACTTGTTAATCTTGAGCGCTTTTTCCTTATTGGTCATGTTTTTGCAATGGTCTTTGGGATAGCGGGGCTACTGATCGTTGTACCCAATCCAGAAGTGATCGCGGGCTTAGGATCGTTTGGGCAGATGGTGTTTGGGTGGTCAATGTCTGGGGGGGGAGTCATCAATATCCTTCTGGGTGCGGCAGCTGTAGCGATTTATGCCTACCGAACCCTGGGATTGTGGCAATGGCTCACATTCATGGTTCCTGCTGTTTTTCTCTCTTTGGGCAGTGAACTGCTGGGCACCAGTACGGGCTTTCCCTTTGGGGAGTATGGCTACTTAAGTGGCTTGGGCTACAAGGTGGCTGGACTTGTCCCGTTCACCGTTCCCCTTTCCTGGTTCTATATGGGATTTACTTGTTATCTGCTAGCTCGTGCCGGCATCAATGCCACTGTGAAAGCCGGGAACTCTATCAGCATTCTGCGTCAGCTTGGAGCGATCGCATTAGGAGCAATACTCCTGACATCCTGGGACTTTGCCCTCGACCCAGCGATGAGCCAAACCGCTTATCCGTTTTGGCACTTTGGACAAATAGGCTCCTTTTTTGGAACACCCTACCGCAACTTTGCCGGCTGGATCGCAACGGGTGCCTTGTTTATGACTGTGGCAGCCTTTTTCTGGAAGAAAACGCCAATTGCCTTATCACGTCAGCAGTTGACAATTCCTCTGGTTGTTTACCTAAGTAACATTGCTTTTAGCGCTGTAATCACTTTGTTGGGTGTTGGGCTTTGGATTCCAGTAGGGTTGAGCGTGCTTTTTGGTGTCGCTCCTGCTGTGATTCTGTGGTGGATGGCTTCATCTACGCCAACACCAACGGCACCCGACCAAGGAGAAAGCGCTGAACTTCAGCTCCAGACGACTAAAGTGCCAGTGGCACCAGTAGGAGCTATGCCCAAGTGAGTTGGTTTACAACTACAGTCAGCGGTTCAACCGCATTATTTTCACCATCAACCGCTGGCTTCCTAGCATTAGTGCTGTTACTTATCCAGACACCAGCCGTTTTCCTTCTGCTCTCACGCCTGAGCAAAGGTCCTGGGCGTCGTCTTCCTATCGAACCCAACACCGCTACACCAGAACAACTGGGTGCTGTTAGTGTAGTGGTTCCTACACTCAACGAGCGATCGCGCTTGACGCCCTGTCTCGTCGGCTTAAGTCATCAGAGTTACGAAGTTCGAGAAATCATCGTCGTAGATAGCCGCTCAACCGATGGGACACCAGAACTGGTGAAGGATGCCCAAGAAAAAGACCCTCGGTTTCGCCTGATTACGGATGATCCCTTGCCCCCTGAGTGGGTAGGGCGTCCTTGGGCATTGCATACGGGTTATTTACACAGTTCCCCTCATAGTGAGTGGATTCTGGGAATGGATGCTGATACTCAGCCGGTCCCCGGACTCGTTGCTGGTCTCGTCAAGGCAGCCCAAGCGGAGAACTTTGACCTTGTGTCCCTGTCACCACAATTCATCCTCAAGTATCCAGGGGAGTGGTGGCTACAACCAGCGCTATTGATTACCTTGGTCTACCGATTTGGTCCAACTGGTATCAGTAGCGAGACGCCGGAACGGGTGATGGCGAATGGACAGTGTTTTCTGTGCCGTCGCGATGTCTTGACGAATCTGGATGGCTATACGAGTGCTAGGGGGTCTTTTTGCGATGATGTTACCCTCGCTCGTTATGCTGCCGCTCAAGGATATAGGGTAGGGTTTCTCGATGGCGCAAGGGTTGTGAAGGTGAGGATGTATGAGGGAGCCAAAGAAACCTGGGAAGAGTGGGGGCGAAGTCTTGACCTCAAAGACGCCTCTTCCTCCGGTCAGCTGTGGAGTGATTTGTGGCTGCTTTTGAGTGTTCAGGGTCTTCCCCTACCGATGTCCCTAGTTTTTCTTGGCTACTTGGGGATGGGAATTTCCTCACCCTTTGTCACGGCAGCAGCTGGATTGAACTTATTCTTGCTGTTGATTCGCTTTGCTTTACTCTTAGCGATCGCGCCCTCTTATGATCGCACTCAAGCCTCGCCTCGGTCGTCCTGGCTATTCTGGCTTTCTCCTTTAGCCGATCCGCTAGCTGTCATGCGAATTTTCCTGTCTGGTATCCGCCGACCCACTCAATGGCGGGGTCGGAGTTATAAACAGGCTGAAGCTTAAAGGATGAAGGATGAAAAAATTAGGCGATCCGCTAGTTACTCAATACTGGATACTGGCCTGGATTTTATACTTCATCCTTCATCCCTCACACTTCATAGTTTGTCTAGCTTTGTCTACTCGTAATCTGTCGCTTTGACTTGATCGACCCGTTCCAGTTGCCAGAGAATTTGATTGCCTTCGCGTCGTACCCGTGAAACAATCCAGTTGCGCCAAGGCCAGTGGTCGCCCCTACTGGTCACGGCACTGGCGTTGACATCCATTAAGTCAGCTAGTTCAGAACTGCTAATTAGGTAGCCCTGACTAGCAATTTCATCGGCAATGCGTAGAGTTTCAACTAGGTTACGGAGTTGAGCAACTCTCACCTCACGGGGTAATTCGTCAATCGCACCAACAGGGGAAGAAACAGGTGAATCCATCATGTCTACGTCAGAGGTGGGTAGGCTCATTTGTATGGTTTTGTAAGCTAACTCAGAAGCAGGGTTTGAATCTGATACTCCTGTTACCGGGAGGTTAATTGCTGAGGAAATTAATTGTGGACTATGTGGATTATCCAGGGCAATCGCCTGCTCTAATGGCAAAGGCTTGCCAATGGCAAACGCACGAGCGATCGCATCACAACGCTCATTTCCCTCATTACCACTGTGTCCTCGGACATACTGCCAATCCACAATTGAGGAATTTAGCTCATCAAGAGTCTCCCATAGGTCTTGATTTAAGACTACTTTTCCCTGCGCGGTTTTCCAGCCTTTCTTTTTCCAACTCTTAACCCATTTAGTAATACCGTTTTTGACGTATTCGCTATCAGTATAGAGGGTGACTGGTTGAATTTGTCCAGAAGCCCTCAGCAGCTTCAAAGCATGAACTGCCGCTTGCATTTCCATGCGGTTGTTAGTGGTCTGAGCTTCAGCACCACCCATTTCATAAACGGAGCCATCAGTGAAATAAACTACAGTACCCCAGCCTCCTGGACCAGGGTTACCTATGCAAGCTCCATCAGTGTAAAAAGATTTGATTTGGCGAGTAGGAGGCATGGAAGTTTAAGTCTTGGTTTCAATTCACGTATAACTTCTGACTAGCCTAGGCGCTGGCAGCTAAGATCGTAAAATCGCATTGGCTGGGGATACTGGTCATACGATACACCAAACCTCGATCAAATTCTCTCGCACTGTGCCTCGTGAGCTACGAACCCCTCCACCATAAATATCGCCCTAAGACCTTTGCCGAGTTGGTGGGGCAAGAGGCGATCGCTACCACTCTCACCAACGCTATCCGTAGTGAGCGAATTGCCCCAGCTTATCTATTCACTGGTCCCAGAGGCACCGGTAAAACCTCCAGTGCCCGAATTTTAGCAAAATCCCTAAATTGCAAAAAGCAAAATAAGCCTACAGAGTCTCCCTGTGGCGTCTGTGAAGTCTGCAAGATGATCGCAGCAGGTAACGCTCTCGATGTCATTGAAATCGACGCTGCCAGCAACACAGGGGTCGATAATATCAGAGAGCTTATCGAAAGGGCACAGTTCGCCCCAGTTCAGTGCCGCTACAAGGTGTATGTGGTTGACGAGTGCCACATGTTATCGGTGGCGGCATTCAATGCCTTGCTCAAGACATTGGAGGAACCTCCAGCGCGCGTGGTATTTGTGCTGGCAACAACTGACCCTCAACGGGTGCTACCGACGATTATCTCCCGTTGCCAACGTTTCGATTTTCGCAGGATCGCCTTAGAGGCAATGGTGTCTCATCTTCAACACATCGCCTCCAAGGAAAACATCGAGATTACCTCTGATGCCCTAACCCTAATAGCACAAGTGGCTCAAGGGGGACTCAGAGATGCCGAAAGTCTGCTTGATCAACTGAGTTTGTTACCCGGACAGGTAACAGTAGAGCATGTCTGGGATTTAGTGGGGGCTGTGCCGGAACGGGACTTGATGGCACTTACCAAAGCGATCGCCTCCGACAACGCTCAAGCTGTTCTCACTCAATGCCGCCATCTGATGGACAGAGGTCGAGAACCTCTAATTGTCCTCCAAAATCTGGCGGGTTTCTACCGAGATTTACTCATTGCTAAAACGGCACCCAAGCGTAGTGATTTAGTTGCCGTAACGCTCCCAACCTGGAAGCAACTGTGTGAGTTTGCACAATTGGATGTTTCTAGTATTTTGCAAGGTCAACAGCACCTGAGAAGCAGCGAAGCTCAAATAAAAAACTCTACTCAACCGCGTTTGTGGTTAGAGGTGACTCTGTTGGGATTGTTACCCAGTGCGCTATCAGCAAACTTGGTAATCAGAAATGAGAATGGAAGCCATAGCAATAGTGTTAAAACCTCTGTCAAAAATTGTACAGAAGCAAACCCCAATCGCGAAGCATCAGCCAACCAAGGCATAGCCCAGCAGCAGCCTACCGAGCGTACAACCCCAACGCAGCAACCCGTTCATCCAGCAGCCCGAGGTGTTGATTCCTCTACTATCAGCGTCAGTGAGTCGCGTATAACGCCACCAAACCAGGAATTAAATGCGTCATCACCATCAATTTCTGCTCACCCTCCCACAACACAACGAACTGATGACTCAATTACAGCAGCATCAAGCGATTCAAAAAGCACTCCTCCCCCGGCTGCCCAAAAATCAAGCGATGCAGAGGATGACAACGACCTAATTTGGCAAAAGGTGCTTGAGCATCTCCAACCACGAGCCACTCGAGAGCTACTGCGTCAACATTGTCGATTACTAACTTTTGATCGTTCAGTTGCTCGTATCGGAATCAGTTCAGAACCATTACTCAAAATAGCCCAGAGCAGATTGCCAAACATCGAAGCGGCTTTTGAAGCTATCTACAACTCTAAGGTGAACGTAAGCTTCCAATCCAAGGCTGCTGAGTCTTTCAATACTGCTCCTGCCAAAGAATCAACATCCCCAAGCACATCTATAGAACCAACGCCCGAAGGAGCGGTTCAGCCAACAGTAACGAACTATTCACCTAGCCTTACTTCTACGCCGGATCCCCCTCAGATAAAGGACAGAGAGGAACACACACAGAATGTTGTTTCATTTACAAGACCAACCCACAACCTGATTACCTCTCCACTTGTTAGCGATTCCTCTAGCGGTGCGCAAACTGTACATCGTGTTAGCAAAACGGAGCCGTTAGCTTTAGCGGAGCCTAGTGTGCCAACCGTCAAGCGAGGCGGGCTTTTATCTAAGGAGATACAACCTGATGTGCCCTCTGTGCCTTTAACCCCGCCTTCAATACCATTACCAACACAAGAAGATTTAGACGGCGATACCGATGAAGTTGAGAAAGCGCTTGGGAACCTCAAGCAATTTTTTGAGGGAGAGATTGTCGAGCTGACAGATGATTTTCCGCTGAGTGAATCTCTGATTATTGATCGATCGCCAAACGCTCCTGTTACTACCACTGTGCTATCAGAGGAAGTCAGTAATGCTGTTACTGACCCGTTGGAAACTGAGCTGGAAGAAGACGCCGAGGAACTGCATTGGGTTGAACCCGCAACGACTTACCAACGGCAATCAATTGATACAGCAGCCTTCAATCACACCAAAGACTTACTGGAGTCAGGATATTTATCAGATACAGATGATGAAGACATACCTTTCTAGTACAGTTTCAGGAAAGATGTTCTGAGGCCCTCCCGGTTTCTAACCGGGAGGTTCTTTAACCCAACATCCTCTTCCAGATCGGTTTTCACCTACAATATTCTGGCTCTTAGATGTCTTCTCAAAGACTTCCGTAGCGACCCGCTCTACCTCTGGGCAACTACCAAAGGAGGAAGGCAGAAGCCACCTATCAATACTGCATTAGCTAAGTTCAAAACTCAAAACTTTCTTCGCCACTTTCTTCAGCACTGCCTTGATGCACAGTTTTAACCCATTTCAGTCGCTTAGGACGCACAGAAATGCGTGCCGTCATCCCAGCAATGACCAGCATCCAATGGAGCATGTAAAACGTGCCCCGCAAGGTCTGTAAAAGGGTGACGAAAAAGGTTGAAATTGTCAAGGGTTCATCTCTGTGGATGCGCCGTAACCCAATAAACATCCCAATCAAGGGGAGAGTGAGAGTCAGGCTGGTTAGAGGACTGAGAATCGGGAAACCTTTACGGGCGATCGCCATTAAACAATCCGGTACGACAGCAGCAGGCAGCAGGTACTGAATAAGCATAAACGAGAACAAATCCAGCGTTTTCAGCGTACCCATGCGATTGCTAACAATCAGTCGCCAGTAGTCTAGATAGCGTTGGTATCCTCCTTCTCCCCACCGATTACGCTGATGCCATAAAGCTAAGGCAGTCGTGACGCCTTCTTCTTCAACTGGAGGGAAGTCTAGAAAACCGATATCCCAATTATCAAGATGCAAGCGTAAGGTCAAATCCAAATCGTCAGTGATGGTTTGCTCATTCCAGCCACCGCAACGCTCTAAAGCAGCTCGACGAACAAACTGACCATTGCCTCGTAATTCGCCAATCCCACCAATAGCAATGCGCTGTTGTTGGATATAGGTGTCGAAAGCCATTTCTGCCATCTGCCCTCTTGTCCAGAAATTCACTGATGCATTAGCGATCGCTTTACGTACCTGCACCGCTCCGATTTCTGGCTTGCTAAACAAGGGCAATACCCGCCGCAGCAAATCCTGCGTTACCTTGGCATCAGCATCAAATACCCCTACAATCTCACCTTTGGCTAGGGGCAGTACCTGATTTAGCGCCCCTGATTTGCCACCACCCGCATCCGCTGTTCGGTGCAAAACTTTTAACTGCTTGTATTCTGCTGCTAGTTGGTCTAACAACACTGGTGTTCGGTCAGTACTGTGATCATCAATTACCCAAACCTCATAGCGCGTTTTTGGGTATTCTAGGTCACATAGCCTTTTGACCAGATTAGCGATAACAGCTTCCTCATTTTTCGCGGCAACAAGCAGAGAAACAAATGGAAAATCTGCTTGAGTGTCATCTAAAAGTGGCTCAGGCGTTTTTAGAGGTCGCGCCAACAAGAATCGTACTGCATGAATTCCTAGTAGCGCTGTCAAGCCCCAAACCAACCAAGACCCCCAAGACACCCAATGCAGGGCAATTGTGCTACCCCAAACCATTGTTAATGTCACAGCGGCTTTGCTTCGGCGTCCTTCCAGTCCTTGGAAGAAGAAGTCATTTTCAAAATCTTCCTCATCCAAGTTAGATAACAGAGAGCTAATCGGGTCAAGCTCATTATCAGGCTCGTTTTCTGACCAGGGATTCTCCGGCATAATTTACAAACATCAAGAAACTGATAGTTTGGACAAATGGCAATTTCTACTTCCCCACTGGTCGAGCGGGGTTTTTTGGTGTCACTGCCCCAGCTTTAATGGACGCCAGCAAGGATTAATTGTATCTGAATTATTAAATTTCTTATACTTTGATGGCATTCTTAATTTTTTGTCAAATTAAGCTTAACGGTGTGTGGGATTAACGTATGGTTAGTTTTTTGATGACCACGGCAGCTTGGGGATTGGGTTCTGTCCTGTGGGTGGAACTGGTACGGGACTTCTACCATGTCTTGTCCCACTATTGGACTCCTCTGTATCGGTTACATGTGTGGCATCATCGCGTTTTCCGTCCGGATCTAACGGCAGCTAATGACACCATCTATCGACAGGCTCAATGGCGTAATGATGTGCCAGAATGCTTGGTAATGCTCTTGTTGAGTGTATTGCTGTGGGGCGTCGCTCACACAATTTCTCCAAATCAGCAATGGGCTGCCTTAGCCGGTTCTTTTTATACCCTAACCTTTTTGCTCAGTGCGATCGCTCGGGGTTGTGGCTTCCAGTGGGCAAATGAATTGACAGATTTGACCCATTTACCCGGTTCCTTCCTCTCTCCACCTTCTTGCTGGAGTGTGAATCGACCCTACCACTGGCGACACCATTTTGATAACCAAAAGGCTTACTATTGCGGTACGTTAACTTTGGTGGACAAACTAATGGGAACAGCTCTCTCGCTCAAAGGTAAAACCATTGCTGTAACGGGGGCATCCGGAACTCTGGGGCGATCGCTCTTACAACATCTCTACACTTGTGGCGCGAAAGTGATTGCCATAACGTCTAAGGAGCAGCCCGTTACCTTAACTGTGAAGGGTGAAACTCTTCCTATAACAACGCTATCTTGGCAAGTAGGAAACGAGTCCGAATTGGCAGCACATCTGGAAAAGGTGGATATACTCATCCTTAATCACGGGATTAATGTACACGGTGCGAGAACTCCTGAGGCTATTGCTCAATCCTACGAAATCAACACCTTTTCAAGTTGGCGGTTAATGGAACTATTTTTCACCACCGTCCGCACTAACAAAGATATAGCGACGAAAGAAGTTTGGGTTAATACTTCGGAAGCAGAAGTCAGTCCAGCGTTTAGTCCCCTGTACGAGCTAACTAAACGAGCACTGGGAGACTTGGTAACATTACGGCGTCTTGATGCTCCCTGTGTGGTGCGCAAACTAATTCTTGGTCCTTTTAAAAGTAATCTCAATCCGATTGGGGTGATGTCGGCGGATAAAGTGGCAAAACAAATCGTTAATCTAGCCACGCGAGATGTGCGCAACATCATCGTAACGATTAATCCGTTAACCTTTTTGCTTTATCCCATCAAAGAATTTTGTGTTGGAACCTACTTCAAAGTGTTTAGTCGGCGTAGTGAGGGAATTTCACCTCTGCCTACTCCTGAAGCCTTAGCTACCGATGCTACGACATCGTCAAGGGTAGGGTGATAAAGTGCTACCGTCGGCAGGGAAGCGCCGTGAAACGAGAGATTTAAAATCAGGACTTCTCCTGTTGAACTCCTAATGGTGCTTCTAGTAAAGTTCAATTGGGTTGATCATTGTGTAGGTTTTGATGCTGGGAGGATAAGAGCCCTTCAGGTAAACTAGATCAGATAGAGCTATACAAAGTATAAATACTTAGTATAAATGCTTGAAATTCCAAAGATCACTCGCTTAAACAGGGAGCCAAAGAGTATAAAAGATGGGTAGTTTTCCTGATCCAACACCCTCAGCCTAATCCGTTTTCTGTCACTGGGCTTATCCTCTAGGAATAGTTTAACCAGCTATCATTTAACGGAAATTGAGGAAGATTTTTAAATGTCTATCGAAAAACTTCAGCCTGCTGACAAAGCAGCCGTCGGTCTTTACATGCCTTACTACCAAGGGGCAAAGCGCAATATGTTACCCTTGGCGATTAGCCTATATCAACAAGGGTCTTTAGAAGGTAATCGCCGGATAGAAGGCGGGGAGAGCATTCCCTTTGTCGCTACTTGGTTGGTTTCCAAAATTCCCTCTGAGCTGACTCGTTGCCGTTTACAGTTTGATGGGAATGCGGATCTAAGTTATGAAGTAACGATGGCAAATTCTGAATTCATCAATTACTTAATTGAAGTAATTATGAACTTTAAGCGATCGCGCTTAACAGATTTTTCTCAAGCGTTTTACAGAAAGCTACTACGCATTGACGAGTAAGCAAACGTTGAAATTAATTAGGAGAGAAGAAAGGGGTGGCAAAATCCGCTAAGTATTTACTAATTGGGTCAACAGAAGCCTTCAGTGGTAAATCAGCAACAATTCTGGGAGTAGCCCATCAGCTGCAAGAAAAGGGACTGGATGTCGCCTACACTAAACCTCTAGGAACCCGGCTGAGTGATAATCAAGCTGATGGGATAGAAGAAGATATCCGGTTTATGGCGCAAGCGCTCAACTTACCCCAAAACCGGGTACAACCACCCCTGCTGTCTCTAGACGAAGAGACGATTCAAAGACGCCTACGAGGAGATGACTCAACCGATTATAGTCAGTCTTTACAGCAATATCTCCAACAACCAATTGGTGATTTAACAGTAGTGGAAGGGCCAGGAACCCTTTGTGAAGGCAGTCTGTTTAACTTATCGTTGCTGGAAATTGCTCAATCGATTGACACGGTTGTCCTGCTAGTGGCTCGCTATCACTCAGCCTTGTTGGTGGAGACTTTGTTGTCTGCTAAACAACAGCTGGGTAAGTACTTGGTGGGGGTTTTGATTAACGATATTCCAGCTGACCAACTGGCGATCGCAGAATCGACGATACGACCTTTTCTAGAACATCAAGAAATTCCAGTATTGGGAATGCTGCCTAGAAGTGAGCTATTGCGCAGTGTTAGTGTTCGGGAACTAGTACATCAGTTGCATGCCGAAGTTCTTTGTCATCCTGCTCGGTTGGACTTGATGGTAGAAAGCTTGACAATTGGGGCAATGAATGTCAATTCAGCACTAAAATATTTCCGCAAGCGAAGAAATATGGCGGTAGTGACGGGAGGCGATCGCGCAGACATTCAAATGGCGGCATTGGAAACCTCAACCCAGTGCCTAATCCTCACCGGACACTTGCCACCGCAACCCTTTATCCTCAACCGAGCTGAAGAGTTAGAAATCCCAGTTCTGTCGGTTGACTTAGACACACTCACAAC
This sequence comes from Coleofasciculaceae cyanobacterium, assembly GCA_036703315.1. Classification (GTDB taxonomy): domain Bacteria; phylum Cyanobacteriota; class Cyanobacteriia; order Cyanobacteriales; family Coleofasciculaceae; genus DATNPH01. The sequence goes on from DATNPH010000015.1 coordinate 21,466, forward strand.
TGTGGAGATTATTGACAAGGCTTTTGGTCAGGCGCGCCTCTCTGAACCTATTAAGGTACGCTGTATCCAGCAGCTAATGACAAAACATTTTGATATTGAACGATTAATGAACCAACTGGGTTTGAAACCAGCTGTCTCAGCTCATTAAAATATCCTAAGTAGAAAATCAGGGTGAAATGTCACTCCTGCTTCACGACAAGATTCCTGTAGGGGCGCAAGCCTTGCGCCCTTTAAGGTTTCGGTTCCAACCAATAGTTTGATGGGCGTATGGCATACGCCCCCATAACAGAATCATTCTGTAGTTAGTGCAACGTTCAACTACTCCACCCTGCTACACTTCGCCTGACGGCTTCGTTTCGCTGAGGGTGGAGATTGCATCTATCGTCCAGCGCAGTTCCGAATACCTCAAAAGGCGTTCGGCTTTGCTTTCATCCGACGACGCATCAGGGTG
>DATNPH010000036.1:0-119953 GCA_036703315.1 Coleofasciculaceae cyanobacterium
TATTACCTACTAGCTGTTTTTGTTGATTAAACTCGGCTAGTTGTCTCACCATCACGGATACTAAGTTGTCAAGGTTCTACCTTGCGGCTAATCCCCCATGTCCTTTGTGGAACTGGTTTCTAGCCAACGAATCGCACGATGTCAAACATACTGTCGTATTCATCCTCTGTCATTTCAGCTGTTGGCTTGAAGATGTTTTGACCAGCGGCGTTGTTGACTAGGATGTCTAGCTTGCCGAAGTGATCAAGCGTTTGCCGAAACAGACTCCGCACCTGGTCGATCTGGCGAATGTCAGCTTGGATCGCGACTGCCTTCGGTACAGCTTCGGCGATCGCTTTTGACCCACTGTTCTGAATTTTTGAGACGACTTCCTCCGCTTTGTCTCGATTCCCTGCATAGCTGACAACGACATTTGCTCCGTCTTGTCCTAAGCGTTCTGCGATTGCCCGTCCAATTCCCCGCGACGCACCTGTGACAATTGCAACTTTGCCATCCAATTTACCTGCAACCATAAGTTCTCCTCTTCATCAATAGGCGGTTGTGGAACTCCTCTAGCGTCAGTCTTGCTTGCCTTACTGAGCGGTCAATCCGCCATCCACTGTCAGTGTTTGTCCTGTAACAAACGAAGCTCCATCTGAACACAGCCATAGGACAGCACTGGCTATTTCCTCGGATTTGCCAACACGTCCAATGGGATGTGCTGCTGCCATTTGTTCTCTCACTTGTGGATCATCGGCAAAACGATCATACATTTCTGTTTCAATTGCACCAGGGCTAACCGCGTTGATACGAATACCTTGCTTGGCATACTCAAGTGCCGCAGATTTCGTCAATCCCAAAACGGCGTGCTTACTAGCAACATAAATAGGAACACCCGGAACGCCAATTAAGCCGCCGACTGAAGAGGTATTTACAATTACCCCTCCGCCGTTTTTCAGCATTTGGGGGATTTGGTACTTCATCGACAGCCACACACCTTTGATATTGATGTTCACAATTCGGTCAAATGTTTCTTCGGTTTGCTCAACTAGGGAAGTCGGTGCTTCTTCAATGCCCGCATTGTTGAAGGCGTAGTCTAGACGACCGTATTGTTGAACCGTTTTTTCAACCATTGCGCTAACGTCTGCCGCCTTTGCAACATCGGTTTTAACGAAGAACCCATCACTACCAGCTTCTTTCACCAGTCGTACAGTTTCCTCCCCTTCCTCAGGGCGGCGACTAGCGATCGCAACCTTTGCTCCTTCACGGGCAAACGCGATCGCTGTTGCCCGACCGATGCCGGAGCTTCCACCAGTTATAATTGCAACTTTTCCTGTTAGAGATGCCATGAAATATCTACCTTTGAGCGTGAATTAATGTCTTCAATCAGTACCGAAATTCTAGAAGCTTGCCCCAATCTCAACTTGGCTGTAGTTCAAGGAATGGATAGTCGGTATATCCCTTCTCGTCTGGGGCATAGAATGTTGTCGGATCTGGAGTGTTTAACAGTGCATCCAGTTCAAAGCGTTTGGGTAAGTCAGGATTTGCCAGGAACAACTTGCCAAAGGAAACAAGGTCTGCATCGCTGGATGCCAGAACCGCATTTCCCTTCTCTTGGTCGTAGCCTCCATTGGTAATCAGGGTGCCCTTAAAAATTGGGCGAAACAGAGGGGTAACAGGATTTAGCACGTCGCGGGTTGCTAAATCGACCTCATTGGGTTCCATTAGATGGAGGTAGGCAAGACCAAAGCGATTGAGGGCGTCGATCGCGTAGCTGAAAGTCGCTTTCGGGTTTGAGTCGAACATCCCGTAGGATGTGTTGCTTGGGCTAAGCTTGATGCCAACTCGATCTGCCCCCCATACACTGGCAACAGCTTCGACGACTTCCAGGAGAAATCTTGCCCGGTTCTCAATCGAGCCACCATATTCGTCTGTCCTCTGATTCGAGCCATCTTGGAGGAATTGGTCGATCAGATAGCCGAATGCGCCGTGGAGTTCGACTCCGTCAAAATCAGCTGCCAAAGCATTTTCAGCCCCTTTGCGAAACTGCTCGACAATCTCTGGAATTTCATGAGTTTCCAAAGCGCGAGGTGTCTCTATCGATTTTTTTCCTTCAGGAGTGTGGAGTGAACCTGTTGCTGCGATCGCACTTGGTGCGACGGGAAGTTCTCCACCCAATAAAGAAGGGTGCGAGATGCGCCCACTATGCCACAGTTGCAGGAAAATCCGCCCGCTGCTAGCATGCACTGCCTCCGTTATTCCCCGCCATCCTGTCACCTGTTCTTCCGAGTAAATCCCTGGACAGTTCATGTACCCAAGGCTTAGCGGTGAAACCATCGTGCATTCCGTGACGATCAGCCCTGCTGATGCCCGTTGGGCGTAGTAGGTTGCCATCAATGGCTGCGGGATAGTTGCGATCGCCCGCAAACGAGTCATCGGTGCCATCACCATTCGGTTAGGTAGCGTGTAAGAACCAAGCCTGACACCTGAGAAAAGATTGATATCCACACTCACTTGAATTAACCTCCATAGTGTGTTGCAAGCATCATTCCAATTCGTTTTTAATCCAATTGAAGCTTTATCGGATACTTTTAGGATTGTTCACATCAAGAAGATGAAAAACAACATCCCAGCCTTCTCGTTTCAACTTGTCACAGACTTGCTATTCTTTACGGCTGTTCATACTATTTGAAAGCTTCAGCATAGTCGTGAGCAAACTGCTCAAATGATATCGGTTTTTTTCCTGTAACTTGCTCTACTGTAGTGGTCACCTCTGAGGCATATCCAGCTTTGTATATGCCATACAATTCCATCGTGACTTCAACTAGCACCTCTGGCATTCCTGATTGTTTCATTTCAGTACGAGCTGCTTCTTCTGAAACATCGACATAATTTATTTTTCTGTTTACGACTTGAGAAATAATCTTTGCAATTTCCTGATTAGAAATTGCTTCTGAACCAGTGATTTCGTAACCTTTACCCTCATGTCCATCTTGTGTGAGAGCGGCTACAGTCACAGAGGCAATATCACGAGTATCAATGTAGCTTACTTTACCGTCTCCTCCTGGCAGATAAAATGCATTTTGGTTTTTGATGGTAGAGCCAGAAAAATTGGCGTAATTCTGCATAAATCCATTGGGACGCACAAACGTGAAAGCGATACCCGAAGCTTCAATGACTTTTTCTGCTTCCCGATGCCATCTAGTTAACGTAATTCCTGGCTCTACCTCTGCACCCATACCAGAGGATTTAACAATATGTTTGACTCCTGCTTTTTTGGCAACATCAACTAAGCGGGCTGAAAGCTCTACCATGTTAGGGACTAAGGGAGTTAAAAAGAAAACTTTATCAACACCATCGAAAGCAGCCTGAACAGTTTCTGGCTTGTCGGTGTCAAATTCAGCAAGGGAGATACCGTCACCTTTAAGCGCTTCTGCCTTGCGTGGAGAACGAACAGCAGCACGAACATTTGCCCCAACAGCAGATAACTGCTTAACAACCTGAGAGCCAACATTACCTGTGGCTCCCAGTACTAAGATGGTGTTTGTCATGGTTCACTCCTCGATAACTTTGATTGGCGATCGCTCTGTTGTCTTTTCTAGTTGGTGAATAGCATCTCATACAGGTAGAAGCCCACTGAGCGGGATAAGTTCATTGCATCAATCTCGGTCAGTAGTCGCGTTCACTGGCTTAATCTGTCGTCCTCTTGCCAACCACTCAGGTGTTCAAACTGAGGTTTCGGCAGTTTTTGTACATTGATTGCAACATTCGAACCGAAGCCGCGAACCCAACCCAAGTAAATAATTAGGTTTGCCATTGGTTCGACAAGACGTGCTTTGTTCAATGCACCAACGTCAACTGGAACGAAACCGATTTCATCAGCAAGGCAAGCTAAAACCGCTTTTGCTTCGTCGTCATCTCCACAGATAAAGCAGGTGACTTGATGCGATCGCCGTTGAGCTTCCTCCAACTCAAATACCTCTTGAAACAGTGTGTTGAAAGCCTTGACTACCTTGGCTCCAGGAACTACCTTAGCGATTTCTTCAGCAAATGAAGTGCTGAATCCCATAGCAAGTTCGAAGTTCTGGTGGTCAACCGCATTGTTGCAATCAACTAGGATTTTGCCTTGAAGCGACCCTGCCAGCTCCAAAGCGTTTTTTACCCCCTCCCAATGAACTGCAAGTAAAACAACGTCGCCGAATTGTGCCGCCTCAGCAAAGCTGCCAGCTTGAGCACCATGTCCTACGAAATCTGCCAAGAGGCAAGCTTTGGTCAAGTCACGCGAACCAAAAAAAAGCTCGTGACCTTTTTCTGCCCAGAGGGTTCCCAACACACGAGCCATATTACCAGCACCGATGCATCCTATTTTCATGGTTCGAGCATTAACTAAAGAAGTCTCAAGTGCGTCCGCTTCGTTAACATCCTTCACCTTTGATTGACTATCTACTACCGATGCACAACAGCCTATTCATCCATGCTGGTTTTGGATTCCTCTGGAACGATATTAAGCACTAGCTTTTCAGAACGCCGAATGATAGTTAGGTGCGATCGCACTCCAACTTGGTCATGGGTCAATACTTTATGCAAGTCATCAATGCTGGCGATCGCTTTCTCATCAAAACCGACGATAATATCTCTTTCCAGTAATCCGGCTTTCTTGGCAGGGCTATCATCCTCAATTGAGATAATCAGAATTCCGCTCTCAACCGTCAGGTTATGGAAGTTAATTAAACGACGCGGAAGAGGAACCGTTTGTCCGCCTACACCGATGTAGCTACGCCGGATTTTCCCCTCTCTGATTAGGGGACCGACGACAAACTTCGCGGTGTTGATGGGAATGGCAAGACAGATGCCTTGCGCCCGCATAATCATCGCTGTATTCACACCAATGACTTCTCCGCGTGAGGACACTAACGGGCCACCCGAGTTGCCTGGGTTGAGTGCCGCATCAGTCTGGATGATATTATCAATCAGCCGCCCTGAGTTTGAACGGAAAGAACGTCCGACAGCACTAACTACACCAGCTGTAACCGTATATTGAAAGCCGTAAGGATTGCCGATCGCGATTGCAACCTGACCCGGTTTGAGAGATTGCGAATCACCGAGTTTCGCCGCCACTAGGTTCGGTGCATTGATTCTGATAACCGCTAAATCAGTGTCTGGGTCATCTCCGATTAGTTCCGCCTGATAGCGGCGACCATCGGCAAGCGTTACCTCAATCTTGGTAGCATTATGCACGACATGGCTATTGGTCAGGATGTAACCATCAGGTGTGAAGATGAAGCCTGAGCCATTACCGTGAATTTCCTCTTGCGAGCGCGGATTATTCGCCCGTCGGTTTCTAGACTGCCCAACCACCTCAATATAAACTACTGACGGGCTGACCTTCTCTACTGCTTTTGTAACTGCTCGTGAATACGCATCGAGAAGCTGTTCATCTTCTGTTGGGACAGCTTCGATGATTGGCTTATTCTCATTAGCAAGGCTATCGTTTGCCACAAGTCGTAAAACTTGCCCCATGAGCTTGCTCCTGTTGATTTGTAAGGAGAAGGTGATGAATACATCCCCTATATGTATGTATGATGACGAGAGTACAGATTTTTTAGCAAGTAGGCACTCAAAAGTGCCGTACTTACCGAATGGTGCGTAACTCTCCTGAACCTGAAATTTTCGATGCAAATTGCCCAATTCAGAGCGTATTCGACACGATCGCTGACAAGTGGAGTGTGATTATCATCTATGCTCTCTCACAGCAAGAGCAACGGCGCTACAGCGAACTCCAGCGAATAATTGGCGGAATATCCCAAAAAATGCTGACGCAGACATTGCGGAAATTGGAGCGTGATGGGCTAGTTGAGCGTCATGTGTATCCAGTTGTACCGCCGAAAGTTGAGTATTCCTTAACGCCTGTAGGTCAGACGCTGACTGAACTATTAAAATCTTTCTGCCAATGGGCGCAGGCTCACGGGGATGAGATAGAAGCAGCTCGTGTGCGTTATGACGAAAGAAGTGATCGTTGATCGAGACGGTCTCTCAAAAGTCCTAGGCTGTTTGTTGGTTGGGCTGAAGCGAGCGCTCTTCTCATCCCCTACAACTACCCTTCATCCTCATCGACTAAAAGATAACCCCCTCAATCCCCGACACAGCAACAAGTAAGAATAATCTAGCTTCCTCCCCGTTGCGGCTACGGCGTACACACAAATCTTCTTGAACTTGCCAGCCCGTTTTGATCCCCCCTGCCCCCTTAAAGAGGGGGGTAATGGAATCAAAGCCCCCCTTTTAAGCCGGAGCTTTAGTATTAGCGGTAGTGAGGTAAGGAGCGTCAGCGAGACGAAGTCCAGAGATTTAGGGAGAGCAATCAACGTTTTACAACTTAACTAAAGATGTGTGTACACAGTAGCCCGTTGCGGGGAGGGCTGGGGAGGGGTTTTCCTAAATACCGCACATCACTGGTGAGGGACTTCGTTCTGCTTCAGTGAACATAGTTGACCACTATTACGTCTTAAATCCAAACAAGGTAAATCATCAGCTGTTGCTGCGCATTGGCGTACTTTTTGGGATTGCACCTCAAATTCGTTCAAATGAGAACACGAAAGGTAGGAGCGATCGCTACTGTCTCAACCTAACTCAGCTGGTCACGCCGAATCCTCATAAGACAAAGAGCTATAAAATGTTCAAACTTGCCAAAAGTCTACCCGTTGCGGCTTTGGTTCTGTTCCTGGGATGCTCGATCGCTAATGCAACCCATTCGACAAAGTATTCTACAAACCCATCGTCTCCTGCCTCAGGATCAACCAGCCAAGGTAGAAAAGCTGAAACTCTGCCAGACACTGTGATTATTCCCGGAGAACGAGTCGGTTCCGTCACCCGCGATACAACCCGTCAAGACTTGACTAAACGGTTTGGTGCAGAGCGTCTCACCGATCAACAAGTTAGCATTGGTGAGGGATTTACAGAACCAGGAACCCGCGTAGATTTAGGGTCAGACCGTTCATTTACCGTCGTATGGGCTGATGCCACTCGCACGAAGCCTGTTGCCGTTCGTAACTTCGGCACCGCTTGGCAGACAACGCAAGGCATTGGAGTTGGTATGTCCTTAAATCAATTGCAGCAGAAACTTGGGTCATTTCAATTCTATGGATTTGCTTGGGACTACGGCGGCACAGTTTTGCTAGAGAGAACTAAATTGTCTCAGTACAAGGGAAAGCTAATTTTGCGCCTGAGAACAGCACCGAATGTGGCTGAAAAAGAACCAAATCACTATCGGGCGGTTATCGGCGATCGCAAGTTTTCCTCAACAAATCCTCACCTAAAAACCCTCGGAATAACAGTAGGGGAAATGATTGTGCGGTTAGCCCCCAATTAGCCATGCCATGAACTTATAGTTAAGATGCGATCGCTCCCTTGCGATCAGGAGAGTTTGCCGTACTAGTATGAGCAAATTCTCTACTCTTGGCAGCTAAACGATTCGCTAAAGTGTCTAGAGAAGCCATCGTGAGAGGGAGCAACAATGACAACTACAACTACCCGTCAATCAGCTACCCAGCTACCACCCTTAATTCCTCGCGAAATACTCTTCGGAAACCCAGAACGTACTCGTCCGCAACTGTCACCAGATGGTAAGTATTTGGCATATATCGCCCCAGACGAGAAAAATGTCTTACAGGTGTGGCTGCGGACTGTGGGACAAGAAGATGACCGGAAGCTGACAGACGATCAAAAGCGTGGCATCCGGATGTACTTCTGGACTTATAACGCCAAGCAACTAATTTATCTGCAAGACTCAGACGGCGATGAGAACTTCCACCTCTACTCAGTGGATATTGAGTCGAACATCGTCCGCGACCTGACTCCCTTCCAAGGCGTTAAAGGTCAGGTAGTGGACGTTGACCCCAAGTTCCCGGATGAAGTGTTGGTGGGGTTGAACCTGAAAGACCCACAAAAGTTCGATGTTTACCGGATTAACCTAAATAACGGTGCCGTTGAGTTTGATACGGACAATCCTGGCAATATAGTCAGCTGGACGGCTGATGCAGAGTTTAAAGTGCGGGCAGCGACAGCCGCAACACCCGATGGGGGTTCTGATTTATTATTTCGGGAAACATTAGACAAACCGTGGGAAATAATTCGCCACTGGGGACCTGATGATGAAGGTGGGGCAGTTAGTTTCTCAGCTGATAACAAAACTCTCTATATCATTGGTTCTCATGATGCAAATGCTCAGCGTTTAATTACCCTTGACCTCGCCACCCGTGAAGAAACAGTGGTTGCAGAGGATGAGCAATACGATATTGGTGGCATTCTTATGCACCCTACAACGCGAGTCATCCAGGCGGTTTCCTTTGACAAAGACAAAGTGGAGTGGCAGGTACTTGACCAAAGTATTGCCGCAGATTTCGAAGCGATCGCTCAAGTCCGTGAAGGTGAGTTTGGCGTCACGATGCGTAACCTAGCTGACGACACTTGGCTAGTGGCTTATACAACAGACGATGGTCCCGTTTACTACTACACCTATGATCGCAAGTCTAAATCCAGCACGTTACTCTTCAGCAACCAACCCGAACTAGAAAAGCTGTCACTAGCCTCCATGCAGCCCATTTCCTATCAAGCAAGAGATGGCTTGACTATCCACGGCTACCTGACAACGCCAGTGGGCGTAGAACCAAAGAACTTACCAACGGTACTGCTTGTTCACGGTGGTCCTTGGGCACGGGATACTTGGGGCTACAGCCCGATTGTGCAATGGCTAGCTAATCGAGGTTATGCCGTGCTGCAAGTCAACTACCGAGGTTCTACTGGCTATGGCAAAGCGTTCCTGAATGCTGCTAATCGCCAATGGGCAGCCGCGATGCACGACGACTTAATTGATGCTGTCAACTGGATAGTAGAACAGGGGATTGCTGACCCGAAGAAGGTGGCGATCATGGGGGGTTCCTACGGCGGCTATGCCACACTGGTAGGATTGACCTTTACGCCAGAAGTCTTTGCGGCGGGTGTGGATATTGTTGGTCCAAGCAACTTAGTAACGCTGCTGAAAAGTATTCCTCCCTACTGGGCACCACTACTGGCAAACATGTACCATCGTGTGGGCAACTTAGAGACGGAAGAAGAGTTCCTCAATTCGCGATCGCCTCTGTTTTTCGTTGACCGCATCCAGAAACCCTTACTAATTGGGCAGGGGGCTAACGATCCACGGGTTAAGCAAGCTGAAAGCGAACAAATCGTCGAAGCGATGAAGCAGGCAGGTAAGCCAGTAGAATACGTCCTTTACACTGACGAAGGACACGGCTTTGCCCGTCCGGAGAACCGACTACACTTCTATGCCATAGCAGAAGAGTTTCTCGCTAAATACTTAGAGGGGCAATTTGAACCAATGGAGGATATCCAAGGTCATTCGGGTGTCATAAAATAAGTTTCCAATGTAGGTCTTGGTTGGAGTTTAAATCCCCAACCAAGATCCGGTCATTGTTAGTGTTGATATCCTCACCGGGAGTAGAGCCACGGTGATTCGGGGTTTTAAACCCAATGCTTTGATAACGGCTCCTGATTTAACCTTCAACTTTCCAACCGATAGTGCTAGGAGGCTGTAGAGATCGTTGCATAGCACTCAAACTTACCTCGGCAGCTAGTGCCAACACGGCGACAGGAATTGCCCCAACAAGGAGAATGGCATTGTCGTAGAGTGAAAAGCCAAGCACAATAAACCTGCCCAACCCGCCGACACCAATAAAAGCAGCAAGTGTTGCACTAGCAATCACCTCCACCGTCGCCGTTTTAATGCCAGCGATGATTACAGGCAAGGCTAAGGGAATTTCTACTTGCTTTAGGACTTGCGCTGGTGACATACCCATACCGTTGGCTGCTTCTCGAATTGCTGGGTCAATGCTGCGAAAGGCAACATCGGTGCTAATGAGAATTGGGGGCATGACTAATAGTGTGAGAGCGATCGCGGCTGACGTGAAGCTAAGACCAAAATAGGGAATGGCAACAAATAAAATTGCCAAGCTGGGAATTACCCGTAAGGCATTAAAGCTATTAATCAATATCGTCGATACCGTGCGCGATCGAGAGCTGAGAAACCCTAGGGGTAACCCCAGTCCTAAACCGATGGCAAGCGGCACCATCACCAATAGCAAGTGCTCCCAGAGGGCTAAAACAAGTTTGTCTGGATTGCTAGCCGCATAGTCCAAGGCTTTAGCGAAAATATCCATAATTTCTAGTTTTTAACGTTTTTAGCGTTGTTTGCACTGGAGGTAGCTTATTCTGGTTTCAGATCTCACTGGTTTCACATATCAAAGGAGAGAAAAAATGCCTGAAAGGAAAGATGGGTACTTTTACCTTGAAAGACTAACTCCTCAGGGTCGAGAAGTTTACGCGGTTGCCCAAAGCATCTGGTCACAAAACCAGGCTTTTCAACGCTTCGAGGAAGAAAACGATAAACCCCCAACAATGCCGACAGGTGAAAATCTTATCGAGCTTTATGACGGTGACAACCTAATAGCAAGTCACAAATTTTAATTCTTTGCACAGTTGACAAGGAAAATCCTGAGTGCTAGCTTTCTAAATTGGCTAGCAAGGACTCAGGATATTGGACTTGTTAGCACACCTATAGCAATAGTGTCCATTTCTGCTTCATAAAACTACGCCTAGTTACCTACGCTGTTTACTTCCTGTCTCTACCAGGGTTGTCGGCAACGACCTCTCCACAGGCGTTAAGTTCAGGACAAGCCATCCCTACTTTATCTTCAGGGGCATTTTCAAGGTTGATTGAGGCCTCTCCCTCACCCGTTGTTATCCGGTTCTAGCTGCTTTACATGGTTTCCTTGAATAAGGTGAAGGGCAGTGAGCCAGAAAAAAGACTGTCCCACCATGAAACTAAAATAGTCCGGTTTTAGGAGATGCTAAGAGTGTGAAGAGCGCATAACAATTATCAGTCACAAAATACTAAAATACCCAGCCCTTACAGCTGGGTATTTATATTTTCTAAGAGCGATCGCCACCGTTAAAGTGTTGCTCGAAGTCGTCTCAATGACTAATCATCCAAGGGCGTCCATGTTGCGGCTGACGATACTTTGGTGTTGCAGGTTCCTTGTCCTGAGAACGCTCGACCAGTCGAGGCTCCTTCGCTTCACGACCTTGGAGTCGTAGACTACCAGAATTTAGATTCACGCTAGGTGGCGAGAAAATCCGTTTAGCAACAGCCTGACAAGTTGGGCAAAGCATCGGCGTCTCTACTTGTGCAAGTGTGCGCCATTGCTCAAATGAACCACAGGTTTCACAACGGAACTCATAAAGCGGCATAAGCAATTTATAGCAAAAGGCAGAGGGCAGAAGGCAGAAGGCAGAAGGCAGAAGGGAAAAGATTGACTGGTAAAGGTTTCAGTATTTGGCTTTGTCCTAATCACCTTGGCGACTGCTATAAAAGTCAAAAGTCAACTGAATGCTGAAGTATGAAATACGCGACCCATAAAGGTGGACAACAGCTTAATGCATAACCTCACTTAGGTTGGCAGAATACTCTTGTCAAAAATTTCCGTTGGAATAGCCAGCGTACAGCAGGCATTGGGGATATCAACAATCCCACTAACTCGACCTTCGACTGGGGCACAACTCAGCAACAAGTACGCTTGCTCTCCAGTAAAGCCAAACTTTTCTAGATAGGCGATCGCATTCAAGCAAGCACGTCGATAGGCAACATGGGCATCCAGATAATACTGCTTACCTGTAAATTCATCAACAGAGATGCCCTCAAACACCAAATACTCAGAATATCGAGGTTCAACGGGCCCTGGCTTGAAGATGGGGTTAATCAGCGCGTATTTGTCCACACCTCCCTTAATTAGATCCACATGCAGGTCAATAAATCCAGCCATCTCAATCGCGCCGCAGAACGAGATTTCACCATCCCCTTGGGAAAAGTGAATGTCTCCCATCGACAATTTCGCTCCCTCAACGTAGACAGGGAAGTAAATACGCGAACCTTTGGATAAATTCTTGATATCGCAGTTGCCACCGTGTTCACGGGGTGGAACTGTTCGTGCTGCCTCAGCGGCAACTCGGTCAAACTCTGCTCCCTTCAAGGACCCAAGAATTGCATTTTTCGGGTTCGGCAACTCTGCCAAAGCAGGGATTGCAGGTTTCCAAGCAGGCCCTCCAGTTGCCACTAGCTCAGCCTCTCGCTGGTTCCACTTAGCCAGTAGTTCATGAGAGGGCGCACAACCAATCAATCCAGGATGAGTGATACCGGCAAACCGCACACCTGGGATATGACGGGAACTGGTGTAAATGCCCTGGATATCCCATATTGCCTTAGCCGCATTAGGAAAGTGATCTGTGAGAAATCCCCCCCCGTTCTCTCTGGCAAAAATCCCTGTAAAGCCCCATTCATCCCCCTGCAAAGCTCCAATATCAAGCAGATCAACCACAAGAATATCGCCCGGTTCTGCACCGTTGACGTGAATTGGCCCACTCAGAACGTGAACCACACTCAGGTCTACATCACGAACGTCATCAGGACTATCGTTATCTTTGATTTGCCCATCAGTCCAGTCTTTGCACTCAATACGAAATACATCACCAGGATTGACGGAAACTACTGCCGGAATATCAGGATGCCAGCGGTTGTGACCCACTAGCTCTTGCTCATCCATCCGTTTCGTTAAGTCAACTTTGAACAGAACTTCGGGCATAGTATCTTCCTGTTTACATCTTTTTAGCAGGGGTCTTTGGCTTTGTTGGAACTGATTCTGTAGAGCATCATCTTTCAACAAAGCTGTTATGAAGTCATGGTTTATTGGTTGATTTGTGGGATTTTAATTCCTAAATCTCAGCCAAAAACCTTTTTATAGCTACCTGTTAAGTCAGCCTCGCTTGATAGAAGACCAGCAAATTTACACGGAACATTCAAATCGAAGCAAGCCTGACAAACTGTAGTATTTGCTACAAATAAAATTAATTATCTTTAAGGCAAAAATCCGACGAATTGAGAATGATAATAATTAACTCAAAAAAAGTTGTTATGCCCTCACTTCAGCAGAAGGTACAACAATCAGATCAGTTGAGATTGGCGGAATGCCGATTAGATGTATAGGGGTTCTCGGTTGAATGCGATACGCTTTGACCTCTCTCCAAACCTCTCTCCTACTCTTGAGAGAGGCTTTGATTCTTACTCCCCTTCCCTTGTGGGGAAGGGGTTGGGGGTTAGGTTACTCTGATGACTTCACGCAACTGAGAAACGCCATACAGTAGCTTAAAAGTTTTTAAGGTTAAGGGGTTTACCTTGCACTGTTGGCGCAGACTGAACACGCAGCAATTTGTTAATGGTCGGAGTCACATCAATGTTGCGAACAAAGGGAAAGGTTTATCAGAGTACTAAACTTTTTTCATAAAAAGCCCTGCTCTCTGTGAGCAGGGCTGTCCATTTGTAAGATGTCTAAAACTGATGTTATTTATTCCAGCTGATGATCAAGTCGTTCCGGGTATTTTGCTAAAGTGGCGGTTCAGAAACCAAGATGCGGGTGAAGACGGTTGATGACTCATAAATTGTAAAGTTTTGTAAATTGCTGCATAAGTTCCTGCACTTTGTCTGAAATCTCATTAGAGGACAGCTTAAACAGCCTGCCTCACGCTCAAAACACCTAACCCGATTAGTAAAACTACCCAGCTAGTGCATCGACATGCAGACAGTAAATGGCAGGACTTTTAATCTAAACAGTCTGTGCCAGCAGTAACCGGCACACAGCCTATCAACCTAATCACTTATATCGGTGACCATCAATGCAGATCTTGAGAACTCCTCCTAGCATTTCTTCAGCGTGGCAAAAACTGAAAAATCATGAGATCACCTGCGAAGAAGCTCTCAGGCTCTTGGTAGATGAGCAAAGAGTCGTTAATCTGGACTTACTATCTGAAGAAGTCAGTGCCCGATTCTTTCGAACCTTTCCAAGTCGCAGTTCTTTGCCTCCGGTGATTCCTCTATTGCTGTGGCGCAACTGCTACTACTTAGGTAGCCCAGTGGTTTTAAAGAAAGAAGATATCAAAAAACTCTGCGATCGCATCGGCACTGACATTAAAATTATTCCCATCGCCCCGAAGAGCTATCGCGCTTGGCACCTCGACAAAAGCTTCAATGCGAACAGCCTCAATGCTTCAACTGTCGTCAATCCGATTACTGGCGAGAGTGAACAGGAAGACATCACCGAAACGACGGAAATTTATCTTAAGAGAGCTGATGACCAGATAACGCGGATTAAAACGATTATTTCTGGTGCCTTACGCAACCGTGCTAGTGATATTCATCTAGAACCGACAACAGAGGGCTTAAGAGTCCGGTATCGGATTGATGGCATTCTGCGAGACATTACCAGCCTGCCAGTGGATATCGGTCGTAAGGCGATTGTTGCGCTGAAAGTGATGTGCAACATGGACATCGCTGAAAGTCGCCGTCCCCAAGATGGACGGATTGGAGAGAACTACACAGCTGAAGACGAAACGCAAGTGGGACTGGACATGCGAGTCAGTACCCTCCCCTGTGTCGGTGGTGAGAAAGCTGTAATTCGCTTGTTGCCACGGGAAAATCCTTTTTCTGGCTTGCATCAGTTAGGGTTCTCTCAAAGTAAGCTGGAGACGTACAAAAGCTGGTTGCAGCAGCCTCAGGGGATGATTATTCTCACCGGTCCTACGGGGAGTGGGAAAACTAGTACCCTGTACAACTCGCTACAAGCGATCGCTACCGAAAATGTGAATGTGGTCACTGTCGAAGACCCAGTGGAGTATGTCTTGCCCCGTATCACCCAGACTTCTGTGCATGAAGCTGCCGGTATGACCTTCGCGGCTGGCATGAGAGCGATTTTGCGCCAAGACCCAGACATTATCATGGTCGGAGAAATCCGGGACAGCGAAACCGCAGAAACAGCGATTCGGGCAGCACTGACCGGACACTTAGTGTTAACTACCTTGCATACTAATGATGCTGTTAGTGCGATTCCCCGCCTCAAAGATATAGGCCCTGACCCTGGTTTAGTCAGTGATGCCCTGTTGGGAATTGTGGCTCAACGCTTAGTCCGTAAGGTTTGTCCTCATTGTAGTGAACCTTACACACCAACCGAAGCCGATTTAAGGAAGCTGAGGTTATCGGTGGATGAAGCCAACCCACAAGCGTGGCGTCAGGGGAGAGGTTGCTCTAAATGCTTCAATTCTGGTTACTTAGGGCGAGAAGCAATTGTAGAGCTACTCAATGTTGATGATACAGTGCGGGAGTTGATTTACGAGGGAACGATGACTCAGGTATACCGTTACTTAGGTGAAAGCAAGTTTGACTCGTTTCGCATGGCGGCGATTGAGAAAGTGACTCAAGGGGTAACGACATTACAAGAAGTGCTACGGGTGTTGCCACATAGTGCTTTATCCCGCAAGTATTGAAGAGGAATTAGGCTCGGGTCACATCAGGGTTATGGAGCCTGTCTGAATTTTTTCAGTCAACCAGCTTCCCATCTACTGGCAAGCTGACCGTAAACGTAGTTCCTACACCCACTTCACTCTCAACAGCAAGCTGACCGCCGTGCAAGTCCACACACTTTTTGACAATTGATAATCCTAGTCCTGTTCCGGCGATCGTACCAACATTACTCGCTCGACTAAAGGACTTAAACAATTGGTCTTGTTCCTCACTAGGAATACCAATCCCTTCATCCTTTACCTGGAAAATTACTCGGTTATATTCACAACTGAGCCTAATCTGAACGTTGCCTCCATTAGGAGAATACTTGATGGCATTAGAGAGAAGGTTGGTGAGAATTTGCCGTAACAGCTTTTCATCCAGAAATACCGGTTTACAATCATCTTGATCAGCAAACCTCAGGCAATGTTTATCATCTACTATAGATTGCAGCTCATCGACTACTTCATGAACAAAAGGTACTAAGTTAATAAGGGTTGGATGGAATTCTAGCTTTTCGAATTCAGCTTGGTTCAGGAACAACACATCATTGACCAAGGCTACCAGGTGTTTGACACTCGATTGGATACGCTGAAAATGTTTGAGTTGTTTGTTGTCATCCCATTTATGGCGATACACTTGCAGCATTTCCGCAGATGAGAAAATCGTAGTCAATGGCGTGCGGTACTCATGAGAGACGGTAGTGATAATACGGGATTTAAGCTCGCTGAGTTCTTTTTCTTGAGCTAGTGCTTCGCGCAGTTGTGTTTCTAAACCTCGCAGCTGGTCGTTCGCCTGTCTTAGCTCGACTGTGCGTTCCTCAACCCGACGTTCCAGGTCTTCATTCGCTATTTTTAGCTGTTCTTCTTTCTGATTCAGAAGTTGCCGAATTTTGGTCCGCTCGATCGCATAACGAATGGCACGAACCAATAAATCACTCTCAACTTGACCTTTGACTAGATAATCCTGAGCGCCTTTCTGAAGAGCTTCAATCGCTAGCGATTCATCTTCAAGATCACTGAGAATAACAATCGGAACGTTCGGTGCTTGAGTGCAGATTTGAGAAATAGTGCCTAACCCGTGACTGTCTGGAAGAGACAGATCTAGCAGTACCACATCAAACGATTCTTGACATAGATGCTGGAGTGCCTCTTTTAACCGTCTACTTTGGGTCACTTGGAAATGGGTGGAGTTCACCATTTCTAGTAACTTGCAGATTAAGTCAGCATCACCCAGATCGTCTTCAACTAGTAGAACTCTAATTAATTCGCTGCTCATCGGGAGTTCCGGCCTGGTAATTTGACAATAGTGAACCAGAAGTCTTCAATCGCTTGGACTATCTGGGTAAATTCCTCCATGCCTAAAGGTTTGTTGACATAGCAATTAGCCCCCAAACTGTATGCTCCTAAGATATCTTCATCAGTATCTGATGTTGTTAAGACTACAACAGGGATGTACTTTAGGTTGTCATCGGTTTTGATTTCTTGTAACACTTCTCGACCATCCTTACGCGGGAGGTTGAGGTCAAGCAAAATTAAATCAGGTGAGATCGCGTTGGCATATTCACCTTCTCGACGGAGGTAAGCGATCGCTTCAACACCATCTCTGACGACATTAAGGTTGATCTGCAATTTAGATTCTTCCAGGGCTTCCTCAGTGAGGTCAATATCTCCTGCATCATCTTCAACTAACAGGATTTCCAGCATTCTAAAGTTCATAGTTATGGCTTAGCTGTACTTGTGGTTGACCTTCTGAGAACCATTCCCATCCTCAGTATAAAAAAGCCTATTAATCTAGCCTAGTACTAAGTGACAATCAACGGTATGATGCCTCCTGCTCCCCCCTACTCTAGGCGCAGGCTTATGATATATCTAAAACAACTGGGTACCAATTTCTAAATAGTGGGAAGTGTGAATGAGATAGTGGTTCCTCGTCCTGGTTCAGACTCAACCCAAATCCGTCCGCTATGGCGTTCCACAATGCTTTTACAAATAGCCAAACCAATGCCTGTGCCGGGATACTTATCTTTAGTATGCAGACGCTGAAAAATCACAAAAATGCGCTCAGCATATTGGGGTTCGATGCCGATACCGTTGTCTTGAACTGAAATCTTCCAAGACTGGTGATGCGGCACTGCTTTGATTTGAATTTGAGGCGATTGTTCGCCACGAAACTTGATGGCGTTGGCAATCAAATTCTGTAGCAATTGCCCCATTTGCGAAGGATTAGCCCTGAGTGTTGGCAAAGAGTCTGCGGTGATCACAGCGTTGCTCTCCTGTATGGCGATAGTTAAATCGCTTAAGGTTTGATTCAGTACAGCTCTCAGATCGGTTGGTTTGAGGGATAGCTCCCCTCTAGCTACTCGCGAGTAGGTTAACAGATCTGTAATTAGAGTCTGCATCCTAGCTGTACCATCGGTGATGCACGTGATGTATTTATCAGCTCTGTCGTCGAGTTGCCCCTGGTAGCGCTTGACTAGCAAGTCTGTGTAACTCTTGATCTTACGTAGGGGTTCTCGCATGCCTGCTTGCGATCGCGGATGCGTTGTTGAAGCAACCAGAAAACCCCAACCAGTAGTCCAAAACTGAAGGTGTATCCCACCACAAACAAAATGATGCTGTTCCGGACACTGTCCTGTGACTCCAATGTCCGATGTTGCAGCAATTGCCGCTCCTCAGCTTCCATTTCATCCAGAATTTTCTGGAGTTGAGCCTGTAGCTCCTTGTCTTGTTCAGTTAGAGTTACCTGCATAGCTATGTTTGATGAACTCTGTTGCCGTAGAGCAATCGAATTTTGAAGTGAAGCCAGTCTTTTGACCAAATCGTTTCATTAACATACTTCCTGGCAACTCCCGTTATAAGCGATCGCTAAAACGGGGTATTATTTTGAATTTTGAATCGGTCATTTTGAATAGGACTTACGCATAACCTCTATTTGTAAGGTGGGCATAGCCCACCATCACGCTATATATAGACAGTGCTGAAGGCTCGATTTGCGTAAGTCCTGTTGAATTGGAACGCAACGAGTTGACTTTTACTGAAGCGGAAGCGTGAAGGAGAAAGTAGTTCCTCGTCCTGGTTCGGACTCAACCCAAATCCGTCCACCGTGGCGTTCCACAATCTTTTTACAAACCGCTAACCCGATACCTGTACCTGGATACTCGTCTCTGGTGTGTAGCCGCTGAAAAATCACAAAAATGCGCTCAGTGCTTTGCGGTTGCATGCCGATTCCGTTGTCTTGAACTGAAATTGTCCAAGACTGGTCATGCCGTGCTGCTTTAATTTGAATTTGAGGCGATTGTTTGCCACGAAACTTGATGGCGTTGGCAATTAGGTTCTGTAGCAATTGTCCCATTTGTAAAGGGTTTGCTTTGACCTTTGGCAGGGGGTCTGTGATGATGACGGCCTTGCTCTCACTAATGACTCGACCTAAATCGGTTAGGGTCTGATTTAAGACAACTTCCAGGTCGGTGGATTGTTTCGTAAGCTCTCCTTTACCTACCCGTGAGTAGGTCAACAAGTCTGTAATCAGAGCCTGCATTCTCATAGCACCGTCTGAGACATAAGCGATGTATTTGTCAGCTTTGTCATCGAGTTGTTTGCTAAGGTCGTGCATGATCGTAGAAAAATACTCTAGGCTGCCATCGGGTGACTTGTGAGCGATAATCATCTGGGAAACCGGAATTTCGACTTCATCGTGGCGTAGGAGAGCTGTTTCACCTACCCAAATACCATCACGAATTGCGGTGGGAAGCCCTTGATTCTGAATCACCTCTAACGCCCACTGAGGGTAGTAGTCAGAAATGCGTTGCTTCCCGACATTTGCATCGAAGCTTAATCCCACGATTTTCTTCATCTGAGCATTATTCCAAAGGGAATTGCCCTGAGGGTCAGTGGTGCCGATATAGTCGGTCGAAGCTTCTAAAATGGCAATCAGACGCGATCGCTCTTTCTCTACCTGTTTGCACTCAATCGCAATTCCAGCAATGTGAGCGGCTATTTCAATCAGTTGCAGGTCTTTGAGAGTGGGGCGGCGAGGCTCACGATAATAGATGGCAAATGTGCCCAGTACCTTGCCTCGACTAGACAACATCGGTTGAGATCAACAGGCACGTAGTCCGTGGCTCAGGGCTAGCTCTCGGGAATTTATCCACAGGGGGTCTAGTGCAATGTCTGAAACAATCACAGGTTGACCCAGATAAGCCGCTGTGCCGCAGGAACCGACATTAGGACCGATGGCAATCCCCTCAACACAGGCGTTATAACTTTCTGGGAGATTGGGTGCAGCACCCTGCCTTAAATTTTTTCCATCAGCATCAAGTAGCAGGACGGAGCAAAGCATCTCGCAGGACTGTTTCTCGATGATTTGGATTAAAACATTCAGGACATTAGTCAGTGATGCACCTGTAGCGAGCATTTCCAGGACTTGTTTTTGCCCAAGGAGCAGTTGATTAGCGGATTGAAGTTGGGCAGTTCGTTCCTTGACTCGTTCTTCCAGTTCCGTGTTGAGCTTATGGAGCGCAGCTTCAGCTCGCTTGCGCTGTGTGATATTGCTAGTCGAACCGACCATACGTACTGGTTTCCCTGCGTCATCCCACTGTGCTTGTCCCCGCGACAGAACCCATGTATGAGTACCGTCCTTACACCGCAGGCGATGTTCCACCGCGTAATGCGAAATTTTCCGTTCCAGGTAGTCTTGGTTAGCCGCCATCACCTGGTCTACATCATCAGGATGGATGCGTGTTGTCCACTCATCATTATCGTCTCCCAATTCATGGTCTTCATACCCTAAGATTTTCATGAACTGAGGAGAGCGAAATGTTTGATTGGTTTTGATATTCCAGTCCCAAATGCCATCGTTGTTGCCCTTGATAGCTAAGTGCCAGCGTTCTTCACTCTCCCGCAATTTCTCCTCAATACGCTTTCGCTCAATAATCTCGACTTCTAGTTTGTGGTTAGCAGCTGCCAACTGAGAAGGAGAGGGCAACGCTAGTGCCTGAGGCATTACCAATACCAAGAGGATAGCTGTAGACACCGAGACAAAAGCGGTAAAGGCTTTCAGAAAACCCGCTAACCAATAAATCGGGTGCCAGAGTGTCCACACATCCATAATGTGGGTAGTGCCACAACAAATGATGAGAGCGCTAAATAATAGAAATAGCCCTGAATAAGGTAAATCCCGCCGCTTTTGGACAAAGTAGACAAGTGTGATGGGGATGGAGTAGTAGGCTAGGGCAACTAGAGAATCTGAGACAATATTTAGCCACACTAGCTCTGGCTTCCAAAGATAACAATATTTATATGGGAGAAATGAGTTATTAGTAAAAATACTCAGTAAAACTTTCATCATCAGTTATCGGAGCTACTCCTTAAATTACGGAGAAAACCTCAGCTCTGGGATACTTTGAGAAAATCACACTTACGACTTAACTTCATCCGTAATTTCAACAGTTACAACAAAGTACTAGCCGCAAATCTTCCGTAAAATCCGCAGCGAGAGTATGTGTAGGAGCTATTTAACCCACATTCCGTACTAGTAAAGTGTCACACTCTTGCGAATAGGTAATGGGTAATGGGTAATGGGTAATGGGTAATGGCAAGATTATCTAGCTAATTAACTTTCTGCGGAAAAGCCATCAAATGAGAGGGGCAAGGTGATAGTAAATGTGGTGCCAATATCCATAACGCTTTCTACTGCAATCCGACCTCCATGTAAGTCCACACTCTTCTTGACAATGGCAAGTCCTAGCCCCGTTCCTGGAATCGTGCCAACGTTTTTCGCTCGATGGAAAGTCTCAAACAGGTGTTTTTGGTCGTCTATTGGAATACCAATTCCTTGGTCTTGAATTTGGAATACCACCTCTTTCAAGAGAAAATTGAGTTCAAAGTGGATAGTCGTGCCAGCTGGTGAATACTTAATAGCATTCGACAGCAAGTTGTATAGGATGTGCCGCAGGAGTTTTTCATCCATGCAAGCGGGTTTATCTTTACCTTGAACAACCGTGTCAATTTTGTGTTGGCTACCACTAGAGGTTTGCACCTCTTCTACTAACTCGTTGCAAAATTGTCTAAGGTTTAGAGGAGCTGGGTTGAAAGTCATTTTCCCAGCTTCAGCTTTTCCAATTAACAGCACGTCATCTAACAGTTGAACCATTCTTTGGATCGCTGCTTTGATGCGCGTAAAATACTGCTGTTTCTTCTCTACTGTCCATTTATAGTAGTAATTTTCCAAAAGTTCGCTAGAGGACAAGATCGTAGCAAGGGGAGTGCGAAACTCATGAGATGCCATGGAGATGAATCGAGATTTGAGTTCACTGAGTTCTCTTTCTTTCTCTAGTGCTATGTGAGCTTCGGCTTCAGCTGCCTGTGCTTGTTGGCGCTCTAATAACTCGCACCGCAATTGTTCGTTAGTAACCAGCAAAGCTTGCTCCTGAAGCATCAGAGTGTTAACAAGCTTGTTCAGCGACTGGGAGAGGCTTGCTACCTCGTCGTTCCCAGTCTGCACAGGGATTTTGACTTGTGTGTCACCCAGTCGAATGCGATCGGCAACAGCAGCGATCGCCATTAGTGGGCGAGTAATGCGCTCGATTATGAGCCAGCCCAGACTAGCAAAGAGTACACCTAGCATTAATCCCCACAGAAAAACTTGTTGTTGAAGTTGCTTTGCAGGAGCAAAAGCGATCGCGGTAGGCTGTCGCACCAGTACCATCCACCCCAGCCCAGGATAGTCCCCTAATCCCTTAGTGCGAGCGAATCCAGTCAGATAGGCGTTTCCATCTGACCAGTTTTCGACTTGATAACCTGTGCCTTGGGTACGAGTAGCTTGGATGCTCACAAGAGCTAGCTTTCGGGACTGCAACTTAGGTGGACCAAGCAAGACGGTGCCATCTTGATCGAGAATCAGTACTTCCACCTGGGAGCGTTTTTGTACAGGTTGTAACAAGGAATCTTGTACCTTTTTTGCCCAAACCCACGACAGATGCACTCCTAGAACCCCTTGAAGCTTTCCCTGGCTATCGGTCACTGGTGCTGCTACATCGACAAATCGCAAGGGTTCTGTCGTTGGGTTGGGGAGGAGTTTCGCCAACAGTATTGCTTCATGGACATCACCTACGTAAGGAGCCGCTTGTGCTCCTTTGAACCAAGGTCTTGACGAGACATCTTTGCCTTCAAGGATTCTATTTGTGCTAGCAATGACATAACCTTGAAAGTCGGTTAACCCAATCCAGGCGTAGTCGGGATAGGTACTTTGTAACTTTTCTATCAGCGATCGCTTTTCAGACAGTGGTGTATTAGGATTGCGAATTGTTTCCAGAGTGGTGACAATCTGGATCTCACGGTAGCGTTCAAACATACTGCGATCCAGCAGTTCAGTTAGATTGTGCGATAGTTCTGCTAAAGATTGTCCTCTCTCTGCTTGGATCTGGATGGTTGTGTTGTAGCCAATAGCTAGACTGGTTAAGGTCGATAAGAAGAGAGCTAAAGTGGCAATCCCTAGCCCTAATTGAGCTTGGAGACGGTAGCGAGGATTAAAATGGGAGGCTTTTCGGCGTATGTATTGAGTGAGTTTATAAATGCCAAATTTAGTAGCCATTTGTGCAATTAATTAGTCTCTACCATTATTTGCTCTTAGCGATTAGGAATCCGATAACACTCCGAATTTCACTCAAATCCTCTGTGATTATCCCTATTTTTTCGGCAATTACTTGTCTAGCAATTTTTTTCGCGATCGCCTACTGTATACAAGCTTCGGTTCTGGCGATACATTAAGGAGAGCATACTTTCCAACTCCCTGTCATCCGTAATTACTATAAAGTCTCAGCCCAATAACTAAATTCCCGTTTGTTGATTCAAAGCCCAATCGTAATCTAAATAGGCAATAGGTGTATTTGATCCAATTGGAAAGTCACTTTTTAAGTAAGAGCGAATGTAATCGGGCACAGAGGGAGTAACTTTAAGAAAATCCTTGCGATACCACTTGAAGATTTTGCTACAGTAAAGCGTTTGAGTTTGAGAGTCGTAGCAGACTTTGTCGGGATTATTAATGAAGCGTATCGCATCTTCCTCTAACTGAGTACGTACTGATTTAGACCAGTAAGCACCATTGCGTAACAAGGGGCAACCAATAGAAGCACAAACGAGAGCAAAGTGAAGGCGCGGTTCGTCAAACTCGCGTCGGAGGATGTTGTGTTCGATATGGTTGAGGGAGTAGTAGCGTCCTGCAACTTTATGAGTAGGGCGATAGAAAAACCACAGGAAGGCAATCCAGTTAGGTACCCCGAAAAGTTTAGGTTGAATTGAAGCGATGGGGTAGTGTTCCAAAATTGAAGCAATGGTAAAGGCGTTGTAGAGGTTAATCCATAGCGCTAACTGCTCATCAGGATGGGACATAGAATGAATGTCCATTTCCTCAAGCTCAGCCAGCCACTGATTAAGCGATTGAGATGACTCACCTTTCCAGGCCTGGTAGTTCACACGACCTTGAGAATCAACGTACTGACTTAATAAATTGTCCCAGGTAGCAAAGTTAATCATAGCAACAGTTACAGTGAAGACTGAATTCATTGATAAAGTGTTAGAGACTTATCCGGAAAACCTCTATGGAAAAGCATTTGCTAATCCTGTCTCCGCAAAACTTTAATGACTAATGTTATGAATCCGAAGCCAGTTAACAGGGATTGAGAAGGAGCAAACATCATCAATCACCTCTGATGATTTACCCCTTTCTCAAGAGCAGCAAATCTCCCTCAAAAATCTAGTTCGTCAAGAAATTGGATATATTATTCAGCAAAAAGGTGACTGTATTAGCAAGTCTGTGCCGGAAGAAGTAGAGTCTTGTTTTGCTCCTTCCTACCCACTGGTTTGGCTACAGATGCATGGAGTTTTAGTGAAACAGAAGCCATGAGAATTAGGTAGGGAACTGGGCATTAGTATTTATTCTGCATCCCCCGTTCCCTAGTGTGTTTTTCCAATTACCTCGAATCGTCGAGGATATCACATTGCCTTGGCTAGCACTGAATCAGTAGTCAACAAATTTACGGCTGCCTGATATTGCTGATCTGCCTCAGTTCCTACTTGATCAAGAGTAATCGGCTCGATGGGCACCTCTAGATCTGGCTTGATTCCCAGTTTATGGATATCCCGGTGATTGGGCGTTTCGTACTTGGCAACAGTCACGGCTAATCCTGAACCATCTAACAGGTCAAATAATGACTGAATTAAACCTTTGCCAAACGTTTTTTGCCCTACTAATTTTGCTCTGCCATTGTCTTGCAATGCCCCAGCGAGAATCTCACTGGCACTGGCTGTACCTTGGTTAACTAAAACAACCAATGGATCGCCTGTGAGGGGAGGGCCATAAGCTTCGAAGCTACCTAGGGTTCCTTGCCGATTGACGGTATAGACGATCGTGCCTTTGTCCAACCAGAGGCGAGCAATTTCAATACCGGCTTGCAACAAACCACCAGGATTATTTCGCAGGTCAAGAATGTAGGCATTTGCCCCTTGTTCCTCTAGTCGCTTGATAGCATCTGATAGTTCTGTTGTAGCATTAGCGCTGAACTGCGTCAGACGAATGTACCCAACTGGGACACCCTCTTTGTGAGTGTCCAATAAGGCATAGACTGGGTTAAGAGCGATGCGATCGCGCACCAGCTCAATTGACCTTGGCTCTCCTTGCTTCCCTTGAATCTTGAGGGTAACAGTTGTGCCAATTGCTCCCCGCATCCGGGAAGCAGCTTCATCGAGAGTTAGTTCGGAAGTCAGTGCGCCATCAATTTCTAAGATGCGATCGCGCGATTGGATTCCTGCTTGCTCTGCCGGTGAACCAGCTATGGGTGCCACGACTTGTAACTCCCCTGTTTCCGCATCCAGAGCAATTTGCAGCCCTACACCCGATAGCTCCCCTGACGTATTCACCTGCAAGCTGTGATACTGATTAGGTGTCAAAAATCGTGTGAACGGGTCATCAAGACTCTGCAACATCTTCTGAATGGCTGCATAGGTTTCTTCACGGTTATCCAGTTGCTTTTTTAGCGTCTTCTCCCGCAGCTGCCACCAGTTCTGATGGTTAAAGCTGTCGTCTATGTAGGATTGACTAACAATGCGCCAGGCTTGCGAGAATAGCTTTTGCTCTTCCGTAAACCCATAGGCGGCTGGTGTCCACCAAGCAGACGAGAGGATGATCTGGAATATCAGTAAAAGTCCGACCCAGAAAGCTCGTTTGTGCATGACCAAAATTTTTACTTCAGACTTTAATTCCTTAATTCCTCAGTGTGACAGACCCTGAGAGAACGAGAGTGCTCAAATACACTTCTCCCCCAGAGCGTCTTCTTGGCACAATCATTAAGGGGAGTCACCAGAGTTGCTCTCTACGACATTCACCCCTGACAGGACGCTATGTTACATTTCTTGTATAGGGGATCTCAAACTGGGTCAGTGTTCCTGATCAGATTGAATACGTTCAGCAAAAGCGGTGTGTCCTTATCCCCCACCCTAAGCAATGATCATCTCCCCTAGGGCACTCTGCCTATTTTTGTTTAAACAGATCACAACAGCAATATCCTTTTAGGAATTCTGGCTTCATGTTTTCTAAGCAGATAACTGACTCAAAAGTCTTCAACTGGTTTGAGGAGCGTCTAGAAATCCAGGCACTGGCTGAGGATGTTACCTCAAAGTATGTACCTCCCCACGTTAATATTTTTTACTGCCTGGGTGGCATTACACTGGTTTGCTTTTTAATCCAGTTTGCCACTGGTTTTGCAATGACTTTTTACTATAGGCCAACAGTGGCCGAGGCATTTTCCTCCGTTCAGTACTTAATGACTCAGGTGAACTTCGGGTGGCTCATCCGCTCGGTTCATCGTTGGTCTGCCAGCATGATGGTACTGATGATGATTTTGCACATCTTCCGGGTTTACCTCACTGGCGGCTTCAAAAAGCCTCGTGAATTGACCTGGGTAACCGGTGTGATTTTAGCCGTAATTACCGTTTCCTTTGGCGTTACTGGCTATTCACTGCCTTGGGATCAAGTTGGTTACTGGGCTGTCAAGATTGTCTCTGGTGTCCCTGAGGCAATTCCTGTTGTCGGTACTTTTATCGCGGATCTGGTACGCGGTGGAAGTAGCGTTGGGCAAGCCACCCTGACTCGCTACTACAGCGCTCATACCTTTGTTCTGCCCTGGTTGATTGCAGTCTTCATGCTGTTACACTTCATCATGATTCGCAAACAGGGTATTTCCGGTCCGTTGTAAAGCAATCTGTTGGCAGTTAGCTATTAGTTGTCAGTGGTAATTCGTCTGGGCTCATCCATAAAGGACAATTAGCTAACAGCTAAAAGCTAACCGCTTTCTACCTGCTGACCTTTGTTGATTAAGGAGAATCATCTAACAATGGCAACTATCAAAAAGCCGGATCTCAACGATCCAAAGTTACGCGAAAAGCTGGCCAAGGGGATGGGTCATAACTATTATGGCGAACCCGCTTGGCCTAATGACCTTCTGTATATCTTCCCTGTAGTTATTATGGGGACAATTGCTTTGTGCATTGGTTTGGCTGTTCTTGACCCAGCGATGGTTGGTGAACCAGCAAACCCCTTTGCCACGCCTCTAGAAATCCTTCCAGAATGGTACTTATTTCCGGTTTTCCAAATCCTGCGCACTTTACCCAATAAACTGCTGGGAGTTGCGTGCATGGGAGCGGTTCCATTAGGTCTTATCCTGGTACCTTTCATTGAGAACGTCAACAAGTTCCAAAACCCATTCCGTCGTCCAGTAGCGACAACGGTGTTCCTGCTTGGGACTCTTGCTACTCTCTGGCTAGGCATTGGTGCCACCTTCCCAATTGATAAGTCTTTCACCTTGGGTCTGTTTTAAGATTTAAGACCCTAATGGCTGACGCTTGACGCCTGTTCGTGTCTCAGTAGTGCTAATGTACTGCCCCGAGACATCAACAGGCGTCAATTTTTTAGAGAAGTTGGAGTAATTCTTTGGTTATTTTTGTCCCTACATAAGGTAGCATGTTAAGTTAGCGATGTATTGACTACCTTTCCAGGGAAACTACCCTCCTCGACAGGATGCCACTCTACCGAAATCTCAGAGCATCTACGTAGTAAACATCGCCACTGACATCAATTCCAAATTGTTAAGAAACTGCTTGATAGTAGTTTAGAATTCAGGTTTGCTTCAATTTCCATATTGTTAGGTCAATACTAACTCTCGAAGGCAATCAGTGAGGAAGATACCTCATCCTCTATCTCTTGTCAGCTGATGTAAGCTGGGAGCAGCAAAGGGTCGAGCATAGGGATGTTAAGACTTGAGCGTCTCAAGGTAAAGAGTGATTTAACCCTCCAGGCCCAGGTACAGAAATGGTTTGAGCAGTTCTGCTCAAACTACATTTCACACAAATACAGCTCAAATCGTCGATTTTATCAGCTCAATCTAGCTCTAGCTGAAGGATTTTCCAATGCCGTTCGTCATGCTCATCAAGAACTACCCTCTGACACAATAATTGAAATCGAGCTAGCAATTAATGATAAGCAGATAGAAATCCGGATATGGGATCAGGGCCAACCTTTCGATCCAAATATTTTAGAAGAACCATTACCGGGAACACTCTGTGAAGGAGGGTATGGCTGGTTTCTACTCAGACGCGCTGCTGACCGAGTTGTCTACGAACGTTGTCAGGACGGAAGAAACTGCTTGTTGATTTCAAGCAGCATCTAAGCCGTTAAGAAGCTTTCTTTTCCTCACTACCCACTGCCGACTCACTACTCCCCTCTGCTTACTCCCACCCAGGAGCGCCTTGTCAAGATGAATCTGGACTAGGATGGAGGAGATATTTGATACATAATCCTGCATCCTTAAAGACTGCCGTGAACCAGGACACCCCTAAACTTTTTCAGTTCAATCTATCCGGTCTGAGCCGTTGGCTCATTCTCTTAACAACTATTTTGCTGCTAGGATCGGTTGGCTTGGGCTGGCTAGTCAACGGTTTTTTGATTCTAGTTGGGTTAGTGCTCATCTCTCCAGTGGTTGCGTGGCTGGTGTTTCGCTGGTGGTTGAGACGCAATCTGGTTGAAGACAAATGTCCAGTTTGTGCTAATGAGTTCACGGGTTTTAATCGCACCGAATGCCGATGCCCCAGTTGTGGGGAACCACTGAAAGTAGAACAAGGGCATTTTTCCCGCTTCACGCCCCCCGATACGATTGATGTTGAAGCCGTAGAGGTATCAGTTCGACAACTTGAAGATTAGAACGAACAAGGTAAGGAGTTCAGAACAACAACTTTTCTGCAACGTCTTACCTTCTCAACTTCTGTAACTTCTGAGTTAACGCTTCTGAGTAAGAGATAGTGTATAGGCGTTTTGACCCTCAGCGCGATCGCCTACGTACACCGAGTAGCTGCCTTTTTCCCAATACCCTGGTAATTGAATAGTTCCTTTAGAGAAACTATCTGCCTGTACACAGGAACTTCCATTCGGACCTTGAATCAACAGCGTAGGCTGACCAGCGCTTTGTACACTGAAGCGTAAGTAATTGAAGTTATCGCTTAAGTTAAAGACATGATTCGGCGTAGCCCCAACCTTCCCACAGCCTTGAGCCGCTTGTGAGCCTCCAGATGTTCCTGTAACGACTAGTGGATCGGGCACAAATCCAGGTGCAAGTTGTATCGGTTGACTACGAACCGCGGTAACACTTGTCAAGAGCATCGTCAAGGTGGCGGGAAAAACCATCAAGTGTTTAAATATTTTCATTGCATTTTTACCGCTAGATACCCCATCTCACAAACAACGAGGAGGAAGCGGGGCGGGATTTGCCACTTCCTAGCAGTAGGATGTCTGCCCTGGCTTTTTATCAAATCTTCCTAATACCAGTGTCCTAGATTAGTGGACGTTTGGGGTAGTCTGTGTTCCTATTTCTCAACTGTCACTATCGATCTAGGGTTCTACAGTTGTATTATTTGACTGGTCTAATAGTGTTAACAGGCAAGCAAGTTACAATCACAGCTAAAAAGCGTGCTACAACTGGTTGCATCCCTTTTCACTGTTGCGGTATTAAGAGTAATACTGTACTTGGTGTATAAATTCTTCGTAGCCCCACAGTCGGCAAAGTAAGTGCAAACCTTTCCTCGTAGCGTGAGATTTGAGCATGGCTAGTCCTACCATAAAAAGCGAAAAAAATCAAGGTAGGAGCCGAGCATTTCTGCTACGATTTCACCTAGCCTTCCCACTGGTAACCCGACGTTGCGCTGCTGTTGTGTTGGAAGTCTCGATGGTTGCCGCCAGTGCGCTAGTTCCTTACAGTATTGGCTTGTATGCCAAAGACCACTCGACGACAGAACCAGTTCCCCTTAATCCAGTGTTGGCATCGACGGAGGAGGCGATCGCGAAAACTCTCGCCTATCCTTTGCGCGAACAACGGACTCGGCAGGTAGCCCCTCTCACGAATTTATTCTGGTGCGGGGCGCTAGTGATACCATTGGTCATGACAGGCTGGCAGCTCTATCTCCTCTCAAAAACGGGTCAAACCAGTCCAAAACGTTGGTTTGGTGTCCAAGTTGTCACCGCCTCTGGAGCACCTCCTGGCTTGGTGCGTGCAGTTTGGCGTGAGGCAGTGGGACGTTGGGGATTGCCCATTGGAACGGCTTATGTACTTTGGCGCTACACGGGTGCCTTTCCAGACTTAGGTATTCTGCTTGGACTAGCTGGATTGATGCTACTGGCAGAGAGTAGTAGCGCATTGTTCGGCTCACGACGGCGCACCCTGCACGACCAACTGGCAGGAACTTATGTCCTGGAGTCCCGACAGAATTTCTCTCCTTACTCGGAGCGTTTTCAGACAATGCAAGCCCAATGGCGTGACAATTCAGTGACGCTGGAGGTAGAAAACGGTTTGGAGTCTCCTGTTGAGGAGGTATCAACGGATCAAAGACGAGATCGAGCCGTCACAACTATTGTTCTGACCTCACAACAACCAAAGCGATCGCATTTGAATCTTTGGTTTTGGATGCGCCAGCATCCTGGTCTTACCCTGCTGATTATGGCAGCCGCGGGGATGGTATCTGTTCTAGGAACCTTTGTTGGTACCCAAATCTATATCCAAAGTCAGGCAAATCGACGAGAGTTCAAAAAGCAGAACAATCAGGTGTTTCTAGCGTTAGTTAAACAATTAAGCTCATTTGGCGCGAATGCCACACAAGAGCGACAAGGAGCGATACTGGCACTAGCAAGGCTGGACGATGCGCGGGCTGTTCCTTTCCTGGTAGATTTGCTGGGTCAGGAAAAGACGGTTAGCTTGATTGAGACAATTCAACAAGCTTTGGTGAGTAAAGGTGCAGAAGCCTTACCCGCTCTGCAACGATTGAATCAATCCCTGCAAAATGACCAAGAGACGCTACGGCGTCGGGGTACAGGTGCAGAGCGCCAGTTAGTAGCTTTGCGGCAACGAGCAACCAATAGAGCGATCGCAAAAATTCTGACAATCGACACCAATCAAATTCATAACGCTGACTTAAGCCGTACTAACTTGAGCCAGGTTAGCACGGGTTCTGCACAATTTAGCCTAATTCTGGAAAACCTTGACTTATCTGGCATCAACTTCCGTTCGACAAATTTGACAGGAGCAAGTCTACGCAGCAGCCGCTTCTATGGGCTAGGTGAGGATGGACGCTATGGCACCTTTGACGATTGGATTAGCGATTTTAGTGGTGCCGAACTCAGAAATGCTGACCTAACCAAGGCGAACCTAAACAACGTGCTGATGAATCGCACCAGTTTAGTTCGGGCAACTCTGAACCAGGTGAACTTGTCCAACAGTCGCTTGATCGGCGCAAATCTCAGCGGTGCCCAGCTGATTGGAGCCAATTTGCAACAAGCCATCTTAGAAAATGCCAGCTTAACTGGTGCAGAATTGGGGGAGGCAAAATTAACCCAGTCCAATCTGCATGGTGCCCGTCTTGGACGAGTTAGCGCTGAAGGAGGCGACTTCTCGTTTGCTGATTTGACTCAATCGAACTGGCAAGACGCCGATCTTTCAGGAGCTAATTTAAGCAACGCTAATCTCCAAGATGCTGACCTCAGCTCAACCAAACTCATTGATGCGAATCTTCGCAATGCCCAGTTGCAAAATACCAAGCTACGGAACTCTAACCTGAGTTCTGCCGACTTGCGAGGGGCGAATCTGGCAGGAACCGATTTTCGGGGAGCTACCTTCACCGCAACACCTGTTCGATCCAATCAATTTATCGAGAAACCACTAAATGCCACGTCAGGGGCTCGTGTCAAGGGCGTTAATTTTGCCAAAGCCAAAAATTTAGATACTAAGCAAATTAAATATATCTGTAACCAGGGTGGAATTCATCCTCAATGCCCTAAGTGAAAGAAGATAGGGAGTAGGGACTAGGGAGTAGGGAGTGGGAAAAAGCGATTTTCAGTGTTAAATGGGCGATCGCTTATTACGTATAGACTAAGCCAATGGCTAGTATAGATATCGATAAATAACTTCTGGTTCAAAGCTTTTGATAACTAAAAATTAACATAAGAAGACTTATAGTAACTATTTAATATTTATTTAAGCCTTATGTTGCTAAAATAATTTTTCCATAGCTGATGATGGTAAACTTATAGAAAGCTGCAATCAGATAAGGAATTGTCATTACAAACAGAATGAAGATTATTCGATATTCTTCATTCTGTTTGTAATGATTACACCCAACCTTGTATTACTTGTTAAATCGGATTAGTCCCTGATTTAACGAAACCAAGCGTTGGCGAAATTGTCCAACCAAAAGAGGAGCGCTAGATTTTTAAAAACTGAGCGTTAGGTGTTCTTAGTTGCAAAAATTCTAGAGATTGTAGCAAATATTTCATTCCATAAAAACAGAGTACGCCGTTAGTAGCTCCATAGAAGATTGGATTAGCTGCAAGGAGATTCTATGACCAAATTTTCAAATTTTTCGCGACGGAGATTTTTATTCACAGCTGGAGCATCAGCTGCGAGTTCTATATTACTGAAAGGCTGCTTGGGGAACCCTCCCGATAGCCTTACCGGTAGGACTCAAGCGCAGACAACCCCCACCGCTAAAATTGACCCGGCACAGGCACCGGAAACTCCAAACATCAAGTTAGGATATATTCCTATTGTAGAAGCGGCTCCTTTGATTATTGCTCAAGAAAAAGGTTTCTTTGCCAAGTACGGCATGACCGGAGTGAAGCTAGACAAGCAGGCTTCCTGGGGTTCAATGCGGGACAACACTGAAATTGGATCAGCTGGTGGTGGTGTTGATGGCGGTCAATATCAGATGCCAATGCCCCATTTGATTACTGAAGGTGTAATCACCAAAGGTAAGGAAAAAATCCCCATGTATCTCCTGGCGCAGTTGATTACTCACGGGAATGGAATTGCGCTTGCCAACAAACATAAGGGACAGGGACTGGGAACAAAGATAAACACGGGCAAGGCAGTTTTTGACAAGCTCAACTCTGCAAAAACTCCGTTCACCGCTGCCCAGACCTTTCCAGCTGTTAACCAGGATTTTTGGATTCGCTATTGGTTAGCTGCTAGTGGGATTAATCCCGATACGGATATCAAATTGCTGACGGTGCCAGCTGCCCAGACGGTTGCCAATATGAAGACGGGTACAATGGATGCCTTCAGTACTGGTGACCCTTGGCCTTATCGAATTGTCACTGACAAGATTGGCTTCCTGGCGACATTGACAGCGGAAATGTGGAAGAATCACCCTGAAGAATACTTAGCTCTTAGAGCCGATTGGGTTGATAAAAATCCCAAGGCGACGAAAGCCCTTTTGAAAGGCGTCATGGAAGCCCAACAGTGGTTGGATAATTTTGACAACCGGAAAGAAGCGGCTGAAATCCTCGCTGGACGTAATTACTTTAATCTCCCCGCTCAAGTTCTGATTGACCCATTCATGGGCAAATACGACATGGGCGATGGTCGCGTCATTGATGATAAAAAGATGGCAGCGTACTACTGGAAAGATGAAAGAGGTAGTGTTTCCTATCCCTACAAGAGCCACGACCTTTGGTTCATAACAGAAAGCGTTCGTTGGGGATTCTTGCCGAAAGAGTACTTAACAAATGCTAAGGCGCTCATCGATAAAGTCAACAAGGAAGATATTTGGAGAGAAGCGGCTAAAGAAGCAGGAATTCCTGAAGCTGATATTCCAACAAGTACATCCCGTGGTGTTGAAGAATTTTTTGACGGAGTCAAATTTGACCCAGAAAAACCAGAGGAATACCTAAAGAGTTTGAAAATCAAGAAAGTTCAAATTTAGTTATTTGTTGTTTATTGTTTGGTAGAGAACTGAGGACTAACAATAACAACCAATAACCAATGACCAGTGACCGATGACCAATCGCTAAAGTGAAGGAAGACTACAGCAATGACAACACTCCAGAGACGCGCTTCAGCCAATACCTCCGAGAATGTAATGGTATCTCGCCTGAAGAAGCTATTGCCCGACCTTGTTCCACCGCTGGTTGCGATCGCAATTTTCTTGCTCGTGTGGCAGATATTTTCTCTGACTCCAGGGGCAACGCTGCCAGGGCCGATTCAGGTCGTGAAAGAAACCTGGATACTGATTGGATGGCCCTTTTATGACAGAGGTGGAATAGACAAAGGTTTATTTTGGCAGGTTCTTGCCAGCTTACAACGGGTTGCGATCGGTTACACCCTAGCGGCGATTGTTGGGATTGGTTTGGGCATCTTGGTTGGTACAAGTAAATTGATGTCCAAGGCTTTAGACCCCATCTTTCAGTTCCTGCGAGTTGTCGCACCTTTGGCATGGGTACCGATTGCTTTGGCAGCTTTAAGACAAAACGAACCCGCTGCTTTGTTTGTAATTTTTATCACTGCAATTTGGCCCATCTTAATCAACACATCGGTGGGAGTCAGACAAATCCCCAGTGATTACAACAACGTCGCCAAAGTTCTCCAACTTTCCAAACAGGAATATTTCTTTAATATTCTTATTCCCTCTGCTCTTCCCTACATTTTTACAGGGCTAAGAATTGCACTTGGCTTGGCTTGGTTGGCGATTATTGCAGCAGAAATTGTTATGTCCGGTATTGTTGGGATTGGCTTCTTTATCTGGAATGCCTATCAGAATAACCAGGTGAGCGAAGTCATCTTAGCTGTGGTGTACATCGGTGCTGTTGGCTTAGTACTCGACAAGCTGATGATCTGGCTTGAAGGACGGATTTTGCCACAAGAACAGAAGTAGTGATTAGTCATTAGTCATTAGTAAAAAGCCTAGCTAGTGACCACCAACTAATGACTAATGCACCAATGACCAATAACCAATGACCAATGACTAAGGACTAAGAAGGAATGAGCGTCTTTGTTGCAGTTGACCAAATTGAAAAAGTTTTTAACCTATCCGGTGGTGGCAAGTACGTTGCTCTCAAAGGGATTGACTTACAGATTAAAAAAGGAGAATTTGTCTCTCTGATTGGTCACTCCGGTTGTGGCAAATCCACACTCTTAAATATGATTGCTGGTCTGGATTTGCCGACGGAGGGTGTAGTAAGTCTAGAAGGGCAGCGGATTAAGAAACCGGGTCCTGATCGGATGGTGGTATTCCAAAATTACTCCTTGCTGCCTTGGCGGACGGTACGAGAAAACATTGCTCTGGCTGTGAATGCCGTGATGAAAGATATGCCTGCGGGTGAGCGGAAAGGCATTGTGGAGCAGCACATTGATATGGTGGGGTTGCGCCCTCATGCCGACAAACAGCCAGGAATGTTGTCGGGTGGACAAAAACAACGCGTGGCGATCGCACGCGCACTTGCCCTTCGTCCAAAACTACTGCTACTGGATGAACCTTTCGGAGCATTGGATGCCTTGACGCGGGGTAATCTGCAAGAGCAACTGATGAAAATTTGCGAGGAAAATGAAGTTACGGCGGTCATGGTTACCCATGATGTAGACGAAGCCGTACTGTTATCCGATCGCATTGTCATGCTCACCAATGGGCCAGAATCGAAGATCGGTCAGATTCTGGATGTCGATATTCCTCGTCCCCGCAAGCGGATGGAAGTGGTGGAACATCCCAGCTACTATAGCTTGCGTTCTGAGATGATTTACTTCCTCAATCAGCAGAAGCGCATTAAGAAGATTCGGGCAAGGAAAACAGCAGTTATTGCTCGTCATGGTTTGGAAAAAGTCAACCTTGACATTGGTTTTGTTCCCTTGACCGCTTGTGCTCCCCTCGCGGTTGCCCAAGAAAAAGGCTTCTTCAAAAAACATGGCTTAGATGAAGTCAACCTCGTGCGCGAAACTAGCTGGCGCGGCATTGTGGATGGAATGGTTGGCGGATATTTAGATGCCGCTCAAATGCCTTCAGGTATGCCCTTGTGGTTAACGTTGGGAGGGCATGAAAACCAACCCTTGCCAGTTGTTACTGCCCTAACCATGACTCGCAACGGCAACGGCATCACCCTAGATAAGCGATTTTACGACCAAGGAATACATACCCTTTCTGATTTTAAAAAGATGCTGTTGGATTCCCCAGCTCAACAGCATAGAATGGGGATGGTTCATCCCTCCTCGATGCACAACCTACTGCTGCGTTACTGGTTAGCGTCTGGTGGCATCGACCCCGATCGAGATATAGAACTCAAGACTATTCCTCCAGCCCAGATGGTCGTCGATTTGCAAGCAGGAACGATCGATGGTTACTGTGTGGGCGAACCCTGGAACATCCGGGCAGCTATGGAAGGAGTCGGTTTCACTGTAGCCACAGATTTGGAACTTTGGCCCGGACACCCAGGAAAAGTACTCGGTGTCCGCGAAGACTGGGCTGACACCTATCCCAACACCCATATTGCCTTAGTTAAAGCGTTGCTAGAAGCTTGCCGCTACTGCGCCGATCCAGCCAATGAACAAGAGGTGCGTAAGATTACCGCTCAGCGCGAGTATGTGAGTACGGATATCGACTATATCCACATGGGAGATCCCAATGCCTCTACCTGTAACCTAGATGTACCCATGCGCGAGTATGCCCATCACCTGTTCTATGGAGATGGGGTCAATCGCCCCAGTCGAACTGAGCAGCTTTGGCACATGACTCAGCTGGCGCGTTGGGATCATACTCCTTTCCCCAGAAACTGGGTAGAAATCCTGGAACGGGTATGCCGAGGGCGTGCGTTCAGCACAGCA
Source organism: Coleofasciculaceae cyanobacterium (assembly GCA_036703315.1). GTDB lineage: Bacteria > Cyanobacteriota > Cyanobacteriia > Cyanobacteriales > Coleofasciculaceae > DATNPH01. The sequence continues at coordinate 36,594 of DATNPH010000036.1, forward strand.
GCACGAGAACTCGGTCTTGTTGATATTAGTTACACCAAAGGCGAGATTCAACTATTCGACGCCACTCCCTTTAATGCCGAAGACCCCATTGGCTATCTCAACAGTCTGGCGATTAAACGCAATTTCAGCATCGCCGAAGTTGCCCTCGATTCACGTCCTAGCGTAGCCGCTTAGAGAATTGGTTGTTTGTTGTTTGTTGTTTGACTAATAACCAACAACCAATAACTAACAACCAATAACCAATAACTAACAACCAATAACCAATAACCAACAACAAGACCAATGCTTAACAGCCCTCTGTCCTTTAGCGATAGCCAAACCCTCACGACGCCCAAGCCAGCGGCAACTGCCACTAAGCGTGAAGCATTCCTGACAATTAAGGATGTTTCCAAAGTTTATCCGACCAAGAAAGGGCCTTTCACTGTACTTGACGGCGTTAACCTGACTGTAGAGGAAGGTGAATTTATCTGCGTTATCGGTCACTCTGGCTGTGGCAAATCGACACTGCTGAATATGGTATCGGGTTTCGCCTTTCCCACTGATGGAGAAGTGCGGTTGCAAGGACAGCCCATCACTAAGCCGGGACCAGACCGCATGGTAGTGTTCCAAAACTATGCCCTATTGCCTTGGCGGACTGCTTTTGAAAATGTCTACCTGGCTGTTCACGCTGTTCACCCAAACAAGCCGCAGGCTGAGAAAAGAGCGATCGTGCGAGATCATCTAGCAATGGTGGGACTGAGTGACGCGGCTGACAAAAAACCACCCCAAATGTCTGGTGGGATGAGACAACGGGTATCGATCGCACGAGCTTTAGCGGTTCGTCCCCAAGTCTTGATTCTAGATGAGCCGTTTGGTGCGTTGGATGCCATCACGAAGGAAGAGTTGCAGGAAGAACTGCTAAAAATTTGGAACGATCATCGATGCACGGTTCTGATGATTACCCACGATATTGATGAAGCACTATTCCTGTCAGATCGGTTGGTGATGATGACCAATGGCCCTGCGGCTAAAATCGGGGAGATTATGGAAATTCCCTTCCCACGTCCACGCGATCGTGCCCGGATTATGGAAGATCCGCATTACTACAAACTGCGGAATCATGCCCTAGACTACCTCTTCCACCGCTTCGCTCACGACGACGAATAGCCTTCCGGGTGGGTAGTACCCACCCTATTCATTCATCCACACCCAGTTCAGGTTTTCAGCTAAGGGCATTTACCTGGAGCGATCGGCAACTCAATCACAAACTCTGTTCCTTGACCAGGGGTTGAATGGCACCTCAACTGACCACCATGTCTGTTTACCACAATTTGGTAGCTAATCGATAACCCCAAACCCGCGCCACTGCCCACAGGCTTCGTGGTAAAAAATGGGTCAAATATCTTATGAAGCACTTCCTCACTCATCCCCGGACCATTATCCGCAACCCGAATCACAACGAAGTCCGTTGTCCGTTGTCCGTTGTCCGTTGTTTCTTGTTCAGAGCTACTGACCACTGAGGTACTAATGGTAATTATCCGTGGAGAAGGTTGACTTTCCAGGGCGTCAATAGCGTTATTAAGCAGATTCATAAACACCTGATTCAACGGACTAGCATAACAGGTGACTAGTGGCAGTTGACCATAGTCTTTAATTACCTCAATAGATGAGCGAGCGCCTTCTGCATTCAGTCGGTGCTGCGAACTGAGTAGGATATTGTTAATGTTTTCATTAAGATTTACAGGTTTTAGCTCTAATTCATCCAGTTGTGAGAAATTTCTAAGAGATAGAAAAGATAGAACAATTTCCTGGATACGCTCTGCGCCTACTTGCATCGAATCTATTAGTTTTTTCCAGTCTTCTATCAAAAAATTTAAGTCAATTTCAGAAGTTAAATACTGAATTTCTGGCGTGGCATAAGGGTAAGTCTGTTTGTAGAGTTCAATTAGACTAGTTAGGTCTTGGAAGTATTGACGAGCTAGAGGAAGATTACCGTAGATAAAGCTAGTAGGATTGTTAATTTCGGACGCAATATTTACTACCATTTGCCCAATACTAGACATTTTTTCGCTTTGAATTAGCTGGGCTTGAGTACGTTTTAATTCCTCAAGAATCAGTTCTAGCTCTTGCGCCTTTTCTCGTTCTCGTGCTTCCGATTTTTGGCGAAAGCAAATTTCCTCGTGGAGACGTGTATTTTGCTCATTCAGTTGCCTTTGAAGCTCTCGAAGAGTCAGTTGGTTCCTTACACGAGCAAAAACCTCTTCACACTGAAATGGTTTAGTGATGTAGTCTACACCACCAACATCAAAAGCTTTAACTTTATCAAGTACACTATTCAATGCACTAATAAAAATTACGGGAATTTCTCTGGTTTCAGATATCGATTTTAACTTTTGACAGACTTCATAACCATTCATGTCTGGCATATTGACATCTAGCAAAACTAAATCAGGTTTTGTCACCTGTATTCCTTGTAATGCAAGTTTACCGCTAAGGGCTCTTTTAACTTGATACCCCTGAGACTCCAGCAAAGCAGACAAAAGTATCAAGTTATCTGGGGTATCATCAACGATAAGGATATTTTCTTTTGTTGTTAAAGACATGAGAGCTTTATGTTACTCACCGATAACTTCATTCATTTCTGTTGTCAGTATTTTTTCAGCCACATCGATGATTAAGTCCAGACGTAAATTATCGACCCAATGGGTCAAGATGTTGGCAAGAGTATCCTCTTGTTTTGGGATTTGCTTGATTAGCTCAATAACTTGGTGCTCATCCAATTCAAGTGCTGCCTGAGATAGCGCTTGCACCCATTCTTTTGGCATCCGACTCAAGACATCCTTTGCCACCTGTAAAGGCTGGGCTGGCAATTGGGATGAAGTAGGCTGATTTTCCTCTTCGTAGATATATTGCACCCCTAGCTGATCTGCCATCTTTTCAAAGAGCATCTCCTCCCAGAAGAGTTTAGGCATGAAATCATCACAGCCAGCTTCTAAAATACCTGAGCGCTCTTGAGAGAAAGTATGGGCAGTTAAGGCAATAATAATAGTTGCTTGGCCTTTAAGTGTAGCCTTAATTTGTTTAGTGGCTTCATACCCATCCATCACTGGCATCTGCATATCCATCCAAATCAAGTGGGGTTCCCAATCATTCCATAAGGCAACAGCTTCAACTCCATTAACAGCTGATTGAACTTGAAAACCCACTGATTCGAGAAGCTTAACCAACAGAAGACGGTTTTCCTCTACATCCTCAACCACCAAGATACGATAGGGCGGTTGATTCGGTTCTAAGCCAATGACTCGCTTAGAGGGTGATGTTGTTCGTACATCAGTTCCTTTAGCCCGAAAGATTTGAATATCAAAGCTAAAATTTGAACCTTGACCAAGGGTGCTTCTGATGGTAACTTCTCCACCCATCAAGCGTATAAATTGTCGGCTAATGGCTAAACCCAAGCCCGTTCCTTGCATCGATTGACGACCCGTTTCGGTCTGCACGAAAGGATCGAATAAGGTGTTGAGTTCTGACGGGGCTATACCAGAGCCAGTATCTTCGACTTCAAAGGTGATACCTAGTTGTTCATTGCTGATTGCTTTTTCTTGATCATTAGCTATTAACAATTGACTACTAGCAATTTTAACGTCCAACCTAACACTGCCCTGTTGAGTAAATTTGATTGCGTTTTCTAGTAAATTAATTAGGACTTGACGCAACTTACTCTCGTCTGTTGTTACATATTGAGGAACCTCTGGCATTCGGTAAAAAATAAGCTGTACTCCCTTAGCATTAGCTTTGAGTTTTAGTCTTTCTTGGATTGTGTCAAGTAGCTGATATAGGTCAAAGCTATGTTCATTGAGTGTTAACCGACCTGCCTCTATTTTGGACATTTCCAGAACATCATTGATCAGTTCCAGCAAGTGTTCACCACTACGATTGATAATTTCTATATTTTGTAGCTGCTCTGGAGACAAGCCATTGTCACGAGTCAATACTTGGGTGAAGCCAAGGATGGCGTTAAGTGGGGTACGCAATTCATGGCTCATTTTTGCCAAGAACTGGCTTTTAGCTCGGTTAGCTATTTCAGCTTTTTCAGCAGCGTCTTGCAGCGCCAACTGAGAAAATTCTAACGCCGCTAGCATTAGCGTACTTCTTAGTTCCAGCGCAGCATCAATTTCAACGGGTTGCCAGAGTAAAGACTTTTCGCGAACAGTTTCTTTCCACAACTCAAAAGATTTACGCGGCGACAAACGCAGACTACCATCATTTTCAACGGATACAGGTTTATTAGGATTTCCCCCCCAGTTGACCGTTTGAATGACTTCAGGCCTAAACCAGAGAACATGATAGGAAGCCTGATTTAGGAAAATAGAAATTGCGAGTAAGCCACTAGCTACGTCTTTGAATTCTTTTGCTTTCGGATAAAGCTGGGAAAGGGAATTTGTAAAAAAGACTTCTTTTCGGCAGGAAGTTAATAGCCAAGCCAGTAAATCATGGATAGCATCTTTGGGCGGAGTTTGACCGAGTAGAGTTGACTCGTTGCCTAAGTAAATGACAGCTCCAGTCGCTTGAACTAAATCTAGTAGACTTTTTGTATTCTGTTCTAATATGCTACCAATAAACTGAGGATTAACAGAGGTTTTCCGTTTTAAATTTTGTTTAATATAGTTGATTTCTTTGCGATTATGTTCTGCTGATTCTTCTTGTTTATTTACTATATATACAGACATCATTTGACCTAGCAATTCACAATATTTTCTGATTTCGTAATTAATATACTTAGGCGATTCATGATGTCCAATAATTAAGCCCCAAAGTTTTTGCTCGTTAATTAGAGAAATACATATAGAAGCAGAAACCCCCATGTTTTTAGAATATTCTCTATGAAGTGGAGAAACACTTCTAAGCAGAGAAAAGCTTAAATCCAAAGGAGCATCTGTCAGAGGATTATTAACGGGAATAATTTCGGCTGGCTGGTAATCCATATTGACAATTAATCGCAGCCAGTTTTCGTAATAAAGTTTTCTCGCCTGTTGAGGAATGTCAGAAGCTGGATAATGTAAATCCAAGTAGGGTTCTAGTCCTTCTTTCTTGTCCTCAGCAATAATAATTCCACTCTCATCGGGTTCAAACTGATAAATCATTACTCGATCATAGCCGGTGATTTTCCTAAATTCTTTAACAATTAATTGGATTGATTCACCGAATGTCGAAGCTTTTTTTATTTTTAATATTGAAGATTTGATTAAATGATAAAAATTAATTTCAGAAGTCTCTTTTGAAATTAAGATTGGTTCTAATTCTAAAATTAACATGCCATCATATCGATGCAGCATACCATTAAAGGCTACAGATTTTTCTTGAATTTCTACTGTCAGTTTTATAGGATTGAATAGTTCCGGGGTTTCCTGGAAAATACAAGTGGATATAAGTTCGATCTGAGATTGAGAGAATAAACAGTTTAAGTCTTGGTTAATTAATGATTGAGCTGAAATACCAAAAAAATTTTCGGTATTATTACTAATTTGTAAAATCTTGAGTTGTGGCTCTTGTAGAGCTAAAAGAATACCATGGGGCTGAATCGAGCCCGGAATCTGGATGGCTTCGCGATCGCAGTTGCTTAAATCAACTTCCTGTGATGTAACGAAATTTCCTGGCGTCATATGTTTCAAGAGAAAGTTCCATCAAATATCTTCTAATTATTTTTAAAAAATAAAGATTTTATTATTGTAATATTAATATAATTTAAATATTTTCTTTGTTATTTTAGGCTGATTTTTTAAACTCTAGAAAAGTAAAAACATTTCGTATTGTACTCTATTATTTTTTATTTTAGCAATAATTTGTGAAGGGAACACCTGCTGATATGAGAATTCCAGCTGTCATGTAGCAGTTATTGCACAGAAGCTACTTTCACCCAAAATTGAATGCAGGATTAATAATGATAACCTTGCTTGACGACATTCGAGAAAAGCATTAATGAAGCAGACCAAAGATAGATGATTTTTCTCTACCCAGGGCAATAGCTTAGAGGTGATTCATAAAGTAAATATTAAGGAAACAATTGCCTGTTTCTGTGGTGCTGCCCCTAGTTTCCCTTAAAAAAGGGGTGGGGGATAAGATTTTCTCTATAAATGACATATGACTTCCTACTAATGGGTGAACCTACTGGATGAATCTACATCATCCAATGGGATCATCTGCTTATGTGAAGGGCAATTGTCGCTGTTACCAATAAAATGCTTATTGCAACTTAACTATTAGGTGAAAAGCAACAATGAATATTGCAGTGAGGGAGATGCTAGCAACTCTTTAGCTGCAACAAACTACAAACTACAAGCAATGAGTAGAGGATTGCGGAACAAGGTGCAAAAATCTAGCCACTTTGTTGTTTTGTCCAGTAAAGTCGGCTTTAACCGATCTTAAGCACCTCATAGGTTAAATCACTCAAGTGCTGACACATCAAGGGGGAAACCGGAGAACCTGCCGATAACTAGCTCAGATATATGAGTAGCTTGTTGCGTGGCAATCTGACAACCAGACTGAAGTATCTAAGAGAATTCAAACTAGCAGTCTACAGTCAAATCAAGAACGGCAACAGAGGATAAACCCTTCAACTGAAACACACAAAAGATTCCTTCTGTTGAAATAGTATTGCAATTTGTGACAGTAGCTTAATGGGGCTTTTACGATGAACGTTGAAACTACCAAATCTTTAAATCAAACTTCCAATAGCCACCTTCACACTATAGAAGTTATCAACGGAATTGATAGTGAGGCTTTGACCGAGCTATTACTAGAGGAACTCCATAAAGCGCTATGCTGGCAAAAACAAACCCTTGCGGAGGCGGCAAGGGAGATTCAGGTACAGCTCAAGCGACTTGAGGAAACTAATCCGACTGCAACTGAAGCAGAGCAACATGCTTTTGTCACTGCTGCCATTCCGCCAACACGTAGAGATCGTTTTCTGAGTGCTTTGCAAGCTGGATGGAAGGAAGCAATTAAAGAATTTCTGGATCACTCCTACCTTAATGTTGGTATTGCAATGCTGGAGGAATGGAAGTTAGCCGAGTAAATGCTTTAATTTTTAGGAGGGTTGCCACGATCGCTCTGAGACTATTTCAGGAGAAACGGAACGGGGAAGGATTTTAGATGCTTCCCACCTCTGGTTTGTTTTCTCACACTACTGGTCACAGATATAGACAATGTAGCGACCATCAGCACTGATGTCTGGCTGTTCTTGGAGCGAATTAGGCTGGTTGAGTCCAGGTCAATCTATAAGACACCGCGGCTGAAGTCATAGAGGTAAATACTTTGTTGTCGCAAGCGATCGCCAGTAAAAACTAAGTACACCATTCTAAGAAAAGTGGAGTCCTTGGTAAGTAGCTGCACTGTTGAGAGTTAAACCAAGGCTTTGAGTGAGTGAAGTCAAGAAGCTGCGTGAACTAAAACTATCCCCTAGGGAATCGCCGCAACGACCCAATCCGAGGATCAAGCCAATTGCCAAAACGTCCATTAGCAAATCACCCCAGCTAAGAAAGTACTTCATCACTCTTAGTCTTCGGCACTGGTAAGGGGCAGCAGTTGACATCATTCAAGCAAACTTTGCCCCACTGTAATGCCCAACGTACCAGTGCCACCCGGTTATCTGTCGAGGTCTTGGTTAGGATATTGCTGATGTGATTATCAACAGTGCGCTTACTAATTTCTAGGTCTTGGGCAATTTCCTGATTAGTTAGACCAGCGGCTACTAATTCTATAATTTGCACTTCGCGATCCGAGAGAGAGGCAGGCATATAAGATTCGTTATTAGACATAGGTATTTTTCCCCTAGTATATCTACTTACTGTTTCCTTCAATTTTAGAAGATTGTTAATCGTCTCAGTGTCTGAGAGAAGTTGACCAGTGGAACTTGATCAGCACTTAGTCCAAGGGCTACTGGTGCAACTAGTCATCACGGTTATGCGGTATACATCTTGACGGGGATGAGGGGTTGGGGAGGGAAGGGAACTGTAAATATCTACACCAGTGGAGGATATGGGGTTTCCTCTGGGAACTCGCAGCTGCCTTAGGGATTAGGAACTAAGTGCGATCACAATCCATGTCTGGAGGATAGTGAGCAGAATTTTGTCTTTTTTTTGTTAATGCGAGTGACTTCTATTCCCCTTTATCTATACTTCTTTTGCACTTCATAAATGAACAGTTAAGCCTCTGGTAGTCTGAAAAAGTCGAGATATATGCAACCGTGACCAATCCTCGTGTACTCTGCCTTGGTGAAATACTATTTGACTGTTTAGCTGATCAATTAGGGCGATCACTTGAACAGGTAGAATCCTGGACGCCTTACCCAGGAGGGGCTCCAGCCAATGTTGCCTGCGCCTTGATGAAGCTAGGCACCTCTGCCGGTTTTGTGGGTTGTGTGGGTGAGGATGAGCCAGGAGATACCCTAGTAAAGCTGCTACAAGACATTGGGGTGGACAGCACTGGTGTTCAGCGCCATCCAACAGCACCAACGCGACAGGTTTACGTTGTGCGTTCTGAACAGGGCGAACGGGAATTTGCCGGTTTTGGTGAACTGGATACGTCCCTGTTTGCCGACGCCTTCCTTGATGCCTCAAAGTTACCAGAATCTTTATTTGAAAATGCTGAGTTTTTAGTTTTAGGCACCCTGGAGTTGGCTTATCCCCAAACTCGCGAGGCAATTACAAAAGCGATTCAACTAGCAGAACTGTACGATGTCAAAATTTTAGTGGATGTTAACTGGCGTCCGATGTTCTGGCCTGACACCAGCGTTGCTCTACCGCTGATTCACGAACTCTTGAAGAAAGTGGATTTCCTCAAGATTGCCAAAGAAGAAGCTCAGTTGCTCTACGACACCGCTGATGCTGGTGCGATTACCCATCGTCTTGGCTCAGCAGAAGGTGTTTTGGTGACTGATGGGGATAAAGGCTGTAACTACTGCCTGAATGACCATGAAGGAAAGATTCCAGCTTTTACAATGGATGTCAAGGATACTACAGGTGCCGGTGATAGTTTCGTTGCTGGTTTCATTCACCAAGTGTGTCAGCAGGGACTGAGTAAAGGCTTTGCTACGTTTGAGTCGGCGAGGGAGGTTGTTAGCTATGCTAGTGCAGTGGGAGCGTTGACGACATTGAAACCTGGAGCGATCGCGGCTCAACCCACAGCAGAAGAGGTCGAAGCGTTTCTTCACAACATACGATCTACTAACCACTAACCACTAACTACTAACTACTAACCACTATCCCCTGACCCGCATGGAAGCCCTCGTATTTCAATCGGGGTAGAAATGCGGGTCAGGCTGTGATTTCCTGTCAGAAGCGCTACCAATGATCAATTACGGGAATCTGCGTCAACTACTAGTGCAACTCGACGGTCGTGGCTACAAAGCCTACAAAGATATCAAGGGAAGTTACGAGTTTCCAGACTTTACCCTAATTGTCGATCGCGTCCAAGGCGACCCTTTCGCCACTCCCAGCCAAGTGCGAGTGCAACTGCCGCAGTCAGTAGCCGATTTTCCCCATGACCTCTATCGAACCTTCATCCGAGAAATCGCTCTACGCGATTACCTAACTCGTCAGTTTGACCGTGCAGCACGAGACATCAGCAGTCGGCGGGGTACTGGCAACAGTGGATTAATTGCCATTACCCATGTCGGACAGTCCGTTGTTGAACGCACCTCGGCGTTCATTACCGAGGCATTTGTCGAAGTGCGGTTTGTTGTCGGGCTACCAGCGCGTGGTCGTAGCATTGCAGGGCGTCAGGCTGCTCAAATGCTGTGCGACGATATCCCAGACATTGTTGAGCAAGCCATCAAATATCGATCGCTAGAGGCGGCTGCAATTAAGCATCATGTTGAAACGGTTGAAGATGCCGACTGGCTGCGTCAACAGTTGGGAGAACGGGGACTGGTTGCTTTTATTGGGGACGGTGCAATTCTACCCCGACGTAGCAGCATTGATGACCAGCCCTTGTCAACTGACGTTGTGGCTTTCCAATCTCCAGAGGTGCTACGAGTTGAGTTTGTCTGTCCGAATCGAGGATTAATTACTGGTATGGGCATCCCTGCTGGTGTCACCCTAATTGTTGGCGGTGGCTACCATGGCAAGTCTACCTTACTGAGAGCTATTGAGTTAGGAGTCTATGACCACATCCCTAACGATGGGCGTGAACTGGTTGTTACAAATCCAGCTGCTGTGAAGATTCGGGCTGAGGATGGTCGCAGTATTGCGAGTGTAGATATTTCGCCTTTTATTAATCAACTGCCCCAAGGTCGCTCTACCCGTCAATTTTCTACAACGAATGCTAGTGGTAGTACTTCCCAAGCGGCAAACATCATGGAGGCACTGGAAGCAGGTGCTCAGTTATTGCTAGTGGATGAGGACACGGCAGCCACTAATTTTATGATTCGCGATCGCCGGATGCAGCAATTAATTGCCAAAGACAAAGAACCGATCACACCATTTGTCGATAAGGTGCGACAGTTGTACACCGATTACAGTGTCTCAACTATTTTGGTCATGGGTGGTAGCGGTGATTACTTTGATGTGGCAGATACCGTCATTGCGATGGAGAACTTCCAACCCAATGATGTTACACAAAAGGCGAAGGCAATAGCGCAGCAAAACACAATGGAACGCACTCCCGAAGGCGGTGAACTGTTTGGGCAGATTACCCAACGCATCCCGCTACCAGAGAGTATTGACCCCAGTCGGGGTCAGCGAGATGTAAAGTTGAAAGTTCGGGATGTGGACGAGATTGTATTCGGTACTGAGCAGATTGACTTATCTGCTGTAGAACAAATTGTGGAGACGGGACAGTTAAGAGCAATTGCAGAAGCGATGGTCTATGCCAAGCGGCAATTCATCAATGGGCAGCGCACACTGCCAGAGATTCTTAATCATGTTATGGCAGATATTGAATCTCAAGGATTGGACATCCTCACAAACTTACCGCAAGGAGATTTAGTGCTATTCCGTCGCTTTGAACTAGCTGCTGCTCTTAATCGCCTCCGCACCCTCAAAATGTGGTGAAGTATCCAGCCTGAGATCTTGCACCATTGTCGGTAAGCAACAAAACCCGCCGTGGACTTAAGTCCACGGCTAATAGCGAAAGTCCATTGAAATGGACTGAAATCCTTGTAGAGTAAGTATTGAGTCCACTTAAGTGGACTTTTGCTATTAGCAGGGGTTTGAACCCCTGGCGGATAATGCGACTGGTGCAAGATCTCAGCAGCGCTATCCTGGCGATTAGCATAGTAAGCTATTCCACATTTAACTTGCCATCTTATCGCTTGAGGAAAAGGGCAAGGCTTTTAAATCAACCTTTACCCATTCCCCATTACCCATTCCCTAGCCACAATGCAACTTAAGTGACCAACAGCTTACTTACACAATTTAGTTGTCACTACGCTACACGTAGAGCTTGAAGATGGCTATAACACTATTTGTAGAGTTGGTGTGTAAGTCCTATTGGCAATGTGATGTTCTCCTGGGTAGGATGGGGGATGCAAAACCAGGGATGTCTGCCTTTTAAGTTATGCCCAATGCTCAGGTTATTGGTCTGGGAAGATCTGGAATCGCTGCTGCACGCCTCCTCAAGCAGAAAGGCTGGCAGGTAACACTGAGCGATTCTGCCAACCCCGATAGGCTCGATTCACGTAAGCAATCAGAAATGTTGCAGCAGCAACAAGAGCTTGCTAGTAACGGAATTACCGTTAAACTGGGTCATTCCCTGACTCTCGATGCCTCAGACTTACCTCAGCTGATTGTTGTTAGTCCCGGTGTGCCTTGGGATATACCAGTATTAATTGAAGCGAGAAATCAAGGCATTGACACGATTGGAGAAATCGAACTCGCTTGGCGTCATCTCCAGTCTTGTCCTTGGGTAGGCATTACTGGCACCAATGGTAAAACTACCACCACTGCCCTAATCGCTGCCATATTTCAAACAGCCGGATTCCATGCGCCTGCCTGCGGTAATATCGGCTATGCTGCCTGTGAACTCGCGTTAGAAAGTTTGGAAAATAACATTCAACCTACTAAAGAGCAACCTGCAACCCTAGACTGGGTGATTGCAGAAATCAGCAGTTACCAAATTGAATCCTCACGCGACCTTGCACCCCAGATTGGTGTCTGGACAACCTTTACACCCGACCACCTCAGTCGCCATAAGACATTAGAGAACTACTACAACATCAAAGCAGATCTTTTGAGGCGATCGCATCGGCAAATTTTCAACGGCGACGATCCTTACCTATACAAGATGGGTGTTCATCATTGGCCTGATGCTTATTGGACAAGTGTGAAAGGCAAAGATTTTCTGTTAGGCGAACCTAGTCGGGGAATCTACATTGAAGATGGCTGGGTAATTGCCCAAGATGAATTAATTGTAGAGGTGGCGTCTTTACGGATGGTGGGGGAACACAACAAGCAAAATCTCTTAATGGCTGTGGCAGCAGCGCGGTTGGCTGGGATAGAGAAGGAAGCAATCCAAAAAGCGATCGCCAGTTTCCCTGGAGTACCCCATCGCCTTGAACACATTATTAGTTGGCAAGGCATAGATTTCATTAACGACAGTAAAGCCACCAACTATGATGCGGCGCAAGTTGGATTAGCCGCCGTTACGACGCCCACTATCTTAATTGCTGGTGGTGAAGCGAAAGCTGGGGATGATAGCCAATGGATTGAGACAATTCAAGCGAAAGCTGCCGCTGTCTTACTCATCGGTGACGCTGCCCCTGCTTTTGCTGAACGCTTGAAGCAAGCGGGATATGATCGTTATGAGATTGTCGAAACAATGGCGCAGGCTGTGCCTAGGGCGGCTGAACTTGCCCAACAGTATGATGCCCGTGTTGTCTTGCTTTCACCGGCTTGTGCTAGTTTCGACCAGTATCAAAGCTTTGAGCATCGAGGCGACGATTTCCGGCAACTTTGCCAGCAATTGCTCCATTAGTGCGATCGCGATCAGCTTGTTCACCTGTTCACCGATTTCTGGATAGTCATCAACGCCTTTTCTAGTAATTTTAGGAGAGGCTTAGAGATCCGCTGAAAATGAGACAAGCTTTAGAACTGATTCTTTCGGTATGCTGCTTTCAGCTTTGAGACTGTTGTTGATGGATAGAGGCAAATTGATATGCCAACCGTTCATCAAGTGAGCGATCGCTATTTTCATACAATCGTGTTTCTAATGCCAAGCTATCTATATTCAAGAGAGCATTGTAAATTGTGTCAGCATCAACCACTTTTGTAATTAACTTATAAGTATCTCTGCCGAAAGTAGCTTTTTCTATGAGTTGATAGCTCCTTAGAAGTTTAAGAGCATTCTCAGGATTTTCACCTAGCATCTTTGCAATATACTGATTGATTTCTTCTCTTGAACCCCAATCAGTCCAAATGGAAAGCAATAGGCAAATTTCTTCTGAAGACAAGTTAAAAATGGACTGCGTTTCTGCATACTCCTTGGTTCTACGCGCTAGAATATATCCTATTTCTTGCTCTTCTTCAAGGGAAAAATTTAGCTTTTGCTCTTCCTGCTCTCCTTGCTCGTCTGATCTACGCATCCAGTTAAAGCATTCAAACGCAAAAGAGAGCGGTTCTCCTTCCTGAGCTATATCCCTTGCTAAATAGAAGCGCTCTTCTCTTTGATAAAGATTTTCTACTAGATACTTTACAAGTCTTGCCGCTTGTGCAAAAGCTGTAAACATTGATGAGAAATTAGTCGTAGATAATAGGGTTTCAGCCTTTGAAAAGCTGTTTCCTACTTGAGACACGGCTAAAGCAAGTTTACGAGAAGTTTCTGGGGATAACTTCTTCACTTGTTCTATAAGCTTTAGCACCAGCTTATCTGCACTTCCTTTTGTGATAAGCTTTTTGAGTTCAGCCGCAATATCGGGAATAGAATTATTTTCACTTTCCCTTAGAAAAGACTCCAGTTCCAATTCTGAAATCTCGCCTTTAGTAACAGTGTATGAAAAGAAACGACTAAAGTACTGCTTGGATGCAATGCGCTGCTCTTGCTCCCATTTCCACTCTGGGTTCTCCTCCATGTCTTTCATGGAGTCAATGTCACTAAAAACTCTGCGCCGCAGACCTGGAAATATATCTTTCAATAAATTCTTGGCAGCTTCTCTTTCATTAGCGGTAAGTTCCTCTAGCCCTTCATTTAAAACTTTAAGACTACGCTGCCTTACTTCTTCGTTATTCCTAGATAGCTCATACTTACTAGACATTTCAAGGTCTAATCCCACAAAAATGTCAGGATACTGTCGGATCACATAGTACAGCTTTGGATAAAAAACTCGAATTCCTTCAATCAACATTAAATCAACTATGTTGACTTCGTTTTTCAGAAGAGTTAACGCAAATATTAAAGCATTGATATAACGTTTAGCCCTTCTATGGGTTTGTAGTCTAATTTCTAAACCAGTAATGAAATTTTTAACAAATCTTTTTGATTGTCCCTCCGTTAGCTGGATATCTGCTTGCTGGATAGCTTCATGAACACCTGTAATACAAAGCTCTCTCAGAGAAAGGGTATCAGCTTTAGGCAAGGGTAACGACACTTGGGCTATCTTTTCAATAAAACTTCTGCCTGTCTCTTGATTACCATATCCATAGTTTTCATCTAGTACTGCGGCTACCATGTTTTCATCAAAAGCTAAAACATAGGCAGTGTAATTGAAGTTTGCCGACAGTTTAACGAGTTTAAAAACAGATTGAATTTCATTGTTTTGAATTCTATCAAGGTCATCTATGGATATAACAATTCGTCTGGCTTCAATTAACAAAAACTCTTCTATTCTTGCTCTGATTTTATCGAGTTCTACAGAGGAAAAATATATATCTGTTTCTTGAGCAACTTCACCTGGCAATAAACGAGAATTATTCCCTCCAGATTTCAAAGCAAGATAACTTAGAATATCTCCGTATTTCTCTAGCAACTTGCCCAGCTCTGCTTGCGGAGTAGAAAAAGACTGCTCTAGCTGACGGGCTAAAGTGTGGAAGAAGCTTTGCAATAAAAGCGCTTCATCTCTAAACAGCCAAGGATTAAACCGAACACAGATAGAATTTGAAGAATCTTTTAGGGCTTTTTCAATATAATTGATGACTGTTGTTTTTCCTTCTCCCCAAGCACCATATATTCCTATAGCAATGCTGCTTTCATTGGGATAATTGACTATTAATCTTGCAACTTCTTGAGCAAAATCCCATCTTCTAAAGGCGTCAAGTTTCGGATCGGTGAGTGGAGAGTCAGATAACATGGAAGTCGCTTATCAAAAACAGCCTTCCCAGTATAGTCAAGCTGAATCCGTCGTAACTTCCTATCTAGGGTATAGCTGCTAAGTGTTCAACAGCTCAACAATCCTCATCTGAAAGTTCCCCTGCTGCTTCGCTCCGTGCTGCCCTGCCTCTTCTTCAAATAACTCATTTAGGCAACTTGTACACAAAGTCACCACTTGAGTTACAGCCGTTGGGCATGCACATAGTCAACGAAGTAAAATTTCGGCTCAAGCCAAAATTTGAGCCAAGTAAAAGTGGCTAGACCTAAGAGTGCCACAGCAATCAAGGGTAAACCCAGGCTCAGACGTAGTTGATCAGGCATCAAAGCAACACCTGAAATAGTAATGGCAAAGTTCCCCAAAAGCACCCACTGTATGCGCTTTATAGTTTTGAGTGTACCTCGACAGCTACTACAATGCTGAGTGTGTTGTCGGTAGCGATCAAGCAATTCCTGACGATTATCACAGATAGTCTCTTTTTCTAGAGCAGCGAGTCCAACTTCACCCCAAGGCAACTGTCCGTTGCAATACTTATCAAACCACTTGCGAAATTCTATAATTACGCGATCGGCGGAAGTTGCTAGCTTATAGGCATTTTGCCAACTTGCTTGTTGTTGCTTCTGTTGCAAAAAATATTCTTGCTGATGGAGCAAAATCATATCTCCATCCAGCACCTGATTGCGTGTTTTGATATGCTCCCACCAACGGGGTGTTAACCGATAAAGCGTTTTGGCAAAGTTACGCGGAAACTGAGCAACTATCCTTGATTTACCCGGAGCTACGGGGATACAGTAGGTGACTAGTCCAATCTGCTGTCCCTCATTGCCAAAACTAATGGCATACTCCAGGTGACAAGGAGGTTCAAAGGTAATTGTTGTTCTAAAGCGTCCGACGGTAGTAGCTTCAATCAGATTGGGTGTTGATTGCACTATTTCAAAAGGAATCGGTGCTGCTCGTTCTCTATTACCCTGCACCCCATGATGGGCGAAAGGAACATGACTCGGATCGGCTACATTCTCAACCAGCGTTTGCCAGTCATATTCCAAGTCACGCACGAAAGAAGACCAGACAAAACCTTTAGTGGCATCCACTTGAGGAGAAAGAGGTAGGGGAGTGGCAGCAGCAAGTTTTGCTGACTTGGCATCGGGCCAGACCCAAAGTAAATCATTTTCCTGGCAACTTGGCAGTGCGAGGGCACATAAATTCTGTTGATTCTTCGCAACAAGTTGTGGATTATCCGCTTGGGGAATACTCGTACAGATTCCTTGCTGATCAAACTGCCAGCCATGATAGCTACACATTAGATTACCTGTCTTCTCATCCACACGCCCCTCACTCAAAGGAGCGAGTCGATGAGGGCATTGATCTAAAAACACTCGATAGGTTTCAGATGAACTAGGCTTCCAAATAACTAGCTGGATTCCCAGAATGGTAACTGCTGTTGGTCGTTTTGGATCAAGATCTTCAACAGGTGAGAGAGGATACCAATGTTGAAAAAAGTTAAACTCAGGTAGCATAGTGCAGCTAAGCTCAGGAATCTATACAAATCATATTACCAGCATAGATCCCCTGCTTTTATCTCGCTTCTCAATTTAAGTTTTGATGGCATAACTCAGTTAAATTTATGCTTTAATTTTTAGTAAAGTTACTAACTGTAGCCATCTATAATTGGATAAAACTTTGACAGCCTGTCTTTTGACGGAAGTAATGGCTTGACTTAAGATACCAGGCGGAATAAAGAAACCATCTCGTTGAAAAAGCTGCTGTTAATAGGAATGACCCCAAAATTACTACTTGCGTTAGTTACGTTGATTGGTATCGCTTTGCTTGGTAATAGTTCGGGAATAGCTAGAACTGAAACCCGACAGGTTAATAATTTGCTCGCTCACGATATGCCAGGAAGCCATCAATCTGGTGAAGGCGCAGGTCATAGCCATGAGATAATGGAAATTCCAACGGGTCAACCGATTCCCTCGATTGACCTTGTTGTTCATCAAGATCCCATGAACGGATGGAATCTTGAGGTAAAAGTTGCTAATTTTAGATTTGCCCCGGAACACGTTAGCACAGAAGCTAGACCTGGAGAAGGACATGCTCATCTTTATGTAAATGGAAAGAAAATTACCCGACTTTATGGTAATTGGTACTATCTTGGAACTCTGACTTCTGGACGAAACGAGATTACCGTTACCTTGAATGCCAACAATCATGCGGATTTAGCCCATAACGGGAGAAAAATTGAAGCAACTAAAACTATTGAAGTTACTGCATTAAATAATCGATAAAATAAAAGTCGATAAAGCCCACTAAAGCTAACAGTTAATCTTTTGACATCTGTTCTACACTTCAGGTGTCATCTTTGGAAGAACAAGGTAGTATGCTAGACCTTTTTCTAATAATGACTCTGGGATTCCTGGGGAGTTTTGGTCACTGTGTCGGAATGTGTGGTCCAATTACAGTGGCTTTTTCCTTGTCTCAACGGGACAATCAAAAGGGTTTGCCTATATGGTTTCACATTTTGCTGAACTTGGGGCGGATAGTTAGCTATGCCTTAGTTGGCGCGGGAATTGGGGCGTTAGGTTCTGCGGTAGTTGCTGGAGGACAGTTAGCTGGAGTAGGTAGTGGCTTACGTCAGGGTATGGCAATTCTCACTGGATTGATGCTGATTTGGTTTGGTTTGGTACAAATTAAACCTGACTTTCTGCCGCGTCTGCCACTGTTGCACCCGCTAACTCAGGGCAAATTGCATCAACGGTTAAGTGCGGCAATGGCTGATCTATCTGCTAACCCTCACTGGTGGACGCCTGCTTTACTGGGAGGCATTTGGGGTTTGATTCCCTGTGGTTTTTTGTATGCCGCTCAAATCAAGGCGGCAGAGAGTGGAAGTCTTGAGATCGGGGCAGCAACCATGCTGGCGTTTGGGTTGGGGACGATGCCAATGATGCTTGGTGTAGGGATTTCAGCATCCAAGCTCAGTGCTGATAAACGCAGCCAGTTGTTTCGTCTGGGAGGCTGGGTGACGCTTACCATTGGTATCTTAACGCTGCTGCGGACTGATGCGATGGTAGATTATACGGGTCATGCGGCGATAATCCTTCTAATGCTGGCACTGATTGCCCGTCCTATTAGTGGCTTGTGGGTGCAGCCATTACGCTATCGTCGTGCTATGGGAGTGGGAGCCTATGTGCTGGCTTTAGCTCACACGGGCCATATGCTGTCTCATACGTTGCAGTGGAATTTTGAGGCACTGTCGTTCATGCTACCCCTGCATCAGGTTGGAGTTTGGGCAGGAATTGTGGCATTGGTGTTGATGACACCAGCGGCGTTGACGAGTTTTGACCGCCTACAAAGTTCTTTGGGTAAACGTTGGCGACTGATTCATCTGCTGACTATCCCAGCTTTACTGCTAGCGGTTATTCATACTGTGGTGATTGGTTCCCATTACCTAGGTCAGTTGGAATGGGCGTGGCAAAATCAATTACGGAGTGCGATCGCACTCATTCTTGTGATTGGGGTATTGTTGATGCGCTGGCGCTGGTTTTGGTCACTTTTCTTCTTGGAGAAGTTCTATTCTCCTCCCCATTCCAAGTAATCAGCTATTGCACATTTAACTGGTATATCTAATCAAAGTTGCTTGACTCAGATTTGGCAGTGCGATCTGCTGTAAACAGCAGCGTTGCAAGAGGTCTATTGCAGAAGTTTGACAGCTTGTCTTTTGACTTATTAGCTAAGAACACTTAAAAATGGGCGTTGCTGAAATCTAGGATAGGAGGGCAATTTCTGCATAGGGATTGCACTCTCTACCCTAATCAGCGCTGTCCACGTTCATGGCACTTATAAATTCTATGTTCCGCCTAAACCTAGCGAAAAGCTTGGGATTGCTCTTAGTTTCGGCTTTGATTGCTGCACCTGTGGTAGCTCATGAAGTTGAGGTATCCGGTGATGTCGCAGCTACCTTTCACCTTGAACCGAGCCATAATCCAAAAGCTGGGAAATCGGCTCAAACTTGGTTCGCACTTACCCGTAAAGGAGGGCAGATAATTCCTTTGTCACAATGTAACTGTCTGCTGGCTGTTTACCCTAAGCCTCGCGCTGAAAACGCTAAACCACTGCTAACGCCCCAACTGAGAGCCATATCAGCAGAACGGTATCAAGGCATTCCGGGAGCAGAGATAGTATTTCCTAGGGCTGGGGCTTATGATTTGGTGCTAAGTGGAACGGCTAAAAGTGGGGCTAACTTCAAACCGTTCACGCTAACCTATACCGTTAATGTTGGTTCTTGAGTAGTTTGTCCTTTGGCTACTAAATCCCTAATACCAATTGGTCTTAAAAATTACACAAATAGTCAAGGTAATAGGTTGTAGCTTCCTCTCAGATGGTTAAAATTTTTCTACGGCTGGTCGCAAATCTAGTTCCAGTGTCCAGGCTGTTGCATCCTGCTTGTAGAGTTGCCAATAACTTTGTGCGATCGCACAAGCGTGCGAGTAGGGTATGCGCCTCTCGTCCTAGCTCTGTTGCTTGTACTCTTGGTGTATTAATCTGACCATCAATCACGATATGGGCAATATGAATTCCCTGAGAGCCAAATTCACGAGCCATTTGCTTGACTCATAGAATTCTGCCTTCTTCGTCGGTATAAGGCTTTGTTGCTGGTAGTCTAACGCAACAAGACTTTAGGAATAATAGTAAGTGACTAAACTTCAGGCATTAATTTTTGATGTTGATGGGACTTTAGCAGATACTGAGCGGGATGGTCACAGAGTTGCTTTTAATCGCGCTTTTGTTGATGCAGGACTGGATTGGGACTGGTCAGTTGCACTGTATGGTGAATTGCTTGAAGTCGCAGGTGGCAAAGAACGCATCCGCTTTTACCTAAATCAGTACAGACCTGATTTCGAGCCACCT
This sequence comes from Coleofasciculaceae cyanobacterium, assembly GCA_036703315.1. Taxonomy (GTDB): domain Bacteria; phylum Cyanobacteriota; class Cyanobacteriia; order Cyanobacteriales; family Coleofasciculaceae; genus DATNPH01. The sequence continues at coordinate 56,773 of DATNPH010000036.1, forward strand.
GCCGATTTGGACGGATTTATCGCCGAGCTTCATGCGGCTAAAAATATGTATAGACAAGTGATTGCGATCGCATTAGGCACGTCTTTGGTTACTCATCAGAGGCTGGGGCACCTCGGATAATTGACTTTCTTGCCCAATCCCGCGCACTCTCTAAATAGATAATTGCCTGCTCTCGTTCGCGATTATTGGGACAACGTTCAAGGATACTGTCTAAAAGCCGTCCCCAGAGAAATTCAACGGTTCCAATGTCTTGTAGGTTTTCTTGAGTGGGGCTATCCCATCCGAAAAGGCGATCGCGCACCGCCTTGGCTTCGGGAGATAGGTAGTCTTTATCCAAACTGTCCTCTCTTTAAATCGCTCTCCTTTTAGTGTTACATGACTGAGTGTGAAGCATCACAGAGGTGATGGCTACTTTGCCATTCGATTGTCACCTCTAGTTCATACGGGCTGAGTAATCTTATCTTCAGTAGCGGACAAGAGTTTTGTTTGTCCTGCTCCTGCTCCTCATACCTTTGAAGATACTCTCTCGATATACAGCGAGAGAGTATTTTGTTCTTTAGAACTAAGAGCAATGATCACTCTAGCTGCCGTTTCCCTCGTAGGGAACTTTTCAGGCGGCTTTTTGCAGTGGAAAAATAGAGAAGTAACCTGATGTGCAACTTTTGCTTTGCTGCCCTTAACGGGGGAACCACCTGGAAAGTCTTACACATCGGGCAGATGTAATCATCACTCAACAATAAGCAATCGCCAACTACAACGAGCCAACAGTTATGAGTAAACTTCTAGATGCAACGCTCTCTGAAGAAATTGCTAAACGCATTGAAAGCAAACCGAAGAACAGCTTTCACAATGCTTTTCAGGCAGCACTATCGACTCCTGGCGCTATCTATGTCCAAGGCTTTTTAGTCTTTCCTGGAGAGCGGTACCTCCCTATGGAGCATAGTTGGATTGAGCTTGATACTTGTCTTGTCGATCCAACATTGCCACACCTCAACAAAAATCCTGAACAACTCTACTACTTTCCAGCACAACGCCTTTCAGTCAAGAAACTAAAAGCGATCGTAGAAGAATCCAAAGAAGACTATCCAGAGGATGATCCACTGCCTGTCTATGGTGCCATGCCTTACGAATATTATGGCGATCGCATGTTGGGTGGTGCTGATTACCAATCCGCCTACGAGGAGGCTTTGGCTAAGTGTCGAGAGTTAAATAAGCCAAACATCAACGAGCCTAACTAATGCCTCCAGTTTAATTAGAAGAAGTAGGAGTGGGATGAGAGTAGGTTAACGACAGCCTAAAGATTCACGAGTATCAACGCCGGTTTTGGAATTTACACCCTTTGCCCGTGCGCAAAGTTTTTTAATTTGAACACCATCTATAACCGTGTTAGTGAAGTCAGCACCCGTGATGTCAGCGTCATCAAACCGAGAACGCAGCATAATCGCTTCTGCAAAAACGGCATCACTTAAATCAGCCCCCCTGAAGTTAACCAGATAGGCTATCCCATTACTAAAATCTGCCCCATGCAGATTCGCATTAGTCATGACTGAACCACTAAAAACTACACTGCGTAGGTCAGCATTACTAAAGTTAGCGCCCTCCAGTTTGGCGTTGGAAAACTCAGCTCCAAGTAAACTTTGACCCGAGAAATCTTGCCCACTTAGTTCAGAGTCGCTATTTGCTCGTCCAATGGAAGAAGAGCTAGCAGCTTGTGCTGATAGAGGGAAGAAAAGAACAATGAGAGCAAAAATAAATGCCGCTAGTCGTTGAAAAAGACTCATGCAGATGCAGAATTTAGATAATTACACGCTTTACGGGCTTGATTGTAGCTTACTGAGAGACTATCCTGAAAGCTAATTTGAGACACTTGAAAATCCAGAAGGCTTGGTTGTGCTAAAACGAAGAACCTGGCTGCTTGAGAAATTCTGCTTCTTCTAGAGTTGTCTCTCGACCCAAAATCTGATTTCGATGGGGAAAACGTCCGAATTGTTCAATTACCTTGAGGTGGCGGTAGGCATAATCAAGACCTGAAACACACTCAGGATAATCTTTCAGCATTGAAAACAACTCAATGCACTGATGTTGATCGGCTAGGTTCTCACTGTGTTGAAATGGCATGTAGACAAACCAGCGTTGTATCGGAAGCAGCTGTTTGTCAAAGCCTTGAGCGATCGCATGCTTGGCGTAAGCGAGAGCTTGTGAGTCAGTGGCAAAGGCTTGTGGCTGACCGCGAAACATATTACGGGAGAACTGATCGAGTAGGATAATCAGTGCTAGACAGCTTTGAGCTGACGCTTTCCAGTCATCCAGTTGACAAGCCGCTGCTTGCTGATAATCCTCCAGGAAGCGCGATCGCACGTCTTCGTCAAACTCTGGATTTTTGAGAAACCAGACCTTACGGGATTTTCCATAATCTGGGTCATCAGGCTTGCCAAACCAAAAATCTAAAATCTCATTGACTTGCGACATCAGTCTCTCCGGTTAACCAAACCGTTGTCACAAGTAGCTTATTCTGATTCTCCAATTAGTGTAAAGGCTGCCCAGTTAATTGGATTAGGATATTGTTTCATCGTCGTCAGCATGGCACTTCGCAGCGCTTTGGCTTTGTCAGGATTGGACGAGAAATTGTGATAAAACTCACTCATCAACAGAGCCGTCGAAGCATCAGGTACAGCCCAGAGAGACACGATCGCGCTCGGAACCCCAGCGGAAATTATGGAACGAGACAACCCGACAACGCCATCCCCTGTAATCTCGCCTTCTCCAGTGTGACAGCCACTCAGGACGACTAATTCTGCATTGAGCCTTAAATCGAAGATTTCCCCTGTAGTAAGGAAGCCATCATCATTCTGAGAGGGAGCAAGAGCGATCGCACCGGGTACACCCAGTTGCTTGATGTCATCGAGTAACCCGTGAGTAGCTAAATGAATTAGCCGTGCCTTGGGCATCTGTTGGACAATTTTCACCTTGGTTGCCTCGTCGCCAATGACGGCTTTAGTATTTAAGAGCTTTGCGATCGCTACGGCTTCCTGTTCAGCACCCGGTAAGGATGCCAGTTGCTCAAACTTTTCTCCATCTTTGAGCCTAGGCATTGTGGGATTGCCCACCACTAAGACATCTTTCCCTTGCAAATGTGCGGTATAATTTGTAGCTTGATTTTGTCGTTGTTGGCGCGTGAGATCCAGCACCTGAATTGCCGGAGCCGTTAAGAGTGTGTGTTTTTCAACAAGATACTGACCTGAGGCGTCTTGTAAGGCTGGAAAGGGCAACAGGAACAGAGATTCTTGCGGAATGAAAATGACACGAGCATCAGCCACTGATGGCAGCAGCTGAGTAATGGGTTCGATGAGCAGTTGATGAAGTTGCCTTCTAGCTGCCTCTCCTCGGCGAGCGCGAGGGCCATCGAATATACGGCTTAGGCTAACGAGGTCTTCTAAGGAAGTAGAAGCCTTGTCTTGAGTCTGCCGTTGCTGCCGCAAAAACTTGAGGTCAACGCGACGAAAGGCTACTTTACCTGTAGGCTGAATGACCCAGATCAAGAGTTCTGATGCCGTACCTCTCAACTTCCCCTGAAACTTAAATTCGTCATCAGGAACGATAGAGTACTCGACAAGTGTGGCATTTTGTGACTTAGCAATTTGTTTAATTTGCTCGATTGTTGGCGGCTCAGAATTGACAGTAGATTTTAGAGCGGCTTGAGGGGACATGCGGTTAGCCAGTAACTCCACAAAGGCACGCGCTCTTCCTCGCTCAGCAATTTCTAAAGCGGCCTCAGATTTGTTTTGGGCGAGCAGGATTTGTTGCAGCAGGTTGTAGGTGAGAACTTGGGTATCGAAAACTGATACGTTCTCAGCATCAGCTAATCCCGGTCGGAGGGATTCTAAAACCGTCACAGCACTTCGTAGTTTTTTCTCAGCTTCTACGAGATTGCCAGAACCAAACAGAGCATGTCCTAAGTTATTAAGCGCTAATCCTTCCATTCTGCGATCGCCAATTGATTGGGCAATCTTTAGAGTTTGCTGCTGGTGTTCAATCGCTTGGGCAAAGTCGCGTTGATCTTCATAGACAAGTCCTATGTTGATCAGTACTTCCCCTTCTCTCTGACGCTCACCAATTGCCCGTGCGATGGACAAACTTTTCTGATAATACGCGATCGCTTGTGTCAAGTCGCCCTGAGCCTGATGAGCAATCCCCAAATTATTCAGAGTACTAGCCTCGCCTTGTTTGTCGCCAACTGCCTGCTTGATTACTAAACTCAGCTTGTAAGACTCAATAGCTTTGTCGTACTCACCTTGGTTAGCATAAATCTTGCCCAGATTGCCCAGAACCACGCCTTCTCCAAAGCGATCATTGATATCTCGTGCAATAGCTAAGCTTTGCTGATAGGATTCAGTCGCATTGTCATATTTGCCCAACGCTTCATAAGCATCCCCTAAATTTCCGAGAACCTGTCCTTCTCCTTGACGGTGTTTGATGTCTCGCATGAGTGCTAAAGCTTTTTGGTGGGATGCGATCGCGTTATCATAGTCACCCAATTCTTTATAAGCAATTCCCAAATTTCCTAATCCCTGGGCCTCACCTTGACGGTCACCAGTTGCTTTGGCAAGGGGTAGAAATAACTGCAAAAACTCAATTGCCTTGCTGTAGTTTTCCATGGCAATGTAAGTCGCACCCAGATTCCTCAAGACCATTGCCTCATGCTTGCGGTCTTCGAGTTGTTGATAAATGCTCAGTGCCTGTTGCCAAGACTGAATTGCTGCTTCGAGTTGACCCTTCTGATACTGCTGACTTCCTTGCCCAAATAATTGGTCTGCTGAGGCTTTTCGGCTATCTTGAGCTTGCGCCAATACCCGTAGTGTTGGAAATGGCGCAGGAACGCCACAACTCAAGGACATTGAAACTAGGGAAAGGAGAGTCAGAAGTCCTACAAGACCCACTTTTTCAGATTGCATCACTGTCCATTACTGAGAGGCTTTGTCCTCTCTTTGTACACAAGAACCCCTGAGTTCTAACTTGCCATCACGGTTAGCTACAAGCTGTGTAGCATTACAGGTATCAGATACACTTACTAGGCTTAAATTCAGGATTGCACCTGTATAGTCGGTTACAGGCAAAGTTGTAGAGTTATTAGCCTGTGCTTTCTGCTCTTGTTCCGTTGGCAATCTGTTAGGTCTATTCGTTGAATTATTGGGGTCTTTAGGATTAGTGGGTTTGGTAGCGATCGGATCTAGGTCATTCGGAGGCGGTTGGACTATTGGAGCTGGGTTAGGCGGAGGCAGTTGAACTATTGGAGCTGGATCAATCGGAGGTGTTGGGACTATTGGCTCTGGGTTAGGTGGCGGCAGTTGAACGACTGGAATAAAGGGTCTACTTTGAGTAGAACCGTAAAAGCTAGCATCTCTTCCGGCACCTACAGCAATAGCTCCAACAGTACCGCTGGCATCAACGGGAAAGTTGATTGAGCCAAAGACACGGGCTTGATACCGTCCATTGATGTAAAGCTGAGATTGAAAAGGAGAGTTTGGTTCAACAGCTACAAACTCACCATTGTTGGTCTTGATTACAAACGGATCATTGCCAGGAACAATTTTACGAGTCACAGGACCCGGATAAAACGCTGCACCCCCGCCTTGAATAAGAATACGGCTATAAGTATTGCTAACAGGGAATGTCTCATCTCTAATGGTTGTTGAGGCATCTCCGTACCGGATAGTAATTGGGGCATTAATAGAACCAGCAGGTCTGTTAGTAGGTCTAGCAAGAAGACTGGTTGGCAGAGTGTCCGCCAAGGATATCCTTACTTGGGCATCAGGTTTGTAGTCAATACCCTTGCCATCCAAGAACGTTGCCAAACTAGGATACTTGGCGGGGGTAGTTCTGTTTCCATCGAAAAAGCTCCCGCCAAAAGAGCCTGTAGCTTGGAAAAGCCCAAAGGCTCTAATATCAATACCATCTGCCCCAGTACTAATAGTACTGACTAGGATATTTCCTGCTGTAGACGACAAAGTTACAGAACTATCAGCCGTATTATCAAGACCTCCCGTGTCGATCTTTCCTGTTGTGATGTCGCCTGTAGCAAATATTGCGACAGAACCTGCTGTAGTTTGAATGTCTCCGGCTATAACTTTGCCTGTGGCAGACAAGGTGACAGAACCCCCAGCAGTGTTGACACTGTTCGTACCGATTTTGGTTGCCACGATATCACCGTTTTCCACCCGCAAACCTGAGCCGATTAATTCGACCTGTCCATTTTTAACAATTAATCCAGTCACGTTTCCCCCTCCGCCAGCTGTCAGCAAAGCTGGTAGGGATAAAACTGGTAACGTCCAATTAGCTGGTTGAGTGCTTGCCGTTGCTAGGGGTTTAATCTCCAGACTCAATAGCTGTCCAGTCTGGCTGATGCGTACCACACTTTCATCTGCTACTGCCGCAATAGTAATCTGACCCCCCGGTGCATCGAACTGGCTTGGTTTAGAAGCGAGTGATCCAGTACTGGCAACGGTGCCACCCAATAACGTTAAGCTGCCGTTTGGCGTATTCAGATTTCCTAAACTGATAATCGCCCCTGGTTGAGAAGTTGTGAACGCGAAGGCGTTAGGAGTACCTCCTAGCGCTTTATCTTTATAATTATTGGCTCCCGACGCATTAAACCAATTATTGCCAATACCAATGCCTGTGGCTGTGGTTGCCGTGAAGGAAGCCGGAACATTCAAACTGGCACCTGCACCAAAAATAATCCCTGCTGGATTCATCAGGAAAAGATTGGGATTACCGACTCCTCCTTGAACTGTAACTTGGATGATGCCGTTGATCACCGAAGGGTCGCCACCAACAACTCGACCTAGGATATTTTGAATTTCTGGCTTAGATAAAAAGTTAGCAATCTGGTTTTGGTTAAGACCAAACTGCTGAAAGCTGTGAAAGAGATTGGCTCCAGATTGAGTTCCGCCACCGATGTCAAACTGGTTACCGTTGGGAGTAACAACCGTGTCGGTACCATTAAGGCTCAAATCCGCTTGGGGAGGTTGCACCTGTGCCTGTGCTGGTGCGTTAAGCGTTAGTACTGTGGCTCCCAAGACGCTAGCTATCCCAAAGGGAATCGCTTGTGGAGCAATTGTTAGTACAAAGCCAATGCTGCTTGTCGATAGTTTCATCGCACTCTCGCTCAGAATTCTGAATATTGACAACTAGGTTCAATCTACTCTTGATTCCTTAAACCCCGCTTAGAACACCGATTCAGTAAAGGTAGATAGGGAGGGTGGGGAAGATAGGGAAGATAGGGAAGACACAGAAGTTATCTCCCTCATCTCCCCATCCTTTCAAGAGCCGATATGCGTGAATACTGAATCGACGTTCTATGAGCGGAAAGACTACTTTACTTGAATGGCTTATCTGCGATCTATCTTAGGTGATGACTTCTAATACAAAATTGGCATACCTAATCCAGGTATTAGCAAAAATTTTTTTAACTTTACGTTTGCGGATGCATCGAGGGAAATTGTCTATTTCTCGCCCTATCTCCCTCGCTCCCTTTCTCCTTCTCATCTTCCGAGTATTAAGAGGACGCATCACCAGTCTAGATACAATGCGAAAAACCGAATAGAAAACTATTCAAGTTACAAGCAAGCTGTTAAACTCATCCCCTTAAACGGCGGATATGACAGCAAACCCAGTGGATGACGTATCGATGATGCAACTTCAGGGAAAAAAGAAATTCAATACCGGAGTTCCATGGCTAGTCGGGTCAGGAATTTTGGCGCTAGTCAGTGCTGGCGGTTGGCTAGTTTATGCTCAAAGTGTAAATCGCTCTACCGTAGCCTTGCCAGTGCGCCTAGTCACGGTGAAACGAGGCGATGTCGAGCTGGTGATTAACGAAAGTGGCACGGTTGAACTGGGAGGTCAACAATCTCTCAAGTCTCCAGGAGAAGTTACTGTGGATCGGGTAATGGTAGGTGTCGGCGATCGCGTCCGATTTGGACAAAAATTGCTCATCTTACGCAATCGACAAGGACAAAGTAACCTCGTTGATCAGGAGTTGCGAATTCAGCAACAAGAACTCAAGCTAGTACGTAGCCGCCAGAAAGTGGAAGAAGCCTCCGAAAAGCTTGCTGCTGCTCAACAGGAACTCCAAAAGCCTGTTGACCAACACTTGCAGATTCGCAAACAGGAACTCACCCTCGCACGCAGCCGCCAGAAAGTGGAAGAAGCCTCAGAAAAGCTAGCCGTAGCTCAACAGAAACTTCAGCAGCTTGAAATTCTCGACAAAAAGGGCTTTATCCCTGGAAATGACCTCCAAGACCAGAAAGAACAACTCCGCAATGCCCGATCTGCCTTACGGGACGCTCAGTTAGTAGTCAACACTGATACTATTGAACTCCAGCGCCTTCAGGTGCAGGAAAAACAACCTCCACAACTCCAAGACAAAATCCTAGCCGCTCAGGCTGAACTACGAGAGGCTCGCTCAGCCGTCAATACTGATAACAGCGAACTTGATCGCCTTAAGGTTGGGCGCAACAGTACCCAGCAGGAACTTCAAAACAATGTCATGACGGCACCCATTACAGCTACAGTTCTCGATCTCAAAGTCAAAGATGGAGATGGAGTTAAGCCAGGTGATGTTCTGCTCACGCTAGGCAACCCTGCCAAGGAACTGGTGAAAATCCAGCTATCTACGCTGGACGCTGCCAAAGTCCGAGTCAACCAAAAAGCTCGTGCTAAAGTCATCGGTCCCAATGCAAAGCCATTTACTGGACGAGTCAAGAGCGTGTATCCTTTAGCGATCGCTTCAGACAACAACAACGAGTCAGCCTCACGCGATCAATCCGGACAAGCCAAAGTACCCGCCACCGTAGAGATTGATTTACCTAGCCGCACTTTAATTCCAGGTAGCCAAGTCAGTGTCGAGATTATTCAAGAGCAACGACAGAACGTAGTGGTTGTGGAACCAAGCGCAATTCAGCGTTCTGGAGCAACTCCTTTTGTTTGGATCCGGGACGACCAGAGCAAAGTCCAGAAAAGGCCCGTTACGTTAGGAGTAGAGGGGATAACTGCGGTAGAAGTGCTATTTGGCTTACGTCCCGGTGATCAAGTTGCAGTCCCCCCACCTGATACTCCTCTCACACCAGGAATGCCAGTTACCTCCGTTGGGAGAATTTAATTTGAAAGATGACCCTCTCTCCACTCGGCTTAATTGCTCTCACCTACAAGTCTCTACGCAGCAATGTTCTGCGTTCTGCTCTAACCACGCTCGGCATTTTTATGGGTGTGGCAGCCGTCAGTGCAACGCTTCAAGTAAGGCACTATCAGCCGATCTGTATTTGATAAGCAGTTGCGAGGCACAGCGGTCTTATCTTTAACTTCGGCATTGTTTAGTAGGAGTGAGTGCTGGCTTCCTCCCTACAGTGCGAGCTAGCCAACTCGATCCAGTGAAAGCGTTACGTAATACCTAGAGTATCGAGTTGATGTAGGCTTGCCAATCAGAGCAATCTACCCAAGTCACCTCAATATGCAAAAAGATCCAAACCAAGGCTCTCAACGTTCCAATCAACGGAATTATCTCTGTTCTAGTGCTGTCAGTGCCTTAACCGTGAAGGCAGTCAGTATTCTGAGTGCTGTTTTAGGAACAGCTTGTGCTTGCGCGATCGCTTCTAAACCTCATTACCTATCCAAAACAGCTACCAGCGTTGAGACAGCACTTAAACAGCCTATCGTTCAAGCTACGCCAGAAACCACTCCTCAGGAGAGTCCTGAAGTAAAAGTTAAACCTATTGAGTGGGCGAAGAACAAAACTACTTCCTCTCTCAATCCAAATTCATCTGTAAGGTCGTACTCAGCATTCAGCGCTCTTAACTCAGAACAGCTAAAAAAATACCTGAGTCAGAGTGCTAGGAGCTTTGAACTAAAAGAAGTATCTGGTTCACGAAAATCCTCTAAACTCACTTTACTTTCCCCATCCGCTTTGAAACTAGCTCAGGCTCTACCAAATTCCTCAGCCCCTGCCGTATCGCAAGTCATTTTTCAGAGCCAGTTGCAGGATAAACAACCAGCTAATCAAGTAACTGCAATGAGGCTAGAACAAAATCAACCCAAATCAGCAGAGGTACGGGGAGTTAAATTAACCTTATCTGATGTTGTCATTCTTGCTTTAGAAAACAATACATCTATCAAAAACGCCTATCTTGAAAGGATTGCTCAAAGACAAGATCTAGCCGTAGCAGAAAGTAAATTCGATCCTAACTTCACTCCCACTGTATCAATATCACTTTCTCAATTTGGCTCAAATAGAGCTACGACTAATGGTGATGTTGGTCTTGAGGCAACTGTTAAAGTTCCGACAGGAGGGCAATTGAGTTTTAGGTGGGCAGCTAATGGTCAAACCCTAAACTCAAATGGTTCTATTATCAATCCAATTGATAATGGTTTTGGGCAAAATCTACAACTAAGTTTTAACCAACCTTTATTAAGGGGAGCTGGGACTGATGTTAATAAAGCATCTGTTGATATTGCTCGACTCACTGAGCAAATTAATATCCTGGATTTGAAATCAACACTGAGTAATACTATTACCGATGCGATTATCGCCTATCGCGAATTACTGCGTACTCAAGAACGATTGAAAATCGTACAGCTTTCTCTAAAAAGCGCCCAAGAATTTTTGGAAATTAACCAGGCTTTAATTCAAGCAGGTAGACTAGCGCCAGTTGACATTGTCCAAAGCGAAACAGATATTGCTAACCGACAAATAGATTTGATAGAGGCTGAGAATAGTTTTGATGCAGCCAGGTTAGCGCTTCTTAATATTCTTGATATTGAGCAAAATCTTGTGATTGTGCCAGCTGAAGTTCCTACAGCGTCGCCTATCTCTATGAACTCAAGTAAACTGAGGCAATTAGCTTTTGAAAATCAGCCAGAGTATTTGAAGGCACAATTAAACATGGATAGAACTAAACTTGCAGTGCTGCAAGCACAGAATAATAGACTTTTGGATTTGAGCCTTAATACTAGTTATGGCTATGCCTCTAGCAATACCAGTGACGTGAGATTAGGGCTAGGTTTGAGTCATAGATTTGGCGATCTAACAGCGGAGAGAGATTTTCAGCGAAGCCAGGTCAACCAACTCCAAGCAGAAAATATTTTGCAGGAACAAGGTAAAAGTTTAGAAATTAAGGTAACTGATAGTATTAGAGATGTTAATTTGAGCTTCTCGCAAGTGCAACTTGCGAGAAAAGCCACACAATTATCTGAAAGACAACTAGAGATTGCACGAGAAAAACAGAGATTGGGAAGACCGATTACTGTCTTTGAGCTAGTCAGGCTTCAAAATGATTTAGTACAAGCTAGAAACCTGGAGCTTAATGCAATTATTGACTATCTCAATGCTTTGACGAGACTCGATCAAACTCTCGGTACCACATTAGACACCTGGCAGGTGACGATTGAGAGTAAATAGAGATGTAGATGGGTAGACAGGTAGGGAATTAGAGTACGTTTGTTGGATTTTCATCTAATTTCTCTATTCCATAGACCTCCTGCACGAATAGAATTTTCGCTCCCCTAGCCCCCAATTCTGGGGGGAATAAGAATTAAAGTCCCCCAGAATTGGAGGATGCGAGGGGGGATTTCATGATTCATGCAGGAGGTCTCATCTATCCGCCTAATCTCTATCCCCTATGGGAGGGAGGTTCAAGGACAAGTACCTAGATTGCTGCGCGGTTCTGTAACTAAACCGTTAGAGACCCAACCACTGGCAGGTGCAGAAATTTGTACCCAGTCACGATTGTCAGCTCTTGTGACTGTTGCAGGATTAGTGGTAAGGGTGACCCTTTGTAGATAACCTACCCCACCAACCTGAGCCGCCCCAGTACTAGGTTCCCTGCGGATGATCAGACCTTCCCCCGGTCGCAGCACTTGACGGCAAAGGCTTGTAGTTGGAGGAACTACAATTCCAGGAGGATTAATTGCATCACAGGACTTGAGGTTAATTGTATGCACAAATCCTGGAGTCGGGCTACTGATGCTGATGAAACCGCCACTAGCTGAGCCGACTGCCAGTATGACTTGCTCATTGGGGGCTAGCAGTCTTACCGCTGCACTGGTGGCGTCAGGCTGGCTGAAAACGGGGATTTGCTGTTTGGTTGCACGGCACTGTCCTAACAACTGTGCCAGTTGAACGCCTTCTTTTGGGCTTGCGATACCAGGAGTGCTTATTCCTATGCTTGCGATCGCCACTATAGCCAAAACGCTCGTTGGCTTACCCAATCGATTCATAACTTCCATCTAATTAAACTCCTCACTCACAGATTCAGAAACCTGCATCCGCAAGACTTCCTATAAGCGAGATTATGACACAGCAAAATCCATCTTTAGAGGTTTGTTAAAACCTTTACTTGTATGCTTCAACAGACAGCATGAATAGGGAAGTGAGTAGTTGACATGGTCGCACTCTCTGTTAGGTGTTAGGTGTTAGGTGTTAGGTGTTAGGTGTTAGGTGTTAGGTGTTAGGTGTTAGGTGTTAGGTGTTAGGTGTTAGGTGTTAGGTGTTAGGTGTTAGGTGTTAGGTGTTAGGGAGCCAGAAAGCTCTGCAAGGAACCCAAAACCCTAATTTTTTACACGTCTGGGTCTGGCTTTTCCCCTAAAACCTACTACCTACGACCTAACACCTTGACAGGGCTAGCATAGCCCGCCCTATAAATAGAGGTTATGCGTAAGTCCTATTTTGACTTTTGATAAAAGAAAGGCAGAAGGCAGAAGGCAGAGGGCAAAGGGCTTTTAGGGATTTATCCCGATGCTAGAGATGCCAAGCAATCTTAAGGGCCTAATTATGCAAGGGTCACAATTCCCCACTGAACTATGTTCAGTGGCTGGGAGTGACTGGGGGTTGAATCCTCCTGACACTCCCCCCCTTCTGCCTTCCTTCTTCTGCCCTCTGCCTTCTTCAATTTCTTATGATGTCTGCATTTGGCGAAGTACTTGCCGAATCACATCAGCTGGCACTTGGTCAGTCACTGTTACTGCACCAATTTGGGTAGGGAGAACAAATCGCACCTTACCATCTTTGACCTTCTTATCGGTTTGTAGAGTATCGATAATCGCTTCAATGTCCAGCACACTAGGCAGTTGAGTGGGTAGTCCGGCTTTCTGAATCAGAGCATCTTGACGTTGAGCGTCAGTTGGCTTCCACATCTTGAGTTGAACGGCAATCTGACCAGCAGCAACCATACCAATCGCAACCGCTTCCCCATGATTGACTAACTTATAGCCAGTCAAACTTTCCACTGCATGACCAATGGTGTGACCATAGTTGAGAATTGCTCTTAGCCCTGCTTCTTTCTCATCCTTACTAACAACATCAGCCTTAGCTTGGCAGGAACTAGAGAGGATAACGCCCAATAACTCCTCATCTATGTAACGCAGTTGATCAAGACGCTGACGCTCTTCCAATGTGGCGAACAACTGAGCATCCCAGATAATGCCGTACTTAATCACCTCTGCCATGCCTGCCCGAAATTCGCGTGGTGGCAATGTCTTTAATACCGAGGGGTCAATTAAAACAAATCGCGGTTGATGAAATGCACCAATCAAGTTTTTGCCTTGAGGATGATTAACGCCAGTCTTACCGCCAACGGAGGAGTCAACCATTGCCAAAAGCGATGTCGGTACCTGTACAACGTTAATCCCTCGTAGCCAGGTAGCGGCAGCAAAACCAGCCATATCACCAATCACGCCACCCCCCAAAGCTACGATGGTGGAAGAGCGCTCCAAGCGGCGTTGCAAAGCTAGATCGTAGATTTTTTGTATAGACTTGAGGGTTTTGTAGCGCTCACCGGCTGGGAGGGTACAGCTTTCCACCTCATTTCCCACTAATTCCAAAGCCGCGATCGCTCTTTTGCCATATTTTTTGAAAATAACTGGATTAGACACGACTAAAACTTTCTTACCCAGTTTCAGACGACTCATCCAAACGCCCAGATCATCTAAGCTATCCGCCGCGATCGCAATATCATAAGAGTGCTGCGGCACATCAACACGAATAACAGACTTCATTGCCAAACCCATTTTTCTAACCCACCGTGGGCTGTATTGTATCCCACCAGATGTTTCAATGGACTTATGTGAGTTTTTGTGGAGAAACGTAAATGTCTGGAGTAGTAGCTTACTTCTTGCTCCTAGGTGGTGCTACGGGCGTTGCTTTGGCGCTATTTTTTGGATTGAAGGCTGTCAAGTTGATTTAACAGTTAAGTCGATTTAACAGTGGAAGTGACCAGTGACCAGTAGCTGCTTTTCTAGAGGAGGAGAGACAATCTCCCACCTCGCTAGAGCTTTTATTGTGAGGAGGTGGTTGGTCTTTGTCGGGGTTTAAATCCCACTCCAAGACCTAGTCACTATTCACTGGTCACTGATTTAATCCTTAATGCCCGTCAATTGTGAATTTTGCAGCGTACTCTCTGGGTGAGACTCAAGAGATTGGCGCACAATACCCATTGTTTTTGGCAAAACTCCTACCAACTGAGCAAGGACTTCATCAGGCAGTTGGTTAATGATTTGGGGAGAAAAATATTTGTGAAGCAGAATTAATAGATTTTTGGCACGCTGTAACGGTACCCAACTCTCCATTGCTTGTTGAGTGAACATAATCCATTGTTGCCGTTGGGCATAGGCTTTCTGCCGTTCGATCCGAGATTCAGGATAAACTATCGATATTTTGCCGACAGGAATAACTCGACTACAATCGACATCAAAAACACCACCGACAGCAGCACCGGAACCCGCCAGTTCTGCATGATGACGATGGCAGATAATCAGGGCGTTACCAGGTTTACTACTGACTCTGAGCAGTTGTCCGCTGTGCAGCTGGCTCAAGATTTCAGTCGGTTGAATTATCGGTCTATGGACAAGAGCTTGAGTTGTCATAGGAAATTGCAGAACCGAGCTTATCTCAAAATTATTATTTATCTATGCCGAATGGATAGTGCTCAAATCTATAAGCCTTTAAATTATGGAAAAAGCATTTTATTCCAAAGCTATGCTAGTCACCCTAATGCCGAAAGTTGGCTGTGTACAATTGAAAACCTCTCCTTGGGTATCTTGTGAGGTCTCTATAATGCACCTGTGGCTTTATAGAATAACGCAGAAGTCAAGCACGTTATTAAAGAAGCTAAGCGTACTTTTCTCCTTGCATTGGCTGAATTAACACTAAATATTACATCCTCCAAACTGATCAGTCCGGAGAATTCGGAATTTCAATGTAAAAATTTGACAAAAAAGCTGTAAAGGCTTGATGAAGGGATTTTGACTAAAGCATATCCTTCCAAAGCTATGGTGAGGAATTTGGGTCAAGTTCTGGTTGTTGCGTTTGCCAAGGCTTAGGCGATCGCGATCCTCTAGATAGGGCATTTTTGCAAAAAGGTAGCGATCACCTATGGCTAAGAAATGACACCGGAGCATATAGCCTTTTTTTGCGTCGTAGAGACGCACCCTACCCGTCGGGAACGCTTCCGGCGAACAGGTTACGGCTTTGCTGTACTGTCGGAACGTCTCTACTTAGACTCTATCCCTATAGGCGGCTGTTCTCGCCTTTTCCTTGACTAGCAGCTTTCCGTCTGCATCGACACTCAAATCTTTCCCTGGCACGAAGCCCTTAGTAACTAAATGCTTATAGACTATAAATGATTTTATTCTGTGAATTTCCTGCATCACATCCGCAGGAATAATATTTTCTACTGTCCAAACCACAGAATCCGGGTCAAACCAGATCACTCGCTGGATACTCACAAGCAAAACACCGGCCACAGATTCAAGCGTCAGTTGAGTTCTCAGATAAGCAATAAGGTCAGCCCCAATTTGGGTATTGCGAGCCATCATTGCTCTCGCTAGCTTGCCAGTTTCTTGGTCTAAGTCAAAAGAGTTCATACTTGGCTTTTGAGTTTCCTGTGTAAGGTGCGCTTGCTACGGACTCCTGTAGAGATTCGTAGTTGTGCCAAGTATACCCAAAGATAGATGAAAATATACCTTAGGGGAGATGCTGACTATGTTGAATTTGTAAAATTTTACTTCTGGATAGCATCAGTAACCTGAACGGTATAAAGGCATGCAGGCGACAAACGGCAACCTTTTGCTGAACAGACAACCGACTAACTGTAGTAGTAGTACTCTTAAAAAATGTAATGAATTCGTGAGGTGATCGCTCTAACGGGATGCTGATATTTCTCTGCCGATCGCAGGCGTTACGCTTGCTCTACGTTTCATTTGACTACAACTAAAAGCAAGCGATCGCGCTAGGGGCTAAATCAAACAACTTTCAATCGTCGCGACAACGGATTGAGCAAGGGCGGTGAGATGATAACCACCTTCTAGACCAAATACAATTCGACGAGTTAGTTGAAGACAGTATTGAGTAAACAGCCCATAGTCTTCTGGCTCTAAAGCGATTCCCGCCAACGGGTCATCAGCAGTAGCATCGTAACCTGCGCTGACAATTAGTAAATCTGGCTGAAAATCCTTGAAAAACGGCATGACTTTCTGCTCAAACATCGGCTGGTAATCAGCCAACGTGCTGCCTGGTGGCATGGGCAGATTTAGCACATTGTTGTGGAAGCCCTGCTCACTAGCTTTACCGGTGCCAGGATAGCAGGGAAACTGATGCAGCGAACAGTAGGCAATTCGAGCATCCCTCTCAACAACGTCTTGAGTGCCGTTGCCGTGATGAACATCCCAGTCTAGGATACCAACCCGTTGGATTCCTGGTTGTTCCAAGGCATAGTATGCCGCGATCGCAGCATTAGAAAATAAGCAAAACCCCATGCCAGTATTACGCTCAGCGTGATGTCCAGGGGGACGTGCCAGAACAAAGGCTGGATTATCAGTAGCGAGAACTTTCTCAACTCCGTCTAACCAAGCATTGATTGCCAATAGGGCAACATCATAACTACGAGCGGAAACTGGCGTATCGGCATCGAGCAATCCACCACCACGACTGGCGATTTGCTGAACCGTCTCGATGTAGCGCTGGGCATGAATTTGTTGCAGAAGAGGCATTACTGGACGAGTTTCCACTGGCGTCGGTAGTTGCCAGTCAATTTTTTCAGCCCAAGGCGCAGCTTTTAAGGCATCTACAATGGCTGTCAAACGTTCTGGTCGTTCTGGGTGAAATCGACCGTTGTCGTGGTTAAGAAACTCATCGGAGTAAATAACTGGCAGCATAGTCTGAGCTAGAGGGAGGCTATAGAGACAAGCAGCAGACTGTTATTGTACTGTGATTAATTGTTTGTCGTCAGACAGATTACTATTACCGTTTTGAGCGGTTGACACAGATGCTTGACGATGCCAGCTTTGAGCTTTGCTTGTTGTTGTCAGGTGTCAAAGGTAGATTTTGACAGGGGTTTTGGCGATGGTTTGGAAGAGGTTGCACCGTCGCCATCCTAGCCTTAATGACTTGCGCCATCTGGCTTTGATGGATTTCCTATTGGAGCATTTTGAGGCGATTCTTGAAGAGCTGAAGAATTTACTCTGTCCTCCCAATCAAGGAGCATAGACATCTCACCCAAGTCCAACGTCCATTGAACCCAATCTATCCGATCAACTATACGGGAACGCAGCCGTCTCACCAGAGTACTCCACGATTCAATGTCGCCGGAGTCCGAAATTGCTTTAATCTCTGTGAGTTCGCGTGCATCCAGCAGCACTGGCTGGGCTAGTCGTACACAATAGGGTGGACGGAGTTCGGTAGTAAAGCTAACAGAATAGCTTTTAGCATCACAGGTCTCACCTGTCTGGCTCAAGATGCGTACAACAGCCGTCACCTGTGACGGTCCGAGAGGTTTATTAGTTGTCATGTTACGAAGGTGGCTCGGACAGATGCATATGTCTTCTCCTTGTGCATCCAATGCCCTGTCAGAGAAACATACTAGGGCGTAATGGCTCTCCTTTTTTCTGCCGGAAGGCAAAGACGCACGGCTCGTGACGAAGCAGTGGATTGGTAATTGTCGTGTTTGTCCTTGTGCGTCAACCCATGCGTTCCACAAAACCACTTCAGCCGGTGCCACATCGATAGCCTTTGGTTTGCTGGGCATCGGAGAAAAAATCGCACGCAAAGACGGTATGTCACGGGCAGCAACTTTGGCGTTTTTACCCAGAGACTGACCAATCCCCCAGAAGAAGTACCCGCCACCTAATTGCCGTTCCCATTCCTTCCTGCGAATAATTGCTGTCAACTCTTCGCTGGCTTCAGTTCCCATTTTTGTCCAGCAGAATGTCGGCGGCAACTTGTTCATTGTCATAGGCGTCTTTAAGTGGTTAGATCGTACCAGCAGGTGGACAAGCGTTGCTCATAGTTATCATAAGGACTCAAAGGACTAAACAGAAAAACAGATGACATAGCAGGAGATTCACTTGACCACGCCTGATCGCCAGACTGACATGATTTTTGGGTCGCTGGAGTCTGCTGGCTTCCCGCGTAGCCTGCAAAATATGTTGCTGCCCGAGTGGGTAACACCAGAAGTGCTATCGGATGCTACAGTGTCAGCGGAGATCGCAGCAATTCTTGCAAAGCGATTGGGTCTTCGTGCGAGTCCTCTTTTTGCTGCAAGTCCGCGAGTTGAATCACTTCGACGGCGTGACATAAAGTACAAGCGCTCGATTCCGAACAAGTCAAAGAAGCTAAGGGCTGCGACATCAATTGCTATTAGCGTTGCTGAATCTGTTGCATCGGCTTGCCGAGTGGAATTCAGTCCGTTTGTAGACAGTGCTGACGCTCTTCGCAAAGAGGTGCTTACTTCTTTTCGGGGCAACTGGCTAGGACTGAGAAATTTGTTGATGACCTGCTGGTCACATGGTGTACCTGTTGTTTATTTAGCAGAACTTGGTCAAGGTGTGACGAAGATGGATGGCATGGTAGTCCATACGGGCGATCGACCAGTCATTATTTTGTCAAAAACGTCACCGCTTTGGGCATGGCAACTCTTTATCTTGGCTCATGAAGTCGCCCACATAGTGCTTGGGCATGTAGCTCCTGGAGAAATATTGGTCGATGAGGAACTGAGTGAAGACTCCTATGTCTCGAAGGATAATGACTTGGACGAGCGTGCCGCAGATATGTTCGCGATCGAGTTGTTAAACGGTAGGCAAAACGCAACTTACACCGTGTCGGACAATCAGCTCAATTTTAGGGAGCTGGCGGATACTGCATATAGGTATGGTAAGGCACACCAAATCGCTCCTGGGCATATTGTGTTGAATTTTGCGAATCAGTCTGGCAAATGGGACGTTGGTATTGCTGCGGCGAAGGTGTTGCAGGGTGATAATCCGCCTGCGTCGGTGGTCATCAGCGAAGCGATGTGGGGCGGCATCGACCCTGAAGCACTACCAATGGATACCGTCGAGTTCCTTGGTCGGGTTACTGGTTCATACCTTGAGTAAGGTAGCTCATGAGCCAGCCTATTCTAATCGATAATGATGCCTTACTTAAACTTGCGCGTTATGGTCTGCTTGATGAGGTCGTAGCTCTATTTGGTTGCTCACCTACCGACGTGTGTGTACTTGCAATCGCGAAATATTCACTCTTGCCTGCTAGAAATCGCTTGCGGTTTTGTGAAGATGAGGAGAGTGCCGCGAGGCTGGAAGCATTCCTTAGAACCTCTAAGCCACTGGATGCTCGATCAGCCGACCCGGATCTATTGGACGTACTGAACGCTATTCAAAATATTGATGCTGGAGAGGCACTACTGCTCGCAGTGGGCGCTACTAACAGGGATACACTCGTAATCACGGGCGACAAGCGCTCTCTAGCAGCGCTTTGCTCTCATGCTTCTGTCACTCATGTCTCCAATGCACTGGCAGGTCGTGTAGTCTCGATGGAAGTGCTGTTCTCCATTCTAGTTGAGCGTCAATTTGCCCATGTCCAGGAGTGCGTGAGGTCAAAACCCAATGTGGACAAAGCGTTGAGCATTGCGTTTGGTTTAACCACTCCTGCTGACCTCAATTCAGTTCGAGAAGGTCTCAATTCTTATATTCGGCACTTGCGTAATGTGACGGGAGCTTTGTTGTATTCAACTCCACATTAGCTGGCTTAAACCATTAGTAATGAAGGTACTTTGAGGCTATTTTTTGAGTCATTGAGCATTTGATTTTGGAAGCGTAAAAGGCATTCACAGATGGATTTAGTTACACGAGCCGATCAATTTATAAAAAGTGGTCATCCGAGTGAGTTGAACTCCCTTCTTCTTGACTGTGTCAATTCCAAAAGTGTGGAGGGACTTGTAGCTGTAAAAAGATTAGCTCGTGATATGTACGAAGATTATACCTTTAATAAGACACTCAAAGCTCCAGCCGCTTATTGCTTATTAGCTTGGCGTGAAGAGGGACTCAAAGCTTTAGTAGAAAATGCTTTAGAAGAGAACACATCTAAAAATTTTTCACTTGCATTTGCGCTTCTTGCAAGTCTTACAACGGGAAGCCCACCACCACTAATAATTAGCTTCCTAAAAGAACCGACTCTGCTTCAAGCAGTTGAGGATGCAGTTGGTGATTGGAGCAAACTGGCGGTATCAGCTCAAGAGCATCTTAATGAGGTTGCTATGAGTATTCCTGATGATGATGTCGCACTCTTTACAGCAACTGGTTTTCTCCAGCTTGGGCTAACAGATTTTGTGGCGGTCAAGCATCTTACTCTTGCGCTGTCACGCCGATGGATTTCTGTGGGACCTTCCGTATTGAAAAGCTACGAACAACTGCTTTCAGAACAAGCAGATAATGAGCCAGCTTTTCAAGCTTTCTTTGAAAGAAACCCGCTGTTCCTTGATCCAATGGCATTTAATGTTTGGACACAACCTGATTTTCATGGGCAAAAAGAGCCAGATTTTGTGATTCAGAGATCTGACAATTCATATGTTGTCGTTGAAATTGAGGTTCCATCCAAACCTTTAATGACAAAAGGTAATCAGTTGAGTGCAGATGCTACTCATGCTATTACACAAGTTTTAGAATACCGTTCGTTTCTCCTTGAACGTTTCTCAGATGCAAGTATGACTTTTCCAAACTTTAGTGTGCCAACAGGTCTTGTTGTCATCGGTATGGAGCAATCACTGAACAGCAAGCAGTTATCTGCTCTGCGTCGAGAAAATGAAATTCGTCATGGTAGTATAACAGTCGTAGGGTTTGATGCTCTAGCTGCAAAAGCAGAAGCCATTTCGCGGAACATGATGTATGGCAAGCTTTCAGTACATTCAGGTCGGTTACGGTAGCGATTAGTACAGCCCAGCCAGCTAACAACCGCGCTGCACCGGAACACCCTAAAATAATTGATTTAGTTGCAAAGGCTATCTGCCTCCAGTATGCGTGAATGTCAGGTTTTGAGGAGCACGGCATATGGGGGCTTCACGCGGGCGACAAGTCCAATAGGAACTATGGATTGTTTATCTTGTGCAACTAGCGACTGTTGAGGCGTGTAGTGAAAGCACCCCTTGTCAACTCGACTCACTAAATATTGATTACCTTTACGCCCACGGCTGGGTCCAACTCCAACTTGTATTTCACCTAGATCCAAGTCGAATTCCTCCACCCGAAGCTCATCCAGAACCAATGCATGGCGTGACCCACGAACTTCTATACCCTTGGGAATCGGTTGCCAATTGACCCCGTCGTCCGAGTACTGTTTAGCAATTTCTGGCGGGGCAGCGTGTCTAGAGTTCATCTTCTGCATAACAATAAGAACTTGGTTGCCGCTTCCTTCCACCTCTTTCGCAAACGGTTGGACCATAGTTAGAGGATGGCAGGTGTTACCACCATAGCCCCAGAAAATCGAACCTGCCTCTTCAAATTCGCGTTGTTTACGGTTGACGATGTCTTCGATACTCTCTTGCGCGTGCAGACCGACTTTCATAAATATCAAACCGGCTTTCTTAAGCGTCTCGTCCATTGTTCACCTCAAGTTTTTCAAGTATGTAGAGCTGGTCCGATTCCCTGCCTGGGTTCAGCGTCGTCCGCTCGCGCACGTATCGAAAGCGCAGGGGGGAACTCTTGCCGTAAAAATTCTCAAGTCGCGCCAAATCAAGCGGTTCCGACGCGGTCTGCATGAGACCGGGGTCTATACGACGGAACAGACACGAACATGAACGCAGATCAGGCGCGTCATCGAGGTGATAAGAGTGCAACTGTGGCAGCAGTTCAGACACCACATATCCAAGTTCAAGTGCGCGGTGTTGCGTATCGCGTAATACTTCCTGAGTCCACAGTAGATCAGGATCGTCCGCTATAACGACGATGCCCAGGCTCTTCTCCTTAGTTGCCTGACTGCCGCGCTCGAAAAAAGCTATGACACTTTCTCCACTGTTACTTGCTCCCCAAGGTGGATTGATGTGAAACCCATCGTATGCACCAAAATGCTCGTCGGGCAGCGCTTCCGCGACATTATAAAGGTGTGCTGAAATCTCAATCTTAGGGTGAAGCTTCTCACCGAATCGTCGTACAGAATTGACGATCCGCTCATCAAAATCAAGCAAAGTAATCGACTTTGGTCCATAGTTGATGACGTTTTGCGCTTTCAAATGAGCAGCAGATAGTGCAATTCCATCACCATCTCCGACAAATACGACATCCTTGTTGTTGAAAACACGAGCCACGTACTCTGCTTGGAGCACCATATCGGCGACCTTCATGTATATCTGGTCGAACTCGCGAATAGGGGCTGGTCGGTTCTGGACAACGTCTGAAATTGCATTGATCGCCTTTCGCAGGTCAAACTCCATAGAAGCTCCCAGAGAGTATTCTTATGGAAAGCTGACTACCCCTGCTTCCCAAAGTCTTAACCCTCGTCATCATATAGGGTGTGCTATCAATCAAACATACGAGAGGTTTCTTAACATAGAGTTGAATGCGTGACATCACTGTGCCCGCTAATTCTTTATCTATGATAAAGGCTTAGTTATAGCAACGGAAAAATTTTGGTCGTTAAGCCTGAAAAGCCTAATGAGCAAGGCTTCTTCAATTTGCTGCTGTAACTGCTGGATGCGATTACGCCTCACTCTGACTCGGTATTAGTCTCCAGTCAAACGCCTCTAGTTTCGCGATCGCTCATTCATTCCCTCCCAACTTTTCCAGTAACGCTTGCCACGCCTCAATCTGCTGCTGTAATTGCTGTTCGGGCGATTCCCTACGGGATAGCTACGCTTCACGCCTTTAGTAAAAGGAAGAAATCATTGCTCAATTGCACTAAGCGTGGCAGGAAATTTTTGCACCTGGATATGCTCATTTGTATCAATAGCAGTGCGTTCATCCTTGGATTGATGGGGCTTCCAAACGATATGCCACAATTGCTGGTAAGGATAGCCGGAGCTGAGCGCTTCGTATCCCGATTCGGGTGTTAGGTGGAAAAAATCCACCTAATATATAAAAAAATATGCCTTTTACCCTCGCGCATCCCATAGCAGCTGCTCCTATTTGGCTCTGCTCGAAAAGAAGACTAGATTTGCCAAGTCTCTTAGTTGGGTCGATGATTCCCGACCTTGAATACTTCTTGGCTTTGCAACCCACTAGAACAATTGGACATACTCTTATAGGAATATTGATTCAAGGGCTTCCTTGTTCGATTGTGCTCTTGTTAGTTACTCGTTATGTTTTGATGCGCCCATTCTTGGCTCTTCTTCCCCAGCAATTAGCCCAACGATTTCCAACCCTAAGGAGCTACTTTCCTTTACAAGTTTTGCATCTTTTTAATGTTGTAGTGTCAGTAGTGATTGGGGCAGCTAGCCATCTGGTTTGGGATGCTTTTACTCATGAGGGTGGTTGGTTTGTCAATCATTCAAAGCTGCTTCAATCCCAGCTTGGGCCTCTGCCAATTTATAAATTACTTCAGTATGGAAGTGGAGTTATTGGAATTCTCGCTCTGTTATTATGGCTATCAATTTGGCTAAATCAAGCTAAGTCTCGTAACCGTATTGAAACATTAGCCCCTCGCTGGAGAGGCTTAACAATCATCTGCATTGCCCTATGCGCTTTCGTCTTTGCTTGGGTCGCTGTAGAGATAAATCGTATTGCAGGTGAACCCTTCTCACAGGCAGTCGTCAGAGCAGTAATTGGTTGTATTTCTGGATTATTTCTCGGATTATTGCTGTACTCAGCAGTATTTTGGATGCTAAACAGTTTCAAACCCCATACCACCGCAAGCTAACCTTTCCCTGCACCCGACCGTCAAACATCATACGTGAGCGTTGTAATTGCTGTTCGGGCGATTCCCTACGGGATAGCTACGCTTCACGCATTTCAGGAGTATGAAGCAATGCGATCGCTTATCCGTCCTCTGTGTTGACTCCTCTGTATTATCCTGATCTGCTGGATTAGCTGGATCGGCAGGAATCATCTAATGAGAGGGATAGAGCTAGTTTTAGAGACGGCTGAAGGTGGCGATCGCATCGCCACCTGATAGTCGGCAATTCTAGCTATTCTCGCTTGAATACTCTTGCAGCCAGATGGACTTCGCCCTTGTCCTAAAACCGAGATTTAGGTATCTCCTTTAACTGAAAACCGCTATAAAGTCCGGGTTATGCAGCCGCTACTCATCAGAGTGTGGATGGATAGCATAGAAAATCTAAATCATCTGTATCTTAAGCTTCAGTTAGCATGGAGAGTATAAATACTCTGTATTTTTGGCTTCACGACGCTGTATCAGGAAACAAGCCGTGCCACTAAAGAAACTCCCCAGTGCTGATAAAACTCAACGTTGGACATTCCCTCAACTCTCTGGGTTGGTAAAGCGTAATCCTTTAATGATTTCGCGATGGGTTCTACGTTGGGCTATTTTAGGTACGGTTAGTGGTCTATTTGCTGGGTTGTACTGGAGCATCCTAGAGCTAATCACTCACGAACTCAGACATTTTCAGGGATTGAGTCTGTTGCTGGTAATGCCATTAGCCGGGTTGGTCATTGGCTTGGTGATGCACTTTCTGGGAAATCCGGGTGAAATTGCCGTGATTGTCGATAATATTCACTTTCGCGGCGGACGGTTGGATACTCGCAAAAATCCGTCAATGCTTCTCTCCTCTCTAGTCAGCATAGCGGCTGGAGGAAGTGCAGGCCCAGAAGCACCCTTGGTACAAGTAACAGGTTCGTTTGGTACTTGGGTTGCCGATCGCTTGAGGTTGGAGGGTGAAGACCTTCGAACCATGAGTTTAGCAGGGATGGCGGCTGGCTTTACAGCTTTATTTGGCGCGCCTCTTGGCGGTGCAATGTTCGCCTTAGAGATTTTGCACCATCAACATGTTTTGGAGTACTACGAGGCACTGCTACCCGCGATTGTTTCAAGTTGTGCGAGTTATCTGGTGTTTGCCGCGATTACACACTTGGGAATTGCACCCACCTGGCATTTCCCCCACTATGGACTAAGCAATATCGACGATTTCGCCTTCGCTATCCTGTTCGGGATAATAGGTGCTGTGGCAGGTTGGGTGTTTATGGCGATTTTTCGAGGATGCGATCGCCTATTTGCCCGAATTCCAGGACCGATTTATCTGCGGACAACATTGGCAGGTTTGGGACTTGGTATGCTTGCTGTAATTTTCCCACTGACCCGTTATTTTGGACACGAAGAGCTAAACGAAGTTATTACAACTAGCTTTCCTGCTATTTTCCTTTTGGCTCTAGCTGGTGCCAAAATGGCAGCGATTAGCGTTACGGTTACAGGTGGTTGGCGGGGTGGATTTATCATCCCTATCTTCTTCACGGGTGCCTGTATTGGCAAAGCCGTAGCAATTATGATTCCTGGAATCAATCCTGCTCTAGCCATGATTTGTACAATGGCTGCTCTCAATGCAGGAGTGACACGAACACCTGTGAGTACAACGTTACTTTTGACAAAACTGACTAATGTCAGTCCCTTTACACCAATTCTGTTTGCCAGTTTAATAGGCTTTTTTCTGGCTCCAAAAGTGCCTCTGATCGCCTCTCAACTCAAGACCCAGAAAGAGGCGATCATTGAATAACGGTATGCTTTCGGCGTTCTTGACGTAGCGTTAGCTACACTTTAGGTTAACCTTATTCTCCGCTCAGGCTACTTCAACAGAGCAGGTATCACAAGACTAAAAAGGATGCCAAAAGCAACCAATGCCAGAGTTAAATCTCTAGAAAAAAGTTGAGGCATCGCAACAGAAAGAATACCTAAAGCAATTAAGCCAATAAGTACTTCCTTAGAGAGCAGATTAGGCATTACAAGAATAGTAATGATGCCTAAGGCAATCAAAGCAATCGCTGTTTCCATTTTTGCTATTTTCTCCAAGGCGAAGATACTGGCATACGAGAGCAAGAGCGAAGGCTAACGCTTTATAGCTCGCACATTTTGCTTACTCTTCAAAATACCTTAAAAAAACCCAGACGTCAGTACCTGAATTTCTCACAAGCCAACAAATCACTGGCGAGGAACGTGAGGGAGTATCTGCTGCCCCATCTCCCTCAACTCCCCCATCCCCCTGATCTTCCAAAAGGTTGGTGAGAAATCTGGGAATAGTCTGCCTACTTCAAGGTTGCTCAAACTGACCTGCTGTATAGCTAGCGCCTCCCAGCGGCATCGGCTGAGAGGATGGGAATTTGTGTTAAAATTTTAGAAGAATCTAACAATATCTGGCAAATATTTGGTTGAAAAGTGGTAGTTTTTGCGACTTTTCAGTGTTTTGCTGCCAGATTCTTTAATTTTAATGGAGTTTTCCCTTCTATGACTACCTCCCAGGAGCGGATTGTCCCGACGAATCTGCGGAACGAGATGCAACAGTCTTACCTGGAATACGCGATGAGCGTAATTGTAGGTAGGGCGCTGCCAGATGCAAGGGATGGACTCAAGCCAGTACATCGGCGCATTCTGTATGCAATGCATGAGCTGGGTCTGACACCAGACCGTCCATTTCGGAAGTGCGCCCGTGTAGTGGGAGAAGTATTGGGTAAGTATCACCCCCACGGAGATACCGCCGTTTATGATGCATTGGTACGCATGGCTCAGGAATTCTCCATGCGATCGCCCCTGATCAACGGACACGGTAACTTTGGCTCGGTTGACAATGACCCACCAGCGGCGATGCGTTACACGGAATGCCGCTTGCGCGCGTTATCCACAGACGCGATGCTACAGGATATTGAGTCGGAAACTGTAGACTTTATTGATAACTTTGACGGTTCGCAGCAAGAACCGACTGTATTACCCGCTCGTGTTCCTCAGTTATTGCTCAATGGCTCCAGTGGGATTGCTGTGGGCATGGCGACGAATATCCCGCCTCACAACCTAGGCGAGTTAATTGATGGCTTAGTGGCACTGATCCACAATCCAGAGCTTACGGATATTGACTTAATGCGATATATCCCTGGTCCAGACTTTCCTACGGGGGGTCAGATTCTGGGAACATCGGGTATTAAAGAAGCCTTTACAACGGGTCGTGGCTCAATAACGATGCGGGGCGTTGCCCAGATTGAAACGATCGAACATCGGGGGCGTCCGGACAAAGAAGCAATCATTATCACAGAACTACCTTACCAAACGAATAAGGCAGCCCTGATCGAGAAGATTGCCGAAATGGTCAACGAGAAGCGCTTAGAGGGCATCTCAGATATTCGGGATGAAAGCGATCGCGATGGCATGAGAATCGTGATTGAACTCAAGCGCGATGCTTATCCGCGCGTTGTCCTCAACAACCTCTACAAACAGACGCCCCTACAAATGAATTTCGGGGCAAATATGCTGGCGCTGGTCAGAAATGAACCCCAGTTGCTGACGCTTAAGCAGTTCCTGCATGTCTTCCTAGATTTCCGCATTGAGACGATTACCAGGCGGACTCAATACGAACTGCGTAAAGCTGAGGAAAGAGACCACTTACTCCAAGGGCTATTAATTGCTCTTGAAAACCTAGATAGGATTATTGAACTAATCCGCAACGCCGCTGATGCTCCTACGGCAAAGCAAGGGTTGATAGAGGTTTATGGTCTCTCGGAATCGCAAGCTGACGCCATTTTGCAAATGCAGCTGCGACGCCTGACAGCTTTAGAAGCTGAGAAAATTCACGCTGAACACGAGGAACTACAAGTTCGAATTACTGACTTGCGTGACATCCTCGCCAATAGAAGTCGTATTCTGGAAATTATTGAAACTGAAGTTGCTCAGCTAAAGACTACCCACGCCACACCGCGACGCACGGTGATTGAGCCGCTCGAAGGTGATTTGGATGACACCGATCTGATAGCCAATGAAAAAGCGGTGATTCTCCTCACTGAGCAAGGTTATATCAAGCGGATGCTAGTCAATGACTTTGCAGCCCAAGCCAGAGCAACTCGTGGTAAGGCAGCGGCTCGGATCAAGGAGGATGACGGGGTTGAGCATTTCCTCACCTGCTGTGACCATGACAGCCTGTTGTTCTTTAGCGATCGCGGGGTTGTCTACTGTCTCAGGGCATACCAAATCCCAGCCGCGTCTCGCACGGCACGCGGGGTACCGATTGTCCAGCTGCTACCGATTCCCCATGATGAAAAAATCACCTCCATTGTGCCGGTGTCTGAATTCTCAGAGGACGAATATCTCGTGATGTTGACCCGCAAAGGTTACATCAAAAAAACAGCACTTGACGCATTTAGCAATATCCGAGCCAATGGACTGATTGCAATTTCCTTAGAAGAAGGCGACCAACTGCGATGGGTACAACGAGCCAGAGTTGAAGACAGCGTTATTATTGGTTCGCGTCAAGGAATGGCAATTCACTTCAAGGCTGACCATGAGCAACTGCGTCCCCTCGGTCGCGCCACACGGGGCGTCAGGGCGATGAAACTGCGCTCTCATGACGAACTGATCAGCATGGACATTCTACCAGGTCAAGTGATTGCCAGTCTGGCAGCTGTTTCAGAGGCACAAGACGAGGAGGATGCCGAAGACCTAAATACTCTCAGCGACGGGGCTTCGGAAGAGCAAGAGTTAGTTGAGACGGCAGGTCAAGGACCGTGGGTGCTAGTGGTGACAATGGGCGGCTATGGTAAACGCGTACCAGTTTCCCAGTTCCGGCTACAAAATCGTGCGGGTATGGGAATCCTTGCCACTAAGTTCCGGTTGCCCAAAGACAAGTTAGCGGCATTGCGGGTTGTGAATGAAGGAAATGAGCTGATGATGGTCACCAGTCGGGGTATCATCATTCGTCAGCTGATCGGTGCTATTTCCCCTCAATCTCGGATGGCGACTGGGGTAAGAGTGCAGCGACTAGATGAGGACGATGCGCTCGCCGCTGTTGCCTTAGTACCTTTATCTAACCCACAGGAGGAAGGGGAAGCACCACAGGAGGAAGGGGAAGAACTTGAGGATGAGGTGTGAGATTATTCCCTAATCCCTAAACTTCAGACTTCTTACAAAAATCACTGTTTGCCGACGTAGGGGTGCAATTACTTGTGCCCCTTAATACTCATTAGACCTCCTGCATGAATCATGAAATGCCCCCTCGCATCCCCCAATTCTGGGGGATTTTCATTTCTTATTCCCCCCAGAATTGGCGGACATGGGGTCCCCTTTGGGGATTAGGGGCGGGGGGAGTAGGGGGCGAAAATTCTATTCGTGCAGGAGGTCTATTATTGAGAGTTAGAGCGGGTATTGGCGACATAGCCCTGTCAAGATGGCAGGTTTTAGGTATTAGGTGGTAGGGAGCTAGAAGGCTTTGCGAGGAACCCAAAATCCTAATCTTTCACGCGTCTTGGTCTGACTTTTCCCCTAAAACCTACGACCTACAACCTAACACCTTGACAAAGCTAGCATTGCCCACCCTACATATAGGAGCTTTGCGTAAGTCCTGTGGATAATTTATTCCCTAGAAATTCATAAGAAAGCTAAAGTCTAAAGGCTGTTGATACACTCTGCTGTATCATTACTTGGCTTATTCACTGCTGTACTAACCGGATAAGCTGTCATTTCCTCTGCTGGATAGGGATGTAATAGAGGCTGTAACAACTCCGACTTTTTCACTTCTGGGTCAAGCCACAAATCGTAGTGTTTCGGGTCAAGAATCACTGGCATCCTGTTATGGATGGACTTCATTAACTCATTCGGTTCTGTTGTTAGGAGAGTGCAAGACTCAATTTCCTCACCATTACCGTTTTCCCAATGCTCCCATAAACCAGCAAAGGCAAACGGTTGACCATTACTCAATCGGAAATAAAACGGCTGCTTTGGCTTTTTGGGTTCCTGTTGTTGCCACTCATAAAACCCATCTGCCAGCACTAGACAACGGCGTTGTCGGAAGGCACTTCTGAAAGCTGGTTTCTCAGCAACCGTTTCCGCCCTGGCGTTAATTAGCTTTGCACCCATCTTCAGGTCTTTCGCCCAACTAGGAATTAGACCCCAATGCAACAGTCTAAACTGTCTATCGTTGTGTTGCGAAGTCTGTAATACTGTCCCTACAGACTGGGTAGGCGCAATGTTGTACCGAGGCGTCAACAGGGAAACCTCCGCGACTTGGAATACTTCAGCGATCGCTTCTGCTGACTGAGTCTGACTAAATCTTCCACACATGCTGTTATCCTATGCAGTGCATTACGAAGCGGCAGGTTCAGTACCATTAAGCTGATACCACTACGCCGTCATAGTACTTTTGTACTATTTTAGCAATAAATGGTCTGAATAGAAGTTCCTGTTACTAATGCCCCTAGAAACAGTACATAAGTACTGTTTCTCAGCCCATTTCTGTTCTTTTTCCCGACATTTTATACCTGAGTAGAGAGAACTAGAAAAAAGTGTGCCTGTGGAGGTAATCTTTGTCTAGATGCTTCACCGTCTTGGTTGAGAAAAAAATGAATCAGGGTGGCAGAGCCGTTATTTCTGGGAATGTGTTAGAAAAAACGGTTGAAACAATTTTACAAGTACATGGATACACTGAAATCTGTAGAGACTTGCCGAAGAAACGACGACGTGATTGGCTTGTCTACTCAAATCACCCACCCAAGCGATATGCAAAGCAGGTTTACATTGGTTTAGGAATTTATGGAACAGCTATCTACGTAGACTTTTATATTTTTAATACGGTGACAATTTCTGCGGGTCTGATTATTGAGTGTAAATGGCAACAATCAGGAGGGTCAGTTGATGAAAAACTTCCCTACCTCAATTTAAATATACAAACTTGCTATCCTTCTCCCACCGTCGTGTTAATTGATGGCGAAGGAATGAAAAAAGGCGCGGTAAAGTGGTTAACCAAACAAGTTGATTCTAATCCCAATTTGCTAGCTGTATATAACTTAACTCATTTTATAATTTGGGCTAACAACAATCTTTAATAAGACGTTATTAAAAGTTCAGTAATTTTACCTCGTTTTTTTATATCAGAATTAATTACCCTTGATGCTGATATTTCATACATCTTGGGAAGGTTTTCACATGAAAAAACCTCAGTATCACTATAAAGTTGTCGTATAAACGGACAGTCAGAATTAGAGAGCATAACTTTGACCCCACGACTAGCTAGTTGTGCAAATACATCCCGAAGTTTTCGGTGATTATCCTCGTTAAATGAATCAGAACTATAGGCAGTGAAATAGCTAGTCTGACTTACAGGATAATAGGGAGGGTCAAAATAGACAAAATCATCACAGGTTTTGGCATAATCCACAATATATTCAAAAAGCCTAACCTCAATTTGAGCCGCTTTCAGGGCAACTGAGGCAGAACGGAGCAAATCATGATTGCAAATTTTAGGATTTTTGTATTTGCCTACGGGGACATTAAATTTGCCTTTAGAATTTACTCGATAAAGACCATTAAAACAGGTTTTATTGAGATAAATTAGACGAGCCGCTCTTTCCAGAGGCGTATTACAAGTAGATTCACGTACACTATAGTAATAATTGTGAGTTTCACTTTTATCACTGTTGTGTTTAATTTGATGTTTTTCCAATAGTAAAATTAGATCTTCTATGTTATCTCTAACACAACAATAAGTTTCTATTAGCTCCTGATTAATATCAGTTAAAATAGCTGAGTTTGGCTGTAAATAAAAAAATATAGACCCTCCGCCTAAAAAGGGTTCATAGTAAGTTTTAAATCCCTGTTTAGGAAAGTAGTCTTGATATTGCTGGATCAGTTTACTTTTACCACCAGCCCATTTAAGAAATGGTGGCAGTGATACTTTTTGCTGAACGGTATTCGACATTGATCTATAAGCAACTGATCGCTAAAAACTTTAACATGCTTCTGTCGGATTGCTACAAGACATACTCTTGGCGACGCAATCACCTTTGCTCAACTTTATGAACAAAGAAGAATTCAAAAGTTCAGGAGGAGAAGGAAGAAGCAACTGCTGAGACAGGTCACAAGCCTTTGAATGTATTTATGCAGAAGAAAAATCTGTAGGGAGTTCCATTAAAAAGCGGAGAGTACCTAATCGTGCGTCCCTATCTGAAGATAGCACTGATGAACTAGGCTGACGCCTCTTGCCTAACGTGCATAACAAAGCTGAACTTTTCTCTCCCCTACTCCCACTTGCTACTCCTTATTGTCACAGGTAAGGAGGATTTATCCATAGATGAAGATTTATGAACTCCTGAACTCCCCTTTTGAGGTAGTTTCTCACCAGAGTAAGGAGGACAGCTCCGCCATTTGTGAAGACTCCATAAAACCTACTTGACTTGGTTGCGGATACTTAGTTAGTTATCTTATGATACACATATTGTAATACGAGTTATACAGCTGTCTTACAGATGCTACCGTCTCAGAAGATAGAAGCCGCGAGCTAGCAACCGTTACTCAAACGCCTCTACTGAAGACTGGACACCACAGGGTTATCTACCTCTTTCGCTTCAATCTTATTGTCCCTGAATGTGGTGTTTTTTAGGTATTAGCACTATGGGTTTATTCAATTCAGACCAAAAGTCCGCTAATCTGAAGCTGACAAAATCTGCTCCTCTAAGTCACGAGGAAGTGCGTGAGTTTGACCTTCACAATCAATTAACTAATCTGGCGCTGCCCTTAGCCCAAGCATGGAAAGACAATCATCCTGAGGCTCAACCCGGTTCAGAAAATGATTTGGATGAGTGTGTCTTGGCTGTAGCGATCGAAATGGCTGTAGCGGGCGAGGCTGTTGGAGGTCCCATGGGCGCTCTCATCGCAGCTGGAGGTGGTATCACATCTGCCAGTGTGGCTTGCAGACGAGTGCTGTGAAAAGTATTCCCCAAGCGCGATCGCATGATTGCGCTGCGTATTGTGCAATCGCGAGGGTGAGTAATCTTCTCCAACGTCTACAGCGCCAGCTCATCTAGATTAATCAAGTTTGAAGGTGTAATACATTTAACGTCTACCCCATCTCCAATTTCCGACACCAGGAGAAGTTGTGTCAGGATGAGTTTTCTTCCCACTTACGTGGGTTCGGCAAGACAGAGCAATTGTGCAAAAATCAGAGCCTGAAACTTGCGAACATTACGCTATCCAAGCGCTTCGCATCCTGTGTTAGTGAAGTAGATCCTGAAAGAGAGTGCTGCTACCGATAAATGCTCGTCGCTAGGCTAACAGGCGTTCCTACAAATCCGCTTGGAACAAGAGCGCGATCGCTAACAAACAGCTAAAAACAGCCACAAACAGCGACAATCCCAGAGCTTAGTGCATAAAGCCTTGTGGGTATAGAGACTAACGCTTGTGAAGAGAACTAGCATGATCGCCAGAACTAACGCTTAAAGCAGGATTAGCGTTCGTTAGAGATTTACCTGTTGTGTGCAGTGATTAAACTCCAGCACTGAAATTCGAAAATTTTGTCAATTTACTATCACTTCAAGGAAAGCGTTTAATGGGTACTCAGTTTGAACCAGATCTAAAAGCATACAAGCAGGAATTGAACGGAAATGGGAAGGGGCACCTGAACGGCGTGAACCCAACGAATTTAAACCATTACAGTAACGCTCATTCCAGTAACGGTCAACGTCATCTAAATCCTGTTTTACCTGAGCCAGTTGTTAATGGAATGGAAGTTCAGCAGATGAGTTTACCTCCTGCTACCCCCCAAACCTCTCAAAAGGTGAACATTCCAGGCTGGCAAAAGCTGCGTTTAACTCAAAAAGCTACAGCTTTAGCGATCGCCCTTGGCACCATTCCAGTACTGCTGACTGGAATAACAGCCTATCAATTTGCCAACCAAGGGTTCACTCAGCAAGTTTCGCAGACTAAAATACAACGCGCCATTGGTCTTGAGGATAAGGTCAAGCGGTTCATACGCGATCGTTATGCGAATGTTAAGGTACTAGCCGAGCTTCCAATTCTAACAACTTCTAATCAGAGAGACACAACTCCTCTGGCCCAAAAGCAAGCCGCGCTAGACCGCTATGTAGAGGCTTACAAGAGCTTTGACAGCGTTGCCGTGTTCGATCTAAAGGGCAACCCAATCCTCCAATCGAAAGGCGATCCCCAAGTGAACCTCGGTGATCGGGATTGGTTTAAGCAGGTGATCAAAACTAATCAGCCTGTCATTAGCGAAGCAATAGTCCCTAAAGTTCCTGAAAAATCTCAAAGGCTTGCCTTTTCTTTCGCTGCACCAGTTAAAGATAGCGCCACAGGTCAGACGATCGCTGTTGTCCGAGCACGCATGCCGGTCGATTCCCTAGAAGAGTTGATCAAAAACTTCGGTACTGATGGGGACGATTATTATTTAGTTGAGTCCACGACTAAGACAATTTTCCTCGCAGAGGAAAAGGACAAGGAGGGTAAAGAAGTTAACGCCGTTTATCCCGCTTGGACTAAACTGCAAGCAGCAGGGAAGCCAAATGCTTTGGTCGATACCGATCAGGCTGACAAGCAAAAGGGGAAGCATGATGATCTGTTGGCCTATACAAAGTTTGGAAAACTAGACGGCTTGCCAGATCTGCCCTGGGAAACAGCCATTGCCGTACCTACAGAGATCGCCTTTGCCCCACAGAGACAATTACTTCTAGTTCTGACGCTTGGCAGTGGATTGACAGTATTGCTAGCCAGTGCGATCGCGGCTTATCTGGCTAGGCGTGCTGTACGTCCAGTTTTAGGTATCACTGAGGCAGTGGACAAACTAGGGCAAGGGGAACTTTACACCCGTGTTGCCGTAGAAGGGGAAGACGAACTTGCTGAACTAGGCACTAATATCAACCAGATGGCTAACCGGCTTGAGACCTTACTGTGGGCACAAGCGGCAGAAACCGAACAGGCAGGATTATTTGGCGATATTGCTGTCTCCAATACACGTACTGAGAAAGACCTGGAGGATATCTTCGAAAGAGCCGTTCAAGGGGCTCTACGCATTCTTGAAGCGGATCGAGTCGTCATCTATCGCTTCCACCCTGACTGGCGTGGCTATATCTGTGCAGAAGCTGTTGTTCCTATTTGGCCACGAGCTTTAGGGGACAAAATCGAAGACGCCTGTATTAGTAAGGATCTCATAGAAGAGTACAGCAGAGGACGTATCGTTTCTACCAATAATGTGTTTGAGGCAGGTTTTCATCCTGACCACCTGAGGTTAATGCAACGACTGGAAATCAAGGCAAATTTGGTGACACCAATTATCAAAGATGGTCAGCTCTTTGGCTTGCTGGTTGCTCATCAGTGCTCAGCACCTCGTGTTTGGCAGCAATCTGAAGTTACCTTTCTCAAGGAGTTAGCCATACGAGTTGGACTGTGCCTAGACCGCGTGAATTTCTTAGCTCTCAAGGAAGCCGAAGCCCTACGCGCTCAGCAACTCAATCAAATTAGCTCAGGTATTCGGGATGCGCTCAAGGTCGAAGACATCTACGAGGCGACAATTACAGGTATCCGAGAAGCCCTGAAAACAGATCGAGCGGTAGTCTATCTGTTTGACGAAAACTGGCAAGGAAGTATCGTTGCTGAATCTGTAGGTCGTGGCTGGCCAAAAGCCCTAGGAGCGAATATTGCTGACCCCTGTTTCGCCGAGCAATATGTTGAAAAGTACAAGCGGGGTCGAGTCAAGGCAACTGATAATATTTACAACGGTAATCTTTCCGAGTGTTACCTGAGTCAACTGGAACCATTCAAAGTCAAGGCGAATCTGGTCGCACCGATTTTAGCGTACAACAAGCTACATGGTTTACTGGTGACTCACCAATGCTCTAGTACAAGGGTTTGGCAAGAGCCAGAAATTACGTTCTTCAAGCAGATCGCTACTCAAGTTGGACTGGCTTTGGACCGTATAGATTTCTTAGAGCAGATCGAGCAAGCACGTCAAAAAGCTGAAGGTTTGGCTCAAGACCAACGTCAACAGAAAGAATCACTCCAGCAGCAGCTGCTAAAACTGCTCAATGATGTTGAAGAGGCGGCTCAAGGAAACCTCACCGTCCGTGCAGATGTGACAGCTGGTGAAATTGGCACAGTGGCTGACTTCTTCAATGCGGTAATTGAAAGTCTGCGAGGAATTGTTATCCAAGTTAAAACAGCGGCGGCTCAGGTCAATGCTTCACTGGGAGACAACGAAGAAGCAATCCGCCATCTTTCAGCGGAAGCACTCAAACAATCTGAAGATACAACCCGCACCCTGGATTCAGTTGAGCAAATGACTTATTCGATTCAGCAGGTAGCAGAAAGCGCTCGCCAAGCTGCCGTCGTGGCTCGCATGGCATCATCCACTGCTGAAACGGGTGGGATAGCAATGGAGCGCTCGGTGCGAAATATCTTCACTCTCCGAGAAACGGTATCTGAAACCGCGAAAAAGGTTAAGCGTTTGGGTGAATCGTCCCAAAAGATTTCCAAGGTTGCTTCACTAATTGAGCAAATCGCCCTACAAACGAATCTGTTAGCAATCAACGCCGGGATTGAGGCGGCTAGAGCTGGGGAAGAAGGTCAGGGGTTTGCTGTCGTTGCCGAAGAAGTTGGGGAACTGGCTGCTCGTTCAGCGGCGGCGACCAAAGAAATTGAAAAGATTGTTGATGACATCCAACAAGAAACAGGCGCAGTAGTTGAGGCAATGGAATTGGGCACAACTCAGGTGGTTGAAGGTACCCATCTGGTAGAAGAAACCAAGCAGAGTTTAAGTCAGATTTTGGAGGTGTCTCGCCAGATTGATACCTTGGTACAATCGATTTCGACTGCAACCGTATCTCAGGCTGAAACATCACAATCCGTTACCGAGTTGATGAAGAAGATTGCCAAGGTTTCTGAACACACGTCTGATTCCACACGACAAGTTTCTGGCTCTCTCAAAGAGACAGTAGGGATTGCAGCTCAATTGCAAGCCTCTGTGGGTGCGTTCAAAGTTGAGGAGAACTAAAGTGCGGGAGGGCGATCGGAAATTTTTCACCGATCGCCCACGAGCCAGCACCTATAATTAGCCTTTTCCTCAATCGTTGATAACGTCATTAACAGAGTTTGAGAAGTATCACAGTTTTTATGGCTTGAAAGGGGTTGGGAAGAGAAAATCTCAAATCGGGGAAGGAAATAATAGTAGGGATTTCCCCAACCCCAAGCTAGTTATTCTCCTAAGCTTTGCCGGCTCAGGGTTCTACCTTAAGTAGTTGATTGCTAATTGTCTGTTGCCTATTAGCCGAACTTAAGCAATTGCCGTAATCATACCGAGTTGTTTTCTAACGCCGTAACTTAGTTGAAAACTAATCAGCAATCAGCTACTAGCTAACCGCTGACAACGACGCCTAGCGGCACAGTTTCCAGTACAGCTTAATCACTGATACAGTTTCCTTTTCGAGCAAAAACTCATACCAGCTTCCCTACTTATTATGAAGGAGATGTGTTTTCACATCTCCTGTTGTGTTTACCAACTAAACAAGTATTCTGAACTTTGGTTCTAGGTCGTTAGCTATCAGTCTAGGGTTTAGGTTTTTGGAAATGACGGTGCTCGGAATTGGGTCGCTCAATGTGCCATTGTTGCACGTCCGCTTCCTTCAGACTGCTTACACTTAGTAGCGTCCTTGAAGACTACGGAAAGCCCTTCATTAGAGGGGTAGGCATGCACCTCAAACCGTTTTTTCAAAGGCGAGTAAAACGCTTCAAAGCTCACTGTATCTTGTTGAGCAACTGCCTTGCGATATTCGTGGTCAAAGACCGAATTTACCATTTCAGGAAAGACATCCCATAGATTCTGACCAAGAATATCAGCCCGTGATCTCTGTAAAATCTGCTCCGCCTTCGGATTGAAATAGGTTAACTGCCACTGATGGTCTACTGTAAAATAGCCATCTGAGATACTTTCTAGAATGTTGTTAAGTTGTTGCTTAGATGCTACCAGGGTCGCCTCTGCCTGTTTGCGCTCTGTAATATCGCGCTGAAGTGCGACCCAATGGGTAAACTGACCACTCTCGTTGGCGATCGGCACGATATTTAGCTCAACCCAAAACTCCGAGCCGTCTTTACGGTAGTTGAGTAACTCAACCTGAACGGGTTTCTGCTGAGAAAGCGCTGTCCGAATTTTGTCTAACTGCGATCGGTCTGTTTTCGGACCTTGCAGCAAGCGTGGTGTCCGACCGAGAACCTCTGTCAGGTCATAACCAGTAATGCGGGTAAAGGCTTGGTTAACATACAGAAGTCCTGGTCCCGGCTTATCTAGTTGATTGGCTTCAGTGATTAAAATCCCATCTTGGGTATTCTCAACAGCTGACTCTAACAGACGCATCCGCTCTTCTGCATGCTTCCGTGCGGTGATGTCGCGCACGAAACTTAGAGAAACTAGCTGGTCGCGGTACTCAATGATTCGGCTGCTGATTTCAACTTGTACTTCTGTGCCGTCCTTACGCCGCAGAGCGTGCTCGAAGATAATACTACCAGTTGCCTGCATCTGCTGGTTAATCATCTTTTGCCGTTCTGGAGAGGTCGGTACATCGATGTCCCGGGTTCTCAACTTGAGGAGTTCTTTACGGGTGTAGCCAAGTCGCCTTGCCGCATTCTGGTTAGCGTCTAGAATGCGACTGGTTGATAAGTCAATAATGAAGATTGAGTCATTGGCGTATTCGAATAAGTGGCGGTAATTAGCTTCTGATTCCCTCAGCGACTCTTCTACCTGTTTGCGCTCAGTAATGTCTCTAGCTGTGCAGATTACAGCTTCAACGCTACCACTAACACCCAGAATCGGGCTGAGGATGCACTCGTAGTCTCTAACTCCATTGATGGTTGGATAGCTGATTTCCTTGGTCAAGGGTCGTTTTGTCGCAAACACCACCTCCCGTTGGGAGTCGATTGGCTCCATTTCCAATAGTTCTGGCAGTAAGTCTAGCTGCTGCCATGTCTTACCTAAAATCTGATGCTGTGGCAATCCAAACAATTGGGCAAGCGCCAAGTTGGCATAAGTAAACCTCCCTACCCGGTCAAGCACGCAGATCGGATCGGGAGAAGCCGAGAGAACCTGATCAAATATCCTTGCTTGCTGCTCAATCCTGGCTGCTAGTTCTTGCAGTTCCGTATCGTCGTGCTTACCATCGCCGATGTTGCGTTGTAGTGATTGTCTAGTTGTTTCGCTCCCTTGAGTCCCTTTTTCACCAGCGCCCATCATCTGAGCAGATATAGCGTCCCCAGGCAAAAAACAGTTGCCAAGTATCAAAGAGTCTTCAGAGCCAAGGGCAGCTTCACGAATTACATTTGGTATTGCCTGCTTAAGTGTTGGGCTAATCTGACTGATGCTGCTTTGTGCAGGTGAGCGTTGCGTGAGGTTGGCCAGCTGTTCAGTCAGCTGCATGAAGTTGTTTTCTAACTTGTTGAGCTGTTCCTGAAGTTCGTCAACCGTAGCTGGGCGGGGTTCGCTAGGAGGAAAACCGAACGCGTGCTTCAACGCTTCAACAACTACTGCTGTTCGATCACGACCTGTCGCCTCAGCCCGAGAACGAATTTCCTGAATCAGGTTCTCTGGAAGTCTAAAAGTCGCTATCTTACTGACCATGTTTAAGAGGAGGTTATGTAAAGTTTTCTGAAAAAAGAGGTCTAACCCTTGTGGTCTGATCTAAATCACTGCTCAGTGCAGCGTTGTCAACCTACTCTAGAAGATACCTGAAGTTTTTGACCATAGGAATGATCTAGGTAAATTGGCTAAGCCTGCGTTTTTCCTGATAAACACCCCATAACATGTTTCAACTTTCCGCTGCACCATTTGCTCAATGCAACTTCGTTACTTAAATTGAGAAACGTTGCCGTGAGGCAGTTGTGTTCTTTTGGGTTAAACTCTCAAGATTACCGACACCGTACTTTATTACCTGTGTAAGTTAGACGGTAATATCTCATTGTCGCAAAAATAACCTCCAATAGCATCCGTAGAATTACGGTGATCACTCCTTTAGCTTTATGCTCTGTACTCAGATAAATTCATGAAGGGTGGTCAGGGAAAGCTTGATGACACAAGGGTTGTGGAAAAAGGCATTACCGACTAGGCAGTAACTGTTGCAAACCGTTAATGTTACGAAATGATGAGAAAGGCAATTCTACTGCTAACAGGTATCAAATGCTTGTCCGCTGCAATATCCTAGGCAGAGCCTTGCTAAATCCAATCCTAACCAGAAGCGATACTTCAGCAAAACTTACTTGAGTGTAACTTGGAATACTACTTAGCGATTTGGTCTAATTTGATACTTTGCCTGCCTGAACGATGTGGCGATTGTTCAGGGAAACAGGACTTACGCAAGCCAGCTACCGACACCCTAGTTGTAGAGTTTGAACTCTAATTCCTAGCTCTACTGTAGAGTTCGTGCGTAAGTCCTGGTATTTGTTTCGGTGCTCAATTAAGATTTTCGTGTTTTTTGAGAAGTTATGCCTCAGCAAGATGTCTTAAATCGTTTACGCTAATTAGCTGAATCATTTTTAAACGTCTTGTGCGGGTAAACTTATGGAGATGCGTGGATTTCCTTGTAGCCACTCCTTAAGGAGGGCATGACAAGAGTCTTCAGTGGTGAAACCAGATTCTATAAAATGAAAAACGCCCATACCGGGCGCTTTATCAGGGTGCATCTACTTCCCTTCAGTTTAGCTGGGTGAGGGGTCTCACCCCCCACCTTGATTAATAAAACTTAACGAGTTTTAACCTTAAATTGAAAAAGTGGGCGGTAGTTCCAGAGGAATTGTGCCTAGCAAACCCTTACGAAAATCATTTAACAGTTGCCTTGCTGTACGTTCTATGTCTCCTTGATGGTGATAGTCTGCCAAAGCGTGCAGGTACTCCTCACCTGTGATGGCTGTCGGGTCAAGTTCATAACGAGCCTTTAGGGGAGAGTGTGGTAAGAAACCATATTCGGCTGTAGCGTCCAAATCTTTGAGTAATTCAACCAAGACAGCAGCTACCCCCTGATTGTCGTAAGACGCCTCACCAATATCATCACAGATAGCTAACTTGAGGGCTTTTTGTTGATTGTTTAACTTTGCTGGGATGACACCAGGGGCATCGAGTAGCTCTATTTGGTCAGAGATACGTACCCAACGTAGCTGCCGTGTTACACCCGCACGACGAGCACTTTCTACCACTCGACGCCCTAAGAGTCGGTTAATCAAGGCTGATTTACCCACATTTGGGAACCCAATAACCACGGCTCGAACTGGGCGAGGTTGCATTCCGCGATCGCGCCGACGCTGATTCATCTGAACCCCAGCCTCCTGCACCGCCTGTGCTACTTCACGGATGCCTTTCCCCTGTTGAGCATCGGTAAAGTAAGGCGTTTCCCCCTGTTCTCGAAACCACGATGCCCACAATTTCCGTACTGCTGGTGTTATCATATCCATCCGATTAAGCACCAGCACTCGTGCTTTACTCCCCACCCATTGCACTGTTTGAGGATGATGAGTGGAGAGAGGAATTCGAGCATCCCGTACCTCTAGGACAACATCTACTCGCTTGAGCTGTTCTTTGAGTTCCCGCTCAGCTTTGGCAATATGACCGGGATACCACTGAATCATCATTTGTCCAAAGAAGGGTTGAAGGTTAATAAGTTGGAGGTTAGGAAAGGGTTAGAGGTTAATAGATTAAGGATTAGGAGTAATTGAACAGTCCAACTCTCAACCTTTAATTTTCCACCTTCCAACTTTCAACCTTACAACCTTCAACCCTTTAAG
The DNA here is from genome assembly GCA_036703315.1 of Coleofasciculaceae cyanobacterium. Lineage (GTDB taxonomy): Bacteria > Cyanobacteriota > Cyanobacteriia > Cyanobacteriales > Coleofasciculaceae > DATNPH01. The sequence continues at coordinate 98,756 of DATNPH010000036.1, forward strand.
GAACAATCAAAACTGGGCAAGGTGACAAATTAATCACGCGATTCGTGACACTTTCTGATGCACCTCCCTCGGTAAGACCCAGCCCTCGGCAGCCCATGATAATTAAATCTGCTTCAATTTCGTCAGCGACATCACAGATTGTAAAAGCGGGCATTCCTTCGCGTGTTAGGGTTTCAGCTTCGATGCCTCGCCCAGAAAATAGTGCGTGGGCATTTTTCAGCAGTTCCGCAACCGCGTCGGGTGACAGCATAGTCTCCGGACTAGGTGACTCTGCTTCAGGGTCTAATTGTTCTATTACTGACAGCAGGAATAAGCGACTGCCGTACTTTTGCACGATATTGACAACAACGTCAGCTGCTTCGCGGGCTTCTCTGCTTTGGTCAACGGGAAACAACACAGTCTTAAACATCACACGCATCTCCGGGATACGGACTCCGTTGATACTCCCACACATCGAAACGTGTGAGATTTTTGCTCTCTTGGGAGTCCAACGACTTTATCCTTAGCAAGCATACACTGTATGCCCTAGGGCAGTTAGGTTACGTTTTTGTGGTTTTTCCTTTGGACACAGAGATTTGGGACGAATTGGCTAACTTGAAATGGAAGTCTTTCTGCTGCGCGATTTTCTGTAAAATGTGAACGGTCTTGAAAATAAAAATTATTTGCCTTGGAGATTCAGTGAGCCCTAGCGAGCCAATCTACAGGGCAGTTATCACAAGAACCTAGAGCATCAGTAGGAGAGCATTACTGTGTCCAAGAGAAGTGTAGCAGATTTATCTGAGTCAGATTTAGCCGGAAAACGGGTACTGGTGCGAGCGGATTTGAATGTACCGTTGGATGACAACGGCAATATTACCGACGATACTCGCATCCGTGCTGCGTTACCCACTATCCAGGATTTAATCAACAAGGGTGCCAAGGTGGTTTTATGCAGCCACTTAGGGCGTCCCAAAGGACAAGTTAAAGAAAGCTTGCGCCTAACGCCTGTTGCGAACCGTCTCTCAGAACTGTTGGGACAGACAGTTATTAAGACAGACGACTGTGTTGGGGATGCTGTTGCTGCGCAGATTTCTGCTCTGGAAAATGGTCAGGTGGCATTACTGGAAAATCTCCGTTTCCATGCTGGAGAAGAAAAGAATGACCCAGAATTTACTAAACAGTTAGCCTCACTAGCAGATGTTTATGTAAATGATGCCTTTGGGACAGCCCACCGTGCCCACTCTTCCACGGAGGGCGTCACCCATTACTTGAAACCGTCCGTGGCTGGCTACTTGATTGAGAAAGAACTTCAGTATCTCCAAAACGCGATTGAAAATCCCCAAAAGCCCTTAGCAGCAATTATCGGTGGCTCCAAGGTTTCCAGTAAAATTGGCGTGATTGAAACGTTGCTGGATAAGGTCGATAAGCTGCTGATTGGTGGCGGGATGATTTTCACTTTCTACAAAGCTCGTGGCTTAAGTGTGGGTAAGTCGCTGGTGGAAGACGATAAGCTGGAACTGGCTAAGTCTTTGGAAGCTAAAGCAAAAGAGAAGGGCGTTGATTTTCTGTTGCCCAGTGATGTCGTCGTGGCGGATAATTTTGCGGCTGATGCTAATTCTCAAACTGTCAGCATTGACTCAATCCCTGATGGCTGGATGGGCTTGGATATTGGTCCCGACTCGGTGAAACTGTTCCAAAATGCGTTGTCTGAGTCTAAGACAGTAATCTGGAATGGACCTATGGGCGTGTTTGAGTTTGATAAGTTTGCTGTGGGGACGGAAGCGATCGCTCACTCTCTGGCTGAACTTACCAAGACAGGTGCAACCACAATTATTGGTGGTGGCGACTCAGTAGCAGCTGTTGAAAAAGTCGGTGTGGCTGAACAAATGAGCCACATCTCGACCGGTGGCGGAGCTAGTCTGGAGTTACTCGAAGGTAAGGAGCTCCCAGGAATTTCGGCACTAGACGATGCTTAAGAGGTAACTAGCACTTTAGAGATTCCAGTAAATACCATCTCTGGCTGAGACGATAATGAATCCGCGATCGCCGTTAGTGTCGTTGCGATCGCGGATTATTTTTAAGAATTTTTTAGGATTTCTACCTTGACAATAAGATAAAAATATGTATTTATATTAGGGGCTCTAGCTGTTACCGCCCTATCTGTAAAGTGGGTAACTTTCGCAGCGCTGTACTAGTGTCACTACCTAATTAGGCAGCTTCTACTATTAGTGTCTGAAATGTTCCCTTACTTAAAATTTTTCAGGAATAATCTTTACATACTTAGCGAGTAAACTACTATTTTATCAAGCTGGAGTCAATGATATAGCAACACTGTTGTTATTTTAAAATCTGTTAGCTAATATTAAGTATTATAGGATGCAACAATAGTTTGGATTTAAGAATAATCTAAGAGTTAGGGGCTAGATATTCTTTCCGATTTTATTTATTGAGCTACCACTACAGAGGTAATCAAGCTTTACAGTATATTGCTTTTTTTTAATGTATAAGCTTTAATGGATTACTGATAATTACATGAAATTATTGGCTATAGCATCCAGCTATAACAAGTTTTGCTTTCACTGTGAACCAATTAGAAGTGTATCTACATTAAGTCAATATTAGACTTACTTCTTTAAAGTTTCACCAATGACTCGATGCTCTAAAGTTGCTTTTCAAAAGCCGTACATCTCGCTGTATATAACTTATATTAAATATTTGAGGAGGAGGTTAGGAATTTTGTCTCTCTTAATCTCTCATCTAAAACCAGAACGTATAAATTGCAAGTTAAATGTTTGACAGGTTACTTTAAAGCTACTTATCAATTAACCCACTCCCCGAAGTACAAATACTAGATATAAACCCTTCTGAGCCAATGATTTTGAACGATCGCTATCGAGTGATTCAGGCTGTGGGTAGCGGTAGCTTTGGTCAAACCTTCCTGGTTGAAGATAGCCATATGCCTTCCAAACGCCTGTGCATCCTCAAGCAACTGAAACCTATTAAGAATGCTCCTCAGTATTACCAAGCTGTACAAGAGCGGTTCCAACGAGAAGCTACCATTTTGGAAACGCTAGGCGAGTCTAACGAGCAAATTCCTAGCTTGTACGCCTACTTTGAAGAATCGGGGCAGTTTTACCTGGTTCAGGAATGGATTGAGGGTCAAACACTGGCGCAAAAGTTACAAACAGAAAGACGACTCAGCGAAAGCTCAGTTAAGGAAATTTTGGCTAGTGTGTTGGTAATTCTAGATTACGTCCATGCTAACCAAATCATTCATCGGGATATCAAGCTCGATAATATTATGCTGCGGCAACGAGACAGCAAACCCGTTTTAATTGATTTTGGAGCTGTCAAGGAAGCGATGGGTACGTTGATCGAGGCTCAAGATCATACCAGCCGCTCAATTGTAATTGGTACGCTAGGATATATGCCCCCTGAGCAGGCAGCAGGAAGACCAGTCTATGCTAGTGATCTTTACAGCTTAGGAATGACGGCAATTCGCTTATTAACAGGGAAAAGCTTTCAAGAACTAGAGACAGACTCTCGCACAGGAGAGATCAAGTGGCGTCCTCATGCCTTGGGCGTTAGTGATAATTTTGCAGCCGTGCTAGACAAAGCGATTCAATCTTATCAAGGTAATCGCTACGCTACTGCTCAAGAAATGTTGGAAGCTATACAAGCCACTACAGCTCCGACTGTTTCTAGTGTAAGTACCCCTCAACGATTTCTAAACCATAGCCCTAGCTGTAAGACAAAACTTCAACCCTCTACAGAGGCTCAAGCACCTAAGTTGGATGTAAGTCTGAAGGGATGGATTTCTAGTAGCTACCCGGAGGCTGTACCTCATATTCTTCCATTTGTCAGTCTCTTACATCGAACTCAGCTTCACTTTGGTTTATCGAACTCCAGCCAAAAATTACTCATCGGCAGTGTAATTCTGATCCTTGGATTCGTGGGATTCATCAAAGTTCGAGATATGGGAACTTCCCCTAAACAGGTGGTAGTTTTGAGTCCAACTGAGAAAAGTTCTCCAGAACCAAATAGAGAGCTAGTTCTTAATCCGACTGGGATTGCAGCATCCGAAATTACTGCTAAAAACTTTTTGATGCGGGGTGCGGACAAGTCTCAAAATGGAGATTATACGGGAGCTGTTGAGGACTTTAATCAAGCGTTGCGACTCGATCCGAATGCCGACACCTATAATAACCGAGGTCTTGTCCGCTATCGCCTCGGTGATAAATCAGGAGCAATAGCTGACTTCAATCAGGCACTACGGCTCGATCCGAACTCTGCTGACACCTATAACAACCGAGGCTCGATCCGCGCTGAGCAAAGCGATATAAAAGGAGCAATGGCGGATTTCAATCAGGCGCTGCGGATTGATCCGAACCTCGCTAATGTTTACAACAACCGGGGGTTCGTCCGCCGCCGTCTAGGTGATACAGAAGGTGCGATTAAGGATTTCAATCAGGCTCTTCTACTCAAGGATAACTATACTGAAGCCTATAAGAACAGGGGTCTTGCCCGTACCGACTTAGGTGATGCACAAGGTGCAATAGAGGATTTCACTAAGGCGGTTTGGAGCAACCCAGATTCTGTGGATGCCTACAAGAACAGGGGTCTTGCTCGCTCGAACTTAGGTGATGCACAAGGTGCAATAGAGGATTTCAATCAAGCGCTTCGCCTCGATCCGAACTCTGCTGATGCCTACGAAAACCGAGGAGTTGCCTATGCTAAGCAAGGTAATAAACAGGAAGTTCTTAAGGATTATCAAAAAGCCGCAGAACTTTATCTCAAGCAAGGAGAACTAGAGCGATACAAAAGGGTACTAGAAAAGCTTAAAAAGCTTCATCCCCAACCTAGTACTCAGAAGAGGGAGTCTTCCGGGCGAAATTGATAGGAAGCGGTATGAGCACGTCTATCTGAACGACAACAACCCTCGATCGCGAATAATTTTTTAGTAGTTCTTAGGATGTAAATTTTGACAAAAAAACAAAAATATGCCCTATTAGGTAAATCTATAAAGATATTGATAAAATATACTAAAGAACTATATGCTTTTTAGGAAATTAAAAGACGGCTCTTTTTCAGTAAAGCCCTAAACTGATCTAGTGTATTAAATGTGCAGTAAAAGGAAAATTTGCCCACTTGCCTATCAAGTCCAAAATCGCTGGACTAATCTAGAGAGTGAGCTTGCCCAGCAGTAGTTGTCTTGACGGAGGGTGTCGTGAGTAGTGCTATTTCGATTACAGATAACGAGTTTGAAACCGAAGTTTTAAAAGCAGAACAGCCAGTACTGGTGTACTTTTGGGCATCTTGGTGTGGACCTTGCCGCTTGGTATCACCATCAATAGACTGGGCAGCGAAGACTTATAGCGATCGCCTCAAAGTCATCAAAATGGAAGTCGATCCCAATCCAGCTACAGTGAAGCAGTACCACATCGAAGGCGTCCCAGCAGTACTACTGTTTAAGGATGGTGAGGTGGCTCAATCTCATGAGGGAGCAATTGGCAAGCAGAAACTAGAGAGTATGCTGGAAACTCTTCTCTCACCAGCTTGAAAGGAAATAAGGATAAGGGATAGGTGGGTAGGGTACAGGCTTCCGTAGAAAACAAGGTCTTAAAGATAGCTTCTGGAATCTTCGGCTGATTGCCTATCCCCTCTTTTCTTCACAGACAAAGGACAAAACAATGCAGTTTGCCAAGCGTTTACAACCTCTGCAAACTAATGTGTTTGCTGATATGGATCAGGCGAAGGCTAAAGCCAAAGCGTCTGGACAAAACATCATTGACCTATCGCTAGGCTCTTCTGATCTTCCGGCTTCAGAGCACGTCCTAGGGACGATAAGAGAGTCTTTGTCCGATAAGAGTACTCATGGCTACTTGCTGTTTCATGGTACTCAATCCTTTCGTCAGGCAGCTGCGGATTGGTACACAAAAAAATTTGGCATCGCAGTTAATCCAGAAACTGAGGTGCTACCCCTAATTGGCTCCCAAGAAGGTACCGCTCATTTACCTCTGGCAGTACTAAACCCAGGAGATTTCGCCCTGCTACAAGACCCTGGTTATCCTTCCCATGCTGGTGGTGTTTACTTGGCGAGTGGTCAGATCTATCCAATGCCCCTACTAGCAGAAAACAAGTTTTTGCCAGTCTTTGAGGATATCCCCACACCAGTGTTAGCCCAAGCACGAATGATGGTGTTGAGCTATCCGCATAACCCCACAACAGCGATCGCACCTTTGTCTTTTTTCCAAGAAGCTGTCGCTTTTTGCCGTCAGCATGACCTAGTCTTAGTTCACGACTTTCCCTACGTTGATTTAGTATTTTCGGAAGACGAGAGCGAAACCCAAAATCCCAAATTGCTTGCTCCTTCAATTTTGCAAGCTGACCCTGATAAAGAAGTCTCAATTGAGTTTTTTACCTTTTCCAAGTCCTATAATATGGGCGGCTTTCGCATTGGTTATGCGATCGGCAATGCCCAGCTGATTCGAGCCTTGCGGCAAGTGAAAGCGGCGGTTGATTTCAACCAGTATTTAGGGATTTTGAATGGTGCGATCACAGCGTTGAGTGGCCCTCAAGATGGCGTTAAGGCATCTGTAGAAATTTTCCGACAGCGGCGTGATGCATTCATTGCCGCACTACACCAAATTGGCTGGCAAGTTCCTATTCCAGCAGCAACCATGTATATCTGGGCGAAGTTGCCGGAGCCTTGGACTAGTGATTCCGTCAAATTCTGTACTCAGTTAGTAGAACAGACAGGTGTTGCCGCCTCACCTGGTGCTGGTTTTGGCAAAGCTGGAGAAGGATATGTGCGGTTTGCCTTGGTACATGAGCCAGCAATCTTAGAAACGGCAGTGGGGCGAATTGCAGAATTTTTGCGATCAGCTTCGTTGATGCGCTTTGCGCAATCACAAAAAGCTCCTTAAGTTAGGCTCCATACCTGAAACCTACATTGGGCACCTTCAACTGGCACAAGACGCTCCTATGGCGCTAACGCTATCGGTTTAATGGTAATTGGTAATACATAGACTACGTAGAATACTCTTCCCATTCCCCTTGCACAAGTAGTGTGACAGTTGAAGAAGGCAGAGGGTAGAAGAAGCAAGGCAGAAGGAGGGAGTTTCAGGGCGATTGTTTCCCCCAGTCACTCCCAGCCACTGAATACGTTCTGTGGGGGATTGTAACCCTTGATCCTTATCCGTCGCCAGAAGCCTTTTTTGTTCAAGGTGCCCAATGTGGGCTGAAAGCGCACAACGAAACTGGAACATTTCTCTTTCCCCATTGACCACTCACCTGAAAATGGGGAGTGGTCAGTGTTTTGGTTGCAGTTAAAGCGTTGCTTGCAACTGATCTAAGAGATCTTCAATGTAATCTAGAGCAATAGTGATAGTCGTGGGATCTTCAATATCAACACCGACATATTGGCGTAAGACATCTACTTGATTCATACTGCTCCCAGCAGATAGTACCTCCAGATAGCCAGGAATGAAATCTTTTCCAATCTGTCGGTATTTCTGATAACAAGCCAAACTAACAATATTGGATGCCGCGTACTGGTAGCAATAGAAGGGCTTAGAGTAAATATGACTAATCCGTGCCCAGTCGTATTGGTGTTCTGGCAGTACTTCTACAGCATCACCACAGAGTTCGCGGTAGAATTCCATCCACTGTTCGTTGACAAAATTGTGGTCAAAACTGCTATGGGAGGCGCGATCGTGGATAGCGAGTTCTAGACGGCTAATAGTACTTTGACGGAACAGCAGATTTAGCTGATCTTCCAGTTGCTGCGTCAGCAGCAATTTACGTAGGTGCTTGTCTTCGTCAGTTCCTTTTAGGAGGTAGTCGAGCAACAACAGTTTGTTGAACGTCGAGGCAATTTCCGCTAACAAGACTGGCGGTTTGCTGTTGAAGTAAGTTTGGCGATCGCTTGCATAGGCAAAGTGTAATCCATGCCCCATTTCACGCGCTAGGGTAAATAGCGAATAGTAATCCTCCGTATAGGAAAGCAATAAGTAACTGTGCTTACCATAGATCGGGAAATCGCATGCCCCACGGCGCTTACCAGCTCGAACTTTAGCATCTATCCAGTTGTGGGAGAAAAAGTCTGCCGCTCTGTTAGCGTAAAAAAGGTCAAATTGCTGCAAAGCTCCTAGCAGCATTCCCACTCCGGTTTGATAGTTAATTGGCGATCGCAATTCGTCACCAGCTGACCAAGAAGCATAGAGATCGCACAGACGGATTTTTTGCCCAAGTGCTTCTCCTTTCAACTGGTAATAGCGTTGAAACAGATCAATGCGATCCTCTGTGCCCTCCATAAGGGCACGGAATACTGATTCCGATACCTCATCTGCCAATAGCTGCTTATGAAAAGTAGAAGGGTAGCCTCGTATCTGGCTCTCGATGCGATGGTCTTGGCAAATGGTGTTGAGAATATAGCCATACAGGAGGTTGTGGTGCTGCACGACCTGACGCACTGACCGATAAGCGTCATAACGCACACGCGGTTCTGGGTGAAACAGTAGCGCATCCAATGTAGCTTCTGTGCGAGCGGTCTTACCCTCATCCGTTGTCACGGGCTCATATTCCTGCTCACCTAAATGAACAGAACGCAACTGGATGAAGGCTTGTCGTCCAGTGAGGTTGTCCCGATTGCGGGTTTGCTCGACGGCTTCAGGGAGCTTATGATTGCGAAACTGAGCAATACGGTTCAGGTAGTGGCTGTAGTTAGAGAGTGCTGGTGATACCTGTAATTCTTCCAATTTTGCAGGGTCTAAATCCTGCAATTCCAGCTTAAAGAACAGCAGTTGGTTATCAATGCGGGTGAGGGATACCTTTACATCGTCGAGGAATTGCTTCGCCTCGGTATTACGCGCATCCGCAGATAAAAGGAGAGTCGGGAAGGCTTGGAGATGACTGGATTTTTCTAATAAGACTTCCAGCTGTTGTAGGCACCGAGCCACTTCTTCCGGTGTTAGTAAACTAACTTTATCCCGGTAATTTTGGCGAAATTCTGCCGATTGCTGCTGGAGTGCTTGTAAATCCTGAGCAAACTGTGGATCATCAAAGCCTTTATAAAGGTCTGAAAGATTCCATTCCTGGGGGGTATATATGTTGCTACGAATGGATAGGCGAGTCAAGGTATGGCTCCTTCTCTAAGTAGAAGAGTTTCTCACAGTTGAGCCTACGCTCAGAGGCGCGCCTATACGGACACACCCTGATTAGTAGACTAGTAGTTCACCAAATGATGCTTAATGCTCAGGGCAGGAATTTCACCCACCTTACAAGGATTGAAAAAATCCAGGTCTAGAGATGCACCCACACCCTCCGCTCAAAAGCAATCCTGTGAAAAACATGTATACCAAATTTACACTCTACGTCCTAAAGTGACGCAGATTCTTGGGCTGATCTTGCGGTTAGTCACTTCCCGTCTTACAGAGCATTTCCGATCCTTTCAGATCGGTTCTCAAGCTTCACTTTCCGTGTGCTCCACGGTAGCTTCTTCCAAGAAGAAGATTCAAAGACGCCCCACTCCACTGAGTCCCTGCTCACTATGGAGGTTGGGGTCTATTGCTAGACGAGTGTTTGTAAAATATTCTTTCTGGAACTTTTATTCTAAACTTGTTATCTGTGTTTCAGACAATCTCTGAAGAAGTGTAAACAACTCCCACTTCATTGCAAAGCAATAGACCTGGGGCTTCCTGGCGGATTCTGATGAAGATATGCAGCGTTTTCTATCATTAGTAAATACAGACAGCAATTAAAGTAGTGCCCTGTGACGACATCTGCTAACACACTGACGCTCGTCAAAGATTCAGACCGCCTGGAACGACGCCTTAAAGAGATTCCCCAAGAGCCAGGGGTCTATATTATGCGTGATTTAGGTGATCGCATTCTCTACATCGGCAAGTCCAAGAAATTGCGATCGCGTGTCCGTTCCTATTTCCGAGAGTCCCAGAAACTCAGCGATCGCATCGCCATGATGGTGCGGCAGGTGGCGGAGATTGAGTTTATCGTCACTGATACCGAAGCAGAAGCTTTAGCACTAGAAGCAAATCTTGTCAAGCAGCACCAACCTTACTTCAATGTACTGCTCAAAGATGACAAGAAGTATCCGTATGTCTTGATTACTTGGTCAGAACAGTATCCTCGTATCTTCATCACGCGCAATCGACGTTTGGGGAAGGAAAAGGATAAGTACTACGGACCGTTTGTCGATGCAGGTTTATTGCGAACCACTTTACGCCTAGCTAAACGGCTCTTCCCCATGCGGCAGCGTCCGCAACCGCTATTTAAAGACCGTCCTTGTCTAAACTATGACTTAGGGCGTTGTCCGGGTGTATGTCAAAAGTTGGTTTCTCCAGAGGACTATCGCAAAACCATCCAAAAAATCGCGATGGTTTTCCAGGGTCGGACTGGAGAACTTATTGATATGCTGACGGAGAATATGAATCAGGCAGCGGAGTCATTAAACTTTGAGGCAGCAGCGCGTATCCGTGATCAGATTGCAGGGATTAAGTCTCTGGGTGCTGACCAAAAAGTATCCTTACCGGATGATACAGTTTCACGGGATGCGATCGCTCTAGCTGCTAATGACCAACATGCCTGCATTCAGTTGTTCCAGATTCGTGCTGGTCGGTTAGTTGGACGATTGGGATTTTTCGCTGAGATACCCCCCCTTTCATCCCCTGCTTACCAAGGAGGGGAAAGAGGGGGGGTAGAACCTGGAGCGATTTTACAACGAGTGTTAGAGGAGCATTATCAAGCGGCTGACTCGGTGGAAATTCCAACAGAGATTCTGGTGCAGCATGAGTTGCCAGAGACGGAAATGTTGACAGAATATTTGAGCGATCGCAAAGGACGCAAAGTTACAATCCTCGCTCCTCAGCGGCAAGCCAAAGCCGAACTCATTGAAATGGTAGAGCGCAATGCTAAGTATGAACTAGAGCGCACCCAGCAATTTGCTGACCGTAATACTCAGGCAATGCAGGACTTAGCCGACATTCTCGACCTACCAGACTTACCTCACAGAATTGAAGGCTACGATATTTCCCATATTCAGGGGTCTAATGCCGTAGCGTCTCAGGTAGTATTTATTGACGGTCAACCGGCAAAGCAGCACTATCGCCATTACAAGATTAGGAACCCAGAGGTGAAGGCAGGTCATTCCGATGACTTTGCTAGTCTTGCCGAAGTTATCCGCCGCCGCTTCCGCAAGTATGCAGTTAGCGATAGCGTTAGCGTTAGCGAAGCGGTAGCGACGCCAGAAGCGCCAGAGCCGAACTTGCAGCGAGTCGGAAATCCCGATTGGCCCGACTTGATAATGATTGACGGTGGCAAGGGTCAGTTGTCATCCGTTGTCGCTGTCTTACAGGACATGAATTTGATGGAAGACTTGCGAGTCGTTAGTTTAGCCAAGCAGCGAGAGGAAATCTTTCTACCGGGTGAATCCTCGCCATTACCAACTGATGCAGAGCAACCAGGAGTGCAGCTATTGCGGCGTCTGCGGGATGAGGCGCACCGATTTGCTGTGAGTTTTCACCGCCAACAAAGGAGTGAAAATTTACGTCGTTCCCGTTTAGATGAAATTCCGGGACTAGGCTTTCATCGGCAAAAACAGCTGTTGGCTCATTTTCACTCAATTGACTATATTCGAGAAGCGTCTCCAAAACAGCTAGCTGAGGTTTCAGGAATTGGTCCGCGTTTAGCGCAAGAAATCTACGATTATTTTCATCCCTGAAACTCCAACGCAGGATGCGTAGTATCTCTTTTCAAACATTCAAGAAAAGAATTATTTTTGGAGATGTTTTCAGTGAGCGAGTCCTCAACAAGCAAGTTCACGTTTAAAGAGTTTGCTCACCAACTACAAGACCAGCGAGTATCAAGCGCCAGACCTGGGCAAAGTCAGTGTTAATCTCTGGATTGCTCCATTCAGCGGCGTGAGCGGGATGATGAAACCGGATTGTCGCATCGAAGATTGCCTTCGCGGCTTGATGCGAATCAGTTACCTTAAACTCTTGGCTGGAAATACCACTTTCAAGGATTTGAGCAAGTTGCCCTACCAGTTCATCAACGTGAGCTTGAACCACCCCTCGCGCTTCTTCTGCGATCGCCGAATACGTTGCAAACATCTCTGGATCGTCGAGTACTTTTTGACGTTTCAGAGCCATGAGTTGCTCAAACCATCGTTGCAACCGTTCAATAGCAGAACCTTGTTCTTCTGCAATTACCGCTAATGGTGCGGAAACTCGATGCAACCATCGTTGAGCCACCGCATCGCGCAAGGCAACCTTGCTGGAAAAATGTCGATAAATCGTGCCGTGACTCACCTCTAGAAAGCGAGCCACATCCACAACCGTTGCCTTTGCTAGACCGTAACGACGCAGAACTTCTTCCGCTGCATCAAGAATTCGTTCCGGTGTCAACACTGAATCATTCATGCAATCCGTTTCTTACCTCTTCTCACTATCGAGCATCGCCATTTGCCCTGCATCATAACGATCGCCCGCTACCGCATCCGGCGGAACGGCTGCCTCAATCTGAGCCAGGTCATCTTCGCCCAATTGCAGATCCAGCGCACCCAATGCCTCATCCAGGCGATCGCGCCGCCGTGCTCCAATCAGCGGAATAATGTCGTTACCCCGTGACAGCACCCAGGCGATCGCCACTTGGGCAACGGTTGCATTCTGTTCCTGGGCAATCCGACGTAGAGCTTCCACCAGCGACAAGTTGCGCTCCAGATTCTCCCCCGAAAAGCGCGGTAGATGTCCGCGAAAGTCCTGTGCCTGCTCAGAGCGTTCCTTTGACCAGTGACCGCTCAACAGACCTCGCGATAGCACGCCATACGCCGTGACCGCAATGCCCAATTCACGCACTGTTGGCAGGATGTCCGCCTCAATGCCCCGACTCAGGAGGGAATATTCGATTTGAAGCCAGGTAATAGGATGAACGGCATAGGCACGCCGAATTGCCTCTGCACCCACTTCTGATAACCCAATGTGGCGAACATATCCGGCTTGCACCATTTCACTCATCGCCCCAACCGTCTCTTCAATCGGCACCGTTGGATCAATACGGGCAGGCTGGTAGAGGTCAATATAATCGGTTCCCAGACGTTTCAAGGTATAGGCGAGGAAAGTCTTCACAGCCGCCGGACGACCATCAAAGCCAATAAAGTTACCATCCGGCGATCGCAGCGCCCCGAATTTGACGGCAATAAACACCTCTTCCCGTCGTCGTTCGGCAAGTGCTTCATGCAGCAGTAGCTCATTATGCCCCATGCCGTAGAAGTCACCCGTATCGAGTAAGGTAATACCTGCATCGAGTGCATCCTGAATTGTTGCAAGACTTTCGGAACGCTCGGCGGGACCATAAAAGTCTGACATGCCCATGCAACCAAGCCCGATTGCCGATACCGTTGGTCCGTTCGCTCCAAGTTGACGTGACAACATCTCGACTTCTCCACTCTTAGTGATGAACCTACTGTAGCAGAGCAAATGACAAAAATCAATATTTGTCATTTGTCATTTGTTTCATCGCAAAATCCGGCTATGTTCCTCAAGCAAGCGATCGCTAATACAAGTCAATGAGCTAAATGGCTGAAAAATTTCAGCCATTTTTCTAATAGACTTTCGTCTTGTCACCGCTAAAAAATTAAGTTGAAACGAAAACTTTACTTAGTCTTTTATGCATGCCTTCTTGTTGGCAACACCGAGAGGGCATCTTTTCTTGTATTGTGAAAGAATAATTCCCGACAAGAGCGCAAGCAACCAGGTGAGGGTGTCAGGTGCGTCGCAAGTCCTTAGTTATTAGTGCTTAGTGCTTAGTCAGTAGAGTAGTTAACCAATTCCCCGAAGAAAGGGGCTTGAGGAGATTTTTAGTACTTGGTTTTTTCGTCTACTCTTGCGCTTTCCTTGTACCGAACCGAACTGACTAAGGACTACTTTGTCAAGATTCAAAATCGTGTTGTCTTGTGTACTAACCCTAATGGCCACAGAGAGAGTATTAGGTCAAGCTTTAGCTTGGGGGTTCATTTGTGACGAGGATCTTGAAGGCAACCAGCAGATTCTACCCCCAAAACCAGTTCAACGATGGAAAATGCAACAAATTGGAGACAAATGGTTACTGGTAGTTGGTGATATTCCTCAAGTTAATCTTCACCCACAAGAAGCGATCGCTTTTTTAGAACGCCGTCGGTTGAGTCTATATTAAAGTGCTCTAGTTTTGGTTAGGAATACTACATTAATCAACTCCTCTGTCTCAGGAAAGACGTTAAATCCGTTAATTTTTATGAAAATTTAGACATGAACCTATTGACATTTGAGGTATGACGTGTATTACAAGCAGGAGGAAAACTATGGCAACCCGAAACTTTGGTTAAACGTAGATCCCTTGAAAGTCAAGCAGCGAATCGATCAGATTGCTGAGCAACTTGAAGAGGTTCGACGCAAGTTTGAGCCAGTTGTGGAGGGAAGTAACTCCTTTAGTCATAAAAAGAGCTAACCCTTGCTGCGCCTTCTAAAAAACCCTGGTCAGCAAATTTGTTTAGGAACTTATGGCACTCCCCGTGAAGTTGAAAACTTCTATCACGGGGATTTCTGATTTAGCGTCGAGGGGAACCAGGATTGAGTAGCTGAACTTGGCTCATTCTAATGACGTAGGGATGATACTTATTTGTGTCATAAGAACCCACCCAGACTTTATAAGTACCCGGTTGCCACTGACCCGCAAGTCCAGGATTCTTGTCCTGAAAGTCATCATTACACCAAGTGCCACCCGGACCACTAACCAAAATAGTTGTATCCTGTGGACTTTCTACTACCAGGCTCAGATAGTTAAAAAAAGTTGTTAACTCGATTGTATGGTCAGGCTGCTCATCCACAAAACCTACGCAGGCTCCTGTTGGCGTTTCTTTACGACCCGCAACGCTATCCGCCGAGACGGAACCGCCGCTGATCCCTCGAAGTATCATGGGATCTGGGGAAAAGTTTGGTCCAATGTTGACGTTCTCGAATATCGTCTGAGCTTGGGCTAGCTGGAATTGAGCTAAGGCTGGAATGAATAACCCACAGACAACTATCGCTGTTGCTCTAGCGATGTATGCCTTTAGGCTGAGCGAGCTTGCCCAGCTTAACGTCTCGACGAATTTTGTCCCTCGTTGCTTCACTGGCTCGTGTATTCTAGCGGCTATGAATGGCTCTAATATTACCAGTGACGAGCAACTCAGCGATATTGTTTCCGACAACCCATTCCTCAAGCGTGACTTCCCCGTGGAGTCGAGCCTATGGGCTTGAATTCAAAATTAAATAATTATTTTTTGAATTTTGCGTTTTGAACTTGGAGCGGCAATTCCTTCCATGCTCTTGAACAGGTGGGAGGAATTGCCACAACGCGGTGAAAGCTCATCTACTGCTTATGCTGCCTGAGCCAACGCCTGCCGTAAGCGAGTTTGGTCTATACCTTGCTGGTGGAGAATTACCCAAGACTCAATCAGGTCAGGACCATGAATATCGCCAGTGAGGGCAGCACGGAGCGATCGCATGACTAACCCTTTCTTTACCTTTTGCTCAGTTGTCACCTTCTTAATAATCTCCTGAGCATGGGCTGCGGTTAGTTCAGGGAAGTTAGCAACAGCGTCAAGAACGGCTTGCACAACGTCACTGGCACCCTCTTTCTTTAATTGGTCAACTGCCTCTGCACTAAACTCAACAGTCTCACTAAAGAATATCTTGGTCATATCTACCGCTTCCGGCAAGCGAGCCAGACTCGGACCAATCACAGTTGCCAACTGTTCTAGCCAAGCGCGATCATTCACTGGGTCGAATTCAAACCCAGCATCTTGCCAGTAGGGAATTAGCAACTCCACTAACTGGGGCGCTGGTATCTTGTGGAGATACTGGCTGTTTATCCAATCCAGCTTTGCCCAATCAAACTTTGCTCCTGCCTTATTAACGCGCTCAAAGCTAAACTGTTGAGCGGCTTGTTGCAGCGTAAAAAGTTCCTGAGTCGAGTCGGGTGGCGACCAACCCAGCAACGTCATGTAATTGACCAATGCCTCAGGCGTGAAGCCCATTTGCTTGAAGTCATAGATCGAAGTCACGCCATCGCGCTTCGAGAGTTTGGCTCCCTTCTCATTCAAAATTAGAGGCGTATGGGCAAACTCCGGTACCGCCGACTCTAACGCTTCATAGAGCAAAATCTGTTTAGGCGTATTTGCAATGTGGTCTTCGCCTCGGATGACATGGGTAATTTTCATATCAATGTCATCCACCACTACCGCCAAATTGTACAGGGGTTGACCGCTCTCACCTTGCTTTGATGCTCTGGCAACTACCATATCACCACCAAGGTCACGACCTTTCCAGGTGAGTTTGCCACGCACCATGTCATTCCAGACAATTTCCCGATCATCGTCAATTTTGAAGCGAATCACAGGTTGCCGCCCGTCGGCTTCAAAAGCTGCCCGTTGTTCTGAGGTCAGATTACGATGGCGGTTGTCATAGCGAGGTGCCTCTTTTCTACCTTTTTGGGCTTCGCGCAAGGCATCTAGTTCGGCCTCTGTGGTGTAGCAGTAATACGCCAAGCCTTTATCCAAAAGCGTTTGAATGGCTTGCCGATAGAGGTCTAGGCGTTCGGTTTGGAAAAACGGGCCTTCATCCCAGTTCAATCCTAGCCAGGTGAGACCCTCTAGGATGTTTTCGGTGTATTCAGGGCGCGATCGCGTTTGGTCTGTATCTTCAATTCGCAGAATAAACTGACCGCCCTGGTTACGGGCGAATAGCCAGTTAAAAACGGCTGTTCTTGCCGTTCCAATGTGTAAATTTCCAGTTGGACTGGGAGCAATACGAACTCTAACAGTCACGAGACGAATCTCTTTTGGTGTTTGTTACTAGTTATCTACGCTATCACTTTTGTGGGAAACGGTAGCAGTGTGATCGCGTGGAAGGGCGTTTTGACTCCATACAACCGACGAACTGGAATTTACAGACCACTTTGGGTTAATCCGTTCGGATTGTATTTCGGTTTAGAGGTTGATTTGAGGCAATTCAGGAAAGACTTTCGTAGCTTGAGATACAAAGATAGATCTAAATCTACGCCTCAATTAGGTTAAAGACTCTAGTTGACATTCAGATGCCTGACTCGCTGACAGGATTACTCGATCCAACTCGAATCCTGTTTGACTTACAGCAGGGGAACGAGATTGCTCAAGGCTTCTCTGGATGTATGGAACCAGAGGAGATTGCACGTCGGGTAACGGATGGTTTAGTTGAAAAATTTGATTGTGCATTTGCTCGGATCTGGCTTCTAGAATCCGACCAAACAACCCTGAAACTGGTTGCTTCATCAGGTTTGTATACCCACACTAATGGATCGTTTGCCCGAGTTCCAATAGGAGCCTATAAAGTCGGCAAAATTGCACAGAATCGGGTTTCCTTCTTGAGCAACAACTTAGCCTCTGAACCTTGGGTAGGGAATCGAGAGTGGGCTATTACCAATAAGATTCGTGGGTTTGCAGGTTATCCCTTGGCGGTTAAAGACAGAGTGGTTGGAGTTCTGGCAACCTTTAGCCGTCATGAAATGGAGCCAGAATTTTTAGAAGTTTTGCAGATGCTCTGCACAATCGTGACGATCGCGTTAGATACAGCCTTACACTACCAGAAAGAAAAGCAGATCTGGCTCTCTTCAACTTGCAGTCCTACATTTAACCACCTGACGCTATCCGATCAACTCGTCGGCATCCTGAGTTCTGCCCGATTAACCCTTGTTGGAACTGAGCAACCCCTAACCCTACCTGTGGCTTATGTATTTCTACAGGCAGCCGAAATCCTCAATAAAATTGAACAAAATTCGTCCGCATTCCCCGATCCTCGCGTAGCAGGTGGGGGTTAGGACGAGGCAATGGAACGAAGTGGAATTGCCAATAGGATTAATCATCGTAGCCTTGGTTTTCGATGTACCGTTTGAGGACATCCAGAGAAGCTCCACCCGCAGAAACAAATCCATATCCTCTTTTCCAAAAGACAGGCTTCCAGTAGTAGGGTTGCAGGAAGTCTCGGAACTCCTTTCTAATCTCGCGGCTAGTAATCGTTTTGAGCGTGTTCACGAGGTCAGACAAAGCCAATTTGGGCGGCATTTCAACCAGCAAGTGAATATGGTCTTTTGTTCCCAAATCAGCCTTGCACTCCAAAAGAATGCAACCCTGTGTTTCACACAGCTTTGTCATCATACTTTTCAGCCTCGACTCAACCTCCTCTGTAATGACAGGGTGCCTGTATTTTGTCACGAACACTATATGAATGTTGATAGCTCCGAAGCAGTGCCCATAAGGTTTAAGCTTCATTGTCAGGACGGACACTATGCTGATACAATTGCTCTATGGTAAACCGAAATCCCATCATTCGCACGGACATTTGGAGCCTGAACCTAACGGCACAACAGCGTTTACTGTTTGCCGAAACGGTGAAGGTTTATCGTCGTTTGTGCAGGCATTTGGTGGGGGTTATCTTTACCCATTGGTCAGAGCTGGGAAGTCTGACTAGTCAGCCGATGATTCCTGCGGTTGAACGCTTGGTGCATCAAACCAGCCAGAATCCCGATGTTAAATACCCTGGCATTGACCGGACATTTCACAAGTTCCCCAGTTACTACCGTAGAGCGGCAATCGCCTTTGCGGTAGGACAGGTGAGCAGTTTTGTCACTCGTTACCGGGAATGGCAGGCAGGCATCCGAAATCGGAGAGATGCCAAGCCACCCACTCTCAATGCGGATGCTGGTTGCTATCCAGTTCTATACAAAGGACAGTGCTACAAACTACATGGGTATGACCAAGTAGAGATTAAAGTCTTCACGGGTTCAGATTGGGTCTGGACAACGGTTCAGATTTCGGGATTGAGAGAACGGCACACAGTTGATAGCAATAAGTTGTTATCTCCTTCGCTCATCTTTAATAAGCGGAATTGCCATCTTTCAGTCCCTTTTGAGTGTCATCCCCAGAAACGACAATCAGACAACAATGTGGTTGCTGTTGATCTGGGGATAAATACAACGGCAACGGTTTCAGTTGTTACTTTTGACGGTACTGTAATCCATCGCGAGTTTATTCACCCTGGAAGAGACATAGACCGCAGAGATAAACGACTGAAATCAGTGTCACTCAGAGCAAGCAAGACGATGGGTAAAGGCGGCAACCTTCATAAGGGATTCTGTTCCAACACCTATCGCAAATGCCGAAATATGAACCAGAACATTGCTCACATCGTCTCGAAGCGAATCGTAAACATCGCTAAACAATTTAATGCTGAAGCAATTGTTTTTGAGAATCTCAAAGGATGGAAAGCAACGGGTGGGCGGAAACGCTCTACTCTACGCCAACGCTTTCATGGGTGGCTCAAAGCTATGATTCGTAACTTTACTGAGATGAGGTGGCAAGAAATTGGTGGCAAAGTGATTGATGTGGTTGCCGCCTATACCTCGAAGTTGGCATATGACGGATCTGGGGTTGTGCAGCGCAACTCCAAAAACTATGCTCTGGCAAAATTTACCTCTGGCAAGCGATACAACTGCGACTTAAATGGCTCTCAAAATATCGCTGCTAGAGGCATTCTTAAGCTCACTCGCCGAAAGGACAGTGAGGAACATTCCAGCAGAAGTTCTGGATGTTCGCCTCGAAGCTGGGCTTGTCTATGTGACTTGTGGGACTCCAACAATCCCAAGTTAGCATAGACACCTCCACCTCGCGCCAAGCAGGTGGAGGAGCTTCATTGTGCCTACTCTCGGCTCGTCTACACAGACGATTCTGTTGCACTCGAAGCGATTGTTCCAACCACGAATCTAACCAGTCGTAATCCCAAAGATTGGATAGACTCTATCCTGAGCAACCTATTTTTTACCGTTTCTTGTTTGGGTGGGGTGCTGCAAACCCAAACCAGTGTTAACCAGCGAACAATTCAGCTTGTCCTCAAAGTTCCCTACGTTCGCGAGCAGTTGGGTGAACAATTGCAGATTAAGTGTCGTTTACCACTTCTGCAACAAGCATTTACTCACCTAGCCTTTTTAGCAGGTTTTAGGATTTGCAATGGAACAGATGAGGAGATACCACTGCTGACAGATGATATCACGTAGATTCAATCGGCAAAGCGCGTGTTATGGATTGGGCAAGGAACTCAGGCACTACCAAAAGGGATTAGGGCTAAAGTTGATTTTTCGATTAGCCCCGACCAATTGCGGCAAGCAGTAGAAGCCGTCAATTGTGGCAAACATTGGGGCATCGAGTCGAATACTAAAGTGCAGCAAATCCTTTCGGAACGGGAGTTAGAAATTCTGGCTCTATTAACGAAAGGATTACGCGATCGCGATATTGCCGATCACCTGATTATTAGTGAGAGTACTGTCAAGTTCCATATGAACAATGCTCTCAAAAAGCTCAAAGCCCAAACTCGTTATCAGGCACTTCATCAAGCGATCGTCAATGGTTGGATTCAATAGTTGAGAGGCATAGAATCGCGTTCCAGGTTTAATGCCCTGTTGATGAACTCTCACCCGCCATTCTGGATAAAAAACTCGGAAATACGCTTTTACCTCACCTTCTCATACAGTACCTTGGAGTATAAGATTTACTTGCACAAGTATATGAACTGATGCCCTGTTTGTGACGAGAACTTACACTCATTGCTCAGAATGCTCCAGTCTCCAATATCCCTCTGAGCACATTCAAAAAGCGTTTTCCAAAGATTGCTGACAGGACTCCACAAACCAAGGATACTGATGCAAGAAAACTGATCTTTGTAGCATTCCACGTCAAATCGTCTAATGCACCGGAAGAGAACAGATGAAGCAAGACTGGAATTAAACCAAGCACAACCCCGAGCGCAAAACGACGTACAACAGCAGTCAGGGACTGTTCTTGAGGATTGTTATCTTCAGGTGTCATACTGAAAACTCTCCTTGATTAGTTGGCTTATACGCTGTTTCGACTCTATGCTACGACTTCCACAACGTAACAGGGATAATTTCCGAACTCCCCTTTAAAGAGAAGCACCTCAACTTTAAAGTACCGTCTCACCAAAAACTTTGCGGCAACTTACCTTTGAATGCTGAGTGATTATGCTGAAATACCACCCTAACCGATAAATGGGAGCAGCATAAATATTTATTATCCCGAGTTTTTTTGGAGAAAACCCCTAAGTTGCGATCGCAATGTCCCTGTGTGCGATCGCGATATTG
>DATNPH010000045.1:0-28957 GCA_036703315.1 Coleofasciculaceae cyanobacterium
TTCATCAGCGTTGTTTGGTTGATATTAGCTGATTCAGTTCGGAGGCGACCCTCTTTCTTAAGCCGATGCCAGAGTGCTGTATCAGGTAGAGCTTGCAGCATACTAAATATGGCTGTAGGAATTGAGGTTTTCTCAACAAACTGGACAATGCGATCGCCTGCCCCTGGTTTTTCGCCATCAAACCCGATGATGAACCCTGCCATCACCCGCAGTCCTGTACGTGTAATGGCATATACAGAATCACTCAGAGAATCTCTCGTATTTTGGTACTTCTGAGTTAGGGTTAAGCTCTCCTCATCCGGTGTCTCAATTCCTAAAAAGACAGCCCCAAAATTACACGACACCATCATATCCATTAGTTCTTGGTCTTTTGCCAAATCGATGGAGGCTTCGGTGGCGAAGGAGAAGGGATAGTGGTGTTCAACCATCCAGGGCTTTAATTCCTTCAGGAATAACTTGACATTGCGCTTGTTGCCAATGAAGTTGTCATCCACCATAAAAATGCTGCGTCGCCAACCTAACTCATAGAGGCAGTCTAGTTCAGCCAAAAGTTGCGCGGGAGTTTTTGTCCGAGGTTTACGACCGTAAAGAACAATAATGTCGCAGAATTCGCACTGAAAGGGACATCCTCGCGAAAATTGAACTGACATCTCAGAGTAGGCATCAAACTCCAATAACTCAAACCTGGGAATGGGTGTATTTGTAACATCGGGCTTCTCCCCCCCAGAACGGAAGACCCCTCCAGTGTCACCTCGTTCAATCGCTTCCACAAATAAGGGCAACGTAATTTCCCCTTCATCCAGAATCAAATAGTCTGCGCCAGTGGCTTTAGCTTCATCAGGTAAAGCCGTTGGATAAGGTCCGCCTACGGCAACTGCTTTACCCCGTCGTTTTGCCTCCTGAATTTGGTTGAGGAAATCCTCTTTTTGCACAATCATTGCTGAGAGGATGACTAAATCTGCCCAAGCCCATTCTGCCTCAGTTATCTGGCGAACATTCCGGTCTACTAGCTTAAACTCCCACTCTTGAGGAAGAATTGCGGCTACAGTCACTAAACCCAAAGGCGGTATCATCGCCTTACGACCTAGCAAAGCTAATGTTTTCTCAAAAGACCAAAAACTTTTAGGAAAAAGGGGATATAAAAGTAAAACTTTCATGTAATGTCAAACCTCATTTACATTAGGGCTTGTCTGTTTTGTTCACGCACCACAGATGATCGGTGTAGCCAGGCTCAATGTTACAAAGCTTTTTCAGGTTTACACCGCAAAAAGCCTGCATTCGGATAAAACAGGCTTTTCAGACACACCCTAGAATTGCAACGCTGATGTTCTCGGACATCAGTCATTTCAAAACTTGCTATTGCAGCTAAGCAAGTGATCAGCTTGCCGACGCGCTACTTGTACAACTGAGTAGAAGTCTTTTCACTGAAGACTTCCCTCAAGATTCAGAGACACCACATATCTCTAATAGTTCCCAACAATTCTCACTCAAACGTCTAAACAACTTCTGGACGAAGGTATCATATTTTACTGTGCAAGTGCCTTAAATAAAAGTTATCTAAATGCATCACATTCTACCGATGAAAGTTGTTTCGTCAGAAAAATTAAAAATAAAGTTAGGGGCTAACGCTCATATCTCGATAGCGCTGTACCCACTAGCGTTAACAAACCAAATAGTGTGCGATATGTTTTAACTTTTGACTTTTGAGTTTCGAGACTACGTCTCAGTGAGAGAAAGCGGGTTATATTTAAATACTTCAATTTAGAAAAACTTTTTTGACTCGAATTTAACGATAATTCATTTGTCTGGTTTAGGTAATTTCAGATAAGGAATTCTTCCATGGGCGTAGTAACGACGGTAAAACAGTTCCAGCTTACCACCATATTCCTGAATTAATGCCAGCTGACGCCGATACAGTCCCCGAAATGTGTTTGCAAATAGCAGCGTAAACACCGCAAGGGCTAATCCAGCGACTGTTGAAATTAACGCTTCACTGATACCTCCTGTGACGCCAGCGGTTTTAGTTCCCCCAATATCGCCCAATCTCAAGGCAGCAAAAGCCTGAATCAATCCGAGAATTGTTCCTAACAGACCCAGCAGTGGCGAAATGTTGATTACCGTCTCAAAAAATGTACCGAAACGTTTGAGTAGTGGTAACTCGGCTTGAGCCGCACTTTCTAGTGCTAGTCGAAATTCGTCTGCAGTGGGCTGTTCCAGTTCTATCGCGGCTAGAAAAATCCGCGCCATTGGCAAATCAGTGTTTTGTTCTAGCTTGAGCAATGCTGCCTGAAGGTCACGCGGGTAGAAATAGAGAACGTCCCGCATCATGGCATTCTGGCGCTTGGTTACTCGCTGCCAAAATATAATGCGCTCTAGAATTAGGGCGATCGCTATCAGTGATAGTGCCAGCAGGGGCCACATGACGACCCCACCCGCAGAAAAGACAGCGCTGATTGACATTACAGAGTTTCCAGTTACGGATTATTGGGGATGCGCTCAATTTGGGCATAACCACTAAAAATAAGCATCTTTCCCTGAGTTTCCAGGCGATTGATGCGCATTGTGGCACCATCAAGGTTGAAGCGATCCAGATCCACCATATTATTCAATATGTCATCTAATGCAGCTGTCAAGGTTTGAGAAATTTCCCGTAAAGACTCTGGTACATTATCGGGTTCAAACTGGGAGTTTTGAAACAGGACACGACGCCGCCGCTCAACTGCCAGGGTAGAGCTTAAACTGATTGGTACCAAACCGTGTTCTGGTAGCTCTGCCTTGGCAAAAATCCGCACCCGGTTATTGGGTTGTAGTTGCACCTGCACGTCTGTAAAGGAGACCGATTCACCACCCGATAGCTCACTCAAGGATGGTATGGCAATATTTTCCAGACGCTTTCTCACCAGTTCTGCTTTGAAGGATTGATTGATATCGTCTTCCGTCAGCACTACTTGAGCGATCGCCTGAGTAGGTTGCTTCAGACTAATCTGACCCTTGAGAACCGAACTGAAGTCAAGCGAGACAGCATCCGTTTCAAACGATAGCTCCTCAGCTCGGAATTGCCGACGAATCACCAAACCACGACCACTCACCTTGAAGCTGTCGATGCTGCCTTGCAACAACTTACTAGAGGGATGGCAGCGAACCGAGACATCTATCGACTCGCTCTGTGTAAATAGGTGGCGAATCGTTTTGCTGGCGACGGTGTTGAGCATCTGCTCTCCCCAATCACTGCCAGATGGATTTTTTGTACCGGTGAAGCCACCAAACATACCGTTGTGCATCCACGAGAGTTCTTTATACTTTGTAACAAAATGTGAAGTAGTCAGCAATTGATACCCTCATGACGCTAGGAATTTAGATAGCTTGGGGGAACTAATGAACAGAAGTCATCTACCTTTACCATAGCCGTTCTTTATTCTTTCTTTAGTTTTAGTACGGAAATCCTCTACCTCAGTAATAGAATTTCTTAATCCTTCCATCAGTTTTTATGAACGAAGGGTAATAAGTCAAAGATTCAGTCATCACCACATCTGACACAGAGCATAATCTCAGGGCTGGGATTGAGAGTGCCCTAGCACAAACTAGAAGAAACGCCGCCTTCTGGCAGATTGCCTCCTGCCGCTTGCTGCAAATCTATAAAGGGGTAATTTTATGCTAGAAGTCTTGAAAAACCTTTTTGCTTCACGATCGTTTATCCCTCATGGGCATTGCTACCTTTGGAGACATGAGTTGGTGTGGCTCCATGTAGTGTCCGATTCTGTGATCGCGATCGCCTATTATTCAATCCCAATCACACTAGTCTATTTTGTCCGCAAGCGGGTCGATTTGCCCTTCAACTGGATATTTCTACTGTTTGGGGCATTTATCATCGCTTGTGGGACTACCCATGTGATGGAGATTTGGACGCTGTGGCACCCTACTTATTGGTTGAGTGGGTTCCTCAAAGCCATAACTGCCGTAGTCTCAATGTACACAGCTGCGGAGCTGATACCCTTGGTCAATCAAGCGCTTGCTCTTCCCAGTCCGGCTCAGTTGGAGGCAGCCAACCGAGAACTGGAGCGTGAAATTAGCGATCGCAAGCGGGTGGAAAAAGAGCGTGATAACTTCTTCAATCTCTCACCTGAACTGCTGTGCATCACTAAATTTGACGGTTACTTCAAGTATGTGAACCCAGCCTGGGAAAACACAACAGGTTTCACAACCGAGGAATTACTCGCAAAACCCTACCTCGAATTTATTCATCCCGAAGACCGGAAAGCATTAGCGGCTGACGCGCAAAAAGTTGCAAGCGGCATGGGCACGACCTACTTTGAGTCTCGCCTCCTGTGCAAAGACAGCTCGTACAAATGGTTTGTCTGGAGTGCGAGTGCATCCGTTGAGGATAGATTGACCTATGTCAATGGGCGAGATATTTCTGACCGTAAGCAGACAGAGGCGAGCCTGGAGCTTCAAGGTGCAATCGTGAGGAATATGGCTGAAGGGGTTTGCCTGGTCAGAGCCACTGATGGCGTGATTGTTTATGCCAATCCTAAATTCGAGAGTATGTTTGGCTATGGTTCGGGTGAGCTAAATGAAAAACCTGTGGCAGCAATTAACTACGCTTCAGATCAGCAGAAAGCCGAACAGGTTGCCAGTGAAATAATGCACCAGATAAATACACATGGTCAAGTTGCATATGAAGTCCATAATGTCAAGAAAGATGGCACACCTTTCTGGTGTAGATCTCACACTTCGAAACTTGAACATCCTGAGTATGGAACAGTCTATGTAGCCGTTCATGAAGACATCACCGCTCGCAAACAGGCAGAGGAAGCAATCAAACAGGCAAAAGAAGCAGCTGAATCTGCCAACCGCGCCAAGAGTGAATTTCTAACGAATATGAGCCATGAACTCCGAACCCCATTGAATGGGATTTTAGGGTACGCTCACATCCTCAAACGAGACAAAACTTTAACCTCCAAACAACAGGATGGACTGGGTATCATTCAACAGTGTGGCGACCACCTATTAACGCTTATCAATGACATTTTAGACCTCTCCAAAATTGAAGCCAGGAAAATGGAAATTCACCTGAGTGACTTTCAGTTTCCTGAGTTTCTTAACAATCTTGCTGAAATCTTTCGTATTCGTGCTGAACAAAAGAACATTTCGTTTAGTTACAAAGCGCTTTCTCTTCTGCCTACCTTCGTTCGGGGCGATGAGCAAAAGCTGCGGCAAGTCTTAATTAACGTACTTGGAAATGCAGTCAAGTTTACCGAAACTGGCGGGGTAGTCTTCAACGTTGGTTATCACGAGGGAAAAATCCGCTTTCAGGTAGAGGACACTGGTATCGGCATCGCGCCGGAGAAATTGACAGAAATCTTTCTACCATTCCATCAAGTTGAGAACAATCGCCACTGGGTTGAAGGCACTGGGCTGGGACTAGCCATTAGTCAGAAATTAGCTCAGTTGATGGGCAGTACCTTGGAGGTGAAGAGTCAATTGGGTTCTGGCAGTGTTTTCTGGCTAGATTTGGATATGCCTGAAGTGCCGGAAGCCACTGAAATTGCCAAGGTTAAAGAGCGCAATATCATTGGCTTCAAAGGCGAAAAGCGCAAAGTTCTGGTGGTGGATGATAAATGGGAAAATCGCTCAGTTTTAGTCAATTTCCTCGACCCTTTGGGATTTGAAATAGTCGAAGCAACAGACGGTAGTGACTGTCTAAATAAGGCGCTTAAGTTTAAGCCTGATGTGATATTAATGGACTTGGTGATGCCAGTAATAGATGGCTTTGAGGCTACCCGGCAGCTTCGGAAGTTAAAAGAACTTAAACAGATTGTTATAATTGCAACCTCGGCTAGCGTTTTTGATTATAGTCAAGCTAAAAGCCAGAAGGCGGGTTGTGACGACTTTGTCCCTAAACCAGTGCAGGCAAAGCATCTTTTAGAACGGCTACGGGTGCATTTGGGACTGGAATGGGTTTATGAGGATTTGGAATTTTCGCCAGCCGCTGATACTGAATTTGGGATAGTTGACCAAGATTCAGAGGGTGTTGCATCTAACAAACAACCCAATAATCCAAACTCCAAGTCGCTCATTGCTGAACGCAAATGTTCGAGCCAAACTCCAAGCTTGATTGCTCCACCTCCGGAGGAAATCGCTGTTCTGTTCGATCTGGTTAAGAGAGGCAACGTCAGAGGCATTCTGGAACAAGCGGCGAGACTTGAACAGTTGGATGAGCAATTTGTCCCGTTTGCGTCGGAGATTTGTCAACTAGCAAAAGGCTTTCAGATCAAGCAAATCAGGGAGTTTCTCAAACCTTACACGTTAGGTCATGAATAAGTGTGGAAAATCCGGCAGGAGGCGTCATCTTAATCGTAGATGATACCCCGACTAATTTAGGAATGCTATGTGATTTTTTGACCGATTCTGGTTTTGAAGTCTTGGTGGCAATAGATGGTGAAAGTGCGATCGAACAGGCTGTATATGCTCAGCCCAATCTCATCCTATTAGATGTACTCATGCCCGGAATTGACGGGTTTGAAACCTGCCGCCGATTGAAAGCCAATCACTCAACGCAAGATATCCCCGTGATTTTTATGACGGCGCTTGGGGAGACGGTAGATAAGGTAAGAGGTTTCCAGGTTGGAGCCGTAGATTACGTCACTAAGCCGATTCAACCCGAAGAAGTTTTAGCCCGCATCACGAACCATCTGACTATCCAGAATCTGCAAAATCAACTCCAAAAGCAAAATTTGCAACTGCAACAGGAGGTCAAGGAGCGGCAGCGGGCGGAGGAGTTAGTGCGGCAGCAGGCTCAACGGGAACAGTTGCTGGGCGAAATTACCCAACGGATTCGTAAATCGCTGAATTTAGAAGAGATTCTCAGCACGACGGTGACTGAGGTGCGGCAATTTCTGCAAACGGATCGGGTGCTGATTTATCGATTCTTTGCTGATTGGAGCGGTGTTGTCGCTGTAGAATCTGTCAGCACCAAGGGACTATCTATACTGAACACCACAATCACTGACGCCTGCTTTGGAGAAAGCTATGTTCAGCGCTATCAAGAGGGCCGCATCTTGGTCATCGAAGATATCTACACAGCCCAGATGACGCCGTGTCACCTTGATTTTCTGGTCAATCTTCAGGTCAGGGCTAACTTGGTGGTTCCCATTCTACAAGGAGAACGGTTGTGGGGGTTGTTGGCTGCTCATCACTGTTGCGAACCACGGCAGTGGCAGCAGTGGGAGGTTGATTTACTCAAGCAATTATCTACGCCGATCGCGATCGCTATCCAACAAGGGCAACTCCATCAACGGCTGCGCCGACAGAACCAAGTGCTCGTAGCTCTTACCAAGAGCAAAAGTGTAAACCACGGCGATTTGCACTCTGCCCTGAGGCAATTCACCCAAGCGGCTGCCCAAACCCTAGAGATTTCGAGGGCTGGTGTGTGGTTATACAGCCCTGACGGAGCCAAGATTCATTGCCTCAACCTGTTTGAGAGCAGTGCCAACTATCATACACAGGGGATAGAGTTGGCGGCAGTAGACTATCCCGCCTACTTCAAAGCCTTGGAACAAGAGCTTACCATTGGCATTCACGATGCCGACACCAACCCCATCACTCTTGAATCGCAGGCGTCCCACCTGCCGGATGGGCGCACGGTTGTGGGTCCCTACGGAGTGACAGCGCTGTTGGCTGCGCCGATTCGTGTGGGAGGTCAGATCGTGGGAGTAGTGTGCTATGAACACACTGACTTGTCCCGTCAGTGGACATTGGATGAACAAAACTTTGCTAGCTCTTTAGCTGATTTAGTTTCCCTAAGTCTAGAAACGCGCGATCGCCAACGGGCGGAAGAAAAAATTCGCCTCTTACAAACGATAACGCAAGCAATTAGTGAGTCCCAAGATTTTCACTCTGCTCTGGAAGTCACCCTACGTAAAGTGTGTGAGACTATAGGCTGGAATTTTGGGGAAGCCTGGATTCCCAACTCGGATGGAACTGTTCTAGAACTCGGCCCCGCTTGGTATGCCAGTACTAATTCGGATGGGGCAACTGTGTCCGCCTTAGAGAAATTCAGACAGCATAGCAAGATGCTCCGATTTGCTCCCGACATGGGACTGCCTGGGCGGGTTTGGTCATCCAAGCAGCCCGAGTGGATTCAGGATGTTGAAATCGAGCCAGAAGCTGTGTTTGCTCGTTCTCAGATAGTACTCGAAAGCGGACTCAGCTCCTGTTTGGGCATTCCTATTGTTATGAATGATGGGGTTCTGGCTGTGTTTGTTCTCTTCACGTTTGAATCCCGTGAACAAGATCAGCGATTGCTTGAGCTAGTCTGGGCGGTGGGTGCTCAACTGGGTTCAGTAATTCAGCGCAAAGCCGCTGAAGAAGCGCTCCGTCTTGCTGAACAGAGATATCACAGTATTGTTGAAAACGCGATCGAGGGCATCTTCCAGACGACGGCATCCGGACGATTCCTCAGCGCAAACCCGGCATTGGCAAGGATTTTTGGCTACTCCTCTCCTGAAGAACTAATCACTTGTATCAAAGACATCTCGCGGCAAGTTTATGTTGAACCCAACCGCCGAGGTGAATTCATTGCCGCTATACAAGTGGACAATGCTGTGTTTGAGTTTGAGTCCCTGGTCTATCGTAAGGATCGCAGTGTTATCTGGGTGTCAGAGAACACCCGTGCGGTTCGTGACTCCGCTGGTGCGCTGCTCTACTACGAAGGTACTGTCTCCGAGATTACAGCACGTAAGGTGGGGCGGGAAGCACTGCGTTATCTACACGAACAATCGGAGCAGCTACTGCTCAATATCTTGCCTAAACCAATTGCAGAGCAGTTGAAAGGGCACTCAAGTATTATTGCCGAGAGCTATGACGCGGTAAGCGTTCTGTTTGCTGACATCGTTGGCTTTACTGAGTTCTCGGCTCGGACATCTCCAAAAGAACTGGTTAAGATTCTCAATCTAATTTTCTCGAAGTTTGACCAGCTAGCTGATCGGCACGATTTGGAGAAAATCAAGACGATCGGCGATGCCTATATGGTTGTCGCTGGTTTGCCTTTGCCCCGTCCAGATCATGCGATCGCGATCGCTCAAATGGCGCTGGATATGCAGGCCGAAATGGTAAGAGTAGGCGAAGAGACGGGTGAAACGTTCAAACTCCGGATTGGCATCAACAGCGGTCCAGTCGTCGCAGGCGTCATTGGCATCAAAAAGTTCTGCTACGACTTGTGGGGCGA
The DNA here is from genome assembly GCA_036703315.1 of Coleofasciculaceae cyanobacterium. Classification (GTDB taxonomy): domain Bacteria; phylum Cyanobacteriota; class Cyanobacteriia; order Cyanobacteriales; family Coleofasciculaceae; genus DATNPH01. Next base: position 9,227 of record DATNPH010000045.1, read on the forward strand.
CACCGTTAACATTGCTAGCCGCATGGAATCCCAAGGCGTTGACGGTGCCATACAGGTGACAGCCGCCACCTATGAGCTACTACGGGATAAGTACCTGTTTGAGGAACGGGGCGTTATCTTTGTCAAGGGCAAAGGAGATATGACTGCTTATCTGCTCAGTGGCAGCAAGTTAACGACGGGAAATGAAAAAGCCCGTGCATTTGAGTAGCACAGGCTCTATATTTGCACAATTAAATTGTTTCGACCTTGGCAAAATAATGGGTAAGCTAATCGCCAGCGATCGCCCTTTAGTCCGGTGCGCTTGGCGCGATCGCCAATACCCAGTCGCGGAGGATAGCATTCACCTGTTCTGGCACCTCATCATGAGGGCAGTGTCCCGCCCTAAGATAGTGCTCTGTCAACTGGGGATAGTATTGACGGAACTGTGCTCCCCGCTCTTTTGCCCTCATCCAGGGGTCTGCTTCTCCCCATAGCAGCAACAGTGGACAGGTCAACTGCTGTAACAGTGCATCGATTTTTTCCCCTTGGGGCGACTTAAAGACCGAGGCAAACACCTTATGGGCACCAGCATCAGAGGAAGGACGATAAATTTCTTCCACCAGTTGGTCTGTAACAGCACTTTGGTCGAGATAAACTTGGGAGAGCGTTTTGCGAATTACAAAACGTTGCCGCACGTACTGAAACAGCAGAAAACTCGCCCAAGGTTGCAGTAAAACTGACCGAGTAAGCTCACCGACAAATTTTTGCAGAGGATTTGGTTCCTCAGGCACCTTGGTATCTGTAAAGGGACCAGCACTATTGAGCAGTACTAAACCGACAGCAGAAGTAGGACGCTGCGCTGCTACACACAGTGATGAGTAGCCACCCAAGGAATTTCCCGCTAATACAACGGGTTGACCAATCACATCAGTAATAAAATCATGCAACTGGTCTCGCCATAAATCACCCCCATACTGCCAATCTGGCTTTGCTGAACGTCCAAACCCCAATAGATCAATAGCCCAAACTTCAAACTCATTGCGAAGTTCAGCAATGTTCTTGCGCCAGTGGTCTGTCGAGGCACCAAAACCGTGAACTAAAAGCAACGGTGGGCGTCCTGATTGCTTCTGTCCAGCTTGTACATAGTAAATAGATTGTCCGCGCCATTGCCAGTAAGTGCCAGGTATTGAGCTAATAGCGACGGCTGGAATTGCCTGTGTAGTCACGAAACATGTTAAGTAACGTTGACTTTTTTATTGTAACCTTGCGAAGATGACTCATTTGCTCTTGCTGTTGAATTGCACCTTTTTGTCCGCAGGGTTTCTCTATTGACTGAATCAAGTCCTAAACTTTGCTTGCCATGGGTTGTGTTTACCGTCTTCTGTGCTCTTAGGGTAGCAGCAAGAACGTAATGGTGCTCTCTTCAACAAAGCGAGACTTTAAGTGTATCGCCTAAAAGTACTTTGTATAATGACTCATAAAAGTAATAATCCTTTACGTGCCTTAATGCATCAAGATGAATAATGTTTAGTAATATTAAAGAAAAAGCTTTGATACTTTCCTGTATAAGTGGAAATCTGTGCAAACATCTGATGAAATAGAGAGGGAAAGCAGCAGTGTCTGTCGAAACTATCGAGAAGCGTTCAACAGTCCGTAAACACGCGCCTCGCTATCGCGTTTTGCTCCATAATGATGATTTCAACTCAATGGAATATGTGGTGCAGACTTTGATGGCGACGGTGGCAGGCTTGACTCAACCCCAAGCGGTCAGCATTATGATGGAAGCCCATACCGCGGGGCTAGCATTGGTGATTACTTGTGCTCAGGAGCATGCTGAGTTTTACAGTGAAACCTTGAAGAACCACGGCTTAACCAGTACGATAGAACCTGATGAATAAGAGGTTAGGGGCTTGTCTTGCGAGTGTTGAGATTAAGCGCCGCCTAAGCCGAAGCACTTGTTCCAATACTGTTTCTGGTTTTTTGCTGACCGATAAAGTCCAAATTCTTGAAGCATAACCTTGCTAACTTAGTTCGATACCCAGCACCAGTGCGGCTGGGAACATTTCTTGCAATTTTGCTACTGCTCTGGCTGCCAGTAGCCGCACCAATTTATTATTTATTGAGTTACGACCCGAACTTAGTCACTATCCTGACGATGGGACTATTGTTCGGGGAATTTTTGTTGCTGCTCCGATTCTGGGGCAGGAGAGTTTATCAGCAACCCCAGTTGCTGAAAAGTTACGGTTTGGAAGGAAGGCGGCAGAATGGTCTAGACCTGCTTAAAGGATTGACTATTGGTCTATTGTTTACGTTGGGTCTGTTTGCGTTAGAAGGATTGCTAGGTTGGGTGCAATTCCAGATACCCCCAGTAATACTGCCACGAATCATTTTAGAAGGGTTAGTCAGCGCCCTGGGGATTGGCTTTGCCGAGCAGTTGGTATTTCGGGGCTGGCTGTTGGATGAGTTGCAGCGGGATTATAGCCAGGGGGCGTCACTCTGGGCTGATGCGATTATCTATGCGGTGCTGCACTTTCTCAAACCCCTCTCAGAGATTGTTCGCACATTGTCTGGATTTCCTGGCTTATTGCTGCTGGGATTGACGCTAGTTTGGGCGAAGCGCTCCTCCGGTGGACTTCTCGGTTTGCCAATTGGTATCCATGCTGGTCTAGTTTGGGGCTACTACATCCTCAAAGTGGGGAAATTGGTAAAATATTCTGATCAAGTTTCTCCCTGGATTACTGGCGTTGATGGTAATCCTATTGCTGGGATTATGGGGTTGATATTTATGGGCATTCTTGCCTTGTGGATGAGGAAGCAAGCGCAAACATTCTCTAGTTAGAAGTTGTGATGTGTGCCTTGGAGAGTCTAGGGAAGCTCAGCCAATAATAGAGGTTTGGATTACTGGCGTTGATGGTAATCTGATCGCTGGAGTGATGAGGAATTACTTTAATTCGTCTTGCAATTGAGCAAGATTAGCATATTCCCCTTGCAGGAGATGCAGTAGGCGATTATATACAGGAATAACTTTTCGATAAATCTCTACATTTTCCTGTATGGGTTGTTGTGGCTCAGAAAGTCCAAGCATCTGTGAAACTCTATCTAACGTTGGGATTTTATTAAGCGCATAAAGTCCTAAAACTGCTGCACCTAGACAAGTGCTTTCGTAACTTGCTGGTACCGTAATTTCTTGAGCAAAAACATCTGCTAAAATCTGTCTCCAAAGATAGGATTTCGCTAAGCCCCCCGTCACCTGAATCTCTTTGGGTTTGCCAATACGATCTTCTAATGCTTGCAAGACAAGGTTCAAATTATAGGTGATACCTTCTAGCACGGCTCGAATTATATGAGCTTTAGTATGGCGCAAGGTTAAGCCTACAAACGAGCCTCTAGCGTTGGCGTCCCAAATCGGTGCCCTCTCACCGACTAAGTAAGGATGAAAAACTAAGCCGTCTGCTCCTGGTGGAACACTTTGAGCTAGATTGGTTAATAATTCATATGGATCTTGATCGAGTTCCTTGAGGGTGACAATCTCAGATTCACCTAGTTGATCTCGTATCCAGCGAAAGACTATACCCCCGTTATTGACAGCGCCCCCAATTACCCAGTGATTTTCAGTCAAAGCGTAGCAGAAGAGTCGCTCCTGGGGATCTGTCCAAGGGTGTTCAACGACGGCTCGAACTGCGCCGCTTGTCCCAACTGTTACGGTGACACTTCCCGGTGAGATTGCCCCCACACTTAGGTTAGCTAGTACACCGTCACTAGCACCCATGACGATAGGCGTATCAACAGGAATCCTCCACTCCAGGGCACTTGATTCGCTGATTTTCTCTACAATGTGCGTTGTCGGCACTAACTGTGATAGATGGTGTTTAGTAATTCCAGCAGTTTCCAACGCCTCTTTGTCCCAGTCTAGTTCCTTCAGGTTCATCAAACCTGTTGCGGAAGCGATGGAATAATCAACTAGATACTGCTCGAAGAGCCGGTAAAAAATATACTCTTTGACTGAAATAAATTTAGTCGCTTGCTCAAATATCTCAGGATGTTCATTTCGCAGCCAAATTAGTTTGACTAAAGGAGACATGGCGTGAATTGGTGTTCCGGTGCGACGGTAGATTGCATGTCCCTTCTGATTCTGTTTGAGTTGAGATGCCCACTTTGCACTGCGGTTGTCCGCCCAGGTAATGCTTTTAGTGAGCAATTGTCCCTGATCGCCAACAGCAATTAAGCTATGCATCGCACAACCAAACGATAAACACAACAGTTGCGATCGCTCAATGTTACTCGTTTCGATTAGCGTTCTAACTGACGTTGTAACAGCTGTCCAGATTTCTTCTGGATCTTGCTCTGCCGCGCCTACAGTCGGTGTGTATAAGGGATATTCAACGGCATGCTGAGTAATAACATCCCCAGTTTCTGTAAATAGAACTGCCTTTGTGCTGGTGGTGCCCATATCCACCCCAATCACGTAGCTAGGAGTATTCATGGTAAATTCAGAATCTCAAATTATGTTATTCTAATTATATTTGTAACGTTTTAGTACATTTAAAAAACTGTTTCTTTCTAGAACAAAAAATTTTTGTAAATAATCAGGACAGACAGATCATGACCTGAAAGAAGTAGTTAAGGCAGTGTACTAGCAACGAATTTGGTTTGTTGTTTTTCACGGTGAGCCATTACTCAGTGGGATAGTTTTGACCCACAGCGCAACATGGTGCAGTTGCACGAGAAGAAGAGACTGGTGACAAAGACGGATTGGTAGAACAGTGACTCCTATTCTCAGGAACGGCAAAATTGTCTTTGCTGCAAAATCTGGTCATGTCCCAGCTAAATCACCCATCAGTGGCGGTAATTTTTCGCTACTAATTGCTCTGCTACTAGACCTAGGGTTAATCATCTGACATTAGCCCATAGGTAAGTTTGCTCGAGTAATTGAGAGAGAATACTGTATTGATGATAGGATTCCCATGAGTACTGTGAGGATCACGGGAATCGTCGAGAGGCAATAAATTGCATCTCTGTGTGAGGAGTGTTCGACATAAGGAATGGAAAATCTGTGGTTGACGCAAAATTCTCTTCTGGGCGGTCGTTGAACCTGACGGGGCCCAGACTCTTGACGTTACTAACACTTGGGTTGAGCCTGGGTTCATTAGTTCTTGATTGGACAGGGGGGCGATCGCTTTTATCAGGAAGCTCGATGACATTACCGCTGTTGCTGTGTGCTTTGATTACTGGTTGGTTGGGATACTGGACAGTTCCTCTTTTACAAGCCCTCAAGATGGGGCAAATTATCCGCGAGGATGGTCCTCAAACGCATTTACGAAAAGCAGGCACTCCAACGATGGGCGGAGTGTTTTTTGTACCGATCGCACTCGTCGTTGCTCTGTTGTGGTCAGGACTAATCATAAAGACCAATGACTTTATGAGCGTACTCGTCGTATCAGCTATAACCCTTGCCTATGCCGGAATTGGCTTACTAGACGATTGGCAAATAGTCCGACGCCGCTCAAATAAAGGAATTTCACCCCGCCTGAAACTGGCGCTTCAACTGGGAGTTGCCTCACTATTTTGTCTGTGGCTAGCTTGGAGTCAGCCAGCAAGTATTACAACAATTAACCTGCCTTTAAATATAGTCTTACCATTGGGGCTAGTATTTTGGCCTTTAGCTGTATTCGTGTTGGCGGCAGAAAGTAATGCCACGAATCTTACAGATGGCGTGGATGGGCTGGCAGGGGGGACTTGTGCGATCGCCTTTTTGGGACTCGGAGCACTTGTTGCCCCAACTTCACCAGGTTTAATGATTTTCTGTGCCTGTATGAGTGGTAGTTGTCTGGGTTTTGTCGTTCATAACCGACACCCAGCAACAGTGTTTATGGGTGATACAGGTTCTTTGGCACTGGGAGGAGCACTAGCAACAGTAGGGCTTGTGAGTCAAAACCTGTGGGGTTTATTTATTATCAGCGGTATTTTCTTTGTAGAATCCCTATCGGTAATTGCCCAAGTCGCTTACTACAAAGCTACAAAAGATGCAAATGGCATTGGCAAGCGTCTATTTAAGATGTCACCGTTCCATAACCATCTCGAACTGAGTGGTTGGTCAGAAACCCACATCGTTGGTGTGTTTTATTTGACTAATGCTGCTCTGGCGTTGTTGTGTTTGACTTTAAGTTAATAGCTGAACTAATGGCTAATAGCTAATAGTTAAAAGTTAAAAAGACCATTAGCAATGAACAATTAGCAATTAGCTATTAGCAATAGTTGAGCATCTGATTATCAGAGCAGACTTATCAAACAGAGAAGGGAAAGTATCTATTGGTAGATAATGGTAGCAGCGATCGCACTGCTATTCTCCTCAAAATGGCAGCTGAAGAGGCGGGACTTCTTGCGATAACATTAGTATCTGCATTCGGAGTAACAGAAGTAAACAATTTTCGTTAAATTTAAAGAAGTAGCGGCAAAGGTATATACGATGTCAGCACAACTGTTACTGGTAGACGACGAGCCGGGGGTACGTGTATCGGTCAAAGAGTATTTGCAAGAAATTGGTGGTTTTGAGGTGCAGGTTGCCAGTAATGCTAATGAGGCTTGGCAAATATTGCAGCAAAAAACCCCAGATCTAGTTATTTCTGATGTGATGATGCCCCAAGTGGATGGCTATCAATTCCTCAAGCAGCTGCGAGATGACCCTCGATTCAAGACGCTACCCGTGGTGTTCCTGACCGCTAGAGGCATGACCTCAGACCGCATTCTAGGTTATCAGGCAGGTGTTGATGCCTACCTCCCGAAGCCTTTTGACCCAGACGAGTTAGTGGCGATCGTTAGTAACTTATTGGAACGTCGCACAGCAACAACTGGAGAAACCGCTAGCAACACAGATCTTGAAGACATTGCACGGCAGATTGCTGCAATCCGAGCAATGCTAGATCAGCGGACTGGCATTACTCAAACCCCCCCACCCATCCGTATCGACTTTACGCCAAGAGAGCAAAGTGTCTTAGATTTAGTTGCAGAAGGGTTGATGAATAAAGAAATCGCCCGACGCTTAGACACCAGTGTCCGCAACGTCGAAAAGTACGTCAGCCGTTTGTTTAGCAAAACAGGGACAAATAGCCGTACTGAGTTGGTACGCTACGCTCTTGAACATGGTTTAACAAATTGACATCCTCGCTGGCTAAGGTCTGGGAGTCGCCTCCCAGCCTCGCCTACAAAACCGGACGTGAGACTTTCACCTCATCCGGCTCCTCAATGACTTGGGTAACTGTCAATATGACCCCCAACCGAACCATCTTCGGCTGTTTTTGCATCGTGGCAGTGTTTATGTAAGAGTTGGAGGTTGTTGTATTCATCCTTACCACCTTTTGAGCGGGGGATGTTATGGTCGATTTCCCATATATCTCCATCTCTGAAAAACAATCCGCAGTGGTTACACTTACCCTTTTGTCTCTTCATGAGAGTTGCCTCTCTTGTTGATAGTTCAGGGTGTTTTCCCATTCTTGAACTCCAGTAAACTAGGTCTGCGTCGTATGGTGACGATTCGCCTTTAACTTTCACATGGCGGACTATTGGAGTCTCGCTATGTGTTCGTAACCGCATTAGGTTTTCACCCTCTGCACTGGTTGCGAATACCCAGTTATTACCGCCAATGGTTTTCCAGTATTTCCTGTTAATCCACTGGATAGACTTTTGTGGATGGCGGCGTTTTGCCCAAGCCTTAAGCTTTTGAAACATTAGATGGTCTTGTTGTTCGTAAGCACCGTTACTTACGACAGTTGAGTAGTAGTTTGCCCACCCTCGAATGATTGGATTTAGTTTTCCAATTAGCGCTCGTTGGGTTGCTGTCCTGTGGGCGTAGATGATATTAGCTACGTGGATGGCTATCAATTCCTCAAGCAGCTGCGAGATGACCCTCGATTCAAGACGCTACCCGTGGTGTTCCTGACCGCTAGAGGCATGACCTCAGATCGCATCGACGGATACAAAGCAGGTTGTGATGCCTATCTCTCGAAGCCTTTTGACCCAGAGGAATTAGTTGCCCTTATTCAGAACTTATTAGAGCGTCGCACTACCACAGCTGAAGGAGCCTTCAGTAATCAAGGGTTTGGCAATATCGAACAGCAGATATCTGAAATTCGGGAGATGTTAATTAAGCAACAGGGTGGCATCGTTCAAACACAACAATCGACCTACATTAAATTTACGCCACGGGAGCAGAGTGTTTTAGATTTGGTAGCTCAAGGATTGATGAATAAAGAAATCGCTCACCGCTTAGGAACTAGTGTCCGCAACGTCGAGAAGTACGTCAGCTGTTTGTTTAGCACAACGGGAACAAATAGCCGTACTGAGTTGGTACGTTTCGCTCTTGAGCATGACTTAACTAAATGAATCCTTGCCTCTTTTTTAATCAACAATTTTGATCTTTAACGCTATTCAGTAGCATCATAGTTAGGATATAATTGGGATGACTAGGGATTGTGCAATCAATGTGCAAACCTTACCGAGTTAGGTAAACTAACAGGGTCACAAGTGCAAACATTACCAGTGCTGGTCGTTTGAAGTTAACCCTGAACATAAGTTTTTATGTGTCATCAAAGGCGATATACTTCGCCTGAATTTAGCAAAACTTTCTTCTTAGCACCTCAGCTACATAGAATTCAGGTCTGGCAAATTGGCATGTACAAGCTCTATTAGCGTGGGTAGATATAGAGCCTGTAACTGATACAAAGCTGAATTAGAAAGCAGCCCCTAAGGGTCAAATTGGCTTGCGAAATTTTTATCAATAAAAATCAAGCGTCCACACCTTCATCAGAGTCTTTCAATCTCTGATGATGTTCATTCTAATTTCAGCTCTTTTCTATTGTTTTGCAATACCTAACCTGAATGTAAACAGTCCTAAAAAACGGACTGCAAGTTTTCTATGACTACTTTAACAAGACGCCCCTATATGAAGGGAACTGACCGCCGTGCGCTAGTAGTTGCGGAGTGTGGTGAGTCAGTAGCAATGCTTTTTGCAGAGATAACTGATTTGGTCAAGCTTAATAATCCTACTGGTCAGTTAGATGAAGACACCTTAGTTGGCGATCTGCAAAGGTTCTTTGAAGCTCCCGATTTTGACAGAAGACGTGATTTGCGCCTTTGGAAAGATAGCAATGGTAGAGTCATTGGCTTTGGACAGTTATTGATGTCTAAGCAGGATGATGAGATTGAAGGCTACTTGTACTTTGACGTTCACCCAAGTCGGTACACTGAAACTCTAGAAACAGAAATTCTTCAGTGGAGTGAAAAGCGTTTGTGTGAAGTCGGAAAAGAGCGTGCTGTGCGGGTAAAACTGTGCATCCGCACCCAGGACACTGAAATTACTCGCCAGATGCTGCTGGAAAGACAGGGTTTCATGATTGATCGCAGCTTTTTAACGATGGCTTGCTCACTAGATCAACTGTTTTCCCCATCCTCACTGCCAAAAGGCTTCACGCTACAACGGCTTTCTAGAGAATCGATTCATTATTCACGCCTATCAGCTCTTGAAAGGATGAGGCAGATGAAGAAGATAGGGGAGAGGAGAGAGATAACTTCTGTGTCTTCCCTACCTTCCCTACCTTCCCCAACTTCTCTATCTCCCTCATGCGGATTAGTGAATCGGTGTTCTAAGGATGAACGTCACTGCATCTCACTTGGCGATCTCAACGATTGGGTAGACCTTTTCAATGAATCATTCATCGATCACTGGGATCACCACGACTTAACAGTAGAGGCGGCAGGGCATTGGCTCATGAATCCCCACTACAAACCAGCACTCAACTTGATGGCTGTAGCATCCGACGGTACATTTGCGGCTTTCTGCGTTGGCTACATCAACCGGGAAGAGAATACTCGTAGTGGACGTAAGGAAGGATGGATTAAGCTTTTGGGCACACGACGTGGCTTTCGCAAACTAGGGCTAGGACGATCGCTATTACTGGCTCAGATGAGGCAGCTAAAGGCGGCGGGTGTAGAACAAGTCAAGCTCGGTGTTGATGCTCAGAGTCTCACGAGTGCAACGCGGCTTTACGAATCTGTTGGCTTTCAACCGATTAATACTTGGCTGTCGTATGTTAAGGAGATTCGGTAGTCTTGTGGGGGCTGCAACACTTTTCTTTACGATTTCAGGGTGTGCGATCGCCCGGTTGTATTAAGTAGATTGTAGTTTGATTAAGAAGGTTGTCTTTTTCTCATTTATTTCAACAAATCCTAGTATTCTCATGAATCTATACTCACGATAAAAAAGAGAAAAAGATGAAACTTTTACAAACTAAAAAGCATTTAGGTGAATCAGTTGCTCTTGGTCTGGTTTTAGTAGCAACCAGCGTTGGCATCTTCGCCCTGATGATGATGCAAAGCGGAACTTTACTATAAAACACCTCACTTAAGTTAGGGAATTCAGCCCACATCTATATGCTGTGGGCTGAATTTTTCTTAGATTTTCCCTAATTTGAAATTCTCGATCTTACGCTAAGTTTCTCTCCGGTCAAGTAGAGATTTAATCGCCCAATTGAGTTGGGCACCTGACCAAGATGGAATTTATGCCCCTATACCGAAACCCTATCTGTTAATTTGGTCGTTGGATAATCTTTTCTAGAACTCTACGCTTGGCTTTAGGGTCGATGCCAATCAGACGGACGTACTCGCCGCTATGCTCAGATAAACTTTCTGCTAAAGCGATAATTGCTTCCGATGCTTCATTTCCCTGGAAAGAAGTTCCACTTTGCCAAGCATTAGTCCGAACTCGTCGCTCACTCCCATACTCTATGCCAAGGCGGTAACCTTGAGCCAAAAGCTCACGGATCTGCTCCTGTGTTTCTAGATCCAATGGCATACTAGGCACTTGGTTATCGCGTTTCCCGGAATCCTGGGAACCATTAGAACCGTTAGGACTTGTTGGCTGATTGACTAACTCACTACGGACGCTTGTTTCGCTGTTTTCCTGGCGTGAATCAGCGGGACGAGTAGCATGGCTCGACTCTTGAGGAGTCAGACGTAAAGCTAGGGCTTGATTGTATTCCCTAACAAGTCCCATATCTTCCACCTGCTTCTGTTCACCCCTTAACAGGTTGCCGAACTCGATTAGGCGAGACAAGCTAAAATTCGGTTTATCAAATTTTGGCGGTTCCTCAGCACTATTCACTAAACGGGAGGAAACTTGCCCAATCCCCATTCCATGAATAAACTTAAGGATTTGTTCATCGTAAATGCGCGATCGCAACGCACTAAAGAAGTCTATCGGTTGATTAGGGAACGTATCGACTAACTGTGCTATCTCCTTGCCAGACAGTCCATCTTCCGAAAAAATACCTCCGACAACGCCAATTTTGTCTTCTCGGTCGGGTTGCCAGTAGAATTTCTCCATCCGACCATCCCGAATCAACGGGGCATACAGCGTGGAAAAATCATTTCCTGTAACAATAATTGGTATACGAGGCAGCGGCGTGGAATCATAACTACCAGGAAGTTGCACATCGGTGGGGTTATCGGCAATATTCATCAATGTGCCGTTTACCAACTGGGTATTCACCGTGTATTGAGTGCCCTGATCAAAGCGTCCTGCCCCAGCATCCAAATCATTGATCATCAGTACAGCCATCTTGCCGCGCACTCGGATCAATTCGGCAGCTTCCCGATAGCGGAGGCGGATTAAACGCCCTGGATCGCCAGCGTCTGGGCTTTCTAGTTCACCTGCCGACATATGGACAGCTTCAACACCCATGCGCTCGAATACTAACTCGCATTGAAAGGACTTTCCCTCTCCTTTGCGACCATGAATGCCAAGGATTAAAGGAACACGTATTTTAGGGAGGTCTAGATAATTTTTGGTGATGTGAACAGCGAGTTTATTGAGGAAACGGGGAGAAATGTAATAGCTCATCGGTCTATATTGTGCTTTTCGCGATCTGCTCTGCCGATGCGCTTGGCGCGATCGCTCAGATGCCCATTGTTAAGATCCTATAACAAAACTCAGGAGCCAGAAGCGTATTTGTCTATCCAAATAATAAGGATTTGCCTTCTTAAGGCGGAGATTGAGTTAATGGTTAGTAGATAAGTCGTTAGTAGAGGGTTAGTCATTAGCCGTTAGTCGGTGGTTAGTAGATAGTCATTAGTAGGGGGAATTACAAAGCTTCTCCAAAAAATGAAAGTTGGGTTCTACTAGCCACTATCCACTAATCTCTGACCCGCCCTTCCTGGCCTAATTAAGAAGAAGGGAATTCGGTGGGGGCAAGCGTTGAAAGACTTTTCTTGTCGCTAGACTAGAATCGAATGTGCGTTGAGGATAATAAGCGCTGTGGCACAAGTGACGCCTGAAGTAAAACAGCGGGTTCAAGAACTGCGGCAACTACTGCAAAAAGCTAGCTATGCCTATTACGTCCTCGACAACCCCATCATGGAGGATGCCGTCTACGATCAACTGTATCGGGAACTCCAAGATTTAGAGATGCAGTATCCTGAGTTGGTGATGCCAGAGAGTCCAACTCAGCGCGTGGGTGAGCGACCGACAACACGGTTTTCCTCAGTACGACACAATATCCCTCTCTACAGCCTAGAGAACGCTTTTAATATTGAAGAGTTTGCCAAGTGGCAAGAAAGGTGGCAACGCTATGCACCAAACCTAGACAATTTTGAATATGTCTGTGAGCTGAAGATTGACGGGAACGCTTTAGCGCTGACTTATGAAAATGGTGTTTTGGTTCGAGGCGTGACGCGGGGTGACGGTGTCACGGGTGAAGATATTACTCAAAATGTACGCACGATTCGCTCGATTCCCCTGCAACTGAATACAGAGACACCACCGCCAGTTGTGGAAGTGCGCGGGGAGGCGTTTTTGCCACTGGAGGTATTTGAACAAATTAATCAGGAACGCGAGGAAGCTGGTGAACCGTTGTTTGCCAATCCGCGTAATGCGGCAGCTGGCACACTGCGGCAATTAGATCCCCGAATTGTTGATCGCCGACGCTTGGATTTCTTTGCTTATACGTTACATATTCCAGGAAAAGATGATGCTGAAGTTGCCCGTACCCAGTGGGATGCACTGGAATTGTTGCAAAAATTAGGTTTTCGGGTGAATCCAAATCGGAAGCTTTGCGCGTCGTTAGAGGAGGTTCGGGATTATTACAATTACTGGGATATAGAACGACGGAACTTGCCCTACATGACGGATGGGGTGGTGGTGAAGCTCAATCCGTTTGCGCTTCAGGAACAATTGGGCTTTACTCAAAAGTTTCCGCGTTGGGCGATTGCGCTCAAGTACCCTGCTGAAGAAGCACCAACTCGTGTGGAGGCGATCGCGATTAACGTCGGACGTACAGGCGCGTTAACACCCTTAGCACACTTACATCCAGTGCAACTCGCTGGGACAACCGTACAACGAGCAACACTCCACAATAGCGATCGCATTGCTCAATTAGATCTGCGCATTGGAGATACAGTGATTGTCCGCAAAGCGGGTGAAATTATCCCCGAAGTGGTGCGGGTATTGCCAGAGTTGCGTCCTGCTAACACTCAACCTTTCCAGATGCCGACGCATTGCCCTGTCTGTAATCAACCGGTAGTACGCCCAGTTGGTGAGGCGGTAACTCGTTGTATTAATGCCTCTTGTCCAGCTATCCTCAAAAGGGCGCTAACGCACTGGGCAAGTCGTGACGCGCTTGATATCAACGGTTTGGGAGAAAAGCTTGTAGAGCAACTGGTTGACCAAGGTCTAGTTCATTCAGTTGCCGACCTGTATGATTTGACGGCTGAGCAAGTGGCGTCGTTAGATCGTATGGGTAAGAAATCAGCGGAGAAATTGGTGGGAGCGATCGCCAATTCCAAAACCCAACCGTGGTCACGAGTCCTCTACGGATTGGGAATTCGTCATGTTGGCAGTGTGAATGCCCAGACGTTGACTCAGCCGTTTCCCACAGTGGAACAACTGGCTCGTGCATCAGCAGCACAAATTGAAGGCGTCTACAGTATTGGTCTAGAAATTGCTCAGTCTGTTGCTCAGTGGTTCAAAGTTCCTGCCAACCAGACGTTGATTGACAGACTGCGAGAGGCTGGTTTACAGCTAGCTGCCAAAATCGAGAGCACAATTAAACCCAAAAATCAATCTTTGAGCGGGAAAACTTTTGTGATTACTGGCACCTTGCCCACATTGAAGCGAGATGAGGCGAAGGAATTGATTGAGAAAGCTGGAGGTAAAGTTACCAATTCAGTCAGTTCCAAAACTGACTATTTAGTAGTCGGGGAAGATGCGGGTTCCAAATTAGAAAAGGCTCAAGGGTTGGGAATCACCCAATTGAGTGAAGCCCAGCTTTTGGAAATGCTGAAAGATTAGTTGGAATGCCTGAAATAGACTAATCAAAAAGGTATTATGGCAAAAGGCAGAAGGCAGAGGGCAGAAGGCAGAGGGCTTTTATGTTTATTACTGATACGTGGTCATTGCAGCCGTTAGATCTGTCCTAACCTTTATGGCGACAGCTATTAAAAGGGACGTGCAAATGGGAAAAAAATCAGCGCCCGACCTTGTCCTATCTGAGATTTGAATTTCCAGAGCCCTAATGTAACTTCCTTTGTTCCTGAATGGTATCCCATAGCTTGTATGGGTTACGACCTACTTATTGCTGTTTATGTCGCCTTCGGGTGCAGAGATTGGCGTTTGATACCCGAATCCGATCAAGAAAAAGTTTAAGCACAAGATTCGGATAGATTTGCAGCCTCACATTGCGTTATCTATGGCATCAGGAGGTGAAAGTTGTGCATCGAGAACAAGGTGTCTATCAAGAGTTACAAACCGCGAACGAAGAAGACTACTGGCAAGCCGTGTTGGCTAAAGATGCTAGCTTCGAAGGGACTTTCTTCTATGCTGTGCGGTCTACAGGTGTTTACTGTCGTCCGTCCTGTCCGGCTCGACGACCCCGACGAGAGCAGGTTCTCTTCTTTTCCCTACCTGAAGCTGCCCAAAAAGCAGGGTTCCGCCCTTGCCAGCGTTGCACTCCTCAGAGTGCTACGACTCGTAATCCTCAAGCAGAGCTAGTTCAGCAAGTCTGCCACTACATTGAGGCTAATCTTGAACGTTCGCTTACGTTAGCTACTCTCGGTGAAGCGGTCAGTATGAGTCCACATCACCTACAACGGGTCTTCAAGCAAATTATGGGTATTAGTCCACGCCAATACACAGAAGTACGTCGCTTGAGCTGCCTGAAGACACAACTAAAGCAGGGGCAAGCTGTGACTACAGCACTTTATGAAACCGGATACGGTTCTAGCAGCCGACTATACGAGCAAGCCTCGACCCGACTTGGCATGACTCCGGCTACCTACTGTCGAGGTGGCAAGGGAATGCATATCAGCTATACCCTTGTTGATTGTCCTTTGGGTCGCTTGCTCATCGCAATTACAGACCGGGGACTGTGTGCTGTCAGCTTGGGTGATTCTGATGCCGAACTGGTAGCTGAACTTTTGGGTGAGTATCCTGCTGCTGAGTTCTATCGTAATGATGTTGACCTCAGTTTATGGGTTAGTAGTATTCTTGATCATCTCAAAGGTGAGCCGATACACCTAGACCTACCTTTAGATTTACAAGCTACTGCTTTTCAGTGGCGAGTTTGGCAAGAATTACGGGCTATTCCCTATGGCAGTACTCGCTCCTACAGCGAGATTGCTAAGGCTCTAGGTAATCCTAAGGCAGCGCGGGCAGTTGCTCGGGCTTGTGCTACCAATCCTGTGTCAATAGTGATTCCCTGCCACCGGGTGGTTAGGGAAGATGGTAGCCTTTGTGGTTACCGTTGGGGCGTGGAGCGTAAGCAAGCTCTAATAGCAAAGGAGGAGCAGAGTGTTGCTCAACCTAAGGATGATTTCAACAGTCTTTCAAACCATAACAATCACATCTAGAGTTGTTGAACTCAACCACTATTTGTGATTGAAACTAAGGATAACTATTTATTAATGGCACTGCATCAAACCTCTGGGCACTGGCGTTTAGGTTTAGCGCTATCGCTGGTAACTACTCTCCTGTGGGGCGTTCTACCCATTACCTTAGCTGTGGCGCTTCAGGCGCTGGATGTCTACACCGTCACTTGGTTTCGCTTTCTGATAGCTTTTGGGCTACTGGCGGTTTATCTAGCTGCACGCCACCAACTCCCTAGCCTTCAAAAACTGCGATCGGCTTCGCTAAAATTGTTGGCGATCGCTACAGTGTTTTTAGGACTCAATTACTTATTTTTCCTCCAAGGGTTGGTGCAAACGTCACCGACTACCTCAGAAATTGTGATTCAGCTGGCTCCTGTACTGATGGGTTTAGGAGCAATAGCTGTTTTCAAAGAACGCTACACTTTACACCAATGGATAGGCTTAGGTGTCCTAGTTCTGGGACTGGCTCTATATTTCCACGGTCAATTAGAGACGGTAATCACGGCACAGGCAACTTATGTGGTAGGCAATACCCTTCTTGTTCTAGCCTCAGTAGTTTGGGCGGTTTATGCTCTAGCTCAGAAGCAACTCCTCCAAAAGTTACCGTCTTCAACTATCATGCTGGTTATCTATGGCGGCTGTGCACTCTTGTTTAGTCCTTTTACGAAGCCGCAAGCACTACTCAGCCTAAGTCCTTTACACTTCGTTATGTTGCTGCTTTGTGGCTTGAATACCCTAGTGGCTTACGGTGCTTTTGCTGAAGCCTTAGATCACTGGGAAGCTTCCCGTGTCAGTGCCGTACTAGCCTTAACTCCCCTAGTTACTCTTGTAGCTGTGTGGGCTGTCTCTTACTTCACTCCCACCCTACTTGCACCGGAACGATTAACGACATTAGGAGTGTTGGGAGCAGTTTTTGTAGCTATTGGCTCGATCGCCATTGCCCTAGGCGAAAACCGATAAACTCAATACTTTCCCCTACCTATCGTAATCATGAGGGAAACACTTCCCATTAACGGCGTACACCGCCACGAAGGAAAATCTTTCTTCCCACTCCCTACTCCCCTCTTGAGCCAGGTATCTGGTGACGGAACCGATATTTACGAGAACGATTCTGTCCTACATACCAGTGATGCCACTGCTGGGAGCTGCGAATTGCTAGCCATAATAACAGTAAAGCGATTACCCCCCCTTCTCGAGGGGCATCAAAGGCAAAGATAACCAACACAACACACAAAACATCCTGAATAAAGACCATCCACAACGGCAAACCCCGCAAACGGAAGAACCAGCCTACTTGAACCAATTGGAGTACAAGTGCTAGTAAGCCGCCGACGATGCCCACTATCCAAACAAATAGAGTTGGAGCTTCAGCCAACTGAGCAACCGCAACGCCCATAATTGCGCCAACAACAGGACTAAAGACTAGCTGGACAATTTGCAATATGCGCTGCCCCAACAGTTTTTTGGAAGCAAATAGCTCAAACAACGACCAACTAGTCAAAATACCTAGCAAAATTGCTGGATTCATGTATCTCAGCACTGGTACTTTCGACCAAAGATTGTCGCTATACAACAAACCAATGACAAGGAGGGGCAGTGCAATTCTCATTCCTGCTGCCGCTGAGGCTGAGAGTGCGGCTAGGATTTCAATCATCGTGCCTCGTGCCTGCAACACAACTGGGCTGGTTAATCCCACAATTAACCTACAACTAGTTTAAAAGTTGTTCTCAAATCGGTGGGAATGCAGCCCTATTAAAGTCACAATCTTACACTTTTAAGTATAGTTGCTAGTTTTGCTGGTGTGTGTACTCTTTACAACAAATTAAATAGTACGAAGCGGAATTTTCGCTTTTTACTCTGGACTGGCAATGGATTCTCCAAATTAGTGCATCATTAGTGCATCGGTTGTCATAGCCGTATGTCTTGTGGCTAGCTATATCAGTCAGAGCTTGAGGTTTTAGTGTAAACTTTCTTAAAACTGTAGCCAAATATACAGTTTGTGCGCTTCAATTAAATTAGGTGGAAATAAATAGTAAACACTTTCAAATTAACAGTCTTTTCCTCTTAGTAAGGGCGGTAATAGACTACTAATTTGATCAGATTCAACGCAATTAATCGCGTTCTTAAAGCTGCACCTAGAACGAAAAACAAAAACTACTTAACTGACGGTGTGGTCTAGTGGTTAAAAATCTTCCATGGGAGGAGATTTTAAGGGGATAGGCGTAAGCAAACACTAGCTATTTGAAGTCTTTAGCTCTCGTCAAACCTGTCCGAACCCCCAATCATCCTCTTTAAACAGATATCTACATCCCACCGCAGTTACGTAATAAGGAGAACCAGTAGGATGTCTGATTCACTATTTTCTGATGCTAGTAAAAGATTGGAAACAGCACTGAAATATATCTCAATTCCTGAGGATGTAATTGAACACTTAAAGTATCCGAAAGCAAGTTTAAGTGTTTCAATTCCTGTCCGAATGGATGATGGCTCTTTGAAAATTTTTAAGGGATATCGGGTTCGGTATGACGATACCAGAGGACCAACCAAAGGTGGGGTACGATACCATCCCAACGTTTCCCTGGATGAAGTACAATCCTTAGCGTTTTGGATGACATTTAAATGTGCTGTTTTAAATCTGCCTTATGGCGGTGGCAAAGGCGGAATTACAGTTGATCCAAAAGCTTTATCAAATCTGGAACTCGAACGGATGACGCGCGGTTACATTGATGCGATCGCAGACTTCATTGGTCCTGATGTTGATATTCTCGCTCCCGATGTTTACACCGATGCCATGATCATGGGTTGGATGATGGATCAATACAGCATTATCCGCCGTCAAATCACCCCAGCTGTTGTCACTGGCAAACCGCTCACAATGGGAGGAAGTGTTGGTCGCGATGGAGCTACAGGGACTGGTGCTTTTTTTGTGATTGAATCCATCCTGCCAAAATTTGGTCTCCTGCCACAAGAGACAACTGTAGCCGTTCAAGGATTTGGTAAGGCAGGTGCTGTGGTGGCGGAACTCCTTGCCAGAGCGGGTTATAAAGTTGTTGCCGTCAGTGATTCTCAAGGGGGAATTTATGCCAAACAAGGGCTAGATATACCTAGCATTCGCTATTACAAAGCATCTAGTAATGGTATCAAAGCAATGTACTGCAAAAACTCAGTTTGCAACATTGTTGAACATGAAGTACTGAGCAACCAGGAGCTTTTAGCCTTAGATGTCGATGTACTGATTCCAGCTGCTTTAGAAAATCAAATTACTGAAGCTAATGTTCACGACATCAAAGCGAAATACATCTTTGAAGTGGCAAATGGACCGATAACCTCTGCGGCTGACAAAGTTTTGGAAGAAAAGGGAATTTATGTTTTTCCAGATATTTTAGCCAATGCTGGAGGCGTCACCGTTAGCTATTTTGAATGGGTGCAAAACCGGAGTGGACTTTACTGGACACAAGAGGAAGTCAATCAGCGCCTAAGACAGAAAATGGTCGAAGAAACAGCACAAATCTGGTCAGTTTCTCAGGAATTAGCCATTTCATTGCGAACAGCAGCTTATGTTCATGCGTTGAATCGACTTGGGGAAGCTCGTAAGGCTAAGGGGACAAGAGATTACTATATCAACGGTCGAAACTCGTAGCATTTATAGTGGCTTGCAATTGAGTACAACAGAGGTTGTTGATAGGGGCAGGACATGTCCATTAGTGTCAACTTAAGCCCTGTTGAAAAGGAAGTCGCGGCTAAATAAACCAAGTCCGCCTGCGCGGACTAACGAAAAATCAACACTTATTTAACCTGCACAGGCAGGTTTTGTTTATGTAGCTGCGGTTTCAACCGCCC
>DATNPH010000050.1:0-53845 GCA_036703315.1 Coleofasciculaceae cyanobacterium
CACCCTGATGCGTCGTCGGATGAAAGCAAAGCCGAACGCCTTTTGAGGTATTCGGAACTGCGCTGGACGATAGATGCAATCTCCACCCTCAGCGAAACGAAGCCGTCAGGCGAAGTGTAGCAGGGTGGAGTAGTTGAATAACTATCAATCAACATTAAAACATCAGGGTAAACGCATCTAACTGTTCAATCTTAATCAATGACTTGAGAATTCGAGGACTTTTGTTGCTCAACATTCTTCACTTGTTGATTTAAATCATGTTCAACATTAAAGATGCATTTGCCCTAGGTGAAAAGTATAATAATTCCGCGTTGGAAATCGCTTCCGTCTTGGTTGCGAGCTTTTGTTGTTGTCTTATTAGTATTAGGTATATTTTTTCGATTTGCCAATCTTGATCGAAAAGTCTATTGGTATGATGAAACTCATACTTCACTACGAGTGTCTGGTTATACAGAGGCAGAAGCCGTAAAGTCACTCTCTACAGGTAATATAATTCATCCCGAAGCCCTACAGAAGTATCAGCGCCCTAATCCAGAAAAAGGGGTACTCGATACTATTAAAAACTTGGCAGTAGAAGACGCTCAGCATCCACCACTGTATTACGTGAGCGCGAGATTCTGGATACAGTGGTTTGGCAGTTCTGCAACAGCGATTAGAAGCTTGTCTGCTCTCATTAGCCTGCTAGCTTTCCCTTGTATTTATTGGCTATGCCTAGAACTATTTGAGTCACCTTTGACAGGATGGGTAGCCGTTGCATTGCTAGCCGTTTCACCTGTGCATGTACTTTTTGCCCAGGAAGCGCGGCAGTATAGTTTGTGGACTGTGACAATCTTACTGTCTAGTGCTGCCCTCCTGCGAGCAATGCGTGTCAAAACTAAACTCAGTTGGGTTATTTATTCAGTAACCGTAGTAGCCAATCTCTATACCTTTTTATTTTCTGGGCTAGTTTTACTTGGACAGGCAATCTATGTAGTTGCTGTTGAAAGATGTCGATTGAGTAAGACACTTATCGGTTATCTAGTTGCCTCGCTTGCAGCCCTTTTCGCTTTTGTACCTTGGCTTATAGTTGTTATCTGTGGCTTGTCCCAAATCCAAAATACGACAGCTTGGGTAGCTACTAAAAACAGTAAATTTAACTTAATTAGAGAGTGGATTTTTAACTTCAACCGTATTTTCTTGGATTGGAATTATGCTTCAGAAGATAAATTAATTTATAAAATTATTTTCTATTTTTCTTCTTTAGTTCTGCTAATCCTAGTAGGATACTCGCTTTATTTTCTCTGGCGTAATACTCCCCTGCGAGTTTGGCTATTTGTTTTTACTTTAACTGGGTCTACAGGACTGACATTGATTCTATCAGATGTAATTTTAGGAGGGGTACGATCGACTATTGGTCGATATCTTTTTCCTTGTTTTTTAGGAATTCAGCTTGCGGTTGCTTATCTTTTCGCTACTAAGCTTAGCGGGGTTCTTGTCAACATTAAGCAACAGAAGTTGTGGCAGATTGCCATGATTGCGATCGCTTCAAGTGGAGTCCTATCCTGTGCCATTTTGTCTCAGGCAGACGTGTGGTGGAGCAAATATCAGGATGTGGATATTCCTATAGTGGCTGGCATCATCAACCAAGCTACGCGCCCTCTTGTAATTAGTGATGCTCAGACGGGTGAAATTCTGTCTCTCAGCTATCAGCTTAATCCAAAAGTGCAGCTTTTAATCGAGCCTCTGTGCACTAATTGTGGTGTAACTTATGCTTCAAAGGTTGAACCACGTATACGTCAGCTCCCAGAAGGATTTAGTGATGTCTTTTTCTTCAACACCGATGGTCACCAGAAATGGCTCAACCAACTCGCCAAAGAGCAGGGCTACCCAATAAAACCGATGGTTTTCAAAGGTTCTAATCCCCGCGAGGCTTTACTATGGAGATTAGAAAAACAATAACCAGATCACTTCAAAAGCGCTACACGCTAATGGCTGCTAATGGCTAATTGAATTGAAAAGAAACTATTAGCCATTAGAA
This sequence comes from Coleofasciculaceae cyanobacterium, assembly GCA_036703315.1. GTDB lineage: Bacteria > Cyanobacteriota > Cyanobacteriia > Cyanobacteriales > Coleofasciculaceae > DATNPH01. Next base: position 2,018 of record DATNPH010000050.1, read on the forward strand.
AAAACGCTTGTTAGTCATCTAGAGACGGTGCTAAGGATACACAGTGCTGCTGAACTGGAAGTGCGATGCAGAACTGGGCTCCTTTCCCAGGTTGGGAAAGACAAGTTAATTGACCACCATGCTTTTCTACAACGATTTGGTAACTAATTGACAAACCTAAACCCGTACCTTTGCCCACTGCTTTTGTCGTAAAAAATGGTTCAAATAGTCTCCGGCAGACTTCCTCGCTCATTCCTGGACCGTTATCCGAAATTCGAATAACTGCATGGCAAATTTTTTCCTCGCCACTCACTCCTGGGACTTCTCTACTTATTTCCTCAATGGCAGTGCTAATGGTGATGCAGCGAGATCCCTGCTGACTATCAGCTGATGCTTCTAAAACATCGATCGCATTCGTGAGGAGATTCATAAAGACCTGATTGATCTGCCCTGCATAACACTCCACTAATGGCAGGGTGCCATACTCTTTAACGACTGTAATTTCTGGATACTCAGGGGTTCCTTTCAATCGATGTTGCAAAATTAGTAGCGTGCTATCAATACCTTCATGGATATTGATCGGCTTCATTTCGGCTTGCTCTGCCCTTAAAAAGCTCTGTAGAGATAGAACAATCTGACGAAGACGGTTAGCCCCTACCTTCATTGAAGACAGCAGTTTTGGCAGATCTGCCATCAAAAAATCAAAGTCTATAGCGGCTATCTCTGCCTGAATTTGAGCAACAGGGCGAGGATAATGAAACGCATAAAGCTCTGCCAAGCGCATCAAATCCTTGATGTAGCACATCGCATAATCAATATTGCCGTAGATAAAGCCAACAGGGTTATTGATTTCATGGGCAACAGCAGAAACCAACTGCCCCAAACTCGACATCTTTTCAGTCTGAATCAGCTGTGCTTGGGTACGCTGAAGTTGCTGCAATAGAGACGTTGCGTGTCGGGTTTCTGCTTCCAATTGCTCAGCTTGTTTTTTTAAGTGAGCTTTTGATTGCCGCAAAGCTGCCTCTGTTCGCTTGTGCTCAGCAATCTCCTGCTTGAGAAGCTCATTAATTCGGGTTAGCTCAGCTGTCCGTTCCTCGACGCGTTTTTCTAAATCATCATGAGCTTTTTGCAGCGCTTCTTGGGCAAGCTTGCGCTCTGTAATATCCCGCGTTACCCTCACAAAGCCACGTAGCCATCCATCTTCAGATCGCAAGGCGGTAGTCACGACATTCGCCCAGAACTGTGACCCATCTTTGCGTATTCGCCAGCCTTCCTCTTCAAAACTACCAATCTCTGCTGCGATTTTCAATCCTTGCTCTGGTAGACCGAGCTGAATATCCTCGTTGGTATAGAAGCAGGAAACTGGCTCACCAATAATTTCTGAAGCTTGATACTGTTTAATGCGTTGGGCACCTGTGTTCCAGCTAGCGATACGACCATTTTGATCGAGCATGACAATGGCATGGTCTTTAACGCCCTCAACCAACAAGCGAAAGAACTCTTCTCTTTCCCATTGCGCAGCTTTCGCCTGTTTGCTCTCCGTGTTATCACGAGCCACAACGTAGATCAAGTTCTCCTCATGGCATAATGTCGCGTTCCACAACAGCCATTTGTATGAACCGTCTTTACATCGGTAGCGATTTTCAAACTGTACCTTGTCTATACCCGTCGTAAGCGTCTGCAACTGCTCAACTGTCGCTTGCTGGTCGTCTGGATGAATAAATTCAATCCACGGTTGGCTTAGAAATTCCTTAGTGGTAAAACCCAGCGTTTGCTCACACATCGGGTTTAGTTGCTTGAGATAGCCATCCAAACCCGCGATAAAAAACAGATCCAGTGTGAGGGTGAAAAATTTGTCCATAGAGCCACAAAGAGAAGGGTTCCACTGTGCTTTCACTACCTTACTCTCGGAGGTTATGGTTTCTGCCGCTTGGGTTGCCATGGGTATTACCTGATGTGTAATAGACTCAGCTCCTCTTTTAATTTTTAAAAACGACAAGGAGATGAGAAAGTGCCGCAAAGCGCTTGAGCTTAGTTGACCGACGCGCTACACGTTTGAAAGATGCCCTGAAAATAGCGATCGCAATAGTTTAAGCATTGCTGCCGCAAGAGCGGTTATTTAAGAGGCAAGTAGAAACACCCTGTAGTCAAGAAACTTTTAGATCTTTATAGCTAGTTTAAACGCTATTCATTGTTCCCCTGATAAATTAATACTAATTCATATTTGTTTAATTACTTATTAATATTATTTAAACCATGATTAGAGCCCAATCACACTGAAGACAAGAGCGATCACACTTAGCTAATGTCAAGGTCAAGGGGGTTTTCCGTATTTTAGCCGCAAACAACTTGGTCGGCTTAGCGAATTAATGCTGTTTTCAGAAGAGTCAGCAAATATTTTTTCGGTTGTCCCTTGGGTTAGGCAATTAGCCAAGGGAGCCAGATGGCTAAGCTGAGTAAACTAACAAACAAAACAGGAACTGTCAAAATAAGAGCCATACGAATATACTGTCCCCAGGTGATCTCAACTCCTTTACGTGTCAAGATTTTTAGCCAGAGCAGTGTTGATAGACTACCGATTGGTGTGATTGCTGCGCCGAGAGTGCAACCAACTAGATTGGCGTACACCATTGCTTCTCGAATAGTAGGGTCGATCCCAGTGGCATCTTGAATCGCAAGTTGATTAATCAATACCGCCGGGAGATTGTTTATTACACCAGAGAGCAGAGTTGCCAGAAAGCCAGTACCAATGGCGGAAACGGTTAGTCCCCAGCGAGACAGGTGTTCAAAGCACTGACTCAACAAAACAGTCAGATCAGCTTTGTATAAACCGATGACGACTGAATACATCCCTAGCATCAACAAAATTACTTGCCAAGGTGCTTCATACAAAACGTTTTGGGTCTTAATCAGGGCGGTGTCATGTCGGTTAAACCAACGCCCTGCCAAGGCTACCATGACTAAGGCAGCGATCGCACTGATGCAGGAAACGGGGATCAGGAGCGGTTCGGCAAAAAAGTAGCCAACTAGGAGTAATCCTAAAATAGCAAAGCTCCACTTGCCGACGAGAGGGTCACGAATCACACTAGCTGGTGGTGGTAAATGTGCGAGGCTATAAGTGTGAGGAATCTCCCGGTTAAAGTAGAACCAGAGAACGCCCAAACTGGTAGCGATCGCCACAAAGTTCACGGGCAGCATTACCATGACGTAGCGCAAAAACGAAATCTTGAAATAGTCAACTGAAATAAGGTTCACCAAATTGCTTACAGGCAGCACAGCGCTTGCCGCATGGGCAATAAAACCAGTAGCGAAGACAAATGCCAAAGTCCCTCTTGGACTCATGCCCAGCAACAGCAGTATTTCTATCACCGTGGGCGTCCAGATTAAGGCAGTACACTCGTTAGCCAGTAAAGCGGTTACCAAGGCTCCCAGTAATAGTACCAATGTGAAAAGTAGACGCCCACGACCAAGACCTAAGTGTGCCACCATTACCGCTAACCACCAGAAAAAACCTGCCTCATCAAGGAGGCGGGAAATAATCGCCAAAGCAATCAGGGTAAAACTAGTGTTCCAAATCAGCCCCCAAACCGTTGAGACATCCTGCAACGTCACAATGCCAGTGGCAAGGGCAACAAGTGCACCGCCCACAGCACTAAATCCGATATCCAGTCCTCGTGGTTGCCAGATAATGAGGATGAGAGTGAGAATAAAAATTGTGATTTGCAATACGATAAGTTCGCTTAACGCCACTGAGATTTTAAACGGCTAGTGCAGACACATAAAGAACTGGTATCAAGCAGTGGGGAATAGAGATTGAGATAAGGACATAGTATACGCATAACCTCTATTTGTAGGGTGGGCTATGCCCATCATCACGCTATAGGTAGTGCATGAAGGCTCGATTTGCGTAAGTCCTGCTTTGACTCTTGGCTTTCAAGACAGACGCCCACGAACTTTCTACACAACAAAGGATGAAAATCCTTCTTCCCCTGTTCCCCGTTCCCTATTTTCAGATTAGATTTGAATTGACCAACACTATCTTTAAATGCCTGGGGGGTTACAGGGTTGCTGCAAGATTTGAGTAGACGAACTCCGTTTGCCGATCAGGAGATACGTGGTCATTTCTCCTTTGCCTTTAACCTCAATTACTCCCCGCTTCTCGAAGAGATACTGGTCTTTTAAGCACTGGTAGATCACTTCTGGAACCTGAATACCACCAGCTAGTCCGTGAGATTCCATGCGGCTGGCAATGTTTACCGTATCTCCCCACAAATCGTAGATAAACCGTTTTAGACCAATTACCCCGGCGACTACGGGTCCTGTGTTGATGCCAATACGGATGCTAAATGATTGGTTATACTCGGCATTAAATTGAGCCACGGCTTTTTGCATATCGAGGGCGAGATTGGCCATCGCCTCAGCATGGTCACTCCGAGGCGTCGGCAAACCCGCAACTGCCATATAAGCATCCCCAATGGTCTTAATTTTCTCTGCCTCATGCTTTTCAGCTAGCTGGTCAAACATTGAGAAAAGCTGGTTGAGCAGTACCACTAATTCTGCCGCCGTGATTCTAGCGGATAACTGAGTGAAGCCTACAACGTCAGCAAACAAGACCGTGGCTTCGGAAAATTGGTCAGCGATCGTATGTCGCTCTTGCTTTAATCGTTCGGCAATTGGTCCAGGCAAGATATTGAGCAACAGCTTTTCCGTCCTTTGCCGCTCTGCCTCTAGTTTCTGGTAAGCCACTTCTAGCTCTCGGCGGGCGTTAAACTCTGAGCGCTGTATCCGTTCATACAAAAAGACAGAAAGGTCGCAAATAAAGCAAAACCAGAACAGGTACAAATTCAACGGGAGATTCGAGTAAATCCGTTGAGAGACACTCAAATGAAAAGCAGCATTCACACCGAGGTAGCTAATGGGGGCGGTTAACTGTGATAGTAAGTGAAGACGCCAGTGTACTGGCATTAGTGTGGCTTGTGCTAGAAACGCGATCGACCAGTTGTATGGCTTGGGCTCAGCATTTCCAAGCCAGGCAGCTCCGATTTGTGGCACCAAGATGAGTGACCAAGTGAATCCCAGAAAAAGCAGCTCTGGGTAACGGTAACCTAAAGGCGTTTTGAGTAGAGCTAAGCAACCAAGCAGGCATAGTTCTACAACAGAGTAGACGATAATCAACTCTGACCACGCTGAGGTCGGGTGCAATGCCCCCATGACTAGAATCAGGATAATCACCGTCAAGACAACCCCGATCGCCAGCCATAAGGTAAGATGCAAGCGCTTCCTCAAGAAACTGTTGCGCCACACGCCATAGTCAGTTGACCAAGAGGCTAACCGATTAGCCTTCAAAAAAGCTAGTCCTTGTCTGACTGGCACTGCCAGTTCTCTCATGCCCAACCACGCTTGTATCATCGCTGTGTGTTCCTTGCACGGGAGTGTCAATATTGCCAACGAGTTTTCCCGAATGCTACAGCTCGCTTGAAGCTACTGCCGCACTCAGAGCCCTGAGTACAAAAGCGTTCTGACGCCTGAGTTACTCACGATAGCATTCGACCGAACTTGACATTAGGATTTAGCAGTCCCTTTTTGAGGGTCTGCTCACTCCCTAGAAGCAGTTTTCAGTGGATTGGCAGAAAAACAAACGCAGTAGATCACCTAAATGATTGAGGTTCAGACTAGCTCGACGCTCAATACTCCAGCACCCTATAAATTGGCTGCCAATTCCTGTCGCTTCAAAATTACCATACTCGTTCCTACAACTGGGCTACGGGCAACTAGCCTTCCTTTAGAGTCAGTGATTTCTAGTTTGCTGAAATCTAGTTCTCCAGAGCGACGCAGGATTTCATCGGCTAAATTATTTTGCTGAGATTCCTTGAGGTTGTACCAGCCATTAGTGACTTTGACAATGAGACGGCTGCTCAAGAAGTTAGCTTCGATCGACTGAATCAATCCGTTGCCGTACTGATCCGTAATGTCGGCGACTTGTTTTTGAATGGCTGCAATTAGACTCTGCTCTGGAGTTAACTCTGGTGCGGGAGGTGGTTCTACTTCCACTGGTTGCGGCTCTTTAGGTGCTTTCAACTCGGGTGGAGCCTCGATTGTATTAGGAGGAGCTTTGGCTATCTGTGTTGGGGTGTCTGGTAGAAGTGCCACTGTTGTCAACAGAAGAACTACGATAATACCAGCGATCGCGCCAGTTAATCCCCAATCAGACAGCTTTTCATTCCATGCTTGTGGCAGCACAGAGCGGGCTTTCTGTAAAGTAGCATCCCAAAACGCCTCAAGACGATCAAAAGTCGGAAGTAAGCGATCGGTCAGTTTCGGCTTAATAAGTGGGGGAACTCGCCCAGTAGCAAGCTCCTGTGCTGTTGGTTTCGGCGCTACTGTTGGAGTACTAGCATCAGGGACTTCAGAGGTTGGTTCTGATACATTACTCACAGCCTCTGGTTCTGGTGCCCTTGTCGTAGTCTCTAAGACAGGTGTAGCTTTTGGTGTACTTGGAGCCGGCGTGACAGCAGGAGGAAGCTGACTCACTGGTTCTGCCTCCAGCTTTTCCACGAAGCCTTCTAGTAGACTAATTATTCCTCGTAAAAGTTTGATGCCCTGAGCCTTCACCAAAGGCTGTGAGTGTTTCCCAGTTGGATGAGTCATCTTGCGTGTTTGTTGAATACCTGTTTCAGATTGACCTACCACTGGTGGCGGCGTTTGCGGTTCTGAACTTGCTGATTCTGGCGACTTTTGTTGGTCTTCTGACATTGAATCTTTCTCCCAGGCTGCGTCAATCTACTTAAATAGGATAGATTCTTACAGGAAGCTGCCTCTGACAGCACCAATCTATCACTTTTGCTATTTTGGACTCGATCTAGAGCTGAATGAGAAACTGAATTCATGAGAATTAACCGCCGTAATTTTCTGGTTTTGACCAGCGTAAGTGGCTTGGGTTTAGCTGTTTTAGCCAAAATCTTCCAAAATAAAACGGCGCAGAGTACTGCTGTTAACTCGACTGATACCACTAACCTTGCTTCAAAACCAGTACCATCGACATCAGCCGAGAGCTTGAGCAACCCAGTAGGAGGGCAACCTTTACTGCGCTTTGTCTCTGTGGCAGACACAGGCACGGGTTCAGCAGGGCAATATGCCGTGGCGGCAGGAATGACTCACTATCACCAGCAAAATCCCTACGATTTGGTAATCCTCGCTGGTGACAACATTTATAATAACGGCGAGATTGAAAAGATTGGCGCAGTATTTGAGCAGCCTTATCAAGTATTGCTACAAAAGGGCGTCAAGTTTCAAGCCTGTCTGGGTAATCATGACATCCGCACGGATAATGGTGACCCTCAAGTCCGCTACCCTGCTTTCAATATGCAAGGACGTTACTACACGTTTCGCCGTGGGGAAGTACAATTTTTTGCCCTGGACACGAACAACAATGCCGATTGGAACGCTCAGTTACCTTGGCTAGAACAAGAACTCAGCCGCAGTGATGCCCCTTGGAAAATTGTGTTTGGTCACCATCAGATTTACTCGTCCGGACAGTACGGATTGAATCAACCTTTTATTCAAACCCTAACTCCGCTTTTCCAAAAGTACCGAGTGCAACTGTATATCAATGGTCATGACCACAACTATGAGCGAACTGTGTCTATTAAGGGTACTACCTATGTCGTTTGTGGGGCTGGAGCAGGCACTCGACCGATGGGGCGTTCAGAATGGACGGCACATGCGGCAAGTCAACTGAGTTTTGTGGCATATGAGGTGTATAGCGATCGCATTATTGTTAAAGGCATCGGCACCGATAACCGCGTCTTTGACCAAGGCATCATTTCATTACAACCAGCCTAATTCAAGTCTAGATCGGGCTTGTACTCAAAAATTAGCTAGTGACTAATGACTAATACATCAATTGCCCTTGCGGAAGAACTGCTTCAAAATCTCACTGGGTTTGCGATCCCAAGTGTCGAGGTGATTGTAGATCAAACCATCTTTGGTGAGTTTATAAGTAGAGTCACCGTTAAAAAATATGTCAGCTTTCCAAGGAACACGCAATCTGCCACGGACTGTCCAATTCGCTGTAATGATGTCTTCAGCGGTCTGTTTCACATCATGCAAATCAAAGTAGATTTCTGTAAAAAATAACCGAGCATGAAATCGCAATGTCCAAAAGATAATGCGATAGTTGAATTTATATTTGAATTTACTAACGGGGTCTTGAAAGTAGATATCTTGTGTATATATATCGTAGGAGATATCTTTCTCAAACAGCGTTGGCAAGTCTTTTTGAAGCGTCTCAATGTCCCTTGCGACCTGCGATTGATATTCACTTTTGTTCAAATCTTTTGAAGTCGTCACTGTTGTATCACTCTCCTTGTTTGCTCCTTGTAACACGACTGATGGCTTATTGTGTCTTATTAAAAAATTATATTAGTTGAGAACCCCGCCTTCTTAAGGGGGAAGTGATTTGTAGCAGTCATTTAGTGAATTGGTATTAGTCCCCCCTTATCAAGGGGGAAACTAACTCCCTCCCCTTAATAAGGGAACCGGAGCGAAGTCAGGATTGAGGTGGGGTGCTTTGTATTTTTGCAAGAGGTCTACTATCCACTATCCACTATCCACTAACCCCTGATCCGCCCTTCCTCCCCTAGTTAAGAAGAAGGGGACTGGAGTGCAGGGCAGGCATTGAGATACAGATAGCACTTTAACTCAGCTTTTGATGCTCTTTGAGTAATTCACCCAGTACCGAAATTCCCTGTTCGAGTGCCTCAGGCTTGTGGGAAAAACTCAGACGCATCGCATTGTAGCCCTGATAATCTGGGAAAAATCCTGTTCCGTCAGCAACAAGAACATTATGTGACAACGCTGCTTGACAAATCTCTGGCATTGATAGACCTGAATGTAGTTGTACCCACAGAAAAATTCCGCCATTGGGAACTGTCCAAGATGCCTCAGTTGGAAAGTACCGCTCCAAAGCACTCAGCATTGCATTCCGATTTTGTTGATGCTTGCTCTGCAAGTGAGCTATGTGGCGACGGTAATGCCCTGATGCCAGATACTCACTGACAATGGCTTGGGAAACTGTAGAAACATGCAAGTCATGAAGCAACTTGTGTTCCACCAACGGTTGATAATGCTCACCCGTCACCACCATGTAGCCAACTCGGATACCGGGCATCAGTGTCTTAGAAAAGGTACCGATATAAGTCACTACATCGTGTTGGTCTAATGCCTTGATGGGTGGGGGTACGGGTTCAAAGTTTAATCCTTCATAAGCGTTATCTTCCAGAATTGCGCACTGATACCGTTGCGCTAGTCGCAGCAGTAAAGAGCGGTGAGCTTGGGACGTGGTAACACCTGTGGGATTATGCAGAGTACTGATGGTATAAATCAGCTTTGGACGATGGGTATGGAGATATTGCTCTAGTAGTTCTAGATTCATCCCTTCTGCTGTCATCGGAATCCCAATCACCCTAGCTTTTAAGCTGGATAAAATCTGTAGTATCCCAGGATATGTAGGACTTTCAACAATTACCCAATCTCCGGGTTGCACATAGTGATGAAAGGCTAAGGATAACGCTTGCTTAGAGCCATTGGTGATAATTAAATTATCTGGTGTCACTTCTAAACCCCGTTGCACTAGCATCCGCGCTACTTGTTGCCGTAAGGTTAACTGTCCGTGAGGCAATTCGTAATTAAACAGGGTAGATCCCACCTGCTTCATGGCACGCCTAGCAACTCTTTGCAAATCTTCTAGTCCAGAGTCTGTAGGGAAACCAAGACTCAGATCAATCATTTCTGTGTGCTGTCGAGCAGCAATTGATGCCATGTAGAGATTAAAGAATGACCCCTCCTGTTGCTCTAACAGAATTACATCTTGGGGTGGGGCGAAGTGACTGGTGGACTGGGGATAGGTAATGGGGGGTGAACTGACAAAGTATCCAGAACCTTGACGAGCATGAACTAGCCCATCGGCTTCGAGGACACTATAGGCTTCAATGACAGTTAATTTGTTAACTCCTGTAGTTTCGGCAAGCGTGCGAATCGAGGGAAGTTGGTCTCCAGGCTGCAAAGCGCCTGACTCGATCAGACGACGAATGCGATCGCGAATCTGCAAATAAACGGCTTGGGCCGAGTTCCGATCTAAAGGAATTTTCACGAGCCAAGTCCTTCTTTGAAGTTGATGATACTTAAGTGCTGTTTAGCACTATAGACGATTTTCTCTTCTCCCTAGCTGGTACAGTTGTGTCAAGTTTTACTAGAACACTTATTAAAACTAAAACTGTACTACCAAAAATCTTTTGATTTGTACCTTATCAGGTGAATTGCCCCTAGAGGAAAGTAAAGAAACGAACTAATATTTTCGAGGAGTAGTGGCGATGAAAGCTTCTAACTTGCCGTTGTCTTTGTTTAACAAAAACTTACAATATTGGTCAAAAAAATCATTATTAAATTCAGCATTAAAAAGATTTTTGTATCAGATGATGGAAAGCTTTATTGGGAATAACGATCTACGAATTTGGCAGACCTATGACCGCTTTGGTAAGAATTGGTGGCATGCCTATGATCCTCTTACAGGTAAGCGTACTTCTGTAGCGTCTGAAGCCGAACTGCGGGTATGGATTGAACAACGTTATTACAACTAAACTTTCACCAGCCTGCTAATTAGCCAGGGGTAAAACTTCTGGCTTATATATTAAGTTTACTAAAGTAGACTGAAATCTAAGTATTGTAAGGGTTTATCCCTGTACCTTGCGGGAACAAGGAGTTGATTAAAAATGCCCCACCCTTCGAAGGGTGGGGCGTTTTTGTTGAAGTTCATATAGAGGACTCTCCAGAAGATTCTTGTACAGAAAAATCTTAATTCAGCTGTTGAGGAGCGACAGGTCTATTTACAGAAGAGGATAACTCTCTGTATCTCCAGTCTTGAATAGCTACAGAAATTGTGGCAAATACTGCTCCCAAGAGAAGCACAGTAACGACTTTAGAAAACGATTGATCTGGGTTTTTCATTTTAAAAAGTGAGCGCAATTCAACCTTTCCTCTAGAATAGCTCCAGTAGTTAAGTTGAAAGCTCTATCAAAAGGGGAACTACTGACTCATTCAAAGGACTTAAATTTTTAGGATTTAGCCAACCTAATAGGGAAGACTACACGGAGCGACTGAGGAGCGATCGCATCTTACTCTTCCTCGCTCGTAAGCCGCTAGGCTAGAAGTTGTAACACTAACGCACAATGACTGAGTTGCTCAATTTGACACAACAGTTGAGTAACTGCTTTATCTAGAGTGACGCATGTTACTGTAGAAGTCTGCTACGGCTTGCACAAGCCTAAAGTACGTCTTTGTGTTGTAGGCGATCGATAGTTAATCTTAAAGAGAAGCCCTGCAACTGACCTAAAGGGTTAGCCTGTGTAGTGAACTATGTAGTGACCAAGCCTGTGGGTTATCTATATGGGTCTCGATGTAGGCTCAGATAAAGTCTCTAAAAGCCGGATGTTCCTACACCTGGCTTGGCAATACCTACCCTAGACGACTAAATCTATATACCATATAGAATACGTGTAAATCGGCTAATTTATAGATATGCGAGATTTATTTCGTGGATATTACAAACCGACGCCCGAAGAATTAGCTGCAATTTGGGAAAAATGTGTTTTTTCCTTTGATGCGAATATCCTACTACATATCTATAGTTATACTCCGGAAACGCGAGAACGATTTTTTGAAATTCTCACTTGTTTAAAAGATAGAATTTGGATTCCCCATCAAGTTGCGTATGAATATCACAAAAATCGTATCTATGTTATCTCCGATCAAGTTAAGGCTTATGAAGAAATCGAAGTAATCTTAGATAAACACTTCTTTAACTTTAAAAACGAGATTCTTAAGGATTATAAACGACACCCTTTCCTTAAAACTAGAGGAATTGTAGAAGACCTAGAAAAAGCAGTAGAAGAAATTAAATCTAAAATCAGGTTAGCGCAGACTAATCACCCTAATTATTTGGAGGCTGACGACCTGCGAGAAGTGCTTACTGATTTATTAGAGGGGAAAGTCGGAAACCCCTATTCTGATGAAGAACTAGAAAATATTTATCAAAAGGCTGAGAAGCGTTTTAGCTATAAAAAACCACCAGGATACAAGGATGCCAAGAAACCTATCCCCAAAAGTTACGGAGATGTCATACTTTGGTTTCAATTGATTGACTTTGCCAGACTTCAGCAAAAATCTATAATTTTTGTTACTGATGATGATAAAGAAGATTGGTGGTTGAAGTATGAAGGAGAGACCATTGAACCAAGACCCGATTTGATTCAAGAAATCTTATCTGAGGTAGGAGTAGAAGATTTTAAATTCTACATGTATCACAGTGACCAATTTATCGATTATGCTGAGAAATTTCTTGGTTTGCCTATTAAACCAGAAGCGGTGAAAGAAGCCAGAGAAATAATGCTTCAAGATTCATCCGTAAAGCGTATAATAGTTGATTCAAATTATCTTCGCAGTGTGGGTTATGATTCTTCAAGCCAAGTTCTAGAAATTGAGTTTCGCAGGGGAGAGGTTTACCACTATATGGATGTGCCCCCAGAAATTTATACAAGCTTGATGAATGCTCCGTCACATGGCAGGTATTTTAACGAAAATATTAAGGAGGTTTACTCCTGTCGTAAGCTCAGTTAGCAGCAGGTAAGCTACCTTAATTAAGGTTTAATTTAGTTCGGGAATAGAAGAGTAATCGCTCTTAATACTAAGATTGACCTTTTTTGAGAGGATAAGCCACTGTAATATCTGTGGCTACTAATCGGCTAGCATCTAGCTTTGCTATTTGAACAGTACTTAGGGTCACTATCAACTAGTCTATCACATCTACACCTTTGTATTTATGAAGGTTTAGTATTTTTTTCTAGCTAAGAAAGTTCAGTATTTACTCTGAGCCAAATTCCGTAGAAAGCATCAACAATAGTGTTAAAGTCCTGCTTTCTACTCAGTGTTGTCTATCGTGTTACTCTTCTCAAGAAAAATAGATAAAACCCCAGATAGCTTTCAAAAAAATTAAAAAGTCAAATTGTAAGTTAGCTAGCAACCCGAAAAATCAGCAATTTGTCCTTCAACACATCTTGAGTAGTGTATGCTGAAACATTTTGACGACATGTTTTCCGGACAGTTTATGGCTCATGGGTATTGCTTCCTTTGGAAACCAGAATTGGTGTGGTTGCATGCCGGGTCAGACTTACTTATTGCTCTAGCCTATTATTCAATTCCCCTGTTGCTGCTCTATTTTGTGCGTCGGCGTCAAGATGTGCCATTTCAGGGTATTTTTCTCCTATTTAGTGCCTTTATTTTGTCCTGTGGCACGGGTCACTTAGTAGACATATGGACACTCTGGCATCCAGCTTATTGGCTATCGGGTTTGATAAAAGCCATTACGGCTATAGTTTCCCTGTATACAGCTTCCGAAATGATGTCCTTGATACCAAAGGCACTGGCACTGCCTAGCCCAGCCCAACTGGAAGCCGCTAACCTTGCTCTGGAAAGGGAAATTGCTGAGCATAAGCGAACAGTTGTAGCGCTCAAGACATCACAACAAAAGTTGTCCCTACTTGTGCAGCAAACGCCCTTGGCAGTGATTGAATGGAACCTCGATGGTGAAGTGAGCAAGTGGAATCCTGCCGCCGAGAGGATTTTCGGATATAGCACGAGCGAAGTGCTTGGGCATCACGCCACTGAACTGATGGTGATTGGATGTGCAATAGAGCAGTTCAATACCGTTTGGCAAACGCTTTTGGGGTCTCAGGGTGGAAGCTGTAGCACCAACGAGCACGATACTCCAAACGGCAGAACCGTATTTTGTGAGTGGTATAACATTCCGTTAATTGAGCAAAACGGTTCTTGTGTCGGAGTCACTTCCTTAGTGCAAGACATCACCCAGCGTAAGGAAGCAGAAGATGCTCTGCGCCGAGTGAATGAACAGTTAGAACAACGAGTAGAGGAACGAACAAGGGAGCTGGAGAGAGCCAATGAAGAGTTGCAAGCTGAAATGAGCGATCGCCTATTAGCAGAGTCGGCACTGGCAAAGCGTGAACGCTATTTAGCTGCATTAGTCGATGTTCAGCGCCGATTATTAGCGCTCAACGGTGAGGAAAATTACTACACTTTTATCTTGGAAGTACTGGGGCAATCGAGTAGCGCCAGTCACGCATATGTGTTTGAGTACTCCCGTGATACCGAAGGTCAATCCTTGCTCAGTCAGTGTGCTCACTGGTGTGCTGCTGAGAGCTGCTGTCACGACAACCACGAGGCTCAGAATTTGCCCTATGAGGAATGCTTACCCCGTTGGATTGAGAAGTTAGAACAGGGTGAAATCATTACTGGACTGGTTAGGGAATTTCCAGCATCAGAGCGTTTAATTTTGGAGCGAAAGGGGATTTTATCCTTACTGATTTTGCCCTTAAGCGTGAGCGATCAATTCTTCGAGTTGATTGTCTTCGACTGTACAGAAGCACGGGTGTGGTCAGCCTCAGAAGTAGACTTATTGAGTGCGGCAGCAGCGGCACTCTCGCTACAGCACGAGCGCTCTAAAGCTGAAGTTGCTCTGCGGCGATCGGAAACTCAGCTTAGAACCCAAGCAACCGAACTCAAACAAACTCTACACCAGCTCAAACAAGCCCAAGCTCAGCTAGTGCAGAGCGAAAAAATGTCTAGCTTGGGAATGATGCTCGCTGGCATTGCCCATGAAATTAATAATCCAGTGAGTTTTGTGTATGGGAATATTGACCCAGCTAGCGAATATATCCAAGAACTGCTAGAGCTAATTAACCTCTATCAACAGCACTATCCAGTTCCGGTAGCAGCTATTCAGGAGTTTACAGAGGCACTTGAATTGGACTTCCTGGTGGAAGATTTGCCCAACCTACTGACATCCATGAAAGTGGGAGCTGAGCGTATCCGTGATATTGTTCTGACGCTGCGGACTTTCTCGCGGCTAGATGAAGCAGAAATGAAGCGAGTCAACATCCACGAAGGACTTGACAGTACTTTACTGATTTTGCAGCACCGACTGAAGGGGAAACTAGGAAGTCCTACCATTGAGGTGATTAAAAAGTACGGCACTCTGCCACTGGTAGAATGTTATCCTGGGCAGCTCAACCAAGTGTTTATGAATATCCTGGCTAATGCCCTTGATGCTCTGGAGTCGAAGAGAGTCAGCACCCAGCAAGTAGTCAATGAATTGACGGCTCAACTCTCACATCGGATTGAGATCTGCACTGAGTTTGTAGAAGCTTCACAATCAACTGAAGACTCAAATTACGTAATTATTCGGATTATCGACAACGGGCCGGGCATGACAGATCAGGTGAAGCGTATGCTGTTTGATCCCTTTTTTACTACCAAACCTGTGGGTCAGGGTACAGGTTTGGGGTTGTCCATTAGCTATCAGATCGTAGTAGTGAAACACGGCGGACAACTACAATGTGTTTCAGCACCCGGACAAGGAACAGAATTTATTATTCAGATTCCGATTGTACAGCTCAGTCGGAAGCCTTCCACTAGCACTAAAGCTATCTCAGACTCACAGACGTTGCTGACTATCAGTGAACTTAGACCCAGAGCAACACATTATTAAAGGGTGGTCATTCCAAGATATTCTTCTTGAGTTTTACCGCTACACTCCGTGTCCTCCAGAGTGGCTGCCAGAACATTGCCATGAGGAGTACCAGTTTTGCCTCAGTATTGATTGTCCTGGTGAGTACTACTATCGAGGCACCCACTATTGGGTATCCGATGGAAGTTTGAGTGTGATTCATCCTGGTGAGATGCACACCGATCGTGATGTAGAAGATCGTCAGTCTCCTGCCACGTTTCGGATGATGTATGTCAGTCCTGCTGTAGTCAAAATGGCAGCAGCAGAGGTTGCTGGAGGCGACACAAACCAACCTTTTTTCCCTTTTTTCGCACAACCCATTGTGCTTGACTCTGGACTTGCCTGTGCGATCGCTACTGGCACTCAGGCAAATACCAGACACCTCCTGCTCCTGCAACAGGCTCTGCAAATCCGAACGGTAAATTTGCAAACAAAGTCGTACTGATTACTGGGGCAATTTCCGGCATTGGAGAAGGAACGGCATATGCCTTTGCACAAGAAGGAGCAAAAGTTTTTTTGTGTAGACGACGTGAAAACTTAGGCAAACAGGTTGAAGCCAAAATCAAGGTTTTTGGTGGTGAAGCAACGTATAGGCGAGCCGATATCAGAAGAGAAGAAGATGTGAAAGCTTTTATTGACGGCTGCGTCCAGAAGTCGCGACTACGCGAACGTTGCAATGAAAATCCTCTTCCCCACTCACCACTCACCACTCCCCACTCCCTATTTTCAGATTAGCGATCGCTTGTTTTAGGAGTTGTAAACGTTCGTCCGCAGCCAAGCTATGCCGCAAACAATCACTCATATCAATTGCCACTCCGTCCACCATCACCTCACCATTATCCATCAGGGAATATCGGGCGCTATTTCGCACCCACTTGACCTCACCGTCAGGAGAAGCGATCGGATATTCCTGAGTAATTGGCTGATGTAACTTGGCAACGGCTCTCAATGTTTCATAGAAATTAGCTTGAGGATAGGGAGAAATAGTCTCAAGTAAACCCTCCAACTCTCGCATTGCGGCTTGAGGGTTTAGACCACTTAGTTTATGTTCTCCCTCGCTACTATAGAGGAGCTTCATCTTTCCATCGGGATGAACCACACCTCGATACATGCATCCGGGAATATTGGCAGCCATTGCCGCCAACTGTTGCTGACTTTCACGCCATGCCGAGTCGGAACGCTTACGCTGAATGAATGAACTCAACTGGATCGCTAGGAAATTAACTAACTCAATGATTTGAGGTTCCGGTTTGCTAGATTCTTGTTTTAAGAACACCAAAATTGCAAGCACTTGGTCATTAAAGAGAATCGGAACGCCAAAACAGGCTCTTAAGTTTACCTCTTTAGCTAGCTGGTTCCTCTGAAAAACATTGCCGGGTTCCAACGAAACATCAGTAATCCAACAAGGTTGTTTGCTTTGGCAAATTTGCCTGAGGAATTCCTTGCTAGTTGCAAAGGTTAACTTCTTGCTCGCACGTCTAAATTTCTCAAAACGGTTGTTATTAGCATACCAACCTTCACCCAGTTCAAAAACTGTCGCTTGGGAATTGGGTAGCCAAAATTCCCCAAAATCCCAACCAATTTTTTCACAAACTTGACGCAGCGTGACTTCTAGAGCTAAGTGAAAATCATCTGCTTCACTGATTACCTTGGTTGTTGTTAACAACAGTTGCAGTTGTGCATTTTGCTCAACGAGTTGTTTTTGCTGTTTGATCAGCTGTTTTTGCTGCCAAGAAATCGTTATTTGATTTTTAACCCTAGCTAAAATCTCTTTCAGCTCAAAAGGTTTTGTAATGTAGTCTGCTCCCCCGCTCTCAAAGGCTTCGACTTTGTTTGATATCTCACCTAAGACACTAAGAAAAATTACTGGAATATCTGCCGTATGCGGTTGACGCTTCAAGTTTCGACACACCTCGTAGCCATTAGGGTCAGGCATATTGATATCGAGCAGAATCAAATCAGGCTTGACCATCTCTATAGCTCTCAAGGCAAGAACCCCATTAATTGCCTTTCTGACCTTATACCCAGAATTACTTAACATCGTAGACAGCAGAAGTAAGTTCTCCCGGTTATCGTCAACCAATAAAATGTCGGGTTTATAAGTGAAGAGTGAATGGCTACTCATTAGTAGATACTTAAGTTAATAAAATTATAGCAATTCGAAAATTATTAACTAAATTGACTCACAACATGAATAGCATCTTGAGAATACTTGATTAACTCACCATTCCTCTAGCTTCGATACAATCAATAATGATATCCAAACGAAAGTTATCCACTAAATCCATAAGAGTGTTGGCAAGAGTTATCTGGGTTTGGGGGATTTGCTGAATTAGCTCGACAATAAGTTGATCGTCCATTGAGATTGCTGCATGATATAGCTGTTGCACCCACTCAGTTGGCATAACGCTGAGAAGCTCCTTTGTTAAGGCAGATGGCGATGTTGACCTCTGGATAAGAGGAGATGGCTCTTTTGCTTCATAGAGATAACGTACTCCTAAGTAAAGAGCTATCTTTTCAAACAAGATGTTCTCTTGGAACGGTTTACGAATAAAGTCATTACAACCTACTGATAAAATAGCTGTTCGCTGTTCTTCAAAAGCACTTGCTGTCAGGGCAATAATCACCGTTTCATGACCCTGCAAATGGGACTTAATCTGTTTAGTAGCTTCGTACCCATCCATCACAGGCATCCGCATATCCATCAAAATTAGATGCGGTTCCCAACTTTCCCATAGTGCAACGGCTTCTTGACCATTTTCGGCTTCATGAACCTGGAATCCTACTGCTGTTAAAAGTTTAACTAGCAGGAGGCGATTCGTTCGCTTATCCTCCACCACCAAAATACGATACTCTTGAGAGTCAGGTGCTAGGCTAATTACCCGCCCGGTGGCTTGGATCGTCTGAATGTCACTGGCTTGAGCTAGCTTAATCTTGATATCAAATGTAAACGTTGCTCCCCTACCGAGGGTACTGCTAACGGTGATATCACCTCCCATTAGCTGCACAAATTTACGGCTAATTGGTAAACCTAGACCAGTTCCTTGCTGAGATTGCCGACCGATCGCTGTTTGGGTAAAGGCTTCAAATAAGGAGTCTAGTTCTTCTGGGGCAATGCCGGGACCGGTGTCAGAAACTTCAAAGTTGAGCGCTAATTGTTCATAACTAATTGCTAATTGTTGATTACTTGTCGCTTCTTCTCTGCTATTAGGTATTAGCAATTGACTATTAGCAATTTCCACACGCAGCCTCACACTACCAGATTCAGTAAATTTAATTGCATTGTCCAACAGGTTAATTAGAACCTGACGTAATTTCCCTTCGTCAGTTTGCACATGCTGGGGAACATCTGGGGTTCGCTCAAACATGAGTCGTAAGCCTTTAGATTGGGCTCTGATTTGCAACATTTCTTCGAGACTATTTAGCAGGCAATACAGGTCAAAGCTATTTTCATTAAAAGTAATCCTACCTGCCTCGATTTTGGACATTTCTAGAATGTCGTTAATCAATTCCAGCAAATGTTCACCAGAGCGCATAATGATGCTTAGATATTGCCGTTGATCGTTGGATAGGGAAGCATCATGATTCATCACTTGGGTAAACCCCAGAATAGCGTTGAGGGGGGTGCGGAGTTCGTGACTCATATTCGCTAGAAATTGGCTTTTGGCACGGTTGGCAACTTCTGCGGATTCTTTTGCCTCCTTGAGTTGAGCAGCTTGCCTTTGAGTCTGCGCCAGTAATTCTGCCTGCTGCAAAGCAACACCCAACTGAGTACCAATCTGAACCACGATATTAATTTCTGCGGCTTCCCATTGACGAGAACCTGAATTTTGATAACTTGCCAGTAATCCCCAAAGTTTATTACGGCAGAAGATGGGGACACTGATGTAAGCTCTGGCTTGAAGTCGCTCTAAGAGGTTGATGTAACAAGGGTCAAATCCAGCTTGGTAGATGTCTGTGACATACAGGTAACTTGCTCCTCTGCTATAAGCACCACCTTGGGTTTCTTGCAGATAAGTATCCTGCACCAGGTCATTTTCAATTTCTAAGGTTTTCACCCTGCAATTTTCGTCGTCTAGAGAATCCTCTGTCAGATGGGAGTCATTGTTGTGTTCGGTAAGCAGAGCTTTCCAACCACTCGCCACCGACTCGGAGACAAAGTCGCCACTCCAATCAGGATTGAAACGATAGATGGCTACGCGATCGCACTTGAGAAATTGTCGTAGTTCTTCGGTTGTGGCACTGAATATCGTGTCCATATTCAGTGTCTGGCGCATCCTTTGAATCATCTTGAAGAGCGCCTGTTCCCGCAACGCACTCTCCCTTAAAGCTTCCTCTACTTGCTTACGCTCAGTGATATCCAGTACCGTTCCAAACAGTCGAACCACCTGTCCATCGTCATTAATAACAGCCTCTCCTCTGCCTTCGACATAGCGAACTTGACCATCAGGTCGTACAATCCGAAAGTCTAATTCGTAAGCTTTCCCAGTTGCAATTATTTGCTCAATAGTTTGTTGCACCAGCGATCGCTCATCGGGATGAATATGCTGAAGATGTTGGGCGTAAGTCGGTTCAGGTTGCGTCGGATCGAGACCAAAAATGCGGAATTGTTCTTCTGACCAGCTAATTTCCTCAGTCAGTACATTAATTTCCCAACTACCAATATGAGCAACCCTCTGAGCTTGAGCTAGATTAGCTTCACTCTTTTTGAGTTTTTCCTCAGCTTGTTTGCGATCGGTAATGTCTTCAGAAATGCCCAACAAATACTTCGCTTTTCCAGAAGCGTCCAGAATTCCTATCTTCTTGGTATGCAGTACCCTTATACCTTTATCTTTTGTGTGTACAGGTTCTTCTGGAATATCCAAAACTTCTCCACTTGCCAACACTTGCCGATCTTTAGCCATAAAGAAATCAGCTTGCTCTGGCGGGAAAACGTCAGAGTCATTCTTGCCAATCAGCTCTTGTCGGAAATAGCCTAGCAATTCCTCACCCGCTTTGTTAAAACGCACAAACCTCAATTGAGCGGCGTCTTTAACGAAAATCATGTGAGGAATATTTTCGATAATGGAGTCAAGGAAGACTCTTGCCGAGTGCACTTCTTCTTGTGCTCGTTTGTGTTCCCGTGCTTGTAGCGCCAAAGAAACTAAATCAGCGGCAGATCGAGCAAAATTTTGGTCTTCCGGTGTCCAATGACGAGCCGTCCCCACATGTTCATTACATAGAACTCCCATCGTCTGTCCCCCCAGCCTGATGGGAGCATCAAGCATTGAAGTGATGCCTAGAGCCGTCAAATAAGATTCAGAAAACTCTTGGGTTCTGGGATCGGTGTAGGCGTCCTCTGCTATTACTAGTTGCTCTTGAGTCAAAGCCTGAAAATAAGCCGGATAGTCTACCGTTGTCAGTTCAAGCCCTTCCCTATGTTGGTTAAGACTCCGCTCAAATAAGTTAAGGCATTTGAGATAAGTACCTGATGAGTCAAAAAGCCATACACTTACTCGTTCAACCGCAATGTTATGAGCAGCAACTTCTGTGATTTCCTTAAGAGCCTCTTTCAAATTCCCCTGATTGAGTGCCTGATTTCTGGCTAGTTCTATCAGTGCAATGTTCTGGTTGCGTATCCTGATAGCGCTTTCTTGCAATGCTTCTTCTGCCTGTTTGCGCACGCGAATCTCCTCTTGGAGTCGCCTATTTTCCTCTAAAAGTTGCTTAGAGAGCCGACCGATGCCCAACTGATTTTCGACTCGAGCTAAAACCTCTTCTAGCTGAAATGGTTTAGTGATGTAGTCTACTCCACCAACACTAAAGGCTTTCACCTTGTCGAACACTTCATGCACAGCACTGATAAAAATAACTGGAATATCCTTTGTGGTTGGAGAAGCTTTCAACGTTTGGCAGACTTCATAGCCATCCATTTCCGGCATCATAATGTCCAGCAAGATTAAGTCAGGGAGAGCCGATTCAACTGAGTCGAGAGCCGATTTGCCACTCGGTGTAACCCGAACTTTATACCCTTGGTCAGACAATATCTCGGTTAAAAGGATCAAATTGCTCGGGGTATCATCAACGACTAATATATTTCCTTTGAATGAAGTAGTTGACTCCTGACTCATGGTTCACTTGTTGGTGGTTGGGTTAAGTCTAATAGCTCCTCAAACTGAAGTTTTTAGCCACAGCATCCAAAGCATTGGCTAGAAGACCATTTTGAGTGCGAATTTGATTGATGAAGGTCAATATTAACCCCAAATTGCCCTTGATGGTTGATTGCTCTAAAAACACCAACCAATCAACGAGCACAGCAGCAAGGGCAGTCAGGGTCAAAGCATCAACCTCAGTTTGGCTTGAATCTGGCTTAAAAGTTAATTAATCATAAACATAACTCACTCTATTGATTGCTGAAGTTCGCCCTGACCAAAAAGCAGATCAGGTGCAGAAGCTGCAATCAGAAAGAGTGTGGCAATGGTAGGAGATGGTATCAATAAACCTCCTGCATGAATCATGAAATGCCCCTCGCATCCCCCAATTGTGGGGGGCTTTAATTCTATATTTCCCCCAGAATTGGGGGCGAGGGGGGCGAAAATTCTATTCGTGCAGAAGGTCTAATGATTGCACCTGCCTAGCTCAAGCGAGGTGGGAATAGCAATTGCAACTGGAACAGATGTAGCGATCGCCCCAATCGCACAAACACAGCTAATCGCCAGCCAATACTTAGCGAGATAATTTTGTTTTCTCTTGCCTCTCCAGTCAAAAGGAAGGAGAGTTGAGAAAATTAGCTTAATGCATGAGTTCAGTTAGTCTCTTCAGCGAGAGTTTATATTATCCCAGGAAGAGTAACTACCACAGTTGTTTCTCGGTTAGGGATGCTGTCTATCGTAAGTCTTCCGCCATATAATCCACTTATGCGTTTAGCAATGGTTAATCCTAACCCTGAGCCTTGTTGTTCGTAGAGTTTCCGCTCAAATTGCCTATAGGCTCCCAAATTGGCAATCTGCTCGGCTGTCATGCCCCGTCCTTTATCGCTCACAGTCAGGATAAAGGTATTGTTCTGAGGTTGGCCCGTTACCGTTACAGGTGTGCCAGCCGTCGAAAATTTGAACGCATTATTGATTAGTTCTTCAACCAATTTATTCAGGTGATTGGCTGAAATTTGGACACTACAGTCAAGCAATTCCACTTGCAAATCGGTAATCCGGTTAGCTTGTTTCGCTTGTTGAATTGCCTGCTCAGTAATTAATGTCTTCACGGAAGGAACCTGATGAGTTTGTAAAGAGTTAACTCGCTCTGAGTCAGCTGTTATTAATTCCAGGTCGGCGTACAGCAAAAAATTCTGTATCAAGCGGTATAATCGTTGTCCGGAAATCCGGATACCCTCCAGCATTTCCTGAATTTCAGATGGTTCAAAGGAATCGTATTGGGCAATCAGAAGTTCTGAACAACCAATAATTCCATTAAGCGGAGTTCGGAGTTCGTGAGGCAGTGACAGGGTGATATTACTACGTAATTCATCCAATTTTTGCGTTTGTTGTCTATCAACAGCAGCTTGTTTTTCCAGTCTTGTAGTGATTGCCCGCAGCAACTCTTTTAACTTAATTGGCTTAGTCAGATAATCGTCTGCTCCTAAGGACATCCCTTCTCGTAGAGACTCTCTATCCGCTTTGGCTGTGAGAAAGATAAAGGGAATTGTAGCCGTAACAGGATTTTGACGTAACGTACTTAATACGCCGTAGCCATCGACATTGGGCATCATCACATCGCAAATAATCAAATCGGGTACAAGTTCTTGTGCTTTCTGTACACCGATAGCTCCATCTTCTGCGGCGATCGCCTTGAACCCCTCAGCTTCCAATAGTTCTAAAATATTAGCTCGGACTGGTTGCTCGTCTTCAATTATCAGAATCTTTTGCATCAGTTTTGTTTCTTATGAGATTAGGGCTTGATTCAGGAATTTTTGAGGATGATTTGAACCCTATTATTTGTACCAGTAGATGCCAAAAATTCAATATAGCCTACTAAAACTAGGCAATGTCAAGGCTTCTTCCTCTAGTTGTTTACTGGTAGCGTTACGGTAAAGGTAGTGCCTACTCCAAGTTGGCTATCAACTGTGATTTTGCCATTGTGTATATCTACAGCTTTTTTGACAATTGCCAATCCCAACCCTGTACCCGGAATAGTTCCTACATTGTCAGCTCGATGAAATGATTCAAACAGTCGTTGTTGGTCTTCTAGAGGAATACCAATACCTTGGTCTTTAATCTTAAAAATCGCCTCTCCATCTTGACAATACACTTCAAAATCTATAGTGCTACCTTGATGCGAATATTTCAAAGCATTTGAAAGCAAATTACCTAGAATTTGCCGCAGCAGCTTTTCATCTATATAAGTAGTAGTATATTGCCCCTGCTTAGCCAAAGTAATAGTGTATTTACTGCCAGCACCCAATCGCACTTCTTCTACCAAATCAATACAGAATTTTTCCAGATTCAGTGGTATTGGCTTACACTCTAGTTTACCAGCTTCAGCTTTCCCAAGTAACAGGACATCATCTAACAGCTGGGTCATCCGATCAACAGCGGATTGAATTCGGTGCAAGTGTTCATTCTTTTTTTCGTTTGTCCAGTTTTGACTGTAAGCTTCTAGTAATTCAGCAGAAAATAATATCGTGCTTAAGGGGGTACGAAATTCGTGAGATGTCATGGAGATGAAGCGAGATTTGAGTTCACCTAGTTCTTTTTCTTTTGCTAGTGCTATGTGAATTTCTGCTTCTACCTGTTTAGCGGAAGTGATGTCACGACAAACGCCAATAAAGCACAAGATATTTCCATTCGTGTCTTTTGAAGCTGAGCCACTGGTTGTATGCCATCTCCAACTGCCATCCTTATGCTTTATTTGGTATTCCACTCCGGACTGCTTCTCACCTGTTATAACTATTTTGTGAAAAAATTCTATACAGGCTGGCTGATTCTCTGGATGAATAAAATTACTAAAGGGTTTTCCTTCAACCTCTGAAACGTCATGTCCTAAAAGCTCAGTCCAGTTAGGCGCAACGTAGGAGAATATTCCCTCTGTAGTCAGGGAGTAAATGATGTCATTCGCGTTTTCTACAAAAGTGCGGAATTTTGTTTCGCTCTGGAGTAGTGCTTCCTCAGTTCGTTTGCGCTCGCTGATGTCGCTGAAGGTACAGATAACCTGCTCCACACTGCCATCGGCTGCAAGCTGCGGATCAGCATTGACTAGCAACCATACCCAATCTTGATCTGTGGGCTTATACACCCCCATAACCACGTTTCGTACCAATTGGCGAGTCGCAATTGCTTTTTGTACTGGACGGTTCTGGCTGGGAAATGCTGTAGTGTTTTCTTGAATGACTTTCCACTGTGATCCAAAAGCACTATCGCTCAATAATTGATGTTCCGTCAAACCCAGCAAAGTAAGAGCCGCCTGATTATGGAGGATAACTTCTGCTTGTGGTCCTAGTAGTAGCACACCTACCTGCATTTCTCGGATCAGGGTTCGGAAACGCTTTTCACTTTCTTGTAATGCCTGTTCTTTTAAAGCTTGGAACGTTGTTCTCTGATCGAATGCTGAGGCAAGTAGAGTCAGGCTCAAAATGATCAGCGTGGTAATCCCAATTGTGGTAGCCAATCGCTGTGCATCTAATATTGGTGACGGAGCTGTCTCTAAGTGTGGAGTGGGTGTAAAGCTAGCTGCCATCATGCCTGTATAGTGCATACCACTAATTGCAGCTCCCATGAGCATAGCGCTGCCAAGTTTCGACCAGTTGATAATTGTGATGGTTTGTTCGCGATGCTTAAAGGTTAGCCACAAGGCAACACAGGAGGCACCGATTGCGATCGCGACTGACACAACTACGACAACCAGATTGTATTGGATCGTAGCCTGTAGCTGCATCGCTGCCATTCCCAGATAGTGCATCGAGGCGATCGCCAATCCCATGAAAATGCCACCACTTAGCAGTTGAAGAGGGTTGAGGATAGGGCGACTGACCCAAAATAGTGCGGCTCCGGATGCAATGATGGCATCTAGTAGGGAAAGCACCATGAGTGGCACATCATAGGTAACAGATACGGGTAAGCAAAAAGCTAGCATCCCGATAAAGTGCATCGACCAGATGCCTGTCCCCATCGCGATCGCACCGCTAATTAGCCAACCTGTACGGACATACTTGTGGGACGTTGTTACTCGCCCAGCAAGAGCCAGCGCTGTGTAGGAAGCAATTACTGCGATCGCAATTGAGAAAACGACAAGTTGCAGGTCATAGGTATCAGTCATTACTCTTTTTGTATATCTGGTTGGGACAGTCTCCAAGAGAGCATTAATCGACACAAAGATAAGAGAGTAGAACATTCCTAGATTTAAGTCACCTAACCTTCTACTAGCCACGCCATCCTAAATGTTTAACTATCTAGTCTGAAATAGAAAATAGAGAGTAGTGAGTGGGGAAGAGAGATTTTCAGTGCAACGTTCGTGTACTTGCATTCATGGGCGTTTAGCTTAACGATTGAAGAACCTATTTTTATCTAACTATTCAGAACTTACGTCACTGCAATTCGGCTTTTGTTGTTACCATACTTGAAGTTATTAGAAGTGTATGTATTAACGTTACAAAATCTCTAAGGTTTTACAGCCCGTATTCTTACGGATCTTAAATATGAAGCCTTTTTCAGCCACTGGAAAAATCTACGCAATTCTCATGACTACCTAGCTGCATGGACTGTTTGCCCTGGCTGAAGTACACGAGATTCCGGTAATGGAATTGGTTTTACTTGATCTCAATAGTTCTTTTTTGATTCGTCATACCGTCTATTACTGACTATTCATTAGAGGTGGTGCGGTGTGTTCTCTGCGACCTCTTCTTCAGTGACGGGATAAAACTGCCATACCTTCGGGGATAAAGAGGGGGGCGTTAGTTCTCTGAGAGTATGCCTTAGTAAGGATAGTTACTTACTATTCTGATTTTTTACAAGAAATCAGCTTTTGGGAAGACGTAGTTTCTTGCTTTTCCTCTAAATATATAGTTGTGACGAATCTCACACAAGAAGAAGACAAGGGTCACTATCACTAACCCCTCTAGCTCACCTTAAAGCAAGAGAATTATCACTCAAAAGAGGGGCTTAGCTCACCTGAAGAGCTGAGTAATATCACGGATACGCTCAGCGCTTAATCACTCTTGTAACCTGTAAAAAGACTGATAGTAAAAGTGTTGAATTCTAAGCCATCTGATGCTAGTTCAAGTTCGTCTACTACCTGGTGCGATCGCCGACTTATTCGCTCAAGTTACCCTGTCTGGTACCGTTACACTGGCTGACCGCTATGGATTGATGGCGGCACTAATGGAAGATTCACTGACTGAAGATGAGAGAGCTGCTATTGATAGGTTGCTGCGTGCTATTCGCAGGGGACGTATGAAGGTAGTGAATGAAATCTCGGCGATCGCCTTATACGAATGAGCGATCGCCTTACTGGATAATTTCATCCAAATCCGAATAGGAAAACGTCCCTCAGCAACCATTAGACTCCTTGAGCTGACCTTCACAAAATTCTAGGAGTCGATTCAAAGCCCAAAACTCATCTTCCTGATTACTTGCTGTACTAATGTGAGCAACATGACCCCCCTGAGGCGTCAAAATTAATTGAGCGTAAGGATTACAGCTAGTTCGCTGTTCGAGTTCTGGAAGTAGCTCTGGGTCAAACATTGGGTCATCCGCTGCATAAATGACCAAATAAGGCAGAGCGAGGGTATCGAGCAGGTAAAGTGCACTGGTTTTTTGATAGTAATCCGTGACGCTAGCAAACCCGTAGTAATCAATCACCATATATTCGTCAAAAGTACGAATCGAGTTGACGCGTTCCACAGCACCCGGTTTAATAGCTTCAGGAAAGCGTTCTAAGCGTTTCTCGGCTTCCATTCGTAGCTGACGAGCCAAAGTCTGCTCAATTACTCGTCCAATGGATGTCGAAAGCAAATAGTCTAGGGAGCGATTCGATTCTAGACTTGGAGCGAGGACTGCTCCACAGCGCACGAGAGAACACTTTTGTTCAACGGCTGCCTTAAGTCCCCATAGCGTCAACTGTCCTCCCAAAGAAAAGCCTACTAGTGCTACAGGTTCCGGGCAACCCATCTCTACTAGCTGCGCTGCCATCTGTAGTTGGTCTTCTCCTTCCCGCCAACCGTCAGAAGAGGGTACCGACGAGAGTTCTGCTGTTCGTCCGTGACCTCGCCAATCATAAATCATTACTGCCCAACCACGACTGTAGGCTTTGCGGGCAAGGGTTTGGGCGTACCAGGCAGTTTTTGCCTCTCCTGTGATGCCGTAAGTAATGATCAAGGTAGCTTTAGCGTTAGTAGGGCAACTCCACATCCCCCATATCGGTACGCCATCAGCACCAGTAAACACCTGTTCTTGCCAGGGAATCAGGGGCAAGTGGGATAGCCATGGGACTCTCTCACCCCACCAATTCCAAGTTGTTCCATACCAGAAGCTTGAGGCAACAGTCTGGAATAAACCATCACTCAGGTACCAGGGCGCTTGGTAGTTTAGCATCAGGTTTCCAAA
This sequence comes from Coleofasciculaceae cyanobacterium, assembly GCA_036703315.1. Taxonomy (GTDB): domain Bacteria; phylum Cyanobacteriota; class Cyanobacteriia; order Cyanobacteriales; family Coleofasciculaceae; genus DATNPH01. The sequence goes on from DATNPH010000050.1 coordinate 30,203, forward strand.
TAAGGTGAAGGAAAAGCATTGAGATGGCAGCTTCTTTCGAGAATATATCTTTAGGCAGATGGAGTTTGTCAGAGATTGTCAGTACCCACAAAGGTCTTAAAGTTATAATTTTATCCAAAAATATTGAGAAATGTAACGAATATTACGATTTGTTAAAATTATTTGTTGTATCTTCTAATATGGAATTAGAAAGCTTTCTAGTTAAATTTAAAAACCGCCAGCCACTGTATTCATATATATGGCTGGTACATAATAAACTTGACCCAGGCCGACTAGACCTGGGTATCATATTTGGCAGAGCGATAGATAGAATTTTTTTCTGCAAAGCAGCGATAGCGATCGCTCCTAAGAGAGAACTTTAGATACTAAGAGACTCCTGATCCGAAGTGGGTTGCATCCATCGTCGTGTGCCAAAAAATTCACAGGAATAAGAGGCAATTTTTATCGCGGCTGCCAAGGCATCAGTAAAATTGTTTTGCAAGATGTAGTGGCAGAAGGCACCGTGAAAAATGTCACCAGCCCCCATCGTATCAACAGCGTTAATTTGGGGTATTAGTATTTGACCTGCCTCACCACGGCAGAGGTATTGAATTGGTTTTTCGCCTTGAGTAATGGCAATGTGAGGAATACCGATGGCGGCAAGATAAGCAATAACGTCTTTTGTACTACTACAACCTGGCGGATAAAAATTAGCTGAGCAAATGGCGTAATCAACGAAGGGCAAGATTTTTTCGAATCCGGGCTTCCAGCTACCGCCATCAATAATAACTGGGATAGTATTGTTTTTTGCTAACTGGGCGATCGCATACCCAACCCTCATTTGATGACCATCAATCAGGACTAAATCTATCCCAGAGGCAAGATCAGCCGACAGTTGCTCACTACTGACTTGGATTTTAGCAGCATTGAGTGAAATCACGGCGCGATCGCCTGTTGCTTGAGTAACGATTATGGAAGAAACTGGTGGTGGCTCGGTAGAAGAGGGATTGAGGTCTGCGATCGCTACCCCATGACTTTCTAAATCACCTCGAATTAGGTGCGTAATTGGATGAGTACCAACGACGCCCATAATTTTTGCTTGATTACCTAGGTAACTAAATGTTACGGCTGCATTTGTTGCTGGACCACCAGCCGCGACAGTGTAGTCAGAAGCAACAACTTTTTGGTTATTGCCTGGAAGCTCGGCGGATAGGTAAACTAGGTCTAAAGTAACCATTCCAACAAAAAGCCCGTTTCTCGCCATTTGACTCTCCAATTCAGTCTGACCTGTTGCCTGTAGATCTCAACAGAAGAATTCAGAGCATACTATTGTCCGCTTAGGTTTAATCCCCGCTCCAACAAGTATGTGGCAATTGTCAGTGGTCAGTAGAACATAATTATTAGGTAAATCAATAACTGAACAAAACTATACAACTGATAACCAGCCAACGGAACATAGTGGAGTGAGCGTACAACTGACAACTGACACCAAAGCCCACCAGCTTCAACCAGGGGATAAGCTTACCGATTGTGGTTTTCCCTTAAGTGTTGCGCCGATGATGGATCGTACCGATCGCCATTTTCGTTATTTTATGCGGCAGATAACGCGCCGCACCCTGCTCTACACCGAGATGGTAACTAGCGCAGCGATTCTCCATGGCGATCGCGAACACTTGCTTGGCTTTTCTCCCGAAGAGAAACCGCTTGCCCTGCAAGTCGGTGGTGACAATCCCAGAGAACTAGCCGAATGTGCACGCATTGCAGAAGCTATGGGCTACGACGAGATTAACCTCAACGTTGGTTGCCCCAGCAGTCGGGTGCAAGATGGAAATTTCGGTGCTTGTTTGATGGCTCAGCCTGAGCGGGTTGCACGCGCTGTGGAAGCTATGATCAACGTGGTCAACCTCCCTGTAACAGTCAAGCACCGCATCGGCATTGATGAGCGCGATCGCTACGAGGATATGGCAGAGTTTGTTCGCACTGTCTCTGAAGTCGGCTGTAAGCGCTTTACGGTACACGCACGCAAAGCTTGGCTCAAGGGTTTAAGTCCCAAAGATAATCGTAATATTCCCCCCCTCCGTTACCACGACGTGCATCGTCTGAAGCAGGAATTCCCCCATCTGTTCATTGAGATTAATGGCGGATTCGCTAGCTTAGACCAGGTGCGGGAACAGCTTAAACTCGTCGATGCCGTGATGATCGGGCGTGCGGCTTACGACAATCCTTACCTGTTGGCAACAGCTGATTATGATATTTACAGTGAGGCTATAACACCCCCAACTCGTCACGAGGTTGCCCAAGCCATGCTTCCCTATATCGATTACTGGGCGGCAAAAGGTCTCAAGCTCAATAAAATCAGCCGGCATATGCTTCAGTTGTTTGCAGGGCAATCTGGCAGCAAAGCCTGGAAGCGGTACCTTACTGAAAACTCTTATCTACCTGGGGCTGGTTCTGACATTGTTCGCGAAGCCTTAGCGCAAGTATCCAAACCATTAGCTTCGCTGAGCTTAAGCTGATAAATTCAAAGGGATGATGATGTACATTAACATCCGTTGATGTTTGCTGTATCTCAATGCAAAAAAAAACCCACTTGATTAGTAAAATCCTTGCCAGTACACTACTGTTTCTAGCTTTGGCTCCCCAAGGCAGGCAAAATGCCCAAGAGGCTCCGGCACCGCTCTCTCAGTTTCTCCTTAGACGCCCGTGTGTTAGTACAGGAATCGGCAACTGGACTCGTCGGACTGAAGATGTTTCTGTAGGCAAAGCTGTTTACAGGTCAAGGTTATTTATGGGTCCAGGCAATGCCTTCGCGGCAATGACCTGTAAACTTCAGCCTAATGAGGCAGCCGTAATCTTTCAAAAGCTACGGCTAGGGTTTGGGATGCGCGATAACGACCAGGGTAGTCCGGGTGCTATTGTTAATGTTTATTTAGATGGGGTAAAGGCTCAGTCTCAGACAGTTTCTCCAGGAAAACCAGCGACGGTATCCTTGGATGTCACCAGTACCAACAACGTTTCTATAGAAACTATCTGTTTGAGCCAATCCCAATATTGCGATCGCGTTTATTTCTGGGATGCAAACCTTGAATACCCACCTCTTCTAATACAGTAGAAGCAATCAACAAAAGGCGGCGAGGAATCATGTCCATCTTAAGGGTGGGGAGGAATCACCATCGCTGCCTTATTCATTTTTTATAGTTGATTGTTCATTGCAGCATGAACCAGAACAATCAACCATGAAGGTTCCTTCCTCAAGCTTTATTTCCCTCCAGACAGTTTGTCCCGTTCGCTGAAATATACCTGTTACCTTAGCCGTGAATATACTTGAATTTTTTTGCGAATCATAATAAGAGTGGATATCGCCCCAATTCCATTTGGCATGTTGACTGGCGGGGTGGTCATCCCGTCAGAGCGATCACTCAAACTTCATCTTTCATTGCAAGATTTTCACAGCTACTTTACCCATTGCATCTAGAGCAGAAACTATCTTTGTAAGGTGCACTTGTGTTCATGTACGCCAATTCCACATTCTAGCGAGATGGATTTGAGGATGAAGCTATGATCAATCCAACCAAAACACTAGCATCAGGACCGACACCTAACGGCGGGGCTTACGCGATCGCTTACTGGCAAGACAGGCAGGGAAACCCCACTACCCTAGATAAGGCTCTAAAGGTGAAAGTTGTGGAGTTTGATGCTAATGATCGAGCGATCTGTCTGACTTATGCAGATGCTTGTAGCTACGTGAATTAAGCTCGAGTGGCATAAGTGGCATAGCCCTAGGAGATAACTAAGCAACTCAAAAGTCTTAGACCGCGCTTCCTGTGCCCCAATTCATTTGGGGCACCCAGCGTCGGTCAAAAGTCAAAAGGGGGAAAAGCCGTGTTGATAAGACTTTTGGCAAGCCACTTCATGCAAGTTAAATGTGGAGCCGCTTACTACTGCTATGTCACAACAATTCAATGAGAGCAAGAGGTTTATAGATATTAAATTCTTCCAAACTTGCAGATTTTACTTTTTGTAAATCAAGAAGACTGACCCAATGGGATGAGTATTTTCTACATAGATTTTATTGTCAAAATAAAGACCTGTAGAAAAACCACCATCAAACAATATCCCTTCTTGAATCTTGCCCAAACAGTAATTCTTTGCAATGCCTTGAAGAACATCATCAAACATTGATGGATAAAGGGCTTTTACTGGATTGGCGTTGTTGACTAGAAAAATTACATAACCTTTGGAAGTAATTGCTGCCATAGAGCGGCTTGTTTGAGAGCAGACATAATCTCCCAAGTCAGGGCAAATATTTTTAAATTTTCCCTTTGTATAAAATCTTCCATTACCTCCTACTACGTTGTAATTGAGAATTGCCTCTTTTCTCTTGCCTATCTCAATTGTGGCTCTTCGCTCCTCTGGTTTCCCTCCTGAAATCCCAAAAGAAGATCGCTTATCCTTGAATGCGCCTGAATACTCTACTCCTCTAGAAAAATTTAATCCTTGAGGCTGATTATCAACATTAATATAATCTCCATTAATAGCGGCTATTGGTCGTTTTCCATTTAGGAGTGAATTCTCATCAGAGATGAGTTCATTAAACTGTTTAGGTATATAACGTTTGATAAATTTACCTTTATCCTCTTTAGAATAAAGGGTATGGGCTAGACCCAAATTGACTTTAAAATCTAGCTCTGGAGATTTCGGATTAAAAATAATAACATAGTTGATACCGGGTTCATTAGGCCTACCTTTATTATCAGTGGCGAGAAGCTCAATACTTTTAATAATTGGACACTCTCGCTTCTTTGGTTGAAGTTGATTGATTGATGTTAAGCTGATTCGATTTCCTAAATTTGACCGATATTTAAAGCCAGGATATATCGACAATAGAGCAAGAAATAGGGTTAATAAAAATACTTTCTCCTGTACCCGCATAGAAGATTTTCAGAACTAAATGTGCTAGTTGAGCTGGTCAAGGTTTTATGAGTCTCTCATAAAATTACCGCTTTGGCGATTGCGATAGGGTGTGTTTTAAAACTCAGCCATAACGGGATAGCGACTAAGTGCTAGGTGCGATCGCTTGATGGCATGTCCTGCGTGGCAAACTACTGAGGTTGATCGCCTATGACAAAAGTCATGGTAGAATTCATGACTTCCGTCTCAGGCGACGAACGCTTGAAAATTCCTATGATGATGTCGTGTTCCTCAACAAATAAAAATTAGGTCACGATGAAACTCAAACTGATGCCGTTGCTGGCTGGATTAATCACACTCTCTGCTGTAGCTACACCTTTGATCGTCAAAGCTCAAGCTGACACCTCCGCTCAAGCACAACCTGCACAGACAACCCGTCAACCTAATCAGGGTAAATGGAACAAGCTTGGTCTGAGCGACGCACAAAAACAGCAACTGCGTCAAATTCATGACAATATGCGTGCCGAGATTTATAAAACTGTGCTCACGCCACAGCAACAGGCACAACTCGACACGGCAAGACAAAATCGTCAAGCTGGTCAAGCTCGTCAAGCTGGTCAAGCTCGTCAAGGCGGGAAACGAGGTTTTATGGCTTCGTTAAACCTCACTGATGCTCAGAAAGCCAAAATAAAGGCGATTAGAGAGGCTTACAAACCCCGCCTTCAAGCTGTCTTGACTCCTGAGCAGCAACAGCGGCAGCAACAAATGCGACAACAGCGGCAGCAGCAACGGCAACAGCGGCAGCAGCAGCAAAACAAGCAGTAATCAACTTTTACACTAAGTAAAAGTTCTGCATCTTAAATAAGAGGGGTAACTGTGGGATGAACTACCTGCTGTTGCCCCTCCGCTTTATCTTGATTCAGTGGATGAATAGATGAATGAAGTATTTATTTTAATTACCAAGCTAAAGACCTCTGATTACTTGACCGACGCGCTAGTCTACATCTATGTCTAGTGCTATTTTTAATATGGATTTGTTATTGGCTGTAATTTTCTCATTCACGGCAATACTATTTAGTGTGGCTCAAGGCTATTTTATTGCCTACCCACTCTTGCTTTCCCTAGCGATATTCATAATCGTTCTTCGTCGCAGAGGCTTCCCACTAAAAGCTTTAATAGCTATGGGGTTTGCCAGTAGCCGAAAATCTTTTCAAGTTATTATTATCTTATTGTTGATTGGTATAGTTACAGCTGTTTGGATGGCAGCGGGAACAGTTCCGGCTCTTGTGTATTATGGAACTCAATTCCTTAGTCCTCAGTATTTTGTTCTTTCTACATTCATCTTGACTAGCTTCATCTCCACGCTACTTGGTACTTCCTTTGGTACTGTCAGCACTATAGGAGTGGCTTTGATGATTATGGCAAGAGGAAGTGATGTTAACCCTAACTTAGTTGCCGGGGCAATTATTGGAGGAGCATACTTCGGAGATAGATGTTCTCCAATGTCTTCTAGCGCTAATCTTGTTGCCAGTATCACCAACACTAAACTTTATAAGAATATCAAAAATATGGTAGCAACCGCTTGGTTGCCATTACTGGTGTCTAGTTTGTTTTATTTGATTTTGTCGATAAGCAATCCAGTTAAACTTACTGATAATACTCTAAGTGCTGAAATACCTAAGGTTTTTAATATTAATCTATTAGTCTTATTGCCCGCTTTAGTAATTCTGAGTCTTTCTCTATTACGAGTAGAGGTTAAGTTTTCTCTACTACTGAGTGTAATTGCTGGCTTAATATTGGGAATGTTTTGCCAGGGTTATTCTTTACTTCAGTTTATTAAATTTGCGGTATTCGGATTCAGTTTGGAGGCAACAAATTCTTTAAGTTCTATTTTTAATGGAGGAGGTTTATTTTCGATGATAAAGGTTTCAGTGATTGTAATTATCTCGACAGCATTTGCTGGAATTATTGCTGAAACGCGAGTACTAGAAGTGGTTGAAGATTTTCTAAGTCGATCTTCATCAAGAAGTGGTTTATTTTTGAATACAATTGTGATCGGATTAGCCTCCGCAGCTTTTGGGTGTACTCAAACTATTGCTATTCTTCTGACTCAGCAACTAGTAAAGGAAAAGTATGAGAAAGAGCAGTTAGATAAATATCAATTAGCAACTGACCTCGAAAATACTGTCGTTGTGCTTTCGCCTCTGATTCCATGGAATATTGCAGGATTAGTTCCGGCGACTATTCTGATGACTAATGCGGGATTTATTCCTTATGCTTTTTATTTATATTTACTTCCAATCTTGAGCTTGATTCAATTTAAACTAAGCGACTCTGCCAAGGTAAGAGTTAACAACTGATGTAACGATGTAACTCATCATTGGAAATCCTTCTATAGCAATGGGCAGGAAGTTTAGGACAACGATCAATTCACGAAGCACGCTGTTGCATCTGTCTATCGGCAACTTGTCCTAACAGATCTGGCGACTGCTGTAACTGGTAGAAGCATTGAGAATATCAATGCCATGTCGGTTCAGAAACTGTGTACTTGAATCGAATGTCTGAGGTTATTGGCAGCGATCGCTAGAATGTCGAACGTCTCTTGGACGCGATCATCCTATACAATCACCACCATATCGATATCTGACTACTCATCTGTATAGCCGTGTGCGGCTGAACCTCCTTGCTTCGGCATCACTCCTTTCAGCTACAACCGACTGTCTCAAGGGCACGAAGTGACGCCAACTATTACCGGGTAGATCTCGATTCACATCAGGTAATGGATAGACAGTTTATAACCACTCCTTCTAACCTTCTGCCGAGCACCGGACACTTTGCAAAGGCAGACAGAGTCTTATAAACCAGATTGCACAGTTTCGTTCTTAAGGAGAATGAGCAAACTTTCAATATAGCATTAGTAAAATAGAAATATATCGGATCTTTACAAAAATCTGAAGAATTCATCCTGAGGACAAGCGATCACTAAGGAATAATTGTACGTAAAGGCACTGAGACGTACTAGATATCCTCAGTCGCGCTAGAAAATTGCAGGAAAAGGATGAAAACCACATTATTGATTGTCTGCCTGACCTTACCTATGTTGATAATCGGGGTAGGTCGCAGTTTAGCGAGTATCAAGGTCATACAACAAGAAAACTTTCGGTATTCCCGACCACCCGCCAAAACGCTTCAGGCTACACTCGATAAACCCACAACTTTACCTTTATACCTGGCTGCTAGGGATGAACAAAAAAAGGAGTGTGTATGGGTAGGGTTATGTAAATAAATAAAGGGGAGCATCTTTTTTCTGCATAAAGCTTTTTGAGAGTAGAACATCACACTGTAGGGTTTTGCATCGAAAAGTCAGGCGCGTTAGCCCAGTGGACGTGGTAGCGTCCTTGAACCTAAATCAAGAAGGAAGATGACTGCTAATGGGACTAGATCTACCGAGATTTTATAGAGCTTGTAATCCCAGTAAGCCCCTGATTGTAGGGGAAGTCGAAGACCGGAAATACTATATTGATTTTTCCTCAGTTAGAGGAAGTAAAATCATTGAGTCACTCAAGCGAACGATCACGCTAATTTCACCCGACGAACCGACCTGCCAGTTGTTTACAGGTCATATTGGCTGTGGTAAGTCCACAGAATTACTCAGGCTCAAAGCTGAGTTAGAGCAATCGGGATTTCATGTCGTTTATTTCGAGTCCTCTCAAGACTTGGATATGGCTGACGTTGATATTACAGATATTTTGCTCAGCGTAGCCCGTCAGGTCAGTGAAAGCCTTGAATCAATTAAAATCAGGCTCAAACCTAGCTACTTTGCCAATCTCTTTGATGAGGTTGTGGACTTTTTGCAAACGCCTATCGAACTGGAAGCTGAGGCAGAATTATCCGTTGGGATTGGTAAAATCACTGCCAAAACAAAGGAAAGTCCAAAGCTGAGACGCCGATTGAGAGAATACCTGGAACCTCGCACAGCTGGGATTCTGGAATCCATTAATAAAGAACTACTAGAACGAGCAACAGCGGAACTGAAGCGACGTGGTAAAGCGGGATTGGTAGTAATTGTTGATAATCTTGATCGGGTGGATATTCGCCCTCTACCCTCTGGGCGATCGCAACCAGAGTACCTGTTTATTGACCGGGGTGAGCAATTACGAAAACTCAATTGCCACGTCGTCTACACGATTCCGCTGGCGTTGATTTTCTCGAATGACTGTGAAACTCTTATTCATCGCTTAGGAGGTGGCATACCTCCCAAAGTCTTACCGATGGTTCCGGTACGACGGCGCACTAACGAGGAATCTCAGGAGGGTCTGGATTTACTGCGTCAGATGGTGCTGATCAGAGCCTTTCCCAACGAGACGCTTGAAAAACAGCTAGAGTTGACAACACAGGTGTTTGAGACGCCTGAAACCTTAACTCGCTTGTGCCGCATCAGTGGCGGTCATGTGCGGAATTTGCTAGGTTTACTCTTTGACTGTCTTAGACAAGAAGACCCACCCATCTCGGCTGAGTGTTTAGAACATGTGATTCGAGAACGCCGCGATACCCTAACTTCCAGTATCGATGACGATGAGTGGAATTTGCTGTTTCAAGTGGTGCAACAGCAAACTGTAAAAGGAGATATCGAATACCAAAGCCTATTGCGAAGCATGTTCGTCTTTGAATACCGCGATCGCGATGGGCGTTGGTTCGGTATCAATCCGGCTTTAGAAGAGGCGCAGAAGTTTCAATCATGGTTGAAATACAGCAATCAGCAGACGTTGAACTATACAACGAACGCTCCTTAAATGCTCTTGATCGCGCGATCGCATTGTCACTTGGTGAGTTTTCACTGGTGTTAGTGCGCTGCAACTATCAACGTCTGCGCGATCGCATGATGCAACAACTGCAAGACCTCTCTAAAGACCGATACAAATTTAGTCAGTTAGTCCTTCCTGAGTCAGCCACTACCCTCTACACAACCATCAAAGCCTACGGGCACGACAAAACCTGCTCTTCCAACGAACCCCATCCCGCCTTGCTTATTCTAGGTTTGGAGTCAGTCGTCGCTCTTGAAGACCTACTGGCTTCCAGCAATCAAGTGCGGGATGAATTTCGTAAACGAATGCCCTTCCCCTTGGTGTTGTGGGTAAATGATGAGGTACTGCAAAAGCTGATACGGTTTGCACCAGATTTTGCTAGTTGGGCTGCCACACCGATTAAGTTTGAAATCGCTACCAGCGAATTAATTGATTTTCTACAACAACAAGCCGACTCATTATTTAGTACCGCGTTGAGTGCTGGTAGTGGTAGATATGCAGCATGGCGCGTTTCTACGTACCATTCCACCCTGAATCGGGTAACAGGTTATGGGTCACGCTTAGAACTTGAATTCGCCCTCAGAGATCTGCATAATCGCCGACAACCCATTAATCCCGAACTAGAAGCCAGTCTGGAATTTGTATTTGGTCTGTATGACTATGCCAGCGACAATATCGATTCTGCTATAGTCAGCTACCAAGAGAGCTTGAGATGTTGGCGAGCTAGCAACAATCTGGAGCGGCAGGGAATCCTACTGTTTTATATTGGCTTGTGCTATTGCCGCCTTGCTGACTTGCATCGTACTCGCAGACATCGCAACTTAGAGGAAGCATGGCCTTATCTTCAGCAATGTGTTGATGTCTTTGCCTCGGCAGGGCGTCCAGACTTGGTTGCTCAGTTTATCACTCAACTTGCCGAGGTATTGGAGCGCTTAGAAGCATGGGATGCCCTACAAATCGTTAGCCAAAAGTCCATAAGCTTACATGAAATTTATGGCTCAAGGGTGCAACTAGCTCAGGATTACGGCTTTCTTGCCGAGGTAGCAATTTGTCACTCCAGGTGGCCAGATACTAAGCAATTGGCTCAACAATCACTCAATATCCTGGCAGAAATCTTAAGTCAGCCCATCCAACATCAAGGCTTACACCGCTTTTTATTAGCCCAGTTATATCAATTATTTTTAGTAAAATCGCAGCGAGAGCTGGGTCTGCTCTCGGAGGCTCACAAGTGTTTGGAAACAGCGAGTTTTGAGCTGAAACATGCTCTAGAGTTAAGCGATCATCGATACGAGCCTCAGCGTTTCCTTCATTTATTAGAGGAATTGCGTACCCTCTATTTCGAGGAAGGGCGCTACTTAGAAGCATTTCGTATTAAGCAAGAACAACGTGCTGTTGAGCAACTGTATGGATTGCGAGCGTTCATTGGTGCGGCACGCTTGCAGCCACAGCGTCCCATTACAAACTCGCCCTTGGCACCCATTGAGCAACAAGAAATTGTTGCTCAGGAAATTGCGGCTTCCGGGCGTCAGCAAGATATTAACCGTTTAATTGAACGGATGAGTCGAGCTGATTACAAACTGACGGTAATTCATGGTCAGTCAGGCGTAGGAAAAAGTTCAATAGTTTCGGCGGGATTGATACCTGCACTGAAATACAAAGCGCTTGGCGATCGCATCGCCTTGCCAGTAGTCCTGCAAGTTTACACCGATTGGGTCAGGGAATTAGGGAAAACGTTGGCAGAAGAACTCATAGATTTTGGCGTGAGTGAAGATGAAGAACCCATTCATGAAGGCTTCAACGACATCCAAAATCCTCATGAAAAAATTCAAAAGATTCTTGATCAGCTACGACAGAATGCTGAACATAACTTATTGACAATTTTGATTTTTGACCAATTTGAAGAATTTTTCTTTGCTTCTAATAATCAATCTCAAAAAGTACTCTTTTATGCGTTCCTGAAAGATTGTCTCAATTTATCATTTGTTAAAGTAATTTTTTCGCTCCGAGAAGATTATCTACATTACTTACTAGAAATTGAGCAATTTAACTTAGAGGTAATTGGCAACAATATCCTTGACAAAAAAATTCGTTACCCCATAGGAAACTTCTCTTTAGAAGATGCCTATTCAGTTATCCAGAACTTAACTGAGCGTGCCCATTTTTATTTAGAACCTGCTTTAATTGACCAACTGGTAAAAGACCTGGCTGGAGAACTGGGAACGGTTCGTCCCATTGAATTACAAGTGGTAGGCGCTCAACTGCAAGCTGAAAATATTACCTCTCTAGCTCAGTATCAAGAATCTGGTCCCAAACAAAGACTGGTCGAGCGTTTTTTAGAAAAAGCCATTAAAGACTGTGGTCCAGAGAATGAAGAGTCAGCTTGGCTTGTCTTGTACTTACTCACTGATGAAAATAATAATCGTCCCCTCAAAACTCGTGCTGAATTAGCAATAGAATCAGCCATAGAACCGGAAGAATTAGATTTAATATTAGAAATTTTAGAGAAATCAGGTTTAGTATTTCTGTTGCCAGAAGTCCCAACCAATCGCTATCAATTGGTTCACGACTATCTAGTAGAGTTTATTCGACAGAAAGAACAATTGAACATCAAGGCAGAACTCGAAGAACTCCGTAAACGAGATAAACTGAGCCAGCTTGAAATTGAGCAACTTCGTGCTGAACTCAGAGAAAAAGAACTCCGTACCAAACTGGCGCAAGCCACAGCCCAACAACGGAGTACAGAGGAGAAACTGAATCGAGTTCTCAAACAAAGTCTACGAAAAGCACGTTTAGTAGGAGTTTCCTTGTTCACACTCGCACTCATCGCTGGAGGACTTGGACTACGGGCTGCGATCGGCGAAACCAATGCCCAACTCAGTGCTATCAGTGCTTCCTCAGACGCCTTAGTTACCTCCAACAGACAGTTTGATGCTCTGCTCAAAAGTTTAAGAGCAGGCAGACAACTCAAACAGTCCATAGGGGTGACAGCAGATACCCGGACACGGGTCGTCACCTCCTTGCAACAGGCTATATACGCTGTCAGAGAACGCAACCGTTTGGAGGGGCATACAGATTGGGTCAGTAGCGTCAGTTTTAGCCCTGATGGCAAGAGGATTGCCTCAGCGAGTAAGGATAATACAATCAAACTCTGGAAATCTGACGGCACCTTACTCCAAGATTTATCTGGTCATGAAGCTGGAGTGTATAGCGTCAGTTGGAGTCCTGACGGCAAGATGATTGCCTCTGCTAGTGAAGACAAGACCGTGAAACTTTGGAGCAAAGATGGTGTTCTCCTCAAAACACTATCCGGTCATACGGCTCCTGTCTATAGTGTTAGTTTTAGTCCTAACGCGAAGGGGATAGCGAAGCGGGACGCGGTAGCGTCTATCGCTACCGCCAGTTGGGACAAAACAGTGAAACTCTGGAACAGTGACGGTGTCTTGCTTAAAACCCTACCAGGGCATACAGATCGGGTCTCAGGAGTAAGTTTCAGCCCAGATGGGCAGCTAATTGCCTCTGCCAGTAGAGACAAAACTATTAGACTCTGGAAAAGTGATGGCACCTTCCTCAAAAGCTGGAGGGCACATGATGATGCCGTTCAAAGTGTGACTTTCAGTCCGGATAGTCAGATTATCGCCACTGCCAGTGCCGACAAGACGGTGAAACTGTGGCGTCGTGACGGTGTCCTCCTAAAAACTTTGCCAGGGCATAGTAGTTGGGTTCTCAGTGTCACGTTCAGCCCAGATGGTCAGAGGCTTGTTTCAGGCAGTGCGGACAACACTGTCAAACTCTGGAGTCGTGACGGCACGTTGCTCGAAACTCTAAAAGGTCATGGCAATTTGGTTCAAAGTGTGACTTTCAGTCCCGATGGTCAGACGATCGCCAGTGCTAGTGCCGACAATACAATTAAGTTATGGTATCGTGATAGCCGCTTACTCAAAGCCCTCAAGCATACAGAACCAGTCAGCAGTGTGAGTTTCAGTCCTGATGGTCAGACCATTGCTACTGCTAGTTGGGACAATAGTGTCAAGCTTTGGGGCCGGGATGGGATACTGCTGGCAATTCTCACGGGGCATACTCAGCCAGTTAGTGGTGTAAGTTTCAGCCCTGATGGGAAGGCAATGGCTACCGCCAGTTGGGATAAGACAATTAAACTCTGGACAGCCAACGGTACCTTGCTCAAAACCTTATCGGGGCATACGGATCGGGTTACTAGCGTGAGTTTCAGTCCCGACAGCAAGTTAATTGCGTCTGCTAGTGAAGATAAAACCATCAAACTCTGGACAATTGACGGCACTTTGCTCAATACCTTAGAAGGTCATGGGGGTGAAGTTTGGGGGGTGAGTTTCAGTCCTGACACTGAGTTGATTGCCTCCGCCAGTGAAGACAAAACGGTAAAGATTTGGAGGAGAAACGGCAAGTTAGTCACCACGTTGAACGGACATAATGGTTCCGTTAATTGGGTAAGTTTCAGCCCTGATGGCAAGATGATTGCCTCTGCTAGTAGTGACGGAACAGTGGATCTCTCAAGTCGAGACGGTAAGTTAATTACCACCTTGAAGGGACACAATGGTGTGGTCAATTGGGTCACTTTTAGCCATGATGGCAGATTGATTGCCTCCGCCAGTGAAGACAAAACGGTGAACCTCTGGAGTAAAGACGGCAATTTGATCAAGACGTTAGAGGGTCACAGGGATTCTGTTTTTGGAGTAAGTTTTAGCCCAGACGACAAGTTACTTGCCTCCGCAAGTAAAGACAAAACCGTAATTCTATGGAATCTAGATTTAGATAATCTGCTAGGGCGTGCTTGCAATTGGTTACATGATTATCTAAATAATCCAAATCGTCGCAGCGTTAGCGAAGCGAGTCCGAAGGACTCTCGGGCTTTGTGTAATCGAATTAGGATCTAGAGGACTCAAACGTTGTGATTAAGAAAATGTTGCCGTTGGTAATATCGGCAATGTACAAGTTACCTGCTTGATCTTCACCGAAGGTACTTATCCTGTAGGGAGTCGTGATCAGGAGATCACTTTGCCAACCTTGACCAAGACGCCTCAAGCCCCAGATGCGTCCGCTACAGAAATCTCCATAGAAGTAAGTGCCCCACAGAGGTCGATAAGCCCTCCCTCGATAGACCATACCACCAGTGACAGAGCAACCCAGAGAATGGTCGTATTCAACTACTGGTAAGACCAAGCCAGTTTGATTGCAGATATTACTGTTGTAACAATGCGCCCCTTCCATGAGCCGCCAACCATAGTTTTCGCCACCGGGACTAGAAGCTGACTGAACGTTAACTTCTTCGTAGACACCCTGTCCCACATCAGCGATATAAAGGTTGCCCGTCCATCGGTCGAAGGAGAAGCGCCACGGGTTACGCAGTCCAAGCGCCCAAATTTCCCCACGATAGGCATTTGTTCGGATAAATGGGTTGGTCGGAGGAATTGCGTAAGGAGTTACTCCAGACTCAACATCAATCCGTAGTATCTTACCTAGCAATGAAGCGGGATTTTGTGCATTATTTTGAGGGTCTCCGACACCACCCCCATCCCCCATGCCAATGTATAAATATCCATCGGGGCCAAAAGCCAGTTGACCACCATTATGGTTAGCAAAGGGCTGTTTGATCGTTAGCAAAATCTTTTCACTGTTAGGGTCAGCGACGTTACGGCTGGTGATAAGATAGCGGGCGACTACAGTATCACCAGCCACATTGGTGTAGTTTACGTAGAAGTAATTTTTGCTGGCATAGTTAGGTGGGAAGGCAACACTAAGCAATCCCTGTTCTCCGCAACAACTCACACGGTTCGTGATGTCCAAAAAAGGTTGATTCAGGAGAACGCCGTTTGTGACAATCCGAATGCGTCCTGTTTGTTCTACTACAAATAACCGACCACTACGATCGCCCGCGTGAGTGATGTGTACCGGTTGAGTTAGACCACCGACAACTTTGGTTAGGGAGATTCGTGGAAGACTAGCTTGGGCAATCTGTGAGTTGACTTGCTCTAAGGGGGCAGCCACGCCTGGGGCTGTTGAAATGGATAAACTCAACAGTAGTGTACTCAAATAACAGAAAATATTCTTTTTCATAATTCCCTTAACCAAGCCACTCACTGATTTATTTGCTGTCAGAATAATAATTAAAGATGTTTTGGGTGCGACTAGCAAAGAAAATTCAGAAATTTTAAAAATAGAAGCACAGACAGAGATTTCAGGCTTGCGCCATCAGAAATCAAAAATTAGATAACTCGAATCATTACGCCTCGAATAGAGGTACGACGAATTAATTTTGGCTTTCCAAAGCAGAGCGATCGCTACTACTGTAGAAACACTCCTTTCAAAACACATGTATTGAATAACTTCACACTTCTATGCGACTCGGCTCTTGATAATCTTGAAAACAGGAGCTTATCTGAATATCAACTCCACGCTCCATCCTTGGCTCGGTATGAACAAAGAAAAACGCAGCAGGAAATATTGAGTGGATTAGGGCAAATGGTGATTGATTCGGGTCAATTCCAAGGATTAATATGGGAGCAGTTTTGGTGTGAAGTCACTTATAGCGTTGATGATTATCTAACGCTATTGAGTACGTATTCTCCATACCTGGCACTAGACGAGAAGAGTAGGAATGCTTTATTTGAGCGGTTAAGGGAGAAGATAGAGCAGAATTTGGGAGGTAGTATTCAACTTTCATACCTCTCGGCTTTTCACATTGCCCAGAAACAGCGAGTTTAGAATCGAGTTCGCGAATTTCAGGTGCACTCCTCGATGTTGCAGCAGGTGGAAATGCTCGATATACAGCCTGACAAATCGCCCTAACTGCAAGAGCAAGCACATTAAACCATGGCAAGCATCCTGCTAGCTGCCAAACGCTTACCGGGGGATGCAACGGGGTAGAGTCTTATTTATTGGCTTTCCAAGTGCCACCATAGACATAGAACGGGTTGTTTTGACTCACACTATCCCAGCAACGGCGACAAACGAAGTTCCACTGAGCCGACTCGTCATATTTTACCCGGTAGAGTACCGGCTCGGGTTGCTGGCAAAGCGTACACGGTTTTTGACGCGATCGCACCATCACTTGAATACCCAAATCCCTTGTCAGAAACCATCAAGAACCTTTTAGATTTTGAGAGCGAAAGCATCCAGAAACAAAGTCGCGTTGTTTGAGCTGTTTGGCGCAAGCGCCCACTTACGCGAGATCGCCACATTTTGAAGCTAGACGCCTTCATTTTTTGCCGCATTAGGGCAATGACTTGTTTTTCCCTCTCTTCCACTAGGAGATATATATGGACGAGAATCAAGAACGGCTGATCGATTCATGGAACAATAATGCCTTGT
Source organism: Coleofasciculaceae cyanobacterium (assembly GCA_036703315.1). GTDB lineage: Bacteria > Cyanobacteriota > Cyanobacteriia > Cyanobacteriales > Coleofasciculaceae > DATNPH01. The sequence goes on from DATNPH010000050.1 coordinate 47,242, forward strand.
CCTGGACACGGGCGATCCGTAATCAGCAAATTGAAAGCCGAGTTCTGGTCACAAACTCAGCAATATTGGAGACAGTAATTGAGCTTAACCCGAAAACATTCTTGGATGTGGGATGCGGTGAAGGGTGGTTGTGTCGTGAACTCTTTTCCAAGGGAATTGATGGGTGGGGAGTCGATACCTCTGCGGAACTTATTGAGGCAGCGAGGCAGGAGGGTGATACGAGATTTCTTGTATCTTTATACTCCGACCTGACTTCGCATAAATTTGGTGATACGGTTCATTTTTCTTGCCTTATTTGTAACTTCTCTATTCTTGGGCAACGCGATATTGCTGACATTGCCTCTGCTGGTCATAGTCTGTTAGAAGAGCAAGGCAAAATCATCGTCCAAACACTTCACCCGATAATTGCCTGTGGCGATGCTGCCTACACTTCAGGATGGCGGGAGACTGCGTGGCATTTAATCGGCAATGAGACGTTTCATCCTGCTCCGTGGTACTTCCGAACCGTTGAATCATGGATAGAGGAGTTCCATACCCGGAATTACCGATTACTGAAATTACGAGAGCCGTGTCATCCAGTAACCAACAAACCTATCTCAATTATTTTTGTTTTTGAGCAACAGTAACTCCTCATAATATTCCTAGGTTTTATCCGGTCAATAATTGATTCTTTGCCGCGTGCGATAGCGTACAGCCCTTTGGGCATGAAAACAGCGAAGCGGGACGTAGTCCAGCGCTACTGCGTTCGCCCTACAGCCCTCCCTTGCATCCTATGGCAGGCGTTGCCGAAACGTCGCGCAGATCGCAACTCTATTAGATTTGTTAAGTTACTCCCACAGTGTACTCATTGCGATCGCACTCACTCTTGTTGATATATCAGTCATTGTGAGCGTGTTCAAACTCATAAACATAGAAGAGCCGACTGAATTTCTTCAGCAGGTATCCTACTATTGCAAATAGGATTGCACCCCCAAGCGCCAACCCAAATCCGGCAGGAGGGACAACCGTTAAAACAAAGGTTGCTGTTTGTTCTATAGACGCTACTGCTACCTTCATCGCCACAGCTCGTGCATCCACCATCACGCCTAGACCAAAACACACCACCGCAGCCACATAAGCCAACACAGACAGACGGTTAATATTTTTCAGGGCATCCTGACAAACCTGGCAATGTTGAGTATGGGTTGTCCACACATCAAACAATTTCTGCTTGTCTCGCTCCCCTGATGGCAGCTCCGAATTACATCCTGAATCCCAAGGGATACCACCTCCGGCTCTTTTTGAGAGCCATTGACGAAATGCAATCACCATCTTGTCTTGGGGATTGGGCGTATAGACGGCATCCAGCCATTTATGCTTGCCCCGTTTGCTTAGAATCTTCTCCTGGTAATGGAGAAACACCGCATCCTGATGCAGGAACAGAGAGGCCAACACATGAGTTAACCAGGCTGGCATCGGTAGCGCAAAAAATCCCAACCCTGGCGGTTTCTTCCCCGCCTCATCCTTCACAAATACCTGGCATCCGATATGACGACACCATCCGGGACGAGTTGGGCTGGCGTATAAACCCAGGATGAGCTTCCCGCCATCTTTAAAACTTGAGACAATTCTCATATGACAAGGCGGTTGAAAATCGTGAACCGCTTGCTCAATGGTTGGAGCGGTGGGTGTGATGGCAAAGGCGAATCCTTCCTGAGTAGACATCTCCCGGATGCGAGGCATGTCGTAGTACTTGGCATCCTTGTACCGACTGCCAACAATACCGTGGTGAGAGACAGGAACATGGGCAGGATCGGCTATATTCTCCATGAAAAAGTCCCATCCATAGGGGAGGTCGCGGATATTCCAAGAGAGCTGCACTACCCTGTCTGAGTCTTCTTCAAGTTCTGGAATAATTCGTGGTGCCCTTAATTGACTTTCAACTTGTGCCTGTTGACCTGAGGATGCCCATACCCACAAAAGACCTTGACGTTCTTGGGTAGGATAGGCAACAGCACAGGACTTTTTGTTTGAGCAGTGCTTCGCCTCAGTCTCCTGATCTTTGGATTGGGGAATGCTGACGCAGTTTCCCTCAGAATCAAAGCGCCAAGCGTGGTAGGCACATAAAAGGGTGCCATCCGACTCAACACGACCTTCAGAAAGTGGGACTAGTCGATGGGGACAAACATCTTCAAAGCAGCGCCATTGACGAGAGCCATCGCGCCACAAGACAATATCTTTCCCTAGCAACTGCATGGCATGGGGACGTGATGGGTCTAGGAAATCTACAACGGCTACTGGATACCACTGCTTTGTCCATTGGAAGAGTTCTTTGTCTTCCTCTTTAAGTTGTTCAACAGCATCGCGTATATCCCCTTGTAGACTGGTCTGGGTAGTCACAGGTACTCCTTGGTCTTCTTAAGGCGCATGAGCTTGCTTAATAAGTTTTAATATAGACGTTTTTCCGGGTAACGTTAGGGTGAAGAAGTTGCATTGAGTTTCACTCGGTTTAATTACCCGAATGTTGGTAACGACAGCTTCTGTGTTTTTAGTGACAGCGTGATGGATTATGCAATCGCCATTGACTTTCTCAAGGATTCCGACCCTATCCTGGGACGACTCATTGACCAAATTGGTGCATGTCAACTGCATCAGCACGAGCTAGAGGGAGACTTGTTCTTTTGCCTATCCCGGTCAATTCTCCACCAACAACTTTCCACCAAGGTGGCTAAAGTCATCCACGAAAGGTTTCTCCAGCTTTACCCGGACACTCAGTTCCCTTCGGCACAAGATGTCCTCGACACGCCGGATGAAGTCCTCCGCCGCGTGGGGATTTCGCGCCCCAAAATTTCTTACCTCAAAGATTTGGCACGTCATGTGAACGACGGATTGCCCACGCTTGAGGAGTTGGAAGTTATGGATGATGAAGCGATTATCAAGACTCTGACGCGGGTCAAAGGTGTCGGACGCTGGACTGTGCAGATGCTCCTGATTTTCCGTCTCAAGCGGTGGGATGTTTTGCCTGTGGATGATTTGGGTGTACGTGCAGGTATTCGGAAACTCTACGGTCTTGAGGCACTTCCTGACCGCAAGACTATAGAACGTTTCGGACAAAAATGGAAGCCCTATTGCAGTATTGCTTCGTGGTACTTGTGGCGTAGTTTGGAGCTAAAGCCAGTTTGAGGGCTGCTGCGAAAAGGGGGGAAGATGCGATCGCTCCCAGCATTCATACGAATAGGCGGTGAACACACCACGTCTCCAACTAATGCCCGACGAGTAGAGTGCTTAATTCCGCTTTAGGCGACAAAATCATCAAAGTTATCTGAACTGATAGTAATGATGTCGGTGTGTTCGCTCAGCTTCGCCCAGATGCTTGAGAAATAGCGGTTGTGGTAAGCAATCACTTCATCAATCTGGGTCACAACTTCTACAACATCATAGAAGCGGGCTGCTTTGCGCCAAGCAGTCGTTGTCAGGTTTGCACTGCCCTTGAATGCCATCAATCCATCAAGAACAACTAATTTTTGGTGGGGTAGGTCGTCCCAGTTGGAATTGGTAGTGTAAATTGTTTTGATGCAGAGGTTTGGGGCTTCAGCTTCGTGATTCTCTAACTCAGACAAGACCCAGGACTGATCTGGTGTCAGGGCAACAACACCACGTACCTGAACCTGTTGGGCAATGAACTTGAGAACCAGTAAAAAATCTTTGCTGATGCCGAAGGTCGTGAAGTGAACAAATTGCCGCGCTAGATGCAGTGCTTGGAGTAGCCCCGCTAGTGGTGGGTAGTCCGAACGGTACTGATTCACCCGGTAAGCGATTGCTGCCAGTTGCTGGCAGTGTTCAAAGATGTGGTCGTTCTGGAGATAAAGCCCATTGCTCTTGAAGTAAGCTCGGAACCGCTCAAACTCAGAATCTCCATGAACAACATACTGTACACCACAGATCGGGCAATAGATCTGCTGCTGACAGTTACGCTTCATGGCCTGAGAAACGGCAAGGCACTTTTTGCAACAGGCAAGGGCAGAAGGAAAGTTCAGCAGGTTTTGAATGTCAAAGCCTGAACTGGTGATTCTAGTCATAGGTTAGCTTCTCCATTAGCAGATACTCAACAAGCTATCTAGAATCACTAGATCGAATCTCCTCACAGGCATGGGTGATTGTGTGAGTAATATTGTGAGTAGTCTCCATAAAGGAAAAATTGCTAGCTTAAAGCCGAGGACATCTAAAGACTCTGACTGATGACACCTATTCGATACCAACCTGACGAAGAATTTTCAGAAGTTTATCAGTACTACGACATAGACAGGCTGCGTGTAGATCTATCAGTTGTTAATGGTGGAGATGGATTATCACCCAGAGAAGAGCAATGCTTGCGAGGTATCATGCTCGACCTCTCACCTAATGAAATAGCTAAAAAATGTTACTGCGAACCTAGTACGGTAAGGCAATATTTGAAGAAACCTTATCAAGTCATTAAGCTCCTCTGCGATTTTCCAGAAGAACGTATAACAGCGAAGAAAATTCGTTTTTTACTTTTAAAAAATTACGGATTAATAGATAAATCTTTAAATTCAATAACATTTACAAAGCCAAATATTGCTCATAATCGCAAGAATGAGCATTCAATTGTCTCATCTGCTAATAGCATACTACCAAAAGTAGGCTATGAGATTCAGCAACAGCTAGAGGAGTTCAGAAGATACTGTGAATTAGAAGAATATATTGAGGCTTTCTATACCCTTTTCAATAAGGAAGATTACGAGGGTTCCTTGTCTAATATTTTAGATATTCAGGGGCAACACAATCTCATAGTTGACTTACTTGAGCAATTGCTAAAGTCATGGCAACCTAGGAAAACAGAGAAGTGGGAATTTGGAGTTTCTCTAGCTAGTTTGGGTAATGCTTACCGTGATACTCATAATTATCAAAAGGCTATTGATTGCTATCAGCAATCCTTGACAATTGCAGAGGAAAATAATGATTATAATACAGAGGCTGGCTCTCTTTTAGATATAGGTTTACTTTTCTTTATGGAGGGCAACCCAGAAGCTCTTAAATATACTCGTAGTGGACTATACATTGCGCGACAAATTGGAAACAAGTATTTTGAATCTTATGCTTTAAACAATTTAGGGCTTAGCCTGAGTTCTGTAGGCGAATATTATAAAGCAATTGATTATCACCATCATTCTTTAGAAATATCAAGAAACATAAGCGATTATATTGGTCAAGCTTCTGCTCTATTCAATCTAGGTAGAAATCATTGTTTATTGGGTGAACATATAAAAGATTTCGGGGAATACCGACATGCACTGAGATTTCTTCAACGATCAGTAGAGATTGCACATCAGATTGGTGCATCGCAACGTGAGATAGAGGCTCAATCAGAGTTGGCACTTACTTGGTATAGTATGGCACTCACTCTAGAAATGTTGAACCAAGTATCAGATGCTATCAATTCGTACAAGAGAGCTTATGAAATTTTTCATACAATCGGATTAAATGCTAATGCGAAATGTGCCAATGATGCAATTCAACGTCTTTCCGAATTATCCATGGATACTTAAAGTTCCTATTGCTCGTTAGCGTAACCCTGTTTAGCTGCTTAAGGCTGCAAGCCAAGTTACTGGCGCACTGCTTTTAACGATTTTCCTCTCTTTGCCTTCGGACGAACGTTTTGAGCTAGTACATCAGAGACAGAGAGAACTTTCTTTCCAGAAACCAAGAGCTATCGATTGATCGCGTAAGCTAGTTTTGACTGAACGTAGGCAGCAGTGTGATCGCTAGCTCGTCATAGTTTGAGTTTAAGCCGTTGCAGCGGTTTCCTCTTCAGGGAGAAATGCAAGAACAATTTGCTCTGGCAGGATGCCTGCGGTGATTAAGTCTTTAGTAATTCCTTGTTCCATCCCGTCATATTCCACCCAAACCTTGCCCTCACTCAGAGTCACATAAATCAAATTCCCCCTCACCCGTCGTCCTCTATCCCAACCCACCTGCATCAGTGCATAGCGGTTTTGCGCGTCGTCAAATACCGTGTCGAGTCGAATATCGCCGTGAGAAGGTTTGAACTGGGCGTATCGTTGAATCACCTGCTTTACAATGTCCCGTTCTGTCGTGGTGGTATCCATCGCTTCACCTCTACCGCCTCTACATCTACAATAAGCAATTTCATTGGTAGCTCACGCATCACCAACTCACCAATCGGTTCGCTGAAAATCCCGTCAAAGGTTGTGTTTGCAACAGCAAGATACAACTCACGCTCTGGATCGACCTGTTCCAGAAGTAGCCTATAAAGAACATATTGACCGTTAGCGTAGCGTGCCGTAGGCATTCGCTTGCTCCAAGTCAGCAATTGCCGAGTTGCCTCGAAACTCCTTGATTTCAACGGCGATTCGACTACTGCCACGTCTAGCACCGATAAAGCGTCCTGCAATACCGTTGAGGACATCTAACCTTGCTGCCAAGTCGATAAAGAGAAATCGCTCACCATAGGATATGACGTAGGGATCGTCCGTGATTTCCCAACCCTCCTTGATGAGAGCTTGCCTGATGATATTGTGAATCGCGTCTCGCTGAGGCATGACTTAGTGGGTCATAAGCCGAATGACTAGCCTATGGTACGCTA
>DATNPH010000059.1:0-18750 GCA_036703315.1 Coleofasciculaceae cyanobacterium
CTGAAGCGATCGCCCACATCGGCTGTAATTTTGAACTGCATAAAGTCATCTCGCTGCCTCGATTCCAGTTCTTGCAAAACACTACCTGTTTCATCTAGGACAATCAGCTTTAGACTTGGTGGTAGGTAGGGTTGCTCGATCGAATACGCCCGGAGCAAAATCAACATCTTGCCATCGGACTTTGACAAAATTCCAACCATCAGCGCGATCAATTGACCCGCTAGATACAGCCCCAAATCTTTAGCACTGATCACCGGACAGGCTGGGTGTTGCGGATCTATCTCCCAAAGCAACTCTGCCGCTTGCCAACGAATTTCATCATCTTGAGTCGTCTGAATTAATTGCGCCAGTGCTGTTGGAGGTTCCAGATTAGCTGGAGCAGGCTGGGCATTGGAAGACTGTCGCAGATACAGCTGGTTAACCAACTTCTGAATCGTTTCAGGATTTCTGCTACCTCGCATGGATGAGGTGTTCGCAAAGTTTAGAATTGGCTGTCTCAGGGATTGCAGCAGAGTACTCAACGGTTGCCAATCGGGTTCAAAGATATGTTCTAACCATTGACTCAACCGAATCGGTGATCGTTGCGGCGCTACTATACAGTCAATCAATGCGTCGAGTGGTTGGAGATCGCTCACGGATAATGTTGAGTTTGCCCCTGCTGGCGCAAAGCCCAAAACCTGCCCCACTCGATAGGGTTTATCCAACTCCACAACTACAACGCCAATGCAATCGTCATCCCATTTTGGAATAAAATATTGGCGATCGCTCTGACCAATGGGATAACACCACAAATGCCTTTGCACTTCCGGGATATAAAGGCAAGCAAGATGATCGAGTTGTCCATAGAAGTCTGATTTTGGATCGAGCCAATCTTTGATGATGTCTGGATGGGAATCAATCCCCAACATTTTCAAACAACGTCGCATCACCACTGCTACGAGAACACGGTGATAGTGCTGTACCTGCTCTCGTGGAAACTGTGTTGAAACCTCATATGCCTCAGAGCGATCTGCATCAAGAATCGGAATTGCAAGTGGAATTAGAGATGGAATAGTATCAGTCATGATTTGTGGTTAGACAAACGATTAGTGCGAGAAAGTACCCATATCAACTATTCAGAAATATTCAGAAATAATTGTCTGAAACAAGATGAACATCGGGAACGACAAAAGCTGATGAGTGTAGCTTGATCAACTTCAATTCCCTGAGCCAGCTCATCCCAAGGAACCTCCCCCGAGTCGCGCACTGCTGTCAAAACCCGCAGTAACAAAGTCTGACAATTTATCTGGGGATAGTCCCGCATTCGACAGTTACGCAACTGTTTACCCGGATCTTGCTGCACTAAATCTATCCACTCCCCTAGCGTTTCCTCCCAGCGATCGAGATCTGGCGCGGGAAGAAGATCGGCAAGCTCGATCGCCTCACCGCCGCTATCCTTTCGAGCCGGTATTCGTCTGCCTTGCTCAATAGTTTGCTCTCGAATGACATCTCGAATCATCCACTTGAGTTTGTTGTTAAACCAAGTCACAAAACTTGCCTGTTCCGGGTTGTAGCGATGGAAATTTTCTCCGAACCACACCCAGGTTCGTGCCAGTGCTTCTTCATAGACATCAGGTGACATCGGGTTATCCTCCTTTCCAAATTTGACCGGAGTATTGCATAATTTCAACAATAAATAGCCGTGCTTTAATCGCCCGATTTCGGTCATAGGTTTGGCAAGCTTGCTCAAAGAGCCATCGACGGGCAGGGATATTTCTCATAATTGCTTGCAGTTTTTCTGGATACTGTAGTAAGTTGCGCCGCTGCGTTGGCTGCTTTAGAGCATTCTCAAGCAGAGCAATTAGGTGAGCACTATCGCACATTGTTTTATTCACATAGTCTGGTTTAACCTTCCCGTTGTGACTAACGGGTTATCGGAGCAAGAACCTACAGCTCTGTAAAGTCTTCGCAAAACTTTACCCAGAGAAAGGAACTTGTATGGCAGAGACATAGATATATTGCTCTGACTCCTTAGCGGTTATGCAATGGCATCCTATGTCAGCACAAAAAACAGCCCCGACTTTTATAGTCAGGGGCTGTGTATTGTTCCAGATTGTTTACTAGTTGCTAAGCTAATAGGCGATTAAGTTGCACATCTTTGGCTTGGGTGGTCAAAAGGTAATTGATAAAAGCTTTGCGCTGTGATGGTTTTCTCATCCCATTACCTATTACCTATTACCAGCCCTAACCAATCTGCTTTCTTAAATGAGCGACAACTTACAATCTGGCGATCGCTTCCCTAATGATGATGATGGTGGTCGTGGTCGTGATCGTGGTCGTGGTGATGATCATGGTGGTGAGATGCCTGTGTCGCTGCCAACTGAGGATTGACGGCTAGTGCTGTTTCTTCCAACAGGGCTTCAATTTGAGGATTCGCCCAATCAGCTGCCATCCTCAAGAAGTCAGGATTATCGTTAACGCAGGGCATCTCAACGTAGGTAACGTGGGGACTGCGGTGCTTTAGGTTGTGGACGATGTGATGAACATCCAGCAGCGTCTCGTGATTTTCGGTTGCAAAGCCAATTGGCATCATGACAATTGCTGTAGCACCTAAATCAATCAAATTCTTGGCAGCTAGCTCAACATTAGGCTGAGTCCACTCAATCAGGGGAGTTTGGTGATTGAGCCAACCCACTGAAATTAAGGGATACTTATTAATCAGCTTTTCCCGTACTCGTTCATAAAGCGCCTCACTTTCCATGATGCCAGAGGTAAATCCTTTTGCTTTATGGGGGCATCCATGATTCATCAATATGATGCCAGTTTGGGAGGGCAAGTGCGCTACGGCTAGCTCTTTAGTGATTTTCTCCTCAACCAGTCGAGCTAGCAGATCAATATATTCCGGTTCATTGTAGAAAGACGGAATATAACGCTGTCCTTTAACCCAGTGTTCATTTCCATCAGTCAAGTCAGTCAGAGCTTTGTTGACCTGCTCTACAGCAATACCACTTGTAAAGATGGAATCGACGACTAACAAGGGATAAATCAGGAGTTTATCAAATCCTTGGGCTTTAATTTCCGCTAGGACTTGCTCAGCTAGGAAGGGTGCACAGAAGTTGTAGACTTTGAAGACTTGGACGCGATCGCCCCATCTTTCTTGCAGATTCTTCTCAATGCCGGCGCGTTGCTGTTCAAAAATTTTGTTGTGGGGTGAGATAAAGTTGTCGTGCTGATGCCCCCACTCATGCAAGTCAAAAATTGCTAGAATTTTCGCCAATGGTGGATAAACCCAGGTGGGTACAGGCGCAAATTTAGCCGTGAGTAAGTTTAAAGCTTGTTCGTTATAGTTAGCGAAGTCCTCGTAGCTTTCGACTTCCCCATAACCCATAAGTAAGACAGCAACTCGCTCATTGCTGCTCGTTGGAGAGGATGTTACCTGTTGCAGTTTTTCTGGTGTGGCAACCACTTCGTGTTCCTCAATGTGTTCACTTCAATAGCTAAGGTGTCTCAACATTGGTTTCAGATGCACCCTCGCTATTTTCTATTTCTCAGAGTAACATCCCCTCCTGGGGGATAGGGTAGGGATTTTACGAACTCGCTTCTACAAAAATAATGTATTCACAGCGATAAATAATAAATCAACCCCACGATTGAAATCGGGGGTTTATGGAGGAGCAGAAGAAATAGAAAGTTTGACTCAAGATTCTTCAACTATTGAAGATGCGGTGACAACGCGATCGCTCCCTTGTTCCTTAGCACAGTTCAACGCGACATCAGCTGCCTGAATTACCTCCTTGCCAGTCAAAGCCGACTCAGGGAAACTCGCTACCCCACAAGAAATCGTAATTGAGTCGAAGGTTTGACGCCTATACTGAATATTGAGTTGCTTAATCTGCTGGCGCAGTTGCTCAGCTCGCTGTTGAGTAACCTCCAAGGGCGTTTCTGGCAGCATTAATAGGAAACCCTCATGCCGATAACGGCAAGCAATATCTGAGCGACGAATTTTGTTTTGCAAGAACATACCGATTTCTCGCAGCAGGAAATCACTTGCCTCGTAACCAAAGGTTTCATTGAGGTGCATAAAGTGATCTATATCAAGCATAATAATTCCCAAAGGCTGGAGGTGACGCTCAGACCGTCGAATCTCTCGCTCTAGAGATTCTTCCAGGTAACGTCGATTGTAGAGCTTGGTGAGGGGGTCACGAAGACTCTGATTGTTGATACTTTCCCGGAGTTTTAAATTGGCTAATGCCAACCCTATATATTTTGCAACTTTCAGCGCTAGCTGCTTGATTGTGGTAATCTCTCCACGATGCAGTGAACTGATAGACAATACTCCCACAGTTTCCCCGTGCGCCATCATTGGTACACAGAATGTTTCAACAGGCACAGAGTCAGGTCGGATATGTTGACAAAGTAAACCGTGATGTGTATCTTCTACCAAATGCGCCTGTCCCCGCCGCAGCGCCAGGCATTCATGAGGTGTAAATATTGGATCGCTAGTCAAGGGTACGGGTCCCCAGGTAGCGATCGCCTTCAGCAGGTTTTTTGAGGAACTTAGGACATAAATTGCCCCAGCTTCATTCGGAAAAAGTTGTTGAATCAGTGGTTTAATTGCTGTGCATGCCTCTTCGACGGAAAAACACGATTGGAGTATATCAATTAGCTGCTCCAGTAATGAGATATGTAAGTCAGTCTGCATTAAAATCATGATGTTATGGTGCTGAGCTTCGAGAATTTAGTAGTGCGCCCTGACACCAGTGGCTCTTTTTCTGGCATTGCGGTTCTATGCCGTGAGCCAAGTAATATCGATTTTTGGATTAGCTTCCACTAAGCTAGCAAGCATTTTCAGCCTAACAAGGTGTAGCTTCCAAAATCGCAATGGTACGAGTCACCAATAGGCTCATACATAGTCAGGTATGCAAGTTAATACAAGGTTTTTCTCTGCTCGCCAGAAAAAAATTAGAAAAAGTTTTTAGGAGAGTTGCTTGAGAGGATAGCTCAGCTTATAAGCACTATTAGTGAAACCATGAGTCAGAAAAGTACAGCAACGGGAATTCAGAAGCTAAAAAACGGGCTACTGGCTCTGTTTCTGAAATCTAAATGCTCCTTATGCGATCGCTCTGCGGATACCGAGTTTTGTGAATACTGCCAACGGCAGTTGCTACGCTGCCAACTTAAAAATCCCAGCAACTTTTGGCAAGGAGAGTTGCCAGTGTTTGTCTGGGGTAATTACGGCGGTGTTTTGAAACGAGCGATCGCTGCTCTAAAATACGAAAATCAACCACAGCTAGCACGTCCACTAGGTCACTGGCTCGGTCAAGCTTGGCTTAAATCACCTGCCGCTACTCGTGCCAAAAAATTGACAGTAGTTCCCATTCCCCTCCACCGCACAAAGCAGCAACAACGAGGCTACAACCAAGCCGAACTGATTGCTCAGAGTTTTTGCGACTTCACCGACTACAAACACCAACCCCTGGGTTTAGAACGAGTCCATGCAACCGAAGCTCAATTTGGTCTTTCTGTGCAACAGCGGGAGCAAAACCTGGCAGACGCCTTTATGATTGGCAAACGCTTATCCCAACGTCCAACTGCCTCAGCCGTACTGTTACTGGATGATATATATACTACTGGTGCCACAGCTCGCTCAGCTGCCCAAATCTTACAGAGGCAAGGAATACAAGTATATGGGATAGTTGCGATCGCGACCTCAAGAAGGGGACAAGAAGAGATATCTACCAAAAAAACTAATGATTAATGACTAATGACTCAATCTCCACTAAATCCCCTACCTGGAGTGCTCCAAGTTGGCTATGAATCAGATTTTGTCCAAACCAGATATTTCCATCCCAGTGGCGATACTGAGCTAGCGTTCGTAAAGGTTCTTTTCCTCGAATTCCTTGAGCTTGATCAACCGTAGTAATCACACATCTGCTGCATGGCTTAGCCACATTAAAGGGGATTGAGCCGATGCGAATTTGACTCCAACTATCCTCAGCAAATGCCTCACAACCCGAAACGACCAGATTAGGTCGAAACCGATTCATGGGAACAGGCTCATCCAAACGGTTATTTAAATCTTGTAAGGATGCCTCGGAAATGAGCAGAAAAGGGAATCCGTCCACGAAACTTACCTGCTCATTGTTAGTAGCATAGTCAGGGTTCACATACCGGAACGAACTGTCAGGCATATATACCAACTGACAGGACATTTCTAAAAACTCACTGAACCATCGATTAACCTCATCTCCCAGAGGAATCCCATCACAGACATCATTCCAAACCTGAACGGCGATACGATAGTCACTGTCGAGATGTACAGGGATAGAGAGACTTTCCTTATTTGGAACCTTGACGACTAACTCATCTCCCTCTAGTAGCACAGTAATCAAAGCCATTCGTGGGAGTTGACGCTGTGTCAAAAACTTTCCCGTTTCATCCACTAACATCCATTGTCGGTCGTACTGGAAACCACGCTTCCCAATCTGAGCAGTTTTCAAAGAAATCCCAGCAGCAGACTTGATCGGATAAATGTAAATTCCAGTCAGTTTAATTTCACCCATATTTTTTTAGGCTAATGAAATTAAGTTGTTTAAGTGGACAAAATTAAACGTAGGGTGGGCAGTGCGTACCAAATCTTGTAATTCAATCCCAGAAGGCACGGTGGCATTGCCCACCACCAAAACCCAGTTGAGTTTATTTATGTCCACTGAGATCTTGCACCAGTTGCAATAATGAGACCCCTCCCCTAAAAGGAGAGGGGAGTAAGATTTCCGGCTCCCCCTTCCCTTGAAGGGAAGCCGGAGCTTTAGTGAGGAGCTGGGGGTTAGGTTTTTCGATTTGTTGAGAATGGTGCAAGATCTCAGTCCACCTACTTACTTCTTCCAAATCACCAATAGGACACCACAGATAATCAAGCCTAAACCGATGACACGGCTTAAGGGAATGGCTTCTCGAAAGAAAAAATAGCCCATAAACACCGAGAAGACGTAAATCAAAGCGGCGGAAGGACCCGCGACGCTGAGATTCACCCGTGTGAGCAGCAAAATGTAAACGACGGCTCCTAGACCATAGAAGCATAGACCCGCCAGCAGTTCTGGGGTCATCAGCATAGTAAAAATATGACCAATCCAATTGGTTGCATTGACTTTTCCCAGCTTTAGCGCCCCAGCTTTGAGCAAGAATTGTCCGGCAACACTCGTTACAATCGCTATCAGGAAAAGTCCAAATTCAGGTAAGGTCACGAATATCTCAAGAGTACGAGTTGTTCAGTCTCCTAGTTTACAGGTAGCGAGACGGAGCCTGAATTAGCGAATACAATAACGTCGGTAGATTTGATTTAGATCGTTATGACGAGCGTTACTCAATCTTCCTATACTCAAGAGCAAATTGCGGCTTGGCTACGTGGTTTACTTACTGTTGCTTGGGCAGACGGTCACTATGACCCAGAAGAACAAGAGGTGCTTGCCCGACTTACTCAAGATGAACTGGCTCATGACACTGATTTGGCGTGTCTTGAGGAGCCAATTTCTCCTGAGGAACTTGCGGCGGCTTTGGGTGAAGACCCGACTATGGCAGAGAATTTTTTAAGAACTGCTGCAATGGTAGCTTTAGCAGACGGCGTCTACTCGACCGCTGAAGCAGATGTTCTACACCAATTCAGTGAGGCACTAGGGCAGAAGGTAGAAGCACTGGAATCACTGCGGCTAACGCTTTACGACGGTCAATCCATTGCGCAGACTGACCCTAAGCATGAATTGTCTCAGCAACCAGGGATGTCTCCTCATCCCCACTCAGATGTCCTACAACCAGTACGGCAGTGGTTAGACGGCATGGAAGTTCATGACCCACGGGTAGCACGATTCGTGTGCAAAATGATTCCAGCTCAATGTCCTTTTGAGCGAGATGTCAAGCTATTTGGTCACAAAATAGTCCATATTCCACCCCTTTGTAAGCTGAATCCCCTGTATGAACAGTTGGTAGGCTTGCGCTTCCGTGCTTTGTCTTATCTAGCGGATGAGCGTGGAGAAGACATCTCACCTTATTGTTAAGTGTGGTGGATCATTAGTCAGTAGTTATCAGTCATTAGTCGGTGGAAAAACCATGGACAGCTGACATAGAACTAAGGACTAGGAACTAAGGACTAAGGACAAGTTATGCAATTTATTGACCAAGCAGAAATTGAGGTGGAAGCTGGTAAGGGTGGCGACGGTATTGTAGCGTTTCGGAGAGAGAAGTATGTGCCTGCTGGGGGGCCGGCTGGCGGCAATGGAGGTCGTGGCGGCGATGTCATCCTAGTAACAGTAGAACACCTGCAAACGTTACTTGATTTCAAGTATGCTCATCGATTCAAAGCTGATGACGGTGGGCGTGGAGGGCCAAACAACCGAACTGGCGCAGATGGACGCGATCGCACAATTGAAGTTCCCCGTGGCACCGCCGTCTATGATGCTGATACCAATGAAATGATAGGTGATTTGGTGGAACCGGGACAAACGTTCTGCGTAGCGAAAGGTGGCAAGGGAGGTCTGGGGAACAAGCACTTCCTAAGTAATCGTAATCGAGCGCCAGAGTATGCCTTACCGGGACTACCCGGAGAGCAACGAAACTTGCGCTTGGAGTTGAAGCTGCTAGCTGAAGTGGGAATTATTGGTTTACCCAATGCGGGTAAGTCTACCCTGATTTCTTCAATTTCAGCAGCACGACCGAAGATAGCAGACTACCCCTTTACGACTCTGATTCCCAATTTGGGCGTTGTGCGTAAACCGAGTGGTGATGGCACAGTTTTCGCGGATATTCCTGGGTTAATTGAGGGTGCCCATACGGGGGCTGGTCTAGGTTACGATTTTCTACGTCATATCGAGCGCACGCGCTTACTGCTGCACTTAATTGATGCTACTGCCGATGACCCGATCGCCAACTATCAAACCATTCAACAGGAGTTACATGCTTATGGACGAGGGTTACCAGAGCGTCCCCAAATTCTCGCTCTCAATAAGATAGATGCCGTTGATCCAGAGACTGTAGATGCTCTTGCTACTCAGCTGAGTCAGCTGAGTCAGGTGCCAGTTTTCCAAATCTCAGCCGTGGCTCAAACCGGATTAGATGCTCTCCTGCAAAAAGTCTGGCAATCTCTCGACCAGTTAACCCAGAGACTTGAGACTGGGGATTGGGGACAAGGAAGCCTTGGTAGTGAAATCTCGGAACCTCCCTTATCGTCCCAATCACCAATCCCTAATTGATGTAATTTTCAGACACAATCGCTCTAGTCAGTGTGGCTGTGCCTCTAGCCGGCATCGAAGTTGTACTAGGGGTAGCACGGGGTTGATTGAAGTACTCATAGGCTGTGCGAGAAATTTGGCGGATCAATTCCTCAGCTGTCGAGTCGTTATGGGATCGTTTAACCATGACAGCGATAATGTAACGTTTGCCAGTCGGCATATCTACCAAGCCAACATCAGCCAAAAGTGAGCCAATGGTGCCTGTTTTATGGGCAATTGTGGCACCAGTCCCTAGACCTTTGGGTAGCAGTGTGTTGAGCTGCGTTTGCTGCATGATATCCAGAATGCGATCGCGCGATCGCATTGACACCAAATCACCTCGATTCACGATTGAGAGTAAATTTGCCAGTTCTTGAGGACTAGTAGTATTTGTCCCTTCTATATCTGGCAGGGGGTTACGCAGTACGGTTGCGGTCAAGCCCCAAGAGCGGAACCGTTGATTTAACACCTCAGCACCACCCAGTCGAGCGACTATCATATTAGTGGCGGTATTATCACTTATTGTGATCATCTTTGTTGCCACTTCAAGAGCTGTATACTGGCTGCCGGGTTGCTTGTACTGGAGATCGCCAGAACCAGCCACCATCATTTCCGGTTTCATCGTTAGGGTTTCATCCAACCGAATTTTGCCCTCATCGACATCTTTAAAGAAAGCAACAAGAATTGGCAGTTTAATTGTGCTAGCCGCTGCAAAGCTGGAGTTAGCATCCAAGTTGAGGTAGGCCCCCATATCGAGATCCATTAGGAAGACTCCGGGTTGCAATTTCGGGTTTTGCGCCACTAGAGCCTGTATTTTGGCTTTCAACGGCAAGATTTCCTGAGCCACTGGCAGTTGTGGAGAACTGTTTGCCTTAGTAGGAGTTTCCTGGATTTGAGTTTTGGCAGGATCTTTGGCTTTGACTGACGCTTGCGTTGCTGGATCTAAGGCTGACAATAGGGTTCCCGCGATCGCACCAATACCAATCCCCAGAATCAGCATACGGATGATATAGACAAGCGGACTGACTGAACGTTTTTGTGGGCGTCGAGATGTCTGATTTTTCTTACCTTGAGACGATTGAGCGCTAGGGTTTTGCCTAATGCCTCTGGCATCGGGCATTCTTCCTTGTGCTGGCACACTAGGTATAGCAGTGGTCTTTCTTGACCGATTCTGTTCCCGTTGACCGTTGCCCAGAGCGGTGGAAGGTTTAGAGCGTACAGACACCTCCTGTGAGTCAACGCTGTTGCGTCCCTTACGTCCACGACTCGCGTCAATTGATCTTGGATTTTGGATTCTCCCTGTATTCCCCTCTTGATAAGAGGGGGTTTCGGGCTGTAGGGGGGAGTTTGGATTAACTGCCCATGGATTTATCCGTGAGCTTGAAGCTGATTGATTTTCTTCCCTTGTGTATGCTGATTCCTGAGTTCTGTATTCGTTGAAACCAGAGTTTTTTGGGAGTGGTCTCTTGCGAGTCCTCTTGAATGTTGGTAGTTGCCCAAGACTACTTTCAGAACCCGATCGCAGTTGCTTTAGGTGAGGAGGAGGCGTTAGGGATTGCTGCCCTCTATACCGGGTTGTCAGCTGTTTTATAAACCCAGGTTTAAGCGGCATTGATGTTTGGGTAGCAGACGCTGGCAAATTAGCCACTACTGACATGCGTTGACGTTGGCGACGTATTCCGGAGGGAAGTCTATGTTGAGTACCCAGACTTGCTACCTCTGGCGTTTGCCCTGTGCCTAATCGTCCCGATTCCCTAGTTTCACGAGCAAAGCCTTGTACGCGTCTGATAGTTTTTGGGTTTTCTTTTGGATTAGGCTCACGAAAATTCGCTACGGCTTCACTCCCCTGGTAATTGCTCTGCTGCGATCGCACTCTATTTTGTCGCATGCGTCGCTCAGCCGACTGAAACGGAACATGCGTCACGTCTTGCCCTAGAAGCTGTTTTGGCGGCTCTTGACGCAAGCGGGGACGAGGGCGAACTTGCTCCGTTCGCTGTTCTCCTTCAGGATTCTCAGGTTGACCCCTGTTGTCCATGGATGCTGCCACCGTTATACCTCCAACACCACTAACTTTTTTGTGGACGGTTGACCCACATGTCACTACCCTTATCAACAATTACCGAATTCCTGAAGGGTTAGTTACTCTCTCAATAACTCAGGTAATGCAAGCCTATTTTAGGACTCCTTCGGGTCAGAACTATCATCAACAGCAAATTTTTGCTGAGATTTTAGTGCCCATTCCATCTGACGAAGAATTCCTCTGAGCATAGCAATTTCTTCTGTAGTGGGCATTGCCCGGTTTAACAGATGTCGAAACTTCTCCATACGTGATAGGGCAGTATGGGGATAAAGATAACCGATCCTCAACAGCACAGCTTCTAGGTGTTCATAGTAGTCTTCTAAGGCATTTAATGGGGCGGTTTCATCGGAGTGGGGAGTGGGCTGGAGCTTTAGTGAGGATGGGGAGTCGGGAGTCGGGAGTCGGGAGGGGTAATGGGTACTTTGGTAAAACTCGTAACAGCAAATGGCGACTGCCTGAGCCAGATTTAAAGAAGGATACTCCCAACTGGAAGGAATGCACACAAATCGCTGAGCATAATTTAGTTCAACATTGCTCAATCCCCGGTCTTCTGGTCCAAAAATTAAGGCAGATGTTACTGATTCTTCCAGTAACCAAGGCAGTGCTTCTCTGGGGCTTTCTAGTTGAGTGGAGAGGGTGCGGACACGGGCAGTTGTTGCGATCGCACGCTGACATCCGATTAAAGCATCTGGCAAACTCGCTACCTGTTGAGCAGCTTCCAAAATATCCGCTGCATGAACCGCCATCTGCCGTGCTTCTCTTCCCAAGGGGTCACACTGAGGATTGACCAGCACCAAACTCCGCAATCCCATGTTCTTCATTACACGCGCCACAGCACCCACATTCAAAGGTCCAGCTGGCTCAACTAAGACAATTTTTACTTTTTTTAAAACCATCTCAAGGGATAGATTCTTAATGTTTTATACTTTAATTAATATTTCTTTACAAGAAAGCAAACAATCTATTGTGAACTTAGCATGGCACGCCAGCGCTCTAAATCTGACCTGCCCACGAAAATTTGCCCTGTATGTGAACGCCCGTTCACTTGGCGTAAGAAATGGGTAGATTGCTGGGAAGATGTGAAATACTGCTCAGAACGGTGCCGCCGACGCAAATCTCAAGCTGAGTAGCACGGGTAAGCTTTGGATGCTTTTTCTTCCATTGTGTTGAGCAATCAGCACCAAAAAGCGATCGCGATCACAGAGGACTCTATCAAGTCGTATGCCCAAACACTACTAGCTTGCAGGAAAGCAGGAAGAGCAGATCTTTAATGGCAACTTGGGATCAACTTAACCATTGCGTTGACGTAATTAAAATTTGTAAATTAGTTAAAATTTGGCGCTACACTACAGCTTTGCCGGACTCGGAAAGTTGAAACTCTCAAACTTCTTGAACACTTATGTCAGTTAATCAGGTGCAACCCAAACTTATTATTCACGGTGGGGCAGGTAGTTCTCTTAAAGGCAAACAGGGAGCTGATGCCGTGCGCAAGTCGCTCTATAAAGTTATTGAGGAAGTTTATGCCTTGTTGTTGTCTGGTGCCGATGCTGATGAGGCTGTCGTCGTAGGCTGTAAACTCCTAGAAGATGATCCTCGCTTTAATGCTGGAACCGGTTCAGTGCTGCAATCAGATGGGCAAATCCGGATGAGTGCGTCATTGATGCAAGGGCAGTCTCAGCGCTTCAGCGGTGTTATCAATATCTCACGGGTGCAAAATCCCATTAGTCTAGCGATGTTTTTGCAAGAGTCAGCTGACCGCGTGTTATCCGAGTATGGGGCAGCTGAACTGATGCGAGAACTCAATACCCCACTATACAATCCTCTAACTGACATTCGGTTACAAGAGTGGATTTTGGAGCGGCAGGAAAATTTTGACAAGACGATGGCGGGAGTCATCGCGGAGCAAGAACTGGTTGAGACATCCGATAGCGAAGCGGTAGCAACCCCAGGATCGTCAGCGGGACGCGGCACGATTGGTGTTGTTGCTCTAGATAGTAAGGGATGTCTAGCCGCAGGCACATCGACAGGTGGCAAAGGCTTTGAACGGATTGGTCGCGTTAGTGATTCGGCAATGCCAGCAGGAAACTACGCCACTAATCATGCAGCGGTTAGCTGTACTGGTATTGGGGAACATATTATTGATGAATGTCTGGCGGCGCGGATTGTTGTACGCGTTACAGATGGTTTGCCCATTTCTAAGGCAATGGAGCGTTCATTTAAGGAAGCCCGTGAGCATCAGCGAGATTTTGGAGCGATCGCCATTGATGCCAGTGGTGCAATCTCTTGGGGCAAAACTAGCCAAGTCCTCCTCGCAGCTTACCACACAGGCGAAGAGATGGGTGACACTTTAGACTGGACTGATGGAACTTTAACAGGTTTTACCTTTTAATCAGCAATCAATAGCAACCGCGATCGCTATGGGGAAGTCTATGTCCTAGCTTGCTCATAGCGCTCAGGCTGACGTAGGCTAGGCTGAGGCTGGGCTCGGTTATGCTCCGGCAAGCTAACATCCTACTACGCTAACGTGAAATGCGAGACAATTAAAGTACACCCATCCAAGAACAACAAATGAATATCATTGGTAGTGCTGCTGCCTGTTGTGCTCACTCAACCTTAGCTGCTGATGAACAAACAACTCAAGAAATATTGGCAGCACAAGGCGTACAGGAAGAAACCAATCAGCCTTCTCCCACTCAAAAATTTGATTGGGAGCAAAACGCAGCTAAGTTACGAGAACTAAAACTGGCAAACAGTTCACTCAACCGTGATCAGGCTAGTTAAACAGCTGCTTGTCTTTCCAAGATTAGAAGAATGGCACTACGGTCAAAGCGGTAGACCAATCAACACAATTCGCGGGCGATCGCGTTGGCAGCCTGGGGTACGTGAATAGCCATGTCAGTTAGCCGCAATGATGGCTAAAAACAAAACCCCACTGGGACTACGCCTGCGGGGTACATCGAAATGATTGCTACTTTGTTTATAGCTCTTAAGTTGATGCCAGTTGTATATCGTCTAGGTCACTTTGAGTTCTGGCACATTGACGCTTCCACATCAACTATGAATGGTTAGAAAGGCTTGTCTCAACTGAAGAAGCTAGGTAACCTTGTTGAAAATCGCCCGTCTGTATTTCTAGGTAGCGATAGAGTCGATTTAACGCATTCACATAGGCATAAGCTGATGCCACCACAATATCGGTATCGGATGCTTGACCAAAGAAAATTCGCTCCTGATACCGTAAGCGAATAGTTACAGTTCCCAACGCATCAATTCCTTCAGTCACAGACTGAACTGAGAACTCAATCAGTTGATTGGGAATCTGTACCAAGCGATTAATCGCTTGATATACTGCATCCACTGGACCCGTACCTACAGCAGCATCCGTCAGAATTTCTCCTTTAGGGGTCACAACTGTAACGGTTGCAGTAGGACAGGCACAGTCACCGCAAATAACCTGGACGTGTTCCAGTTGAAAGCCATCTTCCACTTGAGCTTGCGTTTCATCTCGGACGATCGCTTCTAAGTCCCAGTCTGATATCTCCTTCTTCTTATCCGCAACGTCCTTAAACCGATGGAAAGCTTTGTTGAGATCTGCCTCGCTCAAGTCAAACCCCAGTTCTTGCAATCGAGTGCGGAAGGCATTGCGTCCGGAGTGCTTCCCTAAAACGATTTGGTTCTCAGATAAACCAATGGAAGCGGCTTCCATAATTTCGTAAGTCTCTCGATGCTTGAGGACGCCGTCCTGGTGAATCCCGGACTCATGAGCGAAAGCGTTTGCCCCGACGATCGCTTTATTGGGCTGAACCAGTATTCCTGTTGATTGGGAAACTAGGCGAGAGGCTTTGTAAATCTCCTGGGTATTGATGTTTGTGAGTGCTGCCTCTGAGTCAACTGGACGACCGAAATAGGGGTTGAAATACGGCTTGCGAACCTGCAATGCCATTACAATCTCTTCTAGTGCCGTGTTACCTGCTCGTTCACCAATGCCGTTAATCGTACATTCCACCTGACGAACACCGTTTTCAATTGCCGCCAGTGCATTGGCAGTGGCTAAACCCAAATCATTCTGAGTGTGAACTGAGAGAATTACCTGATCGATATTTGGGACATTTTCTTTGATACCCTGAATCAGCGCCCCGATCTCTTTCGGAGTGCAATAGCCAACGGTATCAGGGATGTTGATAGTGGTTGCACCTGCGGCGATCGCTCGTTCCAATACCTGATAAAGATACTCTCGATCTGAGCGAGTTGCATCCATTGGTGAGAACTCCACGTCCTCCACAAAGGATTTGGCATAGGCAACCATCTCTTGCGCGATCGCCAATACCTCACTTTTGGACTTTCTCAACTGGTACTTGAGATGAATGTCTGACGTGGAGAGGAAAACGTGAATTCGGGGGTGGGCGGCGGGTTGCAAAGCTTCGGCAGCGGCTTGGATATCCTGTCGAATCGCTCTTGCTAGGCTGCAAATCACGGGTCCACCCGACCCTCCGACTTGCTGAGCGATCGCTCTTACGGCTTCAAAATCTCCAGGACTGGAAACCGCGAATCCCGCTTCAATCACATCGACCCCTAGGAGAGCGAGTTGATGAGCGATCGCCAGCTTTTCTTCCACATTCAGCGTTGCGCCCGGTGACTGTTCGCCATCCCGCAGTGTTGTGTCGAAGATAATGACTCGGTCAGGTTGGGGTCGAATGCTCATACATGCCTCCCATAGTGTTAATTGAGGGAATATTGGATCGGTACTTCGGATATTGTATACATTTTTTTTGTATACAATATAAATTATGAATTTAAGCGACTTAGCAGCTAACGTGCTGCACCAACAACGCAGCACCCCAGACCTGATCGCAGATGCTTTGCGGGAGGCAATTTTGCGAGGCATTTTTCAGGAAGGACAATCTCTCAGGCAGGATGAAATTGCTGCCCAGTTTGGGGTTAGCCGCATCCCTGTGCGAGAGGCTCTGCGCCAGCTAGAGGCAGAAGGATTGGTGACGCTGCATCTCAATAGAGGAGCAATGGTGTCGGTGCTTTCTCCGGCAGAGGCACAAGAAATCTGCGAGATTCGCATGGCATTGGAAACGACAGCGATTCAACTGGCGATTCCCAAGTTGACAGAATCAGACTTAGAAAAGGCGGCTGTGATTCTGGAAGCGACTGACCAAACAACCGATGCAGCACGTTGGGCGCAACTTAACTGGGAGTTCCATGCCACACTTTATACTCCAGGCGATCGCCCTCGGTTGTTGGGGATGATTAAAACCCTGCATGTTAATATTGACCGTTATGTGCGGCTCCAGATGGAGAAGATGAATTACCTAGAGAAGTCGCAAAAAGAGCATTATCAAATCTTGCATACTTGTCGTCGGCAAGATGCCAAGGCAGCTGTTAGGCTACTGAAACGACACATTGACACAGCAGGAGAGCAACTGGTGGCTTACTTGCAACAAAACGCTTCAGCAACGACCAAAACTTGAGCCGGGAGTTGAGTACTCGCTTAGCTGACATTTTCCCTGTTGAAAGACAAGCTGTACAGGTTCAAATTGTCCGATGAACACGAACAATATTGACATTTGGATTTTGGCGGAGGACACCACGAACAATTTGATTGTTAAAGTTCTCGTCAGCTAAGAATCGCAACATGTCAGATTAACTGGGCTGATTGCGCCTTGCTAACAGACGATCGCGTACTCCAATTGGATTGAAACGCTTCTCAACTTCTTGACGAACCTCTGCTGCATAAGTTTGGTTCAGTTATGTCTAACTGAATCGTAAGCGATCGCATACTCGGAAAGCTAACACCCGCTTAAGTGCGATCGCCTCTTCTTTTCTTGGGTGGTAGCGTTTGGAAATAGATGTTGGGTTTCCTCGCATCCACTCAACCTACGGCGATAGGCGATCGCACATCTTCAGCTTAGTGCGATCGCCTGACTTATCTATCAAGGCTTGGGTATAAGCGATCGCAGTTGTAAAGGCAAGATTACTGATGAGCGATCGCCATACCAATAAAATTACTCAAATGATTGGAGCGAAAACATCAAACCCAGGTGCAGTTATAACGATTTCTTTTGGTCTGGCAACTCCAGCCTGAGAGCGAACCAGCCGAATTTCTCTAAGTGTTTGTTTAAGATGCGGGATGACCCAACCAGGATTGTTACCAGCGAGAAGAGATATGTCCCATCGATACAAGTCTTCTCCTGTACTGCTGTTAACTTTGATTTCAGAGTTAACAGCAGCGCAGCGATAGAAAAAGTTGATACTGCGACGAAGAGACACTCTATATCCATCCCTATGATTTCCAAGCTTGATAAATTCTGATAGCCCAAGAGGAATACGTGCCACAGTTAGAGGAGTCTTATGAATACGAAAGTTGATTGTGTCAGTGCCTTTAATCTGATTACATTGACGACAAAGAGTTTGTAAGTTATCTAATGAGTGAGTACCGCCATAATATCTAGGCTTGATATGGTCAACTTCTAGTAAACGGCTGTTATCTTCACCACAACAGAGGCAGCGGTTACCATCTCGTTTCTTGACCAGCCTCTTAGCCTCTTCGGATGGTTCATCATCTTCGATATAATCATCTTCATTAGGTGGATGTGGTTCTGGTGGCGGATTCAGAAGACGATTCACACAGACATCATACTGCTCTTTAAAGCGGATATAGTTCTGGTAAATTACATTCCAGTAACGGTCTGTTCTCTTGTATTCAATTTGCAATTTTTGATTTTCAGCTA
The DNA here is from genome assembly GCA_036703315.1 of Coleofasciculaceae cyanobacterium. Classification (GTDB taxonomy): domain Bacteria; phylum Cyanobacteriota; class Cyanobacteriia; order Cyanobacteriales; family Coleofasciculaceae; genus DATNPH01. The sequence continues at coordinate 18,054 of DATNPH010000059.1, forward strand.
TGCGGTCTAACTTAGCTTTGATGAACCCTTGAGCAACAGTATCTAAGTTATGATTTTCCCGTTGCTCAAAATCAAACCATCTTGGTGGTTTCCTATCGTTTTGAGCAATGTGACGTGCTATATGGAAGATATTTCGTAGCAGATTTCCGCCTATATATTCTTTTGAGTTTTTGAAATATTCTTGTTTCCACTCTTCAAGTTGGTTAAGCTTATCTTCAAAACTAACATCTATTTCAGCAAAGTCTTTGATATTTTGTTTGGTGAGATTTTGGATAAATCCTTTATAACTTTCTTTCTCATTGTCAAATACAAGCAATAGTTGGCGAACCTCATTATCTTCACCTTCTGAAACAAGAGTCTGAAACTCAAGTAGATACCATCCGAGAGGAAGTAGAGTTAGGAAAGGAGGAAGAGAAGAGTCTTTTCTCCTTTCTACTTCTTCAGCCCATCGACGAACCAATTCAATAGAGATGAGGTCTAGAGGAGCTTGCTCTCCATATTCAGGTATATCATCATTCTTACCACCACTAAAGTCAGATTTCCCCCAGTTAATTACCTGCTTCCAGTTATCAATGAACGAGACAATATAAGCCTCATCTGTTCCGCCAAACTGAGAACCACGCAATGCCCGTCCGATCATCTGGGTTAGTAAGATGCTACTAGTAGTCTGTCTAGTTAGGAAAACGGTTTGAGCATT
>DATNPH010000062.1:0-17901 GCA_036703315.1 Coleofasciculaceae cyanobacterium
GACGGGCATCCCCAGGCTTTCGATCCAGTCGCGGAAATCGGGCGGCACGCACAGGCGGACCTCCTGGCCGAGGGCCCTCAATTCCAACGCCAGCGCCACTAGCGGCTGGACATCACCCCGCGACCCGATCGTCGATAGCAGTACGCGCATCAGAGCTCTCCTCTAGTAGGGGTTGTCTTATTAATGGAACAATAAACAACTTACCTTAAGCTGAGTAAGAGTTACAGCCGTTGAGCCTGTTGAAAACGGGTCGAAAATGAGGGCTAAAAGTGTCTTGCTGTAAGTCTTTCAGGCTTAGCGTTGTTTTTTCCGCGATTGCTAAACAAACCAGTGATCGCAAAGACCTACTAAAAGATATCTCAGAGTTAAGCTCTGTTATCGTCGCTCTCGGTGGTAAGGAAGCATTAGCTCAAACGGCTCGTGCCATTACTGAGGTTGGGCGGCAATGGTCTTGAACCTATTTTCTCGACTATTGCAAATCTAGCTGTATCTGATAGCAGAAATGATATCGATAACGAATTAGAGCAATATCAAAAAAGCCTAAGCTGCAAATTTATTGGCTTTCCGGACTTCATTCTTTTTGCGGAATGTTTACAGGGTAAGAAAATACGATGTTGAATGCTGGTGATATCAAGCATGGGTTCACCGTGGAGAGCCTGACACATAGGATTAATTATACGTGCAGTTGAAGTTAAGGTGTAGAAGGAAGAGCCTTATCTGCCCTAGCAGATAAGGTAGCACCTAGAATTCTGGAAAATAGCTAGCTGCTACTGATTGTTGTCTAATAACAGTTTTTAGTTAAGGGGAAAAAGAAATGAGGTACGATATACCGTGCCCCTACTTTCTTAGTAGTAGAAAATAATTATATCTAAGCGCTGCATCTAACGTAGGGCAGACTTAACTTGGTAAATACTTAATACTTACGGAGGATACGAAGCATTTGAGCATTTTTCTAAAGTTGGGCGTGCAATGGGATGAGGTAGTTAAGAGTGAGGAGTCTTAATTGTAGCTGTGGCTCCCAACTCCCCAGCAGCGCGTGGTGGCTTACGTGCTGGCGATATTATTACCGAAGTAAAAGGAGTTCAAATTCAAAACGCCGCTTAAGTCCAAGAGCAAGTAGAAGCAACATCTTTAAGAGATACTCTTCAATTTGAAGTTAACCGCAATGGTTAAAATCAAATTATCACAGTTAGACCAGAGCAATTACCAGCTGCTGCCTCTAGTTAAAAAGTAAACAATTGTTAACCAATTAAGGTGCTATGCCAAGCTTAAAATTGTTGAAGTAAGGCTATTTTCAAACATCGAAAGATAGTTCATCAGGCTTAAGGAGAACGAATATGTCAAATGAATTAAATTCCTACCTACCTACACCGACTAAGCAAAGATTTGCAGCTACTTTTCATGTAGTAAGGCCGATTAGCTTCTGGGTACAGTTAGCACTAGGCGCTGTTTCTGGATTGGCGTTGGCGTTGGCTATATTTAGCCGTAGTTCCACTGTTCAAACAACGACAAATTCGGTTATGGGATTTGGCGTTTTTCTAGGTATTATTGGAATTTTAGTGCTCTGTTTCAGGGTATATTGGGCAAATCGCTACAGGCGTTTAGACAAACTTTTACAGTCGCCTAATCGTGAATTACATCCAAGGAAAGACACCGTAATTCAAGCATTACAAATTGGATTAATCGTCAGTTTTACAGGGCTATTAGTAGCTTTTTTAGCCTCTGAAGTGACCGTTATTGCTGTACTAGCGAAAGCTCTAGCTCTGCCTCAAGGCGTGGCAGTCTATAGACCTGAAAATATTATTCGTTCCCTAGATCTTTTTGTAGTGTTGGCAAACGTTAATCTAATTGGCGCTCATCTTGTAGGAAGCGCTACTTCACTTGGGCTGCTTAACTGGTTAGATTAAAAGGAACCGACCATCGTCTCATGGAACAATCCCTTAAACTGAGTCACCTGATTGGATAAAAGTGTTCTAACAAAAGCACAATGATAATGACAGGTAAAGTCGCTCCAAGGCTAATTGCTTTTTGAGCAAACGGTGACTGGAACAGTTTGAAATAACTGATTCATCACGCTCCATACGCGAAAACCAAGAAGGCTGCTTGAGAACGTGTCTACGACAGTGGTTAACCAGGGTGGATTAGGTATTAATATGCCGTTACTATCAACGATCAGAATATCTAGCTTTGTATGATCGCATTGAACAATTTGGTTACTAAACTCAGCCTTCAAGAGCTTCCTATCTCTTGTCTCAACTACCAACCAAGAGCCTGAACCCGGATTACGAACGCGCTTTTTCCGGTTTTGATGCTCGATTAATGGTTTCAAAAATCGATAGATAGTGGCTGGATGGGGATAGTCACCCTCTTCAAGCCCAAGATCGACAATGGCGTGTCGCTTCACTTCACGAACGACCTCTGCTGGAGATAGGGGGTGTTTCTGTTTAATACTCTTCTTATAAGTTGTCTTAACAAATTCTTGCCAGTATTCACTGATGCGATGCTTCCCTTTATCTGCTCGCTGCACTCCTGTTGTTTCTGGTAGTTCATCTGTGATGTATTGCTTGAGGAGGCGCTCTACCTGCCGAGTAGAAATATTTAGGGTATTTGCGATCGCCTGCTTCCTCTGAGACTTAATCGTGCGATTTGGTGACTCGGCAAGCCATTGAATGAGATTAAATTTTAGTTTGTGTTTATCTGTAGTCGTTCTGTGGTTTCCCCTGATTAAAGAAATTATTACTTGACGCCTATCCCAGGGGAAACAACTGATTATTGCCTTGGATAAAACCCAAAGGATTTGGTCGGTTTAACTTAGCCATCTATTGGGAAATAAAACTGTTCAGAGGACATGGGGAACTAGGAGATGAGGGATGTGAGGGAGAAACGCGATCGCATATCTCAGTACGAGCAGGTTGATAACGCACTTTCAACAAAACAGCGCAAACTACATCATGCAAATTCTCGCCAACTTTTCCAATTTAATTGACCGATGGCTTCGCTATCGATTCCAGACAATCCTAGTCCTATGTTTTTTACTTTGGACGCCCTTTCTAGTCGCGGAAACTTTGCAGGTTCAACACTCTTGCCATCCCATGATTCACTGGTCTGGTACACTCCCAGCCGAGTGCCAAGATAAAGTGTCGCCACGCGATCACACTCCACGACCTAAACCCTCACCCACTCCTCACCCTCCAATACCTGACGAATCTCCACCACCTCAACAGGCAGAGAAACCCAATCCAATAGAAGACGTTATCAAGATAGCAAAAGACCATCCTGACCTCACAGGAGGTGTCATTGCAATTGGAGTTGCAGGTACTGTGGCTGTTGTTGCAAGTGCTCCCCTACTTCTCGCCGCAGGAATTGGTGCGGCGGTATGGTTTGCGATTAGGACAGTGCTTTAGTAACAGTATTTTAATTTTCAACTTTGTCCAATTATTTCGCGAAATCAAGGAGTAATCAACTAAAAATGCAACCTTATAACAACTCTCAACAATCTTCCAACCTTGTGCAATCCTCCTCCAACAATCCCCAAGTCGTTCCAGATTCAGACAGGCAAATACAATCTCATCCCAATCCTATAGAAACCCCAGTAGTTTCCTTAAAAATTCCCGGTTCAGGATTTTCATTACACCTGAATAAATGGGTTGTTTTAGGAGTTTTTGCCGTTGCAATGGTTGCCACATTCTTTCTTTTAACTAAAGGAAGTGAATTTTGCTTATTCAGCACTTGCCTGCAACCCATTGATTCCGCAGGCTCACTTGCTATGAACTTTTGGGCATTTGCCGGAGGAACAGCAGCACTTGTAGTTTTAACTACTTTTTTCGGTGTCTCATTAGTGCCTGCTGTTGCTGTTTCCTTTGGGGTTTGGTTTCTCATGCAAATGACGCTCCATTAGCTCTAAATCTTATCTATATTTCTCCTCACAGAAGCCATGACCATTATTGAACTCAATCAAGTTTGCAAGGTATTTCGCAAAGGATTCCAGCGAAATCCTATCCTACAGGATATCAATCTTACTGTGCAGCGAGGCGAATTCGTTGTACTGCGCGGGGAAAATGGGGCTGGCAAGACTACTCTACTGAATCTGATTTTAGGGTTACTCAAACCCAGTAGTGGAGAAGTTGAGCTAATGGGCTTTTCACCACAGAATGCTGATTCAAAAATCCATGTTGGAGTAGTTTTGCAAGATACACAAGTTCCCAGAAATGTCAAGGTTAAGGAGCTTGTTGAACTGTTGAGAAGCTACTACCCCCATCCACTTTCAACTGAAGAAATTTTGAACAAAGTTAAACTTAAAGACAAAGAAGGTGCTTGGGCAACTGACTTATCTGGCGGACAAAAACAGCGGCTCTATTTTGCTCTTGCTCTAGCAGGTAATCCTGAACTCCTCGTCCTTGATGAACCAACCCGCAATTTAGATGAAAAAGGATATGAAGAATTCTGGCAACAAATTAAACTCTGCCGTAAACGAGGAATCACCATTCTAATGGTGACAAACAATAAATCCGACTGGGACGAATTAAATGCTTTAGCAACTCGCTGTGTTACTCTCCATAAAATTACTGAAAGGCCGCCTGAAGGACAGCTAAGCGAGGAGCCAATCAATTTAGAAGATAAAGCTTTATTAGAGCAGCTTGAAGATAGTAGAGAAACGGAGAGTTTACCTAAAACTTCTTCTCAGAACATCCAACGCATTTTTCAGAAACAATTTTGGTTTGAAATCCTTCAACTGCTTCGTACTCCAGTCTTCTTAATCGGAACCCTCGCAATGGTGGGATTCGTCCCCTTATTAAAATTTCAAGGATTGAAAGGAGAAAAGGCAACAGAAACGGTTGTTTACCTGTGTGGCATCATACTTTTCACGATTGTTATCGACCGACTGGGTAAACGAATTGCCGTGGAGCGATCGGAAAAATGGCTCAAGCTTTTGAGAGCCACACCTTTACCACCAACAACCTATATGGCGGCTAAGATTGCGACTTCACTTCTCATCTGTACTGTGAGTCTTTTATTAATCTTCGGATTAGCAAGCTGGCAACTTGAGATGAGAATGGAGTTAAGTCAAGGGTTAGCTCTTATATCGAGCCTAATCTTGGGAATTGTACCTTTTGCTATTCTCGGTCTTGCATTGGGGTACTTACTAGACCCCAAAAGTGCTGATTCCATTCTGAGCCTATCGCTAATTGTTGTTCCTGTTGCTTGCGGTTCAATTCCACTTCCAGGACCGCAAATCGTACAAGATTTAATTGCATTCTCGCCGTTCTACCACTATCGGGAATTAGTTTTATCGGCGGTTAACTTGAACCACGATAACCAGCTATTTCTACATTTACTTTGGCTGCTTTGGGCTTGGGGTGCTTTTGGTTTATTCGCAGCTTGGTCTTATCAGCGCGATCGCATCGTTCAGTAGCTTCTTCCTGCCACTAAAGTTTTTTACCTGATTATGTCATCCACCTCGTCTGCTGAAGTTCGCCAACACCTCATCGACGCCTTGCAGCTCGATCTCGTCGGACCAACTCCCAATGGACAATTCTGAAAGAAGGTAAACTTCCTAGGAAGCTGGCTATAGATTTAGTTGGCGTGAAGCTATCCTGAGAATTGACTTGGTCAATCTGAACGCTAGCTGCCAATCCTTCCAATACCTAAGGAAGCCATCCACCATGAGGATTCTCATCGTAGAGGATGACGAGTTGAGTGCTAAAGCGCTCATTACAGTCCTCTCCAACCAAAACTATGCTATAGAAGTTGCAACCGATGGTCAAGCGGGTTGGGAGCTAGTGCAGGCTTTTTCGTATGACTTGGTAATGCTTGATGTCATATTACCTAAGCTTGATGGCATCAGCCTTTGCCAACGACTGCGAGACTCTGGTTATCAAATGCCAATTCTATTGCTGACGGGTCGAGACAGCAGCCATGACAAAGTCATTGGGTTAGATGCAGGCGCAGACGATTATGTCGTCAAACCGTTTGACCCGGAAGAACTAGTCGCTCGTGTTCGAGCTTTATTGCGCCGAGGCGGTTCGACTTCACTACCTGTGCTGGAGTGGGGAAACTTACAGCTCGATCCCACTAGCTGTGAAGTTACTTATGGAACACGCCTTCTCCAATTGACACCGAAGGAGTTTTCTCTGTTGGAACTCCTGTTGCGAAACCCTCGCCGCGTGTTTAGCTGTGGTGTAATTCTAGAACACCTTTGGTCCTATGAGGAAACCCCTGGAGAGGAAGCGGTTAGGACTCACATCAAAGGTTTGCGGCAGAAGCTGAAAACAGCAAACGCTCCCGCTGATTTGATTGAGACGGTTTATGGAATTGGTTATCGCCTAAAACCCCTAGAAGCTCTTGACCTGTCGCCAGCCTCTCCAGAGACAAGTGAGACGACTCGGCAGCAGACGCTCTCGGCGTTAGCTGGGGTGTGGGAGAGGTTTAAAGGAAGGATTAGTGAACAAGTATCCGTCCTTGAGCAAGCTACCACCGCGCTGTCGAATGAGACACTGGATCAGGAACTACGCAATCAAGCCGAGCGGGAAGCCCATACCTTGGCAGGTGGATTAGGCACTTTTGGCTTTACAAAAGGCTCTCAGCTAGCTCGGAAGATTGAACACTTATTTGAAACTGAATTTAGTCAAAAAGAGGTAAAAGAACTCCATAAACTGGTAGCAGCGTTGCGGCAGGAAATCGAGCGTTCTCCAGAAAAACCTGTTTCCAGGGCGGGGACAAAAAAGGATGAACGCCCCCTACTGTTGGTGGTCGATCGCGATCGCCAACTCGCCCTCGAATTAGTTAACGAGGCGGATATTCAAGGAATACGAGCAGAAGTAGCAACGAATCTATCTGAAGCCAGAAAGGCGATCGCTCGCAAACATCCTAATATCGTGGTGCTTGACCTCTCGGTTTCTAGTACCACTGATGACAGCTTGACGCTACTAGCAGAAGCTAGCAAGCGGACACCACCCATACCCGTTTTGGTGTTCACAGCCCAAGATAGTTTAACGAATCGGATAGAGGTTGCCCGGTTAGGTGGACGTGCCTTTTTACAGAAAACAGTACCACCTGCTCAAGTGCTAGAGACAGTCAGCGAGGTGCTGCAACAGGTAGATTCGACCCAAGCAAGGGTAATGGTTGTGGATGACGATCCACAGATTCTCGCTACCCTGCGGAGATTACTTGAACCTTGGGGAATTAAGGTAACGACACTTGAGGAGCCACAGCAGTTCTGGGAAACTCTTGAAGCTACTCAGCCAGATCTACTAATTCTAGATATTAAGATGCCACAGGTAAGCGGCGTAGAACTGTGTCAGGTCGTGCGTAACGATTCTCGGTGGGGGGGGTTGCCAATTCTGGTTCTGACCGCTTACACCGATGCTGATACCGTGAATCAGGTGTTTTCTGTGGGGGCTGATGACTTTATCAGTAAGCCCATTGTTGGCCCCGAACTGGTCACTCGCATCATCAATCGCCTAGAACGAATCAAGCTCCTGCGGAATTTAGCCGAAACTGACCCGATCGCGCGAGTGTCCAACCGCTACAAGTCAACTCAAGATTTAGAGAAGTTCCTGAGTAAGGCTCAACATCACACTCAACCTCTATGCCTCGCTATCTTGGATTTGGATTGCTTTAAGCAAATCAATGATCGCTACAGTCATGCAACTGGGGATGCCGTATTGCGCCGAGTGGGAGAACTGATGAGGCGATCGCTTCGCGGGGAAGATGTTGTCTCTCGTTGGGGTGGAGATGAATTTGTGATTGGGATGTATGGGATGACGAAACGTGAGGGGCAACAGAAGCTGATGGAGGTGCTAGACACTCTGCACTTAGAGGAGTTTACCGCCCCTGATCACACCAAGTTTCGGGTAACGTTTAGTGCTGGCATTGCCCAGTATCCTGAAGATGGCACTGAAGTGCAATCCTTGTATAGATCAGCAGATGCTGCACTTTGTGAAGCTAAGAAAGCAGGGCGCGATCGGGTGTTACGATAGCAGTCCTAAATGATTCATGAAGGCGAGATGCCCGACTTCTTAGAGAAGTCGGGCATCTGAATCGCTGACATCTTACAACTCAAGCAACTCAAGCCCTCCGAATCGTCTTGGCTCACAGCTGTTATTCCCTGATTGCTGGCTGACAGGAGAGCAAGCGATCACTCCTGAGTGTCTAACTACTATTTCGCCACCTCTTTGCAGAGTGAGCGATTCTTGACTTGGGTTGCATCTGTACCTACTCAAGCAGCTAGGAACAGATGTTGTAAGATACGATCAAATAGTTGGAAAGACCTTTCGGTCACTTTAGCCAAGGATGCTGACAGGTCGAGTTGTTATTATTAAGGCTGGAATCCCTTTAAAGAAGCTTGTGGTGAGTGAGGATAACGAAAGAAAGTCATCAACTCTCTTTAATGTTTAGGAAGTATCGGTTATGAATAATATCCAGATAAAAGGGGTTGATAGTACTCTCAGTCAAGTTGTTTTAAAGGATATTCACTACCTAAAACAACACCTTGATGATATTCTCATAAGCTCAGATCAAACTCTAATTGAAAATTTGATTGAAGAGACAGAATTTTCTCTGAGTCAAGCTAAGGATGATTCAAAAACGTATGAAGAAAGATATATTGCCTTTACCAAATTGACTGAGTCTTGGTTTGATGTGCATCAGCACTACAAGGATACTCCTGAGGCGATTGAGCTTATTAGAGCCATTGATCATCTAACCAATTATTCTATAGCATATTCTTACTTATTTCTTAGCCTTTCTCTTATAAATGAAGGGAAGATAGGTGAGTACAGATCTGACCTTGAAAGAATCGTTTCAGGCTTCCTTTTGCTCTCTGAAATCGTTGACATGTTTGCAGACTTCTTCTCTATTTCAGAACTGAAGCAAATTTATGATGGCGCTAAAAATGCGATTTCTGTCTATGCCCGCGATGTAACAGAATACTTTGAGAACGGTTTTGAATTGTCGAATTTAGTCACTCAGCTTAGAGCTTACAGTAGCCTTATTGTCTTAAAGGTTGAGGAGCATATTAAGAAGGCAGAATCAACCTTAAAAGCTGAAGCTACACAGCTTAAAAACAAAGTAGAAATCGATTTATCCTCTAGACCCTGGTGGGAGCAAATCGCTGGAACATTTACTGATAACTCAGTTTATGATGAGGCGATGCGGTTGGGGCGCGAGTATCGCGACTCTCTTCACTCAGGTTCTACAGAGCCATCAGATGTGTAGATGTATATTTTCGATACTGATCATCTCAGTGTTTTAGAGCGTGGAGGAGTCAAGGCTCAACGCTTGATGCAAAGGTTGGCACACGTCAATTCTACTCAAGTAGCGGCAAGCATCATTAGCTATGAGGAACAAATGCGGGGGTGGCTAAGCTACATAGCCAAAGCCAAGACTGTTGAACAGCAGGTTGAACCTTACAAACAGCTCAAGCAACAATTGACAAATTACTGCGCAATCCCGATTCTTGAGTTTGATGAACAGGCTGCCCAGGAGTTTCAGCGTCTCAGGAAAGCGTATCCACGTCTTGGGACTATGGATCTGAAAATTGCATCAATTGCACTGGTGAACAAAGCAGTTCTGTTAACTCGTAACAGTGCTGACTTCGGACACATTGCAGGTTTATCCATCGAAGATTGGACGTAAAAGTAGAAAGTTAAACTAATTCTGAGAATGAAGCAGTACAGCTTCAGGCTCTAGGATAGAATCAGATTCTTGAAACAATCCTACAGCAGAAAATTTGCTACCTCCGCTGTTGAGAATAGCAACGAATATCAGACAAAAGGGTAGTTTTGTGTTTGAATTTTTTAAAAATATTTTTGCTTCAGAATTATTTATTCCCCACGGACATTGCTACCTCTGGAAGCCAGAGTTAGTAGGACTCCATATTGTGTCCGACTCTCTAATTGCACTTGCCTATTACTCGATTCCAATCACGCTGGTTTACTTTGTCCGCAAGCGACAGGATGTGCCCTTCCATTGGATATTTTGGTTATTTGGAACCTTCATCATCGCGTGTGGTACTACACATCTGATGGAAATTTGGACGCTCTGGCATCCGACTTATTGGCTGTCGGGTTCCCTCAAAGCGATAACTGCGATCGCATCTGTGTATACAGCATTTAAGCTGGTGTCATTAGTGCCTCAAGCCCTTGCCCTCCCTAGTCCCGGACAGATGGAGACAACCAACCAAGAACTACAGCATCAAATCGCTGAACGCCAGCGTGCAGAGGATAGCTTACAAAAGGCTTACGACGAGTTGGAAGTAAGGGTTAGGAACCGTACTGCTGAACTTACTGTAGCTAACGAGGAATTGAAAACCGAAATCACCTCGCGCCAGCGTGCAGAACAGGAACTGCAACAGTCACTAAAAGAACTGGCAGACATCAAGTTTGCACTCGATGAGTCTTCCATTGTAGCGATCGCAGATTGCAAGGGAACGATTAACTACGTCAACGACAAGTTCTGCGAAATCTCACAATATTCCAGAGAAGAACTGCTCGGACAAAACCACCGCATTATCAACTCCGGTTACCACCCGAAAGAATTCTTTCAACAAATGTGGGCGACGATTACCAGTGGGCGAGTCTGGAAAAGTGAAATCAAGAACCGCGCTAAAGACGGAACGTTTTACTGGGTGGATACCACCATCGTGCCTGTCTTAAATTGTGAGGGAAAGCCCTATCAGTATGTGGCAATTCGTAACGACATCACGGCTCGCAAGCAGGCAGAAGAGGCACTGCGTAAAGCTAAAGATGAGCTAGAAATGCGAGTCGCAGAGCGCACAGCTGAGTTAGTGAGCGTGAATGAGCGGCTTCGCATTGAACTGGAGGAGCGCAAGCAGGCAGAGGCGGCACTACAACAATCTCAGGAGCGCTATCGTGCGATCGTTGAAGATCAGACGGAACTAATCGTTCGGTTCCAGCCGGATGGTACGCTTACCTTCGTTAATGAAGCCTACTGCCGCTATTTCGGGCAGTCCCGCTCGGAACTCATTGGGAACCGCTACAAGCACTTCATCTTTCCAGAAGACCTGGAAAAAATCAAGCAACTCCTCGACTCCCTAAACTTGGAAAACCCCGTAGGAACCGTTGAGCATCGGGTGGTAGTTGCTGGGGAAGTTCGCTGGATGCAATGGACTAACCGGGCAATATTTGACGAGCAGGGTCAATTTGTTGAGTTTCAGGCAGCGGGACGAGACATTACGGAGCGCAAGCAAGCCCAGAGGGCAATGGAACGGCTGAGTCGCCAAAATGAGCTAATTTTAAACTCTGTAGGAGAAGGGCTGTGTGGATTAGATTTGCAGGGAAACATCACTTTTGTCAATCCAGCAGCAGTAAGATTGCTGGGATACGAGGTGGAAGAACTCATCGGTCAGTCTATCTCCCTCATCTTGTCTCACTCAAAAGCAGATGGGACACCATACCCCTTTGAAGCGTCTCCCATCTGTGCCTCACTGCGGGACGGCACTGTTCATCAAGTGACGGACGAAACCTTTTGCCGCAAGGACGGTGCGAGTTTCCCCGTTGAGTATGTCAGTACTCCGATTCAAGAACAAGGTGTAATAGTGGGAGCTGTAGTGACGTTTAAAGACATCACTGAGCGCCAGTTGGTGGAGCGAATGAAGGATGAGTTTATCTCAGTTGTTAGCCACGAACTCCGCACGCCATTGACTTCGATTCATGGTTCTCTGGTGATGCTCAACAGTGGATTGCTGAGTGTCGAATCCGAACGGGGTAAGCGCCTATTAGAAATTGCCGTCGATAGCACCGATCGCTTAGTACGCCTAATCAACGACATCCTAGATATCGAACGCATCGAGTCGGGTAAGGTGACGATGGCGAAAGAGGATTGTGATGCCGCTGAACTGATGACTGATACAGTAGAGGTCATGCAGGCAATGGCAGAACGTTATGGAGTAACCCTATCCGTTGAACCTGTATCGGCACGGCTTTGGGCTGACCCCGATCGCATTATCCAAACCCTGACTAACCTACTGAGTAACGCAATTAAATTTTCCCACGCTGGCGGTACGGTTTGGCTGACGGCTGAACTGGGGAATCCGGAAGAATCCTCTTCACTCCCTACTCCCCACTCCTTATCCTCCACTCCCTACATAACGTTTCAAGTTAAAGACCAAGGGCGAGGCATTCCAGCAGATAAGCTCGAAACTATCTTTGAGCGCTTTCAACAAGTCGATGCCTCCGACTCACGCCACCATGATGGCACGGGTTTAGGCTTAGCAATTTGCCGCAGTATCGTGCAACAGCATGGCGGTCATATCTGGGCTGAAAGTACCGTGGGTGAGGGCAGTACCTTCTATTTCACCCTGCCCATCTTGCGAGAGGAGCTTTCCTCCCCAGCAAGCGACTCAAATCATCCCTTAGTCTTAGTCTGCGATGATGACCCTTCGTGCCGGACAGTGCTACAAAACTTGTTGGAAGCACAGAACTATCAAGTGGTGCCTGTAGCTTCGGGTCAGGAGGCGGTGGAGCAGGCAGCGGCATTGCAACCCAATGTCATTCTGCTTGACCTGCTGATGCCGGGGATGAATGGCTGGGAAGTGATGGCGCTTCTCAAGGAACGGGCGGATACCAAGGAGATTCCAATTGTTATCTGTAGTGTTTGCTCTCAAACAGAGAGTAATCTTCCTGACGGAAGCTTCGTGGATTGGGTGGACAAGCCTCTGGATGAAGGAGCGCTATTTTGTTCCCTCAAGCAAGCGCTGGCAAAGCCCTGCAAGCAACTTCGTATCTTGATCGTAGAAGACGATACCAACCTCGCCCAAGTACTCATTACCCTGTTTGAGCGTCACGAGATTGAAACCTTTCATGCTCAGACTGGGCGCGAGGCAATTCAGCTCAGCCAGCAACTCAAACCCGATTTGTTGATTCTCGACTTAGTCTTGCCAGATGGAGATGGGTTTGCGGTTGTAGAGTGGCTTTCTCAGCACAACTGTCTGCACAGCGTCCCACTGGTAGTATATTCAGCTCAGGAACTGGATAATTCAGAACGAAATCGTCTCAGGCTGGGGCAGACGCAGTTCTTGACGAAGAGTCGCGTGACGATGCCAGAATTTGAGCAACGGGTGATGGAACTACTCCAGGGAATAACCCAGAACCGCAGGCAGGATGGCAGCAATGACAACCAAACGAATTTTGGTGATTGATAACGAACAGTACATTCAGGAAGTCGCTCAGATCTGCCTGGAGACGACAGTAGGCTGGGAAGTTCTGACGGCTGGTTCGGGTCGGGAAGGTTTGCTCAAAGCCCAGACTGAGCAACCCGATGCCATCCTCCTCGATGTGATGATGCCGGATATGGACGGAGTAACCACCTTTGAGAAGTTACAAGCTAACCCAGCTACCCAGCACATCCCTGTGATTCTGCTGACGGCTAAGGTACAAGCTTCTGACCGTCGCCGCTACGCTCAACTGGGGATGAAAGCCGCGATCGCCAAACCCTTCAATCCTCTAGAACTAGCCAATCAGGTCGCACAAGCCTTAGGTTGGAGCTTGGAAAACTAGAACGGAACCTTTATCCTCACAAGTTCCTCAAATTGTTGCTCTACAACTAGAACTGTAGGAAGAAGGTTGCATTCCAACTTCCTTAAGCTTCTGTGAATTGAGTTGGTTGTCGTGAGACATCCTTTGAAAACACAGCCATGAATACGATCAGGAAGATTAACGATGATTTGGCGATCTCAGAACAGATTACACCAGAGCAGTTGCAACAGATTCTCCAGGGGGGATTCAAGTCGGTACTGAACTTGCGATCGCCTGATGAGGCAGGCTTCCTGAACAACGAACAGCAACAAGTTGAGGCATTAGGACTGTACTACATCAATGTCCCAGTTAAGGTTGAGGCAATTAATGATCAAGTAGCCGCTCAAGTTCTTAACACAATTGATGAATTATCAAAGCCAGCTCTAGTGCATTGCAACAATTCTATGCGTTCGGCTGCAATGGTGCTGATGCATATTGCGACGCAGCAAGGAGTGAGCCTGAGTCAGGCATTCAAGCAAGCTGAACACCTTGGCTTGTTTGGAAGTGGCTTGTTTGGAAGGATTCCTCACAAAGAAAACTAAGCCTATATAAGAGTTTCCCTGTAAGTCAATTGCCTCATTGATCACAACCTTTTTGAATCTAATTAGAGTTACTCAAAGCTATGAATAGTTGCCCTTGTTGCTCTAATCAATTACTGCGTCACATTCGCCATCAAGAAATTTACTGGTTTTGTACTTCCTGCTGGCAAGAAATGCCTAATCTAAACTCATCCTCAAAAAACGAGCAATTGAGGCTGTTTTATAAACTCAAACAGCAACCTAACAATCAACTTTTATCACTCTCGTTATCTTAATCAATGAGTTTTTAATTCTAGTTCTAAAACAGTTCGTAATCCTTACCTTCGATTTTCAAACTTGACTTTTACACAGAGTTATGCAATTTAGCTAAACTAGAAATGATTATGATTACACCTCGTCTTATAGCCGAGCTTACCCCTATCGCTACTGAATACCAGCCGACTGAGAACCGAATGTTCCAAACGTTTGATGAAGGAGTGCAGCTTAGAATTGCTATGACTATAGGACGAACCAGTGAGCAAATTAGGTCAGAAATTGAGGCAAAATTTGGTTTTATTCCGCCCTTCTTTGAGCCAGCAGAACAATCTCCACAGGTATTGGAAAATTTATGGCAGCAGACACTTTCTGCCTATGTGAATAATCCCCTACCAGCTGTGTTCAAAGAAAAACTTTCTGCCTATCTCTCGCGCTTCTGTAAAGTGCCTTACTGCATGATCTGCCATAGTTGTACCTTGCACTCATTAGGGCTGAAGGCACGAGAGGTTCTAGAGTTGCTTGAAGCACCTCTCCCAGTAGAAACGGATGTTGATGAACATCTCAGGAGACTAGCAGCGCAACCTGAACTCCTAGTATTCTGGCCAGAGTCAAACTCAATACTTGAAGAAAGCCTCCTCTACTGTTCAATATTCATTGCTTTGCAACAAGACAGGACTGAGCATTGTCGCAATGAGCTACGCCGTCTTCTGGGGCTTGTGAACTACCAGCATCTAGTTGCGTTTATCGCTTACGTCAAGACGTGTCATGTGTGGATAGAAGCCCACCCCGAAATTGCGTATGAAGCAGATAAGCGAGTGCAGGACAATCTGGGTGCCTTACTAGAGGAGGAGCCTGAATTAGCTAATTTCTTGGGCAACTATCGCCAGAGAGTCAGGCGTGAACGCCAGAGTCGGGCGGAACAGTTGGCTGAACTGGTTGAGCGCCAGCGTCAGGAGGAGGCATTGCGACAGCAAGTCGAGCGAGAGCGACTGGTGACGGAGATTGCCCAACGCATCCGCCGTTCATTGAACCTAGAGGAGATTCTTAGCACTACAGTGTCTGAAGTACGGCAGTTTCTTCAGAGCGATCGCGTGTTCATTTACCGCT
Source organism: Coleofasciculaceae cyanobacterium (assembly GCA_036703315.1). Taxonomy (GTDB): domain Bacteria; phylum Cyanobacteriota; class Cyanobacteriia; order Cyanobacteriales; family Coleofasciculaceae; genus DATNPH01. The sequence continues at coordinate 15,437 of DATNPH010000062.1, forward strand.
TTGAGCCAGATTGGAGTGGCATGGTGGCAGTAGAATCTGTAGCTCCTGGCTGGTTACCTATCCTAGGAACAAAAGTCAAAGACTCCTTCTTTGTAGAAGCTACTTGCCGCGAACTCTATAAACAAGGTCGTATCCAAGCAATAGCGGATATTTACACCGCAGGTTTATCCAAGTGTCATATCGATCTACTGGCTCGGCTTCAGATTAAGGCGAACTTGGTGGTGCCGATTGTGCAAGGGGAACAGTTATGGGGATTGCTAGTGGCTAACCACTGTTCCCAACCACGACAATGGCAGGCGTTAGAACTTAACTTGCTCCAGAACTTGGCAACACAGCTTGCGATCGCTATTCAGCAATCTACTCTCTTTGAGCAAGCCCAAACGGAACTAAGCGAACGTAAACGGTCAGAAGAGACAATCCGCGAACAAGCTGCTTTGCTCGACGTTACTAGCGATGCAATTTTTGTTCAAGCTCTCGACAATCAAATTTTATTCTGGAACAAAGGTGCCGAGCGCTTGTACGGCTGGCAGGCAGCCGAAGTCCTAGTCCTGAGTGCCAATGAGCTTTTAGATCAGGAGAGTTCACCTCAACTCGAAGAAATCCATAAGACAGTCACTGATGCAGGCTCGTGGCACGGTGAGCTGAATCAAGTTACTAAAGATGGCAAGGAAATTATTGTCGAAAGCCGCTGGACGCTGATGCGCGATGAACAAGGGAAACCAAAATCTATCCTTGTTGTTAACACCGACATTACGCAGAAGAAAGAACTAGAAAGGCAGTTTCTCCATGCCCAGCGGCTGGAGAGCCTTGGTACACTCGCTAGCGGCATTGCCCATGACCTAAACAATATGCTGACGCCAATTCTGATGTCAGCTCAACTGCTACAGCTAAAACTCCCCAATGTCGATGAGTCAATTCAGCGGTGGCTTCAAATGCAGGAAACCAATGCTAAACACGGAGCTGCATTAGTCAAACAAATGCTGTCATTTGCACACAGAACTGAAGGCAAGCACACGACCCTTCAAGTTAGTCATCTGCTGTTGGAAATCAGGCAGATTGCCAACCAGACCTTTCCTAAATCCATCGAAGTTTGTATGAACATCGACCCAGACCTTTGGGCTGTGCGTGCGGATGCCACCCAACTGCATCAGGTGCTAATGAACCTGTGCGTCAACGCTCGTGATGCAATGCCAGACGGAGGTAATCTGAGTATTTCTGCCGAAAACTTCTTCATTGATGAAAACTATAGCCGGATGCATCTTAATGCCCAGGTTGGTCCCTACATGGTTATTAGTGTCTCAGATACGGGAACGGGCATTCCGCCTGAACTACTAGATAGAATTTTTGAGCCATTTTTCACGACCAAAGAGCTGGAAAAAGGCACGGGGCTTGGTCTTTCAACGGTGAATGGCATCATCAAAAAGCACGGTGGTTTCATCAATGTGTACAGCGAGGTCGGACGAGGAACTCAATTTAAGGTGTACTTACCAGCGGTGCAAGAAACTGAAGCTCAGCAAGCAGAAGACCTTGTACTCCCTCCGGGGCACGGAGAACTAATTTTAGTTGTGGATGATGAAGTTGCCATTCGTGAGATTACTAAAACCTCACTGGAAACCTATGGCTATAAGGTTCTAGTTGCTAATGATGGAATTGAGGCGATCGCAATGTATGCACAGCATAAGGATGAAATCAGTGTAGTCTTGATGGATATGATGATGCCGTCTATGGATGGTTTAAAAACTATCCCTATCTTGAAAAGAATTAACCCGCTTGTCAAGATTATTGCAGTCAGTGGAGTGACCTCAAGCGATCAGGTTAGTATAGCTACAAGTACGGGTATTGAAGCCTTTTTGTCCAAGCCCTACACAGCGCAGCAACTACTGAAAACCTTACATTTAGTACTGAGCGCGAAATAGGAGAGCATGCAGCATTCTTAAATAAGTAGAAATATAGATTTAGGGGTGATTAAAGAGTAAGAGGGGAGAAGTTGACATAGAACAGCCAAAAAATTGTTAATCACACGACCTTGTGAGTCGATGATTGACTGGTTGAAGTTGAATCCGTTCAGGTTGAACGCCATCGTGCTGATACCTAAGGAGGTAAACCAGATGCCAATCACAGGCCAGGCAGCTAGGAAGAAGTGCAAGCTACGGCTGTTGTTGAAGCTAGCGTATTGGAATATCAACCGACCGAAGTAACCGTGTGCTGCCACGATGTTGTAGGTTTCTTCTTCTTGTCCGAACTTGTAACCGTAGTTTTGTGATTCGGTTTCGGTTGTTTCACGTACCAGAGAAGAAGTCACTAGAGAACCGTGCATTGCACTGAACAATGAACCGCCGAATACTCCAGCTACACCGAGTTGGTGGAACGGGTGCATCAGGATGTTGTGCTCCGCTTGGAACACGAACATGAAGTTGAATGTTCCCGAAATGCCTAGTGGCATGCCATCGCTGAATGAACCTTGT
>DATNPH010000066.1:0-2956 GCA_036703315.1 Coleofasciculaceae cyanobacterium
TTTGTCTCATTTGGTTCGCTTGGGGATGAACGCGCCCAATTGCACCGTCATGTCCGCGAAATTGAAGCCCAAGCGCTGAATTTGTGCAAATCTGGAACATCCTTGGACGCAGTTTACCACGCCCTAGCTCAGGCTTATCAACAGCACGGATTTCCCCATGCAATCCGCGAACATCACCAGGGAGGAACGACAGGATATCTAGCGCGAGAAATTGTGGCAAATCCCACTACTACTGACACTCTTGCAGAAAACATGGCTATTGCCTGGAATCCAAGTTTAGCAGGAGCCAAGATTGAAGATACTTTTGTGATTCTCAAGGATGGAACGTTGGAAAACCTGACTTTCGATCCAAATTGGCCGAGTATTGAGGTAGAAGGAAGGCTGCGCCCTATCCCATTGGAGCTTACATAATAAGCGTTAAATTGCTGGCAAAGGTTGATGCTTGATTTGATAGATAGTAGAAAATTGGGTTCCACAATGACAGGAGATTCATCTACTAGACAAATTGTGGCAATTGGGGGTGCAGGTTTATCAACAGAAACTGACAACCTCCTGCTGGAAAAATACCTTCTTAAACTGGCAAATAAAGAAACCCCAAAAATTTGTTTTGTTCCTACAGCTAGTGGTGATGCTCAGAGCTACATCGACCGATTTGACGCGTCATTTGCTCAATTATCTTGTACGCCATCTCATCTATTACTATTCCGATTGCATACGGCTGAGCTGAGGCCTTTTCTTCTTGAACAAGACATTATCTATGTAGGAGGAGGAAATACAAAAAATTTACTTGCTCTTTGGAAAGAGTGGGGGCTTGATACCATCATCAGGGAAGCTTGGGAACGTGGTGTTATTCTTGCTGGTTGGAGTGCAGGTTCTATTTGTTGGTTTGAAGAGGGGGTAACAGACTCTATTCCTGGAGAACTAACTGTATTACCTTGCCTCGGCTTTCTTAAAGGTAGTAATTGTCCCCATTACGACGGAGAACTAGAAAGAAAACCGTCCTATCATCGCCTCTTATCGGCAGGATTAATCAGTGAAGGCTATGCCGCAGACGATGGGGTTGCCCTCCATTTCTTTGGAACTCAACTAGAGAGAATTGTGACTTCTCGCCCCCAGTCCAAAGCTTATCGACTGGAAAAAGTAGGTGAGATAGTAAAAGAAAGTCCGTTAGAGCCAACATACCTAGGAGATATTCTAAACAAGTCAAACTGAAGGATGAAGTATGAAATAACCCCATAGATAAATCTAGGGGCTTGTACCTTCAATCGAAAATGGCTGTAACCTCCGGAAGATGATAGAAAAATCAGCTTTTTGAGATAATTTTTATCCTCTATTGTTTAGTCTGTTCAGCTTTTGCTCCATTCGGCAATTTTATATGAACTCAACATACGACTTTCAATACTTTCAGGGGAATTCTTTTTCCGATCTGTTTGCTCAAGACATCACGGATGCAGGTTATGCGTTCATCCTAAATTATCCAGCGACTGCAAGTTGGGCGGCTTACCCCAATACGAAAAAATACTTTCTTCAAGACGGCAGTAGTGAAGCAACCAAAACTTCCTTTGACAAGATTTGCCAGAAGGAACCTTGGAAAAATCTGGCTGTGTTAGGTGACACCATTCCAGGCGTTGTCATTATAGAGCCGCAAAAGGTTCTGGTTGACTACTGGCGGGAGCATTTTGGCTTCAGCTACACCAATCTGGAAATGATACATTGCTCAACGTATCTGGATGAACTTAGTCAAAGCGATCGCGTTGATAACGTTATCACTCTATTTCCGTTTGATAATCTCAAACCTGAAAAACATGCTGTTAATCCAGATACCCACTACCGCTTGCTCAGCAAAGTGGCACTAGTTGAGTTGGGAGTGCAATGTCCGAAATACTCCAGCTACGATCTGAACGCCTGTAGTCTCGAAGACATTAAGTTACCAGAGCAATTTCCCTACTTGATCAAAACGTCGCACGGGATTTCAGGAGAAGGCACTTACATTATCAAAAATGCCAGCGATCTAAACTACTGCTTGGAAGAACTGAGGAAATATCTCAATATCAAGTTGCTGGATGCAATTATTGTCTCGGAGTTCGTCAACAATGCTGTGCAGAACTACTGCGTACAGTTCTATGTCAGTAAGACGGGAGAGATAACACTTATCGGCACTACAAGGCAACTCGTTACCCCAGAAGGCAACTATTTAGGGGGAGTGATTCACTATGGCGAAAGCGATGTAAGCAAATTCTTTGAGATGATTGCCGCTGTTGGTGGGTATGCTCACCAACAGGGGTATTTCGGCTTTATTGGCTTCGACGTGTTGGAAGATAAAGACGGACAGTTTTATGCTATAGATGCCAATTTCCGAGTCAATGGCTCAACTCCTCTCTGCTTACAGCGCCATACCCTGCTGGGATTAGGAAAACAGGTGGCTAAGTACTCCAGTGACTACCGCATGGATGGAACATTGGACTCCATTCTAGTAACCCTGAAACCAGAACTCGATTGCAAGGACTTTATCATCCTGTCAGCTCTAGAGAAGGTCAAATACGGAAAAATCTACACCGAAATTTACGGGATTGTTAGTGGAGAGACGGTTGAGCAAATGCAGCACATCGAGCAGAACCTACAAAATAAGGGATTGCAGTTGCTCGGTTAAGCAGCATGTTAGACCCTAAATTATCCCTGGAGCACCACTAATGACCCATTTAGGATGGTAGAGTTAATCTTCAATTAACTAAATCTGTACTGATTCTACACAGTGCAGATTGGGAGCATTCGGTTTTTGCAAATGTAGCCTTGTAGGGGCGCTATTGCCTTCATTAGTGTCAACTTAAGCCCTGGCGACTGGAAGTCGCGGCTAAATAAACCAAGTCCGCCTGCGCGGACTAACGAAAAATCAACACTTATTTAACCTGCACAGGCAGGTTTTGTTTATGTAGCTGCGGTTTCAACCGCCCAATCA
>DATNPH010000072.1:0-48908 GCA_036703315.1 Coleofasciculaceae cyanobacterium
AGCGATAGTCATGCTTGCATTCGGTGGAATCACGTAGACCTGATTCGGTGCGACAGCCATCCCATCCTGCGCCTCATGCACGGGCATCTCGGTTGCCCTGCCCAGAATCACGCTTAACGCACTTTCCGGCTCGGGAGCCATGTGCTGAACGATGACAAACGCCATGCCCGTATTGGTTGGCAAATAATTCAGCAGTTGTGTAAACGCTTCCAATCCACCCGCCGAGGCTCCAATCCCAACGATGGGAAATAATTCATCTGGATTGTTCTGCTGATTGTCACTAGGGACTTTGCCATCAGAGGTGTTGGGCTGAGATTTCTTGGAAGTGCGTCTAGGGGTCATGTCTAGTAGTAGCTAGGCTGCGATCGCGAAGCGAGAAGAGCGTTAGCGCAGATCGCTTATTTATATTGAAGCAGAATGAACGATTAGCCCTGTCGCTCTAGATGTGGGAGGCGATCTGCGCTTCGCAGCAGCGCTTCGCTATCGCTTTAGGTGTCCGTTGCCCAGATCCCCGACTTTTTTAAAAAGTCGGGGATCTCATTCTCCAACCCATCAATCTGACCTTGACAGAGCATTAGGGCTACTCAAAGTCCCCCTTTTTAAGGGGGATTTAGGGGGATCTAAATCTGACTTTGTTTGTGTAGCTGCGGTTTCAACCGCCAAGCTAACGTTAAGTTGACGCCAGCGATCGCTTTAGGTGTCCGTTGCCCAGATCCCCGACTTTTTCAAAAAGTCGGGGATCTCATTGGGGAACTCGCCCTTAAGGAAGTGTGGCACACCGAGCCAGCGTGTTAGCCTAGCAAATTAGGGTAGCCTAGAACCCGCAATGATAAGGAGCATTGGGTGTTAAAGCCGGACATCATCGTCATCGGAGCATCAGCCGGAGGACTCAAAGCATTTGAAACCATCGTTTCTCAATTGCCCTCTAATTTTCCGGCGGCGGTCTTTATTGTTTGGCATATCTCCCCAGATTACCCAAGTATATTACCCGAAATCTTGGCTCGGTTTACTCGACTGCGAGTTAAACACGCTAGTCGCAAGGAGCCGATCAGACCGGGTCACATTTATATTGCCCCTCCCGATCATCATCTGTTGGTTGAGTGGGGGAATGTCCGTCTCTCTCGCGGTCCGAGGGAAAACCGCTTTCGTCCGGCGATCGATGTTTTGTTTCGCTCTGCTGCTCACTCTTATGGAGAGCGAGTGATTGGGGTGGTTTTGACGGGCAGCCTTGACGATGGAGCGGCTGGGCTATATGCAATCAAGGAGCGAGGCGGGATAGCCGTCGTACAAGACCCGTCTGATGCGCTTCACCCCTCGATGCCAAGGGCGGCAATGAAAGTGGTCAAGGTCGATCATTGCGTGCGGATTATAGAAATGGGAGCTTTGTTAGCACATCTGGTTAACAAAGCGATTCCGGTACAGGAGGTGAATCCGGTGTCTGAGAAAATGGATATGGAAGTTGGTATTGCACGGGAAGATAACGGGATGGAGATAGGCATTATGAAGCTAGGTGAACTTTCTCCCTATACTTGCCCTGAATGTCACGGCGTACTGATGCAGTTGAAAGAAGGTAGCCTGCTCCGCTTTCGCTGCCATACCGGGCACGCCTATTCACTCAATACCCTTTTAGCAGAAGTGACGCAGTCGATTGAAGAAAGCCTCTGGGATGGAATTCGCACGATTGAAGAGAGTGAGATATTAATGCTCCATACGGCGAAGCATCTGCGCGAAATGAACGAGCATGAGGCGGCAGACCTGTTGTTGCAAAAAGCTGAGGACGCAAAGCGGCGAGCTAATTTGGTTAGACAAGCGTTGATGAGCAACGAAATACTCAGCCAGGACAATGTCAATGAAGAAGTGAAGCTCAATGAAGAAATCAAGGATTCTTTAATGAGAGTAGAGAAGTTCACTGAAGATGTGGATGGCCGTTTCTGACATTAACAGTCCCCGATCTGAGCCGACGGTTTACAGCGGCTGACTTTTGTAGTGATGTTCTCAATTCTTGACTTTTGGCAACCACTTCCTTAACGATACGCTCTTGTTCAGCCAAATCAGTTAATCCCAATGTACTTTGAGGTTCTCCTTCCAGCAATTCCTGAAGACTCTCAGTAGAGAGGATGGGATTTTGGAGTGGAGTTTCATGCGGTGTTGAGGAACTCCTTGATGCGTTAGTTGTGGTGAGTTGCTCAAGTTGCTGCTGAAGCTTCTCAATCTGGCGGTCAATCTGCTTTAACTGCCGCCCCCGAGCGATCGCAACTCTGTAATCCTCCACTTCATCCGGTTTTAAGTGCTTAAGCGTCTTGCCATCAAACATGGGTTGACGGCTTCTCACTTGCCAATATTTGCGATCGGTTCGGGCATTGCCTCCCGGCTTGACTTGCACCAACCAGCAGTGTTGTAGATACCAACCTTCACCCGCGATTTGCGATCGCTTGGCATTGAGCGTATCTAGGGCAGATTGAAGTTTTTCGACGGCGTACATCCTTGATTCGTATGCAAAAAATAATCTATTCTAAAAATAGCATCTGATTCGTGTGCATTTATTGTCTACAATAAATGCACACGAATCAGATTCTATATTCTTGATTGCCACATCAGCAACATTCGTCCACTCCTGTATGACTCGGCAACTCCGTTTATATAAAACACGATAAGCAATGTCTACTCAAATACGCTCCAAAAACAACGTCTTATGGGATAGGGTTAAGGATAGTGACATGGGTAAAGAAAATCATCTTCTTGCCTCTCTACCCCGCGATGTATATGAAAAGCTTGCTCCTCACCTTCAGTATGTCTCCTTAAAACAGGGACAGAGGCTTTATGAACCGGGCGAGAGGATCAAAGAGATCTACTTCCCCATTGATTGTCTCCTCTCAATTACTATCACCATGAGTGACGGTACGGTCGTTGAGACGGGTATGGTTGGCAGTCGCGAAATGCTCGGTATTAACGTTTTCCTGGGTGGAAGGGAGACGACCCAGACTGAGTCTGCCGTGCAAATTCCTGGCAGCGCCATCAAAGCAGATGCACAGATGTGGCGCAAGGAGTTCGATTCTAACCAGGAGTTGCGTAACATTCTACTAAGCTACGCTCAAGCCTTTATTGCCCAGGTTTCGCAAACTGCCGCCTGCAACCGCACACACCTTCTAGAACATCGATTGGCACGCTGGCTGCTTGAGGCGCAGGATCGAATTAATTCAAACGAGCTGAGGTTAACGCATGAGTTTATTGCTACCATGCTGGGCGTGCGCCGTGCTGGAGTCACCCAAGCTGCCCAAAATCTCCAGGACAGGGGTCTAATCCGGTACAGCCGGGGTCGCATCCACATCCTCAACCAGGGTGGACTGGAAGCATTTTCCTGCGAGTGTTTCAGAACAGTCAAAAACGAATGCGATCGCTTGCTGGGAATCAGGCACAGAGGTTTGGCATGAATGAAACCTACACTCCACCGACAATTTTGCTAGTGGAAGAGGATGATGAGGTTCGACCCCTCCTAAGTCAGAACCTTCGGCACCAAGGCTACCATGTCGTCGTCGCACTCGATGAAGCAGACGCGATCGAACGGACAACGGGCGGAAGTTTTTGCCCTGACGTGATTTTGCTCAACCAAGTTGGGCGATCAATACAGGAATATGCTGTTATGGGACAGCGCATCAGCAAAAGTGCAGGCATTGACGGCAACACGCCCATCATTGTTATGGCAGAGCAATATGGAGCGGACATGGAAGGGAAGGACGTTCAAGTGGATGAAACTGAGTACGTCACCTATCTTGAAGATGGACAGCAGTTGATAAATCTTTTGCACCGTCTGTGTCCTGTCTAGAGTGAGCTTTGTGAGATTTTGCACTAGGCTCTTCGGACGCTCATAACACCAGTACTCAAAGTTGCTAGCCCTGAAATACCCAAGTCTACACCCACCACATCCACAGCAAAGCGTGTAGGTTCAATCTCTGGCATCTCGACCTATCAACTCGCCAACAACATCATCCTAGACGCGATAAGTTGATTCGTATGCAAACAAGAATCGGCTTTGAACACAACCCTAGTAAAACACTAGGCTTGTTCACTACGCTGACACCTACCTACTTACGGCGCATCAGCGAAGTCAGAGAATGGCGTTTGCGCAAATCCATCATGTCAGCTAGGTTCTCGTCGCCTCCATCTAGAGGATGACTCTCTTCCGGTGGCAACACTGTTACCTGGGTCAGTTGTTTGTTAATTTTTGAGAGTTGGTTACCTGAAGGATTGTAAGTTAGTGCTGAGCTAACTGGCTGTGGCGTTGGTACTATACCCTGTCTTGTGGCAGAGTATCGCCGTTTTCTGCGGACAGTCCCACTAGGTTTAGATCTCTTGCTGGATCGGCGACCAATTGAGTATTTCAAGACTTGGGTAACGATTAAGGAACCCGCCGCACAGCCTAGGATAACTGTACCCAACAACGGTAAAGGCAGAGGTAATTTCTTTTTTACCGTAGATTCCTCAAATGTCGTTAAGGCTGGTGTTGGCTGAGACCCGTCTTTTTCAAGTGGGCCTGGATTCAATAGACCAAGAGCTGCCATACTGCCACCTATGACAAGCGCAGCCCAAAGTCCACCGCAGAAAACAAACGCATGATCGCGGAGCAACTGCCTTAGAGGCTGTAGAAAGTGTTGCTGTTGAGGAGGAGGATTAGATGAATTGAGCATCGATGCCCTTAACGGTCAGTTTAAATGTAAAAACGCGAGTGTTCGCGTTTTTATAGAATGTAAGTCATTCTGATGACGGCAATTTTAACACGGCTGATTCATCCGACCAATTCTATATAGAAATCTCGACCTAGAATGCAGCAAAAGTACTGATCCCATATTCGTAGAATTGGAGGTAGGGGAATTGCTGCCAAAAATAAATTGAGCGGTAGTGAATTCTTAGACCTGATAAGCTTTTCAGCCTTCAAACCTCGCTGATAATACTTGTCCTTGTTATGCTCACACTACTCTAGAGATGCGTTAAAGTGACAATCGCAACTGATTAGAAGGTGATAAAACGCGATGGGGGTAGAGCTGACGACCACAAACGGTAACGGGCTAGCCGTAGGCTCCGCAAATAAAGATGAGGCGCAACACGAAGTGAGTCCGGATGCAAAACAAGAATCAACGCGACATCCGGGGAAAAAAGCATCTTCCTGGACAATAGAGGACAGCGAGAAGCTTTATCGGATTCAGGGATGGGGGGAGCCATACTTTTCAATCAATGCCGCTGGTCATGTTACGGTTTCTCCCAAAGGCGATCGCGGTGGTTCTTTAGATTTATTGGAACTGGTGGAAGCGTTGCGCAAGCGGAATCTGGGGCTACCCTTGCTAATTCGCTTTTCTGATATTCTGGAAGACCGGATCGAGCGGTTGAATGCCTGTTTTGCCAAAGCGATCGCTCGCTACAAATACCCCGGTCGTTACCAAGGAGTTTTTCCGGTCAAGTGCAACCAGCAGCGGCATCTGGTTGAGGATTTGGTGCGATTTGGTCAACCCTATCAATTTGGTTTGGAAGCCGGTTCCAAACCTGAATTAATGATTGCCCTGGCAACGTTGAAGACGCCCAATTCCTTACTCATCTGTAATGGCTACAAAGACCGGGAGTACATCGAAACGGCTCTGTTATCAACACGCTTAGGACAGAAAGCAATAATTGTCTTAGAACAGCTAGAAGAAGTGCAGTTGGTGATTGACGCGGCAAATCAGCTGGGGATCGAACCAATTGTAGGGGTTCGGGCAAAGCTGAGTACAAAAGGTACAGGTCGTTGGGGAGACTCCGCAGGCGATCGCGCTAAGTTTGGTCTAACGATTTCGGAAATCCTCGCCTGTGTTGAACAACTGCGGGATGTCGGGATGCTAAATTCTTTGCAGTTATTGCACTTCCACATTGGCTCTCAAATTTCTGCCATCAGTGTGATCAAAGATGCTATCCGAGAAGCCAGCCAAATTTACGTTGAGCTGAGTGCCTTGGGTGCTAATATGCAGTATCTCGATGTCGGTGGCGGCTTAGGCATCGACTACGATGGCTCTAAAACTAACTTCTACGCCTCGAAAAACTACAACATGCAGAACTATGCCAATGACATAGTTGCCGAGGTGAAGGAAGCTTGTGAAGGGCGTCAAACCCCTGTGCCAGTGCTAGTGAGTGAGAGTGGTCGAGCGATCGCTTCTCACCAATCAGTTCTAATCTTTGATGTTCTTGGCACCAGCGATGTCCACTCAGAAATCCCTGCATCGGCTCAGGAAAAAGAGCATCTGATTATTCGTAACCTTTGGGAAACTTACTGCTCCATCAATGTCGATAACTACCAGGAAGCCTACCACGACGCTATCCAGTTCAACGAAGAAGCCAAAAGCCTCTTCGGTTTCGGATACCTGAGTATCACCCAGCGTGCCAGAGCCGAGCAGTTGTACTGGGCATGTTGCCAGAAAATTCTCGAAATTGTCAGAACTCAGGACTATGTCCCTGACGACCTGGAAGACCTGGAAAAAATCATGGCATCGATCTATTATGTCAACTTATCCGTCTTCCAATCTGTACCTGACTCCTGGGCTATTGACCAGTTGTTTCCGATTCTGCCAATCCACCGACTCGATGAAGAACCAACGCGCCGAGGTGTTTTGGCTGACCTTACCTGTGACAGCGATGGGAAGATTGCCCAATTTATTGACCTGCGGGATGTCAAATCTGTGCTAGAACTCCATCCTCTCCAGGAAGCAGGGGAGCAGGGAAACGGTTCATCCCCAATCCAAAATCCAAAATCCACAGAACCCTATTACTTAGCTCTATTTCTAGCGGGTGCCTATCAGGAGATTATGGGCAATTTACACAACCTTTTTGGCGACACAAATGCCGTTCACATCCACTTGACACCTAGAGGGTATGAAATTGAACAGGTTGTGAAGGGCGATACGGTGACAGAAGTCTTGGGTTATGTACAATACGACGCTGAGGACTTGGTAGAAAGCATTCGCCGTCGCACAGAGCAAGCCTTGCAAGAAAACCGTATCACCCTAGAGGAATCGCAACGGCTACTGCGAAATTACGAGCAAAGTTTAGGAAGCTACACTTATCTAAACTATTAGAAACTGAAGGCTCAAGTATAAAGTATGAATCTTTCCCCCATCTGCCGACGGGGTCTTGCCATCAATTGGGTTCTAGTACTTTATCCTTCACGCCATGTGCGACTTTCCAGGTGGTTCCCCTCGTGGGACGGGGGGAACCGCAAAAGTTGTACATTACGGAGCCTTCACCTGTCATCTTTTTTGGGTCGCTCAGGCTAAAGATCACTGCTGAGGAGTTCCGCGATCGCTTGTCGCTCTGCTGGTTCCTGGGATGGCAGAGTCCGCCTGGTGTCGGTAATCAGCCAATCTAGGGCTGCGGCTTGGACATCGATTGTGGCACCAGTCTTGTCAACGCAGTAGCGCCCAAACACTAGCTTATCGACCAAGCGTACTCCCGCTCCCAAGCGGGAGTATTCAAATATCACGCTGTTATCTACTGTTGCCCCACTACATATCCAGCAATTGTGACCAATCATCGTTGGCCCAATAATCTTCGCCCCATCTTCAATATGGGTCATGCCACCAATGTAAACCGGACCTGTGATATCAATCTTGTCCCAATTCACAGCCACATTCAACCCCGTGTAGATGCCTGGAGCCACTTTTTTCCCTGGAATCGACACGTTCTTGATTTCTCCGAGCATAACACTGCGAATCGCTTGCCAGTAATCGGGTACTTTGCCAATATCTACCCACTGGAAATCCATCGACACCGCATAAAACGGTGCATTCATTGCCACTAGCTTGGGAAATAGTTGACCACCAATATCATATTCCTGACCTGAAGGGATGTAGTCCAACACCTCTGGCTCAAAAATGTAGATACCTGTGTTGATATTTGTACTGAGAGCTTCCTCTACTGAGGGTTTTTCCTGAAAAGCTTTAATTCGACCAATCTCATCCGTGACAACGACACCGTAGCTGGGAACCTGCTCTCGTGGCACAGATTTCGTAATTATTGTAGCAATTGCCCCTTTTTCTTTATGCCACTTCACCGCCTCCGTTAAGTCAAGGTCAATTAGGGCGTCGCCACATAGAACCACAAATGTATCGTCAAAAAAAGGGTAAAAGTCTTGGATACGGCGCATTCCACCAGCCGAGCCGAGAGCCTCTCCAACCAGTTGACCATCAACGATTCGACCCTCAAAAGAGTAGGCAATTTCGACGCCGAATCGCTGCCCATCTTTAAAATAGCCTTCAATTTCGTTAGCAAGGTGACTGACATTCACGACTACTTGGTCAAAACCATGTTGTCGTAACAGTTCTAGTAAAAACTCCATCACTGGTTTTTGCAGGATGGGAATCATAGGTTTGGGAATAGTGTAGGTAATAGGGCGAACGCGAGTTCCCTTACCAGCTGCCAGAATCATGGCTTTCATGAATATTTTTTCCTCAAGCTAGGCCACACATTTTTGGTTTAGTCAATTGAGTCTGATTTTAACCAGTCCAGCGAGTTAGCGATGGACTGTTGTCTAAAGGCTTCATCCCTATTTACTGGGAGTGATGACACAAATCAGTTAGCAAAAGGTGTAGATTGGCAAATTTTTTATTACTCTCAGTGGAGAATCAACTATTACTGGAGCCATCCTGTGGAGCTTCTAAAATATTCATTTTAAAAGGTAGAAAAAGTAGCACAGGCAACTCTAGAAATCTTAAGTAGAACTCGTTTTGCTTTGCTGTGCAGCAAATGCAGAACATTCCCTCAAGCTACAGCTTATTTAAGCTTCGAGTACTTATTCCAAATCAACACCCCCTTCTCTTCACACCAGCGCACGAATTTTTAAGTCTTGGTAGAATTCCTCTTGGGATAACTCCACCTTAGACTGAGCTGACAACAATAGCAGTGCCCAGAAGACACCCACTCGGTCACTGGCTCCCGCTTCAGTTGCATCAACAGCTGTTTTGTGTGGAGCCAAGCTATTTCCTTCGCTGGAAACGTTCCCGTTCCCCATGGGAGTCCCCCTTTCCTCCAGGATAGGGTAGGGTAGGGAATCAATTTCATCCGACGCTGTTGGTAACACCGTCCACCACTCTAACAACTGCTCTAGATTCAGCCAATCTTTTCCATTAGATATTTTTTGCCAATGACGGGAGAGAAATGTTTCCAGTTGCGTTGCGATTTCTGTAAGATTTTCATCGTGAGCCAGGTGAGCGATCGCCTTAGCTGCCTGAGTATGAGATTGTGGACGAGGGCGAACAGAGCGAGGGCGTAGGGGCGCTTCACCCAATTGTGCTGCCATTTGCTGTAACTGATCAATCAGCTCTTGCAGAGTCACTGGGCGTCTTTTGGGCGGTGGAGCAGCTCTTCGGCGGCGTAGATGGCGCTCTAGATGCAGTGGTAATCGAGATTCGACCGTGTTATCGAGGGGATCATCCACATCGGTAAATTCTGACTCTTCCGGCTCATCTTGACGCGCCAACGTGTCGGCTTTGAGTAAGACCAGCATTGACGCCCATAAAAAAGCCTGCCCCGACTGTGATAAGTCAGCGTCACAACGTCCAGGTTCAGCATCAGCCCCCAGAGAGAGTGTACTTAAATAGCGGTCAATCACCTCAATCACTTGGACATCCCAGGGATTAATTTCCCCGCGCTGTGCCAAGTCAATCAGGAGAGCGATCGCTTCCGTGGTGGGTGTTCCAGTCATCACTCAAAGGCTTGAAGGTTGAAAGGGTTGAAAGTTAGAAGGTTTGAAAGTTAGAAGGTTCTCGAATAGTCTGCTAACCCAAAACCTGCCAATACCATTTCGGTTTATGAATGTCACATACAGGTAAACGCAAATTGCTAATTGTCTGTTGCCTATTAGCCCTTCGGGTGACGCTCCTGCGCGCTAATGCCACTCGCTGATGGGGAGCCCCTAAGACCGCACTGGCTCACCATTAGCCATTAGCCAAAAACCAACAGTTGAGTTGTGACGGATTATTTACCCAAATGGTATAATCTTACTCTGCCCGTGCCCCGTCTGTTAGGGATTCAGCGGCTGATAGTGCAGGTAATTCCTCTTCAATCTCTGCCTTGTAGCGTTCAATGTCCTGCTCTAATTTTTGAATATGTTCTTCTTTGGTACGGATCTGGCGAAGAACTTTATAGGACGCCAGTTGTTGTAGTAACCGTGTCCAGATGCTGAAGATCCAAGCGAGGGAAGCGCCAAGCCCCATTGCCAGAATTAGTTCAATTGACAGAGGAGCTTGAACCTGAACGCCCTCGACAATTCGGATCACAACAGGTTCGGTGTTCTCCAAGCTAAATAAAACCAGAGCCAAACACACAGCAAAAATAATCACAAAATTAATCTGTCGCATCAGCGAAATCCTTAACCTTGCAGTCGTTGCTCATTTTACAAGAGGAAAAATCAACAATCCGCTCTATTTACAGTTTTAACTTTTTTCTTTTTCATACCCTTCCTCAGGGCATACTGGGTTGGATGGTTCAGCAGAAACCGGTTCGGTTGCGATCGCCTGAGTTTGACGTAGTAAGCGGATAGCGTCAATCGTACCCTTAATAGTCCCAGCAATGGGAACGGCAATAATCACGCCCAACACCCCAGCCAGTTGGGCTCCTACTAATAAAGCAATGAAAATTAAAATGGGATTGAGTCCGATAAACTCTCCCATTAATCTGGGAGCTAGCAAATTGTCTTTGATTTGCTGCATGATAATCGCCGCAATCGCCACTCGCATTGCCAACCAAAAACTATTGAGCATCAGCAAAATCGTCACTAGACCAATGCCCAAAGTTGCGCCGATGAAGGGAATCACTTCGGCCATGCCAATCAGCAAGGCAAACAGCAGGGCAAATTGTACCCCCATAATCAAGAATATTGGCGTCAGCGTTCCGAACATGAACAAAGCTAGTAGGATTTGGCTGATAAAAAAGTTCTGAAAGTTCAGCCGCAGCGATTCGCTCAAGGGTAACCCGATTTGAGGCGGCAGTAAGCTGACTATACCCAGCCACAACTTTTTGCCGTATAGCAGCATATAAAACGCCAAGACGATGACCAAGATGGTATCTAGTAGTCCAGTTAATGTCCCTAGAGCAAATCCAAGAACCTGAGTCGCTAGAACCTGGAGTTGGCTTTCAATGCGAGCATTAACACTCTTGCTAATCGCTCTGAAGTCGATCGGCAAGCGACGATCTCTTGTCCAATCCGTCAACCGAGTCAGATTATCATTACTGGCGTCTAACCAAGCTGGGATATTTTTTAACAGTTCAGTAGTTTGGTTAATCACAATTGGCACCAGTGTGAACCCTAGAACAACTAGGAGTGCCAAGGTAAAAAGTAAAACGACAATTACAGCCTGAGAGCGACTTCGGTAAAATCGCTCTATGATCCGGACAGGGTAGTTCAGTAAAAAGGCGAGAATTGCCGCAATCACTAGCACCGTAATCAGATGCTGAAAATAGAGAATTACTTGAGACAAAATCCAGAGGTTGAGCGCCAAAAACGGGCCACTCAGACCAAAAATCAGAAGGCGTTGAAGATCGGGTGAACGGCGCATCGCAAATACCCATTGGTAGCGGCTCATTGAGGCAGAATCATATAACAAGATTGGCTAGCAGTTGACAAGCGTCGAAGGACAACGATAGGAAACGAAAGATGGACACTAGCGTAGCGGATTTGCGCAAAGAGTACACACTCCAGGGGTTGAGTGAAACGGAGATACGCCCCAATCCTTTCGAGCAATTTAAAATTTGGTTTAACCAGGCATTAGCAGCCCAGCTTCCAGAACCAAATGCGATGACAATTGCCACCGCGACATCGGATGGTAAACCTTCTGCCCGCATGGTGCTGCTGAAGGACTACGATGAGCGAGGCTTTGTATTCTATACCAATTACGACAGTCACAAGGGGCAGCAGTTGATCCGGAATCCCTGGGGAGCGATCGCGTTTTTGTGGGTAGAGTTAGAACGACAGGTGCGTATAGAGGGCCGTGTTGAGAAGGTTTCAGCTGCTGAGTCAGATGAATATTTTCACAGCCGTCCAAAAGGCTCTCAGTTGGGTGCTTGGGCGTCTAATCAAAGTCAAGTGGTTGAAAGCCGTCAGGTACTAGAACGACGATTGGAGCAGTTGAAAGAGGAATACGACAATAAGGAAATTCCTCGTCCACCTCACTGGGGTGGTTTCCGAGTTATTCCAGACGAGATTGAGTTTTGGCAGGGGCGTCCCAATCGACTGCATGATCGGTTACTCTATCGGCGTGGTGAGGGTGGCAGTTGGAAGATTCAACGCTTATCACCCTAAGCAATTCAAAATTCAAAATTGCTTAACCCAGTTGCGGCAATTATTCTAGCTGCTTAGTGTACATTTATTCAGTATTGAAAACCTTGAATTATGATAAAGCAAATTTAAGTGATGTAAAAAATAGCCGGACTTGGCGAGTTGTAAACATCGTAGGGGTTTTGAGTGAAAGTTTTACAAGGCGTCAAATGGGTTGTCGAGGGTATGGCGTTGGTTGTTCTGATCAGTACTTCCTCTACAGCTTCAGAGAAAACCAGATTTTACGTAGAATGCTATACCTCTGGGTCAGCTGCTGGAGATACTTCTAAAGAGTATGCTTATCGCCTAAGATCCCAGGGATTTCCGGAACCCGTGGATAACGGGATTAACATCAACCTAGATGAGAAAAAAATCCTTTTGTCAGTAGAGAGTAAGCGATCTGGGCAGGAGGAATATAGCAAGCTTTACACGGACATGCCACTGGTGAAGCGCAACGAGCAACCTTGTGAGAATGGGAAATGCCAGAAAGTAGACTATGAGCCAAAAGATTTTAAGGAAACGCTAGTTGTTACTTATGACAAAGATAATGGGGGGATGTCTATTAAACATGCGATCGCGCCCGGAAATTTGGTGGAAGCTCGTGGTGGCTGTTTGTTTGTAGCGCTTCCAACGAAGGATTAGAAACAGGTGAGCAATGAGCATCGATCAGTTGCTAGAGTTCAGCTAGAACGAGCCAGTAAGATCAAGGGCTGAGGGAGCAATGGTGAAG
Source organism: Coleofasciculaceae cyanobacterium (assembly GCA_036703315.1). GTDB lineage: Bacteria > Cyanobacteriota > Cyanobacteriia > Cyanobacteriales > Coleofasciculaceae > DATNPH01. The sequence continues at coordinate 13,059 of DATNPH010000072.1, forward strand.
TCATGGGCAGCTGTAACAGATGAAGAACTGATGCTGATGAGTTCACAAAACCCAGAACTGCGGTTTGAACGAAATGCGGATGGAACACTAGTAACTATCCCACCGACTGGGGGAATTTCTAGCAATCGAGAAGCAAAAGCAATAGCTTATCTGCTGACTTGGGTGGAAAGTCAAGATTTGGGAGAGGCATTTAGTCCTAGTGGTGGTTTTAAATTGGCTAATGGTGCCGTAAGAGCGCCTGATGCGGCTTTTGTTGCAAAAGGACGCTTATCAGAAGGATGGGACAAGGGAGAAGATGCATTTCTCAACCTGGCACCGGATTTTGTGATTGAGATTCGTTCCAAGACGGACAGCTTAGAAACACTCAAAGCGAAGATGCAAGAGTATATCGACAATGGTGTACGGTTGGGATGGTTGATTGACCGAAAGAATCGGCAAGCTTGAGTTTATCGAGCTGAACTGAGTTTGAACGTTCGATAACTGCTCTCGCAATGGGGATAGTTCTACGGCTATTGCTTGTGATCGCTCTTTATTGAACTGCTCTAGTTGCGATGGAATATCAGCTATCTGGGATTGGAGGTGCGATCGCTCATGTTGGGCTTGCCTCAATTGCGTTTGAATTTCCAGTAGCTGCGATTGCAGTACTGAAGGGTCAAACAATTGCAGCCCTTCTAGCGGTTTTACCAGAGACAAAACTTGATCTAGCTGAGACTTAAGCTGCAATTGCAATTGCTTCAATTGCTCCAACTCAGACAGAATTTTCGTTCTTTCTTGTTGAGCTTGCTGCAATTGGGCTTCAATTACCTCTGATTGACTCATTTCTTCTGACTGATGCCTACGCATGAATCCGAGACGCTGGTGATCAGCTTGGCACAGCTAGAAGAAATACCAGAACCGTACAATCACGGATTGAGAAACGGCGGAATCTTGTGTGCTTGCGTAACAACCCTCATGACAAAGAAGCAGCTTTACTGTAGGCTGCGCTAGCACCTACTCCTCCACCACCTCAAACAAGTCTTCAATTAACACATCAAATGTCCGTGCCAACTTGATTAGGGAAATAAGGTCAGCCATTGCCATTCCAGGAGAGCGAGCATAAGTTTTAACCGTACCGTAAGCTACTCCTGAGCGATCGGACACTTCCTTAAGCGTCCAGCCCTTCTCTCCAGCAAATTCTTTAATCCGTAACCTAACCAACCCCATCCTTGACAACAGGCGATATGTCGCCGTTTAATAGTTTTAGATTAAAAGCGATCGCCTACGTCTCGCAAACTTAAGGCGATCGCTAATTCCACAAAACTCCCATTTAAAGGGATGTATCTACCTACTATGTTATCAACACCAGAGCCTGGAACAAGGGCTGTTCATCGTTTGGCTCGATTTATTACTAAAGAAGCGATTTCCCTCCTCCTCAACCTCAAACCCGAACACATTTATCGTATCGACTGCTGGCGGCACGTAATCCACGTTGTCGGCAAAGGGATAAGTAGGTTTGTGAGTTACGCAGATATTCCACCGATTTTGGGCGTAGAGCCACCCACCCATGAAGATTTTGCGTGTTGGCGCAAGCGTTGGAAGAAGAACAAATACCAATCCCCCAAGTTTTGGGCAGAATTTTACACACAAAAATTTAAGCTAGCTCTCTGCTTACCAGAGATGTACAGATGGGCTGAGTTGGTTGGCATGATTAAGTTTGCCTTGTCCGAAGCGGCAGTGCAGTCACTGCGGAGTGTTTATGCACAAGAACAATACTGGATGGACAAATTCTGAACCCAGCCTAAGCAAAGAGCTGATTGGGCTGGGAATGAGAAGCCTCTTAGTACGCTAGTAGAGTGTCAAGGTAAGGCTTGAAGGATAGATTAATAAACTTCTCTCTTGTCCTCTCTTAATCTGTCAAATCAAGGTTGACAGACCATTAGGCTAGTTCTTCTTCGGTGGAGGCGGTGAGGATCGAGGTGCCGAGGTGCCTGGATCTACCTCGGTTGGATAGTCTGGTAGCGGCTCAGGTTGCAACTGTTGACGCCCATTACGAATCACTCGCAGCATCTCACTCAGTTGCTGTTCGATGCTGTTGAGAACGGCATCAGCGTAATCGTCGGCACCATTTTGAATATCCTCACACTCTTCTAGAGCCATATGGCGCATTTGCTCCAGTTCTTGCTGAGCTTGCAGGTGCATTCGCTCAATCTCAGCTCGTGTTTGCTCCTGAATTACTTCACACTCTTGCTGAACACGTTTTCGGATTTGGTTGGCTTCGAATTCAGCCTGCTGAATAATGCCCATTTCATCTAGAATCTGGTCAGCGCGTCGCTCTGCTGCCTCCATGACTTCTTGGGCATATTCTTCCGCTTGCAGGAGAATTTCATCTCGCTGGCGGACAATTTTTTCGGCTTCCTCAAATGCAGTCGGTAGATTTTCCCGCACCAAATCCAGCTGAGCCAGCAGCATTTCCTCATCTACCAATGTGCGCTTGGTAAAGGGAATGTGCAGGCTATCGAAAAGTATCTCTTCGAGCCGATTAAGTTCCCGTTGGATATCTATACCTCCTGATCCATTGGGAGGTAGTTCATTCGGGTTGCTGGGTTCGTCGCGGTCGGGGGGATCGCTCCGGGTTGAGTCTTTGCGTAACATCGGCAAATATCTATAGCAACCTGCTGGGGAACAAGATGATCGATGGAGCCGCCAAATCTAGCAATCTCTTTAACTACGCTACTACTTAAGAAACTGTACTCGTTAGAGGTAGCAAGAAAAACGGTTTCGATCTCATCCCAGAGGGTTTGATTAGTATGAGCCATCTGGAGTTCTTTTTCAAAGTCTGAAAGTACTCGTAGCCCCCGCAGCAGAACTTTAGCATTCCTCAGTTTCGCATATTCCACGGTTAATCCAGCAAAACTGTCCACTTCTATATTCGGGAGATGTTGTGTACAGAAGCGAATCTGCTCAACTCTTTCCTGCACGGTAAATAGAGGTGATTTATTAGGATTACGCAGCACAGCAACAATTACTTGCTCAAAGAGCTTACAGCCACGCTCTATGATGTCAAGGTGCCCTAGGGTAATCGGATCGAAACTGCCCGGATAAATTGCAATCACTTGCTTAAGGCATTGGGAGAGTTACAGAGGCGATTATACCGATTAGGGAACAGGGTGTGGAGATAGGCTTGTTGTGGTTTACGGATTTCCAATCGGGAGATGAGGGAGATAACTTCTCTATCTGCCTCACCTTCTAAGTTGTGTTGGCAAAGCACTACTATAGGTAGATACCGCGTGGGATAAATCGCCTACAGAATGTAAAGTCATTCGGTTTTGACCTCGCTGAGTCTGATAAGTTGAGTAAGTTAATAGTTTTAATGCCTCTTGGCGTCGCTGACTGGTTTGCTCCTCAACAGCTCAAGGCGTCGGAAGGAAGGTTGGTGGGATGAACATTATGTCGCTAGTTGTCCAGAAATACGGTGGTACGTCCGTTGGGTCAGTTGAACGCATCCAAGCCGTTGCCCAACGCGTTATGAAAATAGCTCAAACTGGTACTTCCCTTGTTGTAGTCGTTTCCGCAATGGGTAAGACTACCGATAGTTTGGTAAAACTAGCCAACACAATTTCAACTAATCCCAGCCGCCGGGAAATGGATATGTTGCTCTCTACGGGTGAGCAAGTCTCTATTGCTCTGTTATGTATGGCATTGCAGGAATTGGGGCAACCAGCCATTTCTTTGACAGGCGCTCAGGTGGGTATTGTTACGGAAGCGCACCACAGCCGTGCCCGGATTCTTGAGATCCATCCTGAACGGATTTCGCGGCATCTGAACGAGGGCAAAGTTGTTGTTGTCGCTGGTTTTCAGGGCATCAGTAGCATTGATAAATCAGAAATTACCACACTCGGTCGCGGCGGTTCGGATACTTCAGCGGTGGCTCTGGCGGCGGCATTAGGGGCACAGCAGTGCGAAATTTATACCGATGTTCCAGGAATTTTGACAGCTGATCCCCGTGTGGTACCCGATGCCCAGTTGATGGACGAGATTACCTCAGATGAAATGCTGGAATTAGCCAGTTTAGGGGCGAAGGTGCTGCATCCTCGTGCTGTAGAAATTGCTCGGAATTACGGCGTTCCTCTGGTAGTGCTATCTAGTTGGACAGATGATCCAGGGACAAGGGTTATTTCGCCCAAGCCTCAGCCTCGTCCTTTGGAAGGTTTGGAGATTGCTCGATCTGTTGATGCGGTGGAATTTGATACGGATCAGGCGAAAGTGGCTTTATTGCGGGTGCCGGATCGTCCTGGTGTGGCGGCACGGTTGTTTGGTGAGATTGCTGGTCAAGACTTGGATGTGGATTTAATTATCCAGTCGATTCACGAGGGTAATAGTAACGATATTGCCTTTACTGTTGTCAAAGATATTCTCAATCGAGCGGAAGCCGTAGCTGAAGCGATCGCTCCCACTCTTCGCAGCCATAACACGACTAATCCCGAAGAAGCTGAGGTGATGGTTGAGCGCGGCATTGCGAAAGTGTCTATTGCTGGGGCAGGCATGATTGGACGCCCTGGCATTGCGGCGCAGATGTTCAAAACCTTAGCGAGTTCGGGGGTCAACATTCAGATGATTTCGACTTCTGAGGTGAAAGTCAGTTGCCTAATAAATGCTCAGGATTGCGATCGCGCGATCGCTGCTCTCTGCCAAGTCTTCAACATCAGCAGTTCCCCAATCAAACCAGCAACAGCCGATCAATCTATCCTGACTCCCCACTCCCCAATTTCCACTCCCCATCGCCCCGTGCGAGGCGTTGCCCTCGACCTCAACCAAGCGCGTCTGGCGATACGCCATATTCCTGATCGTCCTGGTATGGCAGCTCAGTTATTTGGAATTTTGGCAGAGGAAAATATCAGCGTCGATATGATCATCCAATCGCAGCGTTGTCGCGTGGTTGATGGTCTTCCCACCCGTGATATTGCCTTCACGGTGTCACAAGCAGACGCTGAAGCAGCGCGCCTAGTTCTTCAACAGGCTTCTTCAACTCTAGGATGCGGTGAGATTCTGGTCGATCCAGACATTGCCAAAGTCAGTATTGTTGGTGCTGGGATGGTCGGACAACCCGGTATCGCCGCTCGCATGTTTGAAGCGCTGGCTCAACACCAAATTAATATTCAAATGATCACAACCTCGGAAATTAAGATTAGCTGTGTAGTGGCTCAAGAGCATGGTGTTACTGCCTTGCAAGCCATTCACAAAGCTTTTGGTCTGGCTGGAAGTAAAAAAATCCAGGTTCCAGCTTGAGACTATAGAAACGGTTGATGTTTTGCCTGGCAATCGCCTTGATTGGGGTTGTCCCAGCAACGGTTTTGGTTTCTGGATTAAGAGTCGCGATCGCTTTCACTAGATGTGGTATTTGGCGATCGCTGTCGTCTGTAGTCATCTTGTTTATTGACTATCTGTTGGTTACTACATTAGTAGCCTCGAATGCTCAGCCATTGATTTTGCCTGGGGTCAATGACGATTGAGAATATCAGGTGCAAAATCTCAAACAACTGATTGAGGAGCGCCCTATAGGAATACAACTCGGTATAAACACTCCTCCTTAACGCTTGCATAAGTGACAATAGCCCCAGAGATATGGTCATACAGTTAGGTTTTCGCACCAAGGAGCTGACTGATGACTAGCTATCTGTTTAACAGGTTGTACTTTTGCAAAAGTTATTGTCTTAGGACACTCAATTTCTGCTACCAATGCATCTAAGAGTGTGTTATTCCATCAGCGAACTGGGCAAACTCATTGATAACATTGCCAATTTTGCCTTTGGAACTAGCGCACAGGTAACGGGTTGGCTACTCAGTAGCTAGTGCTCCAATACTTAGCCCTCTAAAAAAGGGGAGAACCACTTGGAGAGCCGCACACGCAAACAAAGGTTAAGTAGAACAATAGACTTTTGCAAATTCTCTGAACTGGGCACATAGCCAAAACATGAAACTTTATTTTTCCTACCCCCCATTTTTCAAGCTAGGCACCATGAGTTGGCACTCACAACGAAAGAATGACAATGATGCCTCCTGACCGTGATTCCTGGCTCCTGACTTCTAAGTCCCTATTTTCAAGTTAGCCCTAATGACCTATACGACAACGATTCACGAATTTCTGGGTGGCATCTCTCCGTTTGAGCAGTTGTCACCAGTCGCATTAGAAAAACTAGCTTCACAGTGTCAGTTGCTGCGCTATCGCATGGGTCAGGCAATTGTTGTACGAGAGCAACTGCCCGCTCACGTTGCTATTCTCTTTCAGGGACAAGCCCGTCTCCTGGGTTATGCACCCCGCCGTCAGGCACCTGTAACGCTGAAGTTGCTGCAACCGGGGGAAATCATCGGTTGGGTTAGTCTACTGAGGGGAGTACCTTGTGAAACAGCGATCGCGTCTACTGAAACAGTTTGCCTTACCCTGAGTACGGCTGACTTCATGACCCTGCTGAAACGCGAACCAGCACTTTCAGATGCCTTTGGGTCACGTTGTAGTGTAGTGGAAGTTTTCGATCTTCTAGGTACAGAACTGGAGCGACGAGCCAATGGACAAGCGAATCTCAAAGAACTCGCCCTTCAGGCGCACTCAAGCGCCGTAATCTGCAATTTGCCTAGTGGTAATGGTAAGCGCAGGCATGAGCCACTCGACGAGCATCGACTTTGGTTTATTAGTGGAGGTGCATCAGCTAGCTTACCCGTTGGAACCTGTCTCAATCGGGAAAAATCTGCAACCCTAGAGGTCAAAGGTTCTGGTTTCACTCGTCTAGTCGGGATTTCATCTGACATTCTCTCCCCCTGTGTCCCTCTCCCCCTCTCCTCTTCTCCCCTCACCACTCCCGATTCAGCAGAAATTCCTTACGCCCCAGAGCAACCTGCCTCATCAGCCAACTACGCTCAACAACAGAGAGCAACCAAACAAAACTATCCTTTTATTCGCGGTAGAGGTGCAGTTGATGCAACCTTAGCGTGCTTTCAGATGCTCTCTAAGCATTGGGCTATGCCCTTCCGCCGAGATACGGTACGCCGCGTCATTGTTCACCAGCAGTCCCAGAACGGCAAGCTCTCTCTCCAGCATTGTGGTGCCGTCGCTGACATGATGGGATTGAACGCTCAACTGGTCAATGTGCCAGCTATTGCCGTCAGCCGCCTGCCAACCCCAGCAATGCTCTCCTGGCAAGATAGCTTCGCTATCCTCTATGAAAGCAGTGAACGGGAACTGGTGCTAGCCGTGCCAGAATCGGGACTTCTTCGCATAAAACCCTCACGGTTTTTGGAAGCTTGGAGTGAAAATGGGCAGGTACTACTACTCAAACCGACTAAAGAAACTCCTAAACAACGGTTTGGGCTTTCGTGGTTCATCCCTTCCCTATTCCGTTACCGTAAAGTCTTGACGGAAGTTTTAATCGCTTCCTTTTTTGTTCAACTGTTTGGTCTGGCGAATCCCTTGATGATTCAGGTGATTATCGACAAGGTGATCGTACAGAACAGTATCAACACTCTGCACATTCTGGGCGTTTTACTGGTGGGTGTCGCAATTTTTGAGGCGATTTTAACAAGCCTGCGCACTTACTTATTTGTGGATACGACGAACCGGATTGACATGGCTCTGGGTTCGGAAATTATCGACCACTTGTTACGCTTGCCGTTGCGCTATTTTGAACGACGACCGGTTGGAGAATTAGCCACTCGTGTCAATGAGCTGGAAAATATTCGCCAGTTTCTCACCGGCACAGCGTTGACTGTGGTGTTAGATGCGGTCTTTTCCATAATCTACATCGTGGTCATGTTCATCTACAGTTGGCTGTTGACGCTGGTGACGTTGGCAGTGATTCCTTTGTTTGTGTTACTGACAGTTGTCTTTTCGCCAATCGTGCGGCGACAACTACGCACTAAAGCGGAACGTCAAGCAGAAACTCAATCTTATTTGGTGGAGGTGTTATCAGGGATTTCCACGGTTAAAGCCCAGAATATTGAATTGCGATCGCGTTGGCAATGGCAAGAGCGGTATGCTCGTTATGTCAGCGACGGATTTAAGAATGTTTTGACCTCCACTGCCGTCGGTTCAACTAGCAATTTTTTGAACAAATTGTCTGCCTTACTAGTGCTTTGGGTGGGAGCCTATCTAGTATTAGATGGCAAATTAACATTGGGGCAGTTAATTGCTTTCCGGATTATTTCTGGCTACGTCACTGGGCCTTTATTACGGTTAGCCCAAATTTGGCAAAACTTTCAAAGTACAGCGCTATCCCTTGAACGTCTGAGTGATATTGTAGATACTCCCCAAGAATCTGATGAACAAGACCGTGGTAATATTGCCCTGCCTACTATTCAAGGAGCAGTGAAGTATGAAAATGTCTCATTTCGCTTTGCTGCTAGTGGTGCGCTTCAGTTAAGCAATATTAGCTTGGATATTCCTGTCGGCACTTTTGTCGGCGTTGTCGGTCAAAGTGGCTCTGGTAAAAGCACTTTAATGAAGCTGTTGGCTCGACTGTATGAACTAGATGCGGGTCGGATTGTCATTGATGATTACGATATCAGCAAAGTAGAACTATATTCGCTGCGGCGTCAGATTGGTATTGTCCCTCAGGACAGCCTTTTATTTGATGGTACGGTGCAGGAGAATATTGCCCTAACGAATCCTGATGCCAGTTCTGAGGAAATTATCGAGGCAGCAAAAATTGCAGCAGCACACGAGTTTATTATGAGCTTGCCCATGGGCTATAACACCCGTGTCGGAGAGCGAGGTTCAGCCTTATCGGGGGGACAACGGCAGCGAATTGCGATCGCTCGGACAGTTTTGCAATCACCCCGACTACTAATTTTAGATGAAGCCACTAGTGCCTTGGATTACGATACTGAGCGGCAAGTGTCTCTAAATCTTGCCCAAGCCTATCAAGGGCGCACCGTCTTTTTCATTACCCATCGCCTCAGTACAATTCGTAACGCCGACATCATTTTGATGATGGATAAAGGAACAATAGTGGAACAGGGTACCCATGAAGAATTAATAACCCAAAAAGGTCGCTATTACTGTCTCTATCGACAACAGGAAGCTCAACTGTAGCTTTGTAAAGTGCATATCTACCCTAACAGCAGAGTGTTATGAATTACAAAAATGGGTCTAAGCTAGACAAAAAAATTTCCTTAGCCTCACCACCCATTCCCATCCAGCCGACTGAAATCACTGCCACAAACTCAAATAATAACGGCAAATATGACCAGCCTGTTATTCTTCGACAATCCCATAGTTGGTCACGAGCAATTCTTTGGACAATTATGGGTGTCACAGTCTTTGGAGTTATTTGGGCAAGCGTTGCCAAAATTGAGGAAGCTATTCCTGCTCAAGGCAAGTTAGAGCCTCAAGATGCTGTTAAAGCTGTTCAAGCTCCCATTAACGGGGTTGTTAAAGAAATTTATGTTAAGGATGGGCAGCATGTTAAGAAAGATGATTTGCTAGTCAAACTTGACCCTACAGCGGCTAAGGCTCAACAGACTTCCCTTGAAAAGATTCGCGCTACATTAATTAAAGAAAATCAGTTTTATCGTGAAGTTCTACGCAACTCCGCTTTTTCATCCGTTACTAAACCAGAACTAGCACGACTGGAACTTCCTAGAGAAATTGCCTCTCTCACTGAAAGTCGTAAAGCTTTAGTCGCTGAGAATCAGCTTTATCAAACTCAACTTAGGGGTGATCAAGAGGGGACTAACCTCAGTCCTGAACAACGAGCACGTTTGCAAATTGCCACCGCAGAACTTAACTCTCGCGTTATGGCTAATGAGTTGGAAGTTGGACAACTAGAGAGGCAATTTGATCAGAATAAAGTTCAACTTGCTAATGCTAAAAGTAGGTTAGCCGTTGAGCAGAGAATTCTTAATCAGATTGAGGTCTTGGCAGTTGAAGGGGGAATTGCCCAAATCCAATACCTCAAGCAGCAACAGGAGGTAAAAACCCGCCAATCTGAAGTTGACCAGCTTATTCAGGAACAAGACCGCCTAGGATTAAAGATTGGGCAGGCTAAACAACAGAGGAAAAATACCCTTGCTCTCTCTCAAAAAGATTTAACAACTCAGATAGCTACAAATGATAAAAAAATTGCTGAAATTGACAGTCAGTTGAACAAATTCATTGTAGAGAATGAGAAAAAACTTGCAGAAGTTGATAGCCAGCTGAGTCAGATAAACTTAAATTTGAGTTACCAAGAGCTTCGAGCACCTACCAATGGAACTGTATTTGATTTAAAACCAACGGCTCCTGGATTTGTTACTAATTCCGCAGAGCCTGTTCTTAAGATTGTTCCAGACGATGGTCTTGTTGCCAAGGTATTTATTACTAATAAAGATATTGGTTTTGTAAAAAAAGGAATGCCAGTTGATGTCAGGATTGACTCATTTCCCTTTAGTGAGTTCGGTGATGTGAAAGGAGAGTTAGTGTGGATTGGTGACGATGCACTGCCACCTGAGCAAATTCGTCCGTTCTATACTTTTCCGGCAAAAATTAAATTGAAGCAACAATCACTGGTGATTAATGACCGAAAAGTGCCGCTGCAATCAGGGATGTCAGTCAGTGCCAATATTCGAGTCCGCGATCGTACAGTATTAAGTATCTTCACTGACTTGTTTAGTGCAACCACTGAGAGCTTGAAAACTGTTCGATAACTGGTTTGTTTCTAGTTGACGGTGATGTTGAGATTGTTGCTCCCCCTTGTCTCCCCTAAATCAGGGGTGGCAAGGGAGTCTGATTCTGGAGGAAGGAGCTTTAACCACTCATCTATAGAACTACACGATATCTCAGCACTCTCAGAGCGCGATCGCCTCAAGCGCAGCAGCAAAGCTAATCGCAGCAAGCTAATCGGCACAACCGATTACATTTGCAAATTATTTACGGAGGAATCCGGAAAGCTACAACTTCAGGGGGTAGTTAAGTATATCTCGACAAGCGCGAGCTGTACCCACATAACTCTTGTTGCTATAGTGGCTATTAGCTCTACTATGACGGACTTTTATTCTTTTCGTAGAGAGCTTCACTTACGCAGAGCGGGTGAACGTTTTGAAAGTTACGAATAATCTCTGATATTCAATTCAAAGATTACCCGTAACCTTGATTAAACAAAATTTGCTGCTTTTACAACCCAGGTCAATCAGATGGAAACTGTCAGTATTTTAAATGTAGACATCGATAATGTCACAGAGGCTGAGGTTTTAAAGCAACTAGAGTCTGGCGTCGTCTTCACACCAAACGTCGATCACTTACTCTTGCTGCATAACGATCCAGAGTTCATTAAGGTTTACGAAGGCGCTGACTACAGATTGTGTGACAGTAAAATTCTTTACTTTGTGTCTAGATTTTTGGGGACACCCATAAAAGAAAAAATTTCTGGCTCTGATTTTTTCCCAGCTTTTTGCAAGTATCACAAAGATAATGAGGAGATTAAAATCTTTCTCTTAGGAGCAAAAGAGGGAGTAGCACTCAAAGCTCAAGAAAACCTGAATGCCCAAATGGGTAGAGAAATTGTTGTTGGAGCGCATTCGCCCTCCTTCGGGTTTGAAAAAAACGAACAAGAATGTTTAGAAATAATTGAAGAGATTAAAAACTCAGGAGCAACAGTACTGGCAGTAGGAGTGGGTGCACCTAAACAAGAAAAGTGGATACACAAGTACAAAGACCAGTTGCCAAACATCAAAATTTTCCTAGCAATAGGTGCCACGATTGACTTTGAGGCAGGTAATAAACAAAGAGCTCCTAAATGGGTGACTGAACTCGGGCTGGAATGGTTACACAGACTAATTTCTGAACCCAAAAGATTATGGAAGAGGTACTTGATCGGGGGACCTATCTTCTGCTGGTTAATCTTGAAACAGAAGCTCAAAGTGCCAAGCTTTATCAGTATCCGTTTGCTGAAGTCACTCCCTGACCTCTAGAAGTCAGGAATTCAGGTAATAGACAGAAGGGTTCAGTAGTCTTGAGTCAGAGAACTCTGAGTAAGGTTCACGCAACAATCAGGAGCATTAAGATAAGGGCTTGAAAGCATCAATCCTGAGCAACATTTTGTAATTCTTTATTCTTCTAATGGAAAACTCTACAATTTTGGTAACAGGTGGTGCCGGCTATATCGGTTCCCATGCAGTTCTGGCTCTACAAGAGGCGGGCTACGAGGTGGTAATTTTAGACAACTTGGTCTATGGTCATCACGATCTGGTAGAGACGGCACTCAAGGTAGAACTTATCCAGGGAGATATTGGAGACCGAACCCTGCTAGACGAACTCTTTAAAACACGAGAATTTGCTGCGGTCATGCATTTTGCCGCCTATGCTTATGTGGGCGAGTCAGTAAGCCAGCCAGCCAAATACTATCGCAACAATGTAGTGGGCACTCTAACGCTACTGGAGGCGATGTGTGACGCTGGCATCAAGAACTTTGTTTTTTCTTCGACCTGTGCCACCTACGGGGTACCACAACAAATTCCAATTTCCGAGCACCAACCTCAGCAGCCGATCAACCCTTACGGTATGAGTAAGCTGATGGTGGAACACATACTAGACGATTTTGACCATGCCTATGGTCTGCGATCTGTGCGCTTTAGGTACTTTAATGCTGCTGGTGCTGATCCCCAAGGCCGTTTAGGAGAAGATCACACTCCCGAAACTCATCTTATCCCTCTGGTGTTGTTGACAGCGATGGGCAAGCGGGAGAGTATTTCAATTTTTGGCACCGATTACGACACTCCAGATGGCACTTGCATTCGGGATTACATCCATGTCAATGACCTAGCACAAGCGCACATTCTCGGGCTAGAGTATTTGCTCAAAGGGGGGAACACCGAGGTGTTTAACTTGGGCAATGCAAAGGGATTCTCAATTCAAGAAGTAATTGAAGCCGCCCGTGTCGTTACGGGTCACCCGATTCCAGTAACTTTGGCTGACCGTCGCCCAGGAGATCCACCTAGCTTAGTAGGCAGTGCCGAGAAGGCACAGCGGATTTTAGGATGGAAACCCCAGTATGCAAAGTTAGAAACTATACTGGAACATGCTTGGCAGTGGCATCAGAAGCGACATGAGGGTATTTGAGCTGACTCTAGGTACGCACTTTCAGAACTTTCAGAAACTTGTAAGTCAAAGTATCTTTTGACCAAAGAAAGGCAGAAGGCAGAGGGCTTTTATGGATTTATCCCGATGCTAGAGATGCCAAGTCATCTTAAGGGCCCAATTGTGCAAGGGTCAAGGGTCCCCCACTCAACTATGTTCAGTGACTGGGAGTGACTGGGGGTTGAATCCCCCTGACACTCCCCCCTTCTGCCGTTCGGCTGAGCGCTCACGCCGAAGCGTTCCTTCTTCTGTCCTCTGCCTTCTTCAATGCTTTGTTAAATGTGGAACAGCTTATCAAAGGACCGTTTAGGACTTGCACAGAGCGTCCCTTAATAAGCTGCCTCCTCTGAGAGACGTCGCTGCTGACCGTATTGTTCAGCCTGCTGTCTTATGTTCTCGATATCGGGACTGTTCGATTCAGGTGAGCGCTGCGGATGAAACCGCCATTGTAAAGCATAACCCACTAGCCCCATGTATTCTCTAAATGTCAGAAAAGCTGTTGCCTTAAAGCCGAAGTTCGGTGGTAGTCGGGTTGTATGGGGAATGACGATAAAACCATTAGCACGGAACACAAGTAGTGAGCGCAACATGTGCAGCTCATCAGTCAGCAACAGAATTTGACGAATCCCTTGTGGATGTAGTGCAGCTGCTGTAAAAACAGCATTTTGCCATGTAGTTAAAGAACAATTTTCACCATCTAGCACTCGATTCGGAATGCTTTTTGCCTTCAGTTGCTCAATCATGCTGGCGGCATCACCCCTACCACTAGTAAAAATCCTTGGCGCTCGTCTAGCGTGCCAAAGCTCACGAGCAACATCGACCCGCTGTTTCCTAAATTCTTCGTCTCGACCCAGCACGACAATAGCCTCGGCTGCTGCACCAGAATCAGTTGGAAGAAAAATAACCAGTCCTTTAGCTGCCACGGCAAATACTATAGGTATAGTGGCAGTGATACCAAACAGCAATAAAACTACTCTAGGGTTACTTAACCAGCGTTTCCAACGTTGATGCTGCCTAATCCAGCGAAGTCCAAAAAAAACCAAAATAACTATTACTACTAGCAGGAGCTGCTTGCGCCATCCAAACTGCCACCAATCCGTGATGAGAGGCAATCTGGTAAATGTGTTGGTAAGCCAGCGATCGCACAATTTTGAATCAAACATTTAAACCCTTAGAGTGGGCAATTATTGTCCTATTACTAGCTGCGTCTGTTTCAGTTCTACTGCATTCTATTCTTCTTCATAAACCCCGGCTGACGGCTAAACCAGCAATAATAGTGGCGATGAAATTAAAAACACTGCGGTGGTGAGGATATTCCATGAGAAAAATATTACAGCCACTTCAACTTGTAGCTGTATTTTCATCAGCAAATGGAGGAGCCAATGGCGCTCGACGCATACCACCTCCACCTACACTGTTTAAACCATTATTAGTAATAATATTTAAAGCTTGAAAGAGCTTCGTAAAGTCTTCGTAAAAAGGATTATTATTATTGGCACTGGCAGAAAAATCATAACCATAGGCTGCTTTGAATTCGTCTTCAACCCCCTGTTCCACTGCTAAAGCATAAGTGTCTGCACCTGTGGCATCTACTTGGTAACCACCATAGTCTTGTAGAGCATGAAAAAGCTTTTTACCTGCTGGCGTAATCAAACTAAGGCTATCTTCAGTTACATTGGGCGGAATCGCTAGCAGCGACCCCATGACTAGTTGAGGATCTTTGCCCTTATAGATAGATGGAGCAGCACTATCTGATCTATCAGCAGGCCAACGGTATCCAGGTGTAGGGCTGGCAGGCTCATAGTTTAAATATTTTTCCCAAAGTTCTATTTTTAGAACATGACGAATAGGGTCGGAACCTGTCAACTCTCCCTTGCGTATCGTTCCGCCTATAGCAGACAATCCGGAACCCAGATGGCTTCCGGAAATACCTTTACTGTATATATCTATGTCTTGTTTGGGCCAATGATAACCATATACAGCTTCACCTTTAACACAACGAGCCATAGGTTCTAATTGGATGATGGTTCGACCGTCAGGCTGAAGCAATGCGGCAGCATTATTTGGAGTAGAGTATTTAGTCTCAGTATTAATGGCATCAGGAACAATCAAATCGTCTGGAATTGGGATAGATAAGTTTTCATAAGTCGTAGTACCGCTACATCGATTTGTCCAGCTTCCAGGATCGTACAAGGGTCGCAGAGGACTATTGGCGGAAATAATAAACAATGGATTATTATCTACTGAGGAATAGCTAGCTTGAGGTAAATTAGCTGAACTATACTCAGCATCGCTTCCGATTGGCAAGTTCCAGATTGAGTCCTGAGAAAAAGGCCAGAGCCATTTATCACGAGTAGTAGGTGGGTTAGCAGTAGCTGTCATTAAATTGTTTGGTTGTAAATAATAATCTAAACTGATGTTTAAAGCGAGTACACCAATAAACACAGCTATTCCTAAATACAGGATGAATTTATAGGATTTTAAAAGCATATATTTGAGCTTAATTAGTAGTCGGCTAGACTTGCAAGTGTTTCTTTGTCCAATTTATTCACTATTGACTAGCACCCACTGACTCTATTTTTATCGTGCTATTTATGCAAGGAACTTAATGATTTAGTAAAAAGCTGTAGACCTGACTGTGCTGACCACTGAGGTGTGAAGCCTAACAATGAAGATGCTTTTGAGATATCAGCTTGTGAATGTTGAATGTCTCCTAGACGATAAGGAGCAAATTTAGTTTCTGATTGCCACTGAGGAAAGCAAGTTTTGAGAATATCAACGAGCTGAACTAAAGAGGTAGATTTTCCTGTGCCTAAGTTACAAATTAAGCATGAGCCAGATTCTAGGGGAGTCGTTAAAGCTTTAGCAAAGCCGTTCGCTACATCCTTAACATAGATAAAGTCTCGTGTCTGAGTTCCATCTCCATAAATTTTGATAGGTAAACCTTGCTGCATTGCTGCAACAAAGATAGAAATCACGCCTGAGTATTGGGAGTTAGGTACTTGCCGAGGACCAAATACATTAAAGAAGCGTAAACCAACAAATGAAAAACCTAGATGTTTTGCAAACAAAATAGCATATTGCTCACTAACCAGTTTTTGTAAGCCATAGGGAGAAATAGGGGAAGTCTGTTGCTCTTCTGAAATGGGGAGTTGTGTTGGATTGCCATATACAGCTGCTGAGCTGGCAAAAACTAATCTGGGAATGTTTAAGGATTTACACAGTTGAATTACAGCAATCGTTGCAGAAAGATTATTGTGATGAGCCTCTAGTGGTTTTAACCAAGATTCCGTAACAGATGGGGTAGCTGCTAAATGTGCAATTCCATCAATTCGCTCTGTAAAATCTTCTGGTTGACAGGTGGATATATCTTTTTGCAATAGTCTTAGGTGAGGATGATCGGGCAGGTTTTGTAGGCTACCTGTCGCCAGGTTATCAGCTACCGTGATGTGATGACCTTCTGACAAAAGCTCTTCTGTAAGATGAGAGCCAATAAAACCGGCTCCGCCAGTGATAATAAAATGCATAACTTCCTATCCTTATCGTTTAAATGTTAAAGATCCACTATTAACGAATTAATGATTTTTTTCTTCTTCCCTCTCTCACTCGATTTTAAAATTATGAATCTAAGCTATTTGGATGCATTACACTCTGAAATTTAGGCATTTGAGCCTTTGCTTTGGATCGCGATTCTGGAGCCAATAACCAACTGATAGCTGGTTTTACTAGAAATAAAGGCAGTAACCCGACCCAAATAAACCAAATACTTAGGATTAGCTTCTTTGTCCACTTAAACTTTGAGTGCAACCAAACAGCCCAAAAACCTTTGTAGGCTAAGACAAAAGATACGTCCGATGGGATAGGATGATTTTCAGGGGCTAAGCGCAATGACGCTATCCGATGCCTTAAATGAAAATAATCTTTAAAGCCCAAATTTTGCGGTTGAGGATGACCTAACTCGGTTGCTTTAGCTACCAACAACTCATACTTCTGATAGTCATGCTTGACTAACCGTTGTAGGGACTCAGCTACGACTGTTTGTCTAGATCTAGCCCACAGATTATTTCCATGTTCGCGATATACACCAAGAGGTTCCTCTACAGCAGCTATTTCCCCATAGAACGGTACCAGAGTTATAAGATAGCCATCGGCAGAAATCCGAAACTGGTCTTCTGGTATAGGTAGAATTTGAGACAGAACAGCTCGACTGAATGCATTACCACTCGTCGGTGTAGTTGTATAGCCTCCACTTTGGAGTAAGCTGGGCAAAATATCTCCACTGTCTAAGGTCGTGTCGCTTGCCGGACGAGTAGTGATTAAACTTCCAGTAGCATCAAGGATCTGTAAGCGATAATGCACTTTAGCTAAACCGGGTTCCCACACTGCTACAACCCGTTCAACGGTGTAAGGATATAAGTAATCATCAGCATCCAAAAAGATAACAATTTCCCCTTGGCTGGCTTGAAATCCTGCGTTGAGTGCTGATGCCTGACCTCCATTTTCCTTCAGGACTGAGATAATTTTCTCTTTGTAAGTGGAAATAATCTCTCTTGAGTCGTCTGTGGAACCATCATCAACGACAATTACCTGAGTGTTAGGGTAATTCTGATTTAATGCACTATCAATAGCATCCTGCAAAAAGCGTCCGTAGTTATAATTATTGATGATGATGCCAACTAAAGGGTTATCCTTCATGTATCTTAGTATTACTCCTATAAAACTCTTAAAAACATGAATTATGGGTGCCCCTGTTGAGGGTTGCCAACTAATTTTATAGTGGTTGTTTTAGGAAAATTTGATTTTGAATTATGTGCGACAACCCACTGCATATAATCTTCAGATATAACTAAAAACCCATTTTCTACTAAACCGTTCACATCTTCTAGTTTTTCTGATGTTTCTGTTTCGATTTTAAAATCACAACTTTGCTTCAACTTTTGCCAATACATTTGATACTCATGCATACAGTTATATCTATTCGCTTGAACAGCGTCTAAAACCTTTTCATAAAAAGTACTGACAAAATAGTAGTGAAAAAAAACACATGTAAAATCAGCTAAATAAGCGTTTTCAACGTGATGGTATGAGCGAAAAACCTTAATTTTTTTGTCAATAAAAGTTAAAGCAGCTTTAGTTAAACCATTTTTAGTGCCAAACAGAGTTTTGCGAATTCCCCCCCAATGCATTTTTACATCCGGATTTGATGGCGTTCCGTAATTATAATTTGTCTTATCAAGATTAGAGATGTCGTAATAATTGTATATTTCTTTTAAGGAGGAGGAATTTTCTTTGCTTTTTAAATCAGTAAAATTTTGATTTGAAAATAAATCCAGCATCTGTGTAACAACAGCTGTATATGAATTTTTATTCAAATAAGTTATTAGTGAATGTAAACTAAGAACATCTGAAAAAGGATAGTCAAAGAATTCGTCAATATCAGCAAAAAGATTCCAACGATTTTGGGAAAACCGTTTAACCAAATATTTTTTCATCACATTCTCATATTTTTGATAGTTGCATTCACATTGGAAAATAGTAACATTTTTATAACTTTGAGCTATGGCAATAGTTTCATCTGTTGAGCCATTATCAAGAAAAACTATATGCTTAACCCCCAAGGAAAAATAATGGTCAATAAATGACTTGATATATACTTCTCCATTTCTAACAACACATAGCACGATCAATTCATCCATTTCATAATTGATTCTCTGAGACCCAGAAATATGTTTTACTCTATAGCGGAGAATCATTAAGCGAATATTATCTTCTAGCCAAAGACGAATGCGAGTGAGCAAATTCCATTGCCCTAGAGACTTGAGTAACTCAATCAGCTTTATTTGACATTGATATTTGGTTCGCAACAAGAAAAACCAGACTGGATGGTGATATGGGAATAACCCTTTTTGGAGAGCCTGTTGCACTTGGGTGTTCTCAACCCCTTGCTGGGTTAAATATTCCCCTATCCAGTTTAAGAAAGTCAGGTGTGCCGAACTTTTTCCGTAAGGGTTGTATGAAGTGCTTCTTGCCGCAACAGAGCAGGTAGAATCCGGATGCTGCCGATACCGATCCCAATACTCACTGGTGACAAACACGGGTACCTTCAAATACACTTTGGCAAAGAAGGCTCGATCTTCAAACAACCCCCGGAAAGACTCTTCAAATCCACCAGTTTTTTCAAATACCTCCCGTCGAATCAAAACACTACAGGTAGCTGGTGCATTCACTTGGTTATGCAATAACAGTGAAAGCAGCATGGGTGGCTTGAATAATTGATTGGGCTGAACGCCTATTTCTCTTAGCGAGTCCTTGTCACTATCTTCAGGATTCCCGGTCCAGCTGTACCAATATTGAGTAGGTCCAAAAACTACCGCTGCTTCAGGGTTTGATTCTAGTGTTGCGACTTGCCGCTCTAATTTCTGTGGTAGCCAAATATCATCAGCATCCAAGAAAGCAACGTACTCGCCTTTGGCGTTACTGATGCCCAGATTGCGCGTCGCACTCATGCCGCGATTCTGGTGACCCTCGTGTTCTAAGTAGCGTACTTTATCAGGGTATTGTGTAGCATATCGCTGAGCGATCGCAGTACTGCTATCGGTAGAACCGTCATCTACTAGCAATAATTCCCAGTTCTCATAAGTTTGAGCAAATACGCTCTCTATCGCTTCTTCAAGGAACTCCTCACCATTCAAGAAGATTATGATTCCAGATACTAATGGATTGCTATTCATTTTCTTCAAATTTTCCTAAGTGATACTGATACCGTTGAGACTTAAGACCAGTCGATTAACCTGTTATGACCACTACTATTAAATTTTTGAACGTCTTCTCAATTTTTAAGCGATATTGGACTTGCATCAGCTAGCAGTAGCGCTAGCAAAGAGTTGATTGATAAACTCATCTTTCTGAGTAACAATACTATTCAATACATTTATTACATGGGCTAGATATAAATCCGAAACCCTAGAATTTTTACTTCTTCTTTTTTCTAACATCCAAGCTAGAGTCCAAGCCCATTGATTAACCGTAAGCGAGTAAGCTACCTCTAATTCAGGATTGGAAAGCGGCAAAACTGAAGAATAGCCTTTAACAAAGTCTTTCATCCTACACCAGCTTAAGCCATTAGGTGTTCCTGCTGCATGAATTAAAGCATTTTGAAAATCAAATATTTTGGGTTTTATGCTAAGAGCATCAAAATCTATTAAACCAATTATTTCTCCATTTGAAACCAATATGTTTTCTTCATTAAAATCACAATGAACAGGTATTCTAGGCAGGCTTGTTATTGTTTCAATATTGTCACGGGGAATACTAGAACCGGCTTGAATGATATTATTGACTTTTTCTAAAAATAAATCTTCAACTTGAACTCGATTCTTTTGTTGACTCATTAAATCGGAGCTTTTTCGCAAGCTATCAATAGCTCTATTATCAAAATTTATTCCAGGATTATAATTGATATGGCTGTAATTGATTGTATTAGTAATTTTATGGTACTTGCCAACCATAACTCCAAGCTGTTTAGCTGAATCTGAAATATTATCAAATAGACTGTCTACAATACTTCCCTCAATAAATCTATATAATATCCAGAAATTCCCTCTGTATTTTATATAATAAGAACCTCGGTTTTCTTGCGGTTTCGGAATCGAATAAGGGAAATCACAGTCAACAAGTTTATTCAGGACAAGAATTTGAAGTTCGATATGCTGTCTGTACGAGCCAGCATTACGTAAAATATATTTACCATCAGGGCTTTCTAAGACCCAATTATGAGTTGATGCCCCCATAGGGATTTTTTTGTCTTTAAAATCTTCAATATTCCAATTTTTCAAAATATTGTTTAAATCTTTATTTGATATAGGAGTCGAATTTCTGAAAAACTTAAGATAGCTTCTTGCTACTTGCTTTGCTGATTTTAAGGGGTATTGAAGTAAATCCATTTTTTTACTCACAAAATAAAAGACTTGACAATCTTAATGTTCAAGTTTTAGATTCAATAACTGCCAAGCCACTGATGCTATCGATTGACCGATATCAAGTTGCAGTTGAAAGTGTCATTCTCCACCTGTCAGCGGTTAGCCAAAAGCAGAGCTTGAAGCTAACGGCTCACTGTCGCTTAACCACGAAACCACTCTAATAGTCGCTTTTCAAACTCTTCCCCACTCCAGTTGTGCACTTCACAACGAGGTAACTGGAAAGAGTCGCTCTGTCGGCTAATTACATCTTCAACAGTAGAACAGGCACAGCTAAAGCCAGATTCCCGGACAAGGGCAGCCGTTTGGGGAGTAAAATCTCCAAAGGGATAGGAAAAACTGGTAACAGAACGATTCAGCAACTCCTCTAAGTAAGCTTTGCTTTGTTGAATTTCATCTCGCTGAACTGTGACTAAGTGTGCAGGAAGAGAGGGGTGGGTAACGGTGTGAGCACCAATTTCAACTAGTTTCCCCTGACCCAGCGCACGTACTTCCTCTGGTGAGAGAGTCCGATGAGTTGGGCGTGCTACTGGCTGGGCACCAGCCCAAGCTATCAGTTCAGCCAAAACCTGTTGTTGCTCAACATCCGGCAAGGGATACAAGTGTTGCCAGAGGGAGTAGAAGAAAAATAGTCGGGAACCGGGTTGGCTATCCCATGGCTTCAGGTGGCGATCGCGCTGACACTCTGCTTTGCTGTAACGTGCTGCTTCGCCCAAATCCCACTGGTGGCTATTGCCCGTAATGTTTAATCGCAGTGTCTGGGGTAGCGTACCTGGTTGCAGTAAGATCCTTTCCAGGTCATCCCACCAAAATTCCCGGCTCTGCCCAATACATCCACTGGTCAGGAATACCGTTGCAGGTATGTTATGTTGCTCCAGCAGCGGTTTGGCGTTGAGGAGGTTGTCAGCATAACCGTCGTCAAATGTTACCGCTACAGCACGGTGGGGGAGGTTGCCTTGTCGGTGTGCTTGAGCGAATTGCGGTAATGGTAGAGTCCAACCGTATTTTTGCAGCACTTCCAGATGCTGGGCAAAATGGCGGGGTTGGACGCACAGTGACCAAGGGTCTGAGTCCACCTCTGCAACGCGGTGGTACATCAAGATCAGACCCGTCGGCATAAACCGTCTCTTGAGCCGTCGGGCAACTCTTCGCAATTTAGCGAGGCGGCGTACCGTCATTCTGCAACCTCAGGTTTGCTTGCTCTGATAGTGATTAAGAGTTCATATTTAGAGTCGCGATAGTTCAGCTCTTCCTTTCGTAATTCCTCTGTTGCCAGTCCTTCCAGAAACGCGATCGCTGCTAGCACGTTGCCATAAGCCTCCACCTTCACATTGGTGGCTGGAAAAACTTCCTCAAACAGACGCCGGATCGCGAGGGTGGTGAAACTCCAGCACCAGTAATCTGCCCATTCGTCATTGCTAATCTGGGTAATGCCTGGAACCGTGGCTAACACCACTCCACCGGGTTTCAGGATGCGGTAAATGGTAGAGAGTGCCGTTTGCAGATCGTAGACTAAGTGAATGGTCTGCGTCAGGATAAAACAGTCAAAGCTATCTGATGGAATCTGATCAGCATTGGTTAGGTCACCGATGATGGTCGCCTCTGGGTTGCCTTCTACCACATGTAGCACATCGCTTTTAGTGATGCGATCGCCGCCAAACCGACGTGTGTAGGAGGCATCTCCAATCTCCAGCACTCGTCCCTGCACATCCTCAGCCTGACGGGTCAGAAAATTTTCGATATAGTAGCGGTCAATAGGAAGCCCTCGGTCGTAGCCAAACTTCCAACTAATAGGGGTCACCCGTCGCAGGCTGCCGAAATCTACCATCCCTACTGGCGGACAGTATTTATCACTTAGAAGACCACCCAGCCAGCGGTGGATAGGGGCAGGCAAGGTCTGTTGTGCTATCTGCTTGAGCCGTTGTTTATCCATGATTTACATCTCCTGAACGTAATAACTATGATTTGATGAGCAATGTTTGCCGTGCTATTAGCTTTACGGGTCGTTTGATCTGCCACACAAGATACTGCGTAAGCTTTGACAGGCGGTACACAATTGGGTAGCGATAGGGCCATAGAGCTTTTTGCACCGCCTGGCAGAGTTCATTGTCCTTAATTCCCTGTTCACCTACATACTCTGCTAGCCAAGTCAAGAAAGTCTGACGAGCTGGATTTGGCTTGGAGGGATGGTCTTCGCCGCTTCTGAACGCCAGCTGAGAGCTGGAATCCGGATGTTGCCGATACTTATCCCAACAGCCACCATCCACAAATACGGGTGCTTTAAGACATATTTTGGCTAAGAAGACTTGATCTTCATACATGCCCCGGAATCTCTCGTCAAATCCGCCGATATCTTTTAGTAACTGGCGTCGCACTAATAGACCACAAGTGCAAGGTACGCTACCTGGATCTGTGAGATAGAGAGTAAGCAGCGTAGGTGGATTGAACAGTGTATTCGGCTGAACACCGAGTCTGGCCATATAGTCGCGTTCAATATCTTGAGGATTCCCCGTCCAGCTATACCAATACTGTGTGGGACCGTATACCATACCAGCTTGGGAGTGAGCTTCTAAAATGGCTACCTGCTGTTGTAGTTTTTGTGGTAACCAGATGTCATCAGCGTCCAGAAAAGCAATGTAATCTCCTTTGGCGTTGCAGATGCCCAGATTACGTGTGGCACTCATGCCTCGATTCTGGTGCCCTTGGTGTTCCAGGTAGCGCACTTTATCGGGATACTGTTGGGCATAGCGCTTTGCAATTGCAGTACTACCGTCGGTTGAGCCATCATCTACTAGTAAGAGTTCCCAATGGTCATAGGTTTGGGCGAATACACTCTCGATCGCTTCTTCAATAAACTTTTCACCATTCAAAAAAATGATGATGCCAGAAACTAGGGGGTTGTTTTTCATCTCATCTCACTTTTCCCTTATCTGAGCTTGGGATTTTAAAAGTCAGTTTGTGCGGGTGTTGCCTTAATTTCAAGCGATTTACCTCTCAGGCTTGAGCTTCGCGGTTTTGCAAATAATAGAGCTTGGCAAATAGCCCCTTGAGTTGCAATAGCTCCTGGAGATTACCCCGTTCAACGACTCGTCCCTGTTCGACCACAACGATTTGGTCAGCCTGTTCGATGGTAGACAAACGATGGGCAATCACAATAACCGTGCGATTGTGACTCAAAGTATTGATTGCTTCCTGAATCAAGTGTTCTGAAACGCTGTCGAGAGCATTAGTCGCTTCGTCAAGAATCAGAATCTCTGGGTCGCGGATGATGGCACGAGCCAGAGCAATTCGCTGACGCTGTCCTCCTGAAAGCTTCATGCCGCGATCGCCCACCATCGTGTCGTAGCCCTGAGGAAATTGACTGATAAATTCATGGGCGTTAGCATATTTCGCGGCGGTTACGATCTCATCATCCGTAGCATCTAGACGACCATAAGCTATGTTTTCTCGTATGGTTGTGCTGAACACATGTACGTCCTGACTCACGATAGCAATTCGATTGCGCCAGGACTCTAGAGCGAGATCTCGTAAGGGACACTTATCTACATAAATTTCTCCCTCAGTTACATCATAGAAACGGCAGATAAGACTAATTAAAGTAGACTTGCCAGCCCCTGAAGGTCCTACTATAGCTGTGGTTTTTCCTCGTGGTATACTGAGCGTAATATTTTGAATCGAATACTCATCCCCATGGCTATACTTGAAAGAAACAGATTCAAAAGATATAGCTTCTCTTATACCTTTAAATTGAATAGCTCCAGAACGGATATAGGGTTTATCAGAACGCTTTAAGAAAGACATGACATTCTCGACAGACCCCATCAAGCTATTCAGATTAACGCGAGCGCTATCTAACTGCTTAATAGCTGGCTGTAGACGATAGAGTATAAAAATAAAGGTTAAAAGAGCTGGAAAATTACTTTGATCTTTAGTTTGCAGTGTGACAATCAATATAAGTACTAATACAGCCACCGCTAAAACTTCCGATAGGGAAGCTGGAACGGCTTGGACGGTTTGAACTTTCATCAAGGCAGAGTTTACCCGTTTCAAACTTTGGTCAAAACGTTCTTGCTCATAGGACTCACGCCCAAAAGAGCGAATCAACTTCATGCCATTGAAACCTTCCATCATGCGCTGGGCAAGGTTATCGTTAGCTTGTACTACCTGTAGTCCTAGTTTTTTTGCCGACTTGGTTACGCGCTGAACAACCACCGAGATTAGCGTTAGAGCGATGGCAACACCTACAGTGAGCTGCCAAGAAATCAGCAGCAGCAGAGTAATAAAAACAAATATTGTACTGATATTAACAAGGATGTTAAATAGAGTTCTCCAAGCACTACAAGCCTGCCAGGTTTCAGTATGGAGAGTGTTGAGTAGTTTCCCAGATGGCTGCGATTCTAAAAAACTGTAGCTAACAGTCAGAAGCTGGTTAAACATCCTAGATATTAACCGTTCAACCAGGTGCAAATATATCCAGCAAGAAAGGAGGGTATTGCTATATAAAAGAATATTCTTTAAAAGGACAGTTCCAAATATGCAGAGGGGGATAACTATAGCACGACTATTAACAGGAATATTGATAAATAACTCATTAATAAAATCCAATAAAAAATTCCCACCAACTAACTGCTTAGTGGTTTGCCCAAAACCTTTAATAAAAGGAATAAACAGACTAATCCCTAATCCCTCACAAAGTGAAGATAATGTTCCTAAAACAATAATTGTTGGAATTGCCCAAGGATAGGGTTTCAGTATTCTTACTAGAGATATGATCTGTCTTAAATCATTCATGTTTATTCATATTTTGTTGAAAATATACTT
This sequence comes from Coleofasciculaceae cyanobacterium, assembly GCA_036703315.1. Classification (GTDB taxonomy): domain Bacteria; phylum Cyanobacteriota; class Cyanobacteriia; order Cyanobacteriales; family Coleofasciculaceae; genus DATNPH01. The sequence continues at coordinate 38,937 of DATNPH010000072.1, forward strand.
GCCTAACATTGATACATTTTTAGGTTGAAGCACCAAACATTCGCTGCCGTAGAGCCCGACTGAGGGAGCGCGATCGCTCATATAAATGAGAACCAAACAAACGTACCAAGATAATTCCCAGGCTCAAGTGGAGGAAATTCTTAGATGAAAGCAAGAGAGGATTATGTAAGAGAGCTTGCTTATAGAAATGAGTTGCACTCTTGTAGTCGCCTTCATAGAGAGATAGCCAAGCCTGCCATCGGTACATATGTCCATAGGCTCGGTTTCTTAAATGCAGCAACTCTAAAGGAACAGATTGATACCGTTTCTCAAGTGTTATGCGGAAGTCTTGAATCATCTTTTGGCGATTTTTTGACATAGTATCGGGAGCCTTGCGATAGTGAACTAAGCATTCTTTGACAACCGCAAAGGGATAATGAGCAGCAATGCGAGTCCACATATCGAAATCTGCCGCCGAAGATAAGTTCGGGTCGAAGACTCCAGCTTTTTCAAAGCAACTTCGACGCACCATAGCACAACTGCCATTACAGACAATGTCATGAACCAGAATTGTCTCCCAGACATTCCCTTCAGCTTTATGACAAAACACTGTGCCCGTAAGCTTCCCTGCCGGATCGATTAGAGCTGTCCAGGCATACACCAAACCTACTGCCAGCTCGTTATCAAGGCGAGTTACCTGTTTTTCTACCTTGGTCGGCTCCCACAGATCGTCCGCATCCAAGAATGCAATGTATTCTCCTTGTGCTTGAGAAATACCTGTATTGCGAGCTACAGAGACACCCTGGTTTTGTTGCGAAATTAGTCTGACTCGCGGGTCTTTCACACTTGAATACCATTCTACAATATTGTCGGAACTTCCATCATTAATAATCAATACTTCAAAATCAGTGAAAGTCTGCCTCAATACACTTTCTAAGGTTTCTGGGAGATAAACCATAGCGTTGTAGGCGGGAATGATAACAGAAACTTTTGGCATAATTGCAGTTTAAGCGCGATCGCGCTTTTCAAAAACTAAAGTTGTTTAATAAAATTGCCTATCCTCTCGTTTCTAAATAGTGATAATGTTTCATTATGTAGAAACAAAGTTCATCAGTAGATACATGATTTTTACCTAGCAAGTTAGAGGGCTGGAGTTTTGGTAAAGACGTATCGAATTACCAAAACTATTAAGATTGGCATTGCTAGGACATGAGCAATGAGTACAGCTACCGCATGGGAAACCATTGAGAGGCGTTGACGCAGGATATAAAACAGTGCTAGCAGTCTGCTGTAGCTCTTAGGTCCAAACCCTTGCATCATTGCGATCGCTAAGCTCAGGCGAAGGTACTCCTGCGAGTAGCGTAGCTGAGGATAATGTAAAGTAGCCAGACGCCGAAAATGATTTGCGCTTTTGTAGTCTATCTCGCTACCTTGCAAACACTTCCAAGCTATGCAAAGGTTAATATGAGCATAGCTTCGGTTCCTTATATGTAAGAGTTCAAATGGAGCCGTCTCAAATGCTTTTTCTATTATGGTTTGAAAGTCTTGCAGCTTGGATGCATACTTTTTAGACTTACTATTGGAATGCTCGCGATAGCCAACTAAAGGTTCTTTTATCACGGCAAAATGATAACGAGTAGCGAGGCGAATCCACATATCCCAATCTTCAGCGAAGTGTAGATTTTTATCAAACACTCCGACAGTTTCAAAACAACAACGACGTACCATAGCTGAAGAACAAGCTACTCTGTTTTTCTCAATAATTTGCTGCCATACCTCACCCTCTATCTGGGAGCAAATTACTCGACCTGTAGGCTGACTGTGCCGATCAATTCCAGTTAACCAAGTGTGTACCAAGCCTACTTCCGGATTTTCTTCCAGACAACGTACTTGTTTTTCGAGCTTTGTTGGCTCCCAGAGGTCATCCCCATCCAGGAAAGCCACGTACTTCCCTTGAGTGTGAGCTATCCCTGTGTTGCGTGCTACGCCCACACCCTGGTTTTCTTGTGAAATAAGTCTCACTCGCGGATCGACTAGCCCAGAAGCCCACTGCACAATATGATCTGAGCTGCCATCATCTACGAGCAATACTTCAAAGTCAGTAAAGGTTTGCCTCAAAACGCTTTCCAGCGTTTCTGGGAGATAATCCATAGAATTGTAGGCGGTAATAACAACAGAAACTATGTCCATAGTTGAACCTTTTTAAATGAGTAGATAAAATAAATGTCAAATTTTAATGCAAACCCTTGCAAGTAGTGATTAAATTCCCTTATTAGGCGCGATTTCTCTCAACCTTTCCTGTTCTGTACTAACTGCCTTTTTTCCTGTTAAAGGAAAGTTTGGGACTAGCTGATACTCTTCTTGGGTTTGCCAGCCACAAAAATTGACGAATCTCTACACAAACAGGACTTAGCACCCGTTTTACTCGCCTCAATTGAGTATCTAAGTATATCTATATGATAGATATAAATTATAAAGAATCCTAGTCTTGATTATTTTTTATGTATCTTCTTAATATTTAGAATTCATTAGTAAAGTAAAGATGAAGAAAGTCATAGATTAAAAGGCTAGGATGCAAATCAATGGCTCTTTTATCAACGCAAAATAATAATGAGTAGCAAGGTGAATCCCTACATCTCAATCTTTAGCGAAGCTTAGAATTTAATCAAACATCCCAACAGTTTCAAAACAACAATGACGCCCCATCGTTGAAGAACAAGCCACCGTATTTTTCTGAACAAGTTGTTCCAATACATCACCTTCTGCATTAGAAGCCAAGACTCTACCTGTAGAGGTGCCCTGCTCGTCAATCAAAGCCAGCCAGGTATGCACCAAGCCTAAGGCTGGATTATCCTCGAAACAACGTACTTGTTTTTCTAGCTTAGTTGGCTCCCAGAGATCATCGCTGTCCAAAAAGGCTACGTACTCCCCGCGAGCATGGGCTATACCTGTATTTCGTGCTACACATACGCCCTGGTTTTCTTGTGTAATAAGTTTTACTCGCGGCTCGACTAGCCCAGAAGCCCATTGCACAGTAGAATCTGAGCTACCATCATCTACTACTAATACTTCAAAGTCAGTAAAGGTTTGCCTCAAAACGCTCTCCAGGGTTTCTGGAAGATAATCCATAGAATTATAGGTAGCAATAACAACAGTAACTTTCGGCATATTTGCACATCATAAAGGTAAGTAGTTTATAGTATTCCCAATACGTTCTTCTTATTAAACTCACGTTTTATAAATTCTTTTATTTCTTTCTCGTCATAAGGAGGAATTAACTGTCGTAGATAAGAGCCGTTATAGATTTGCTTTTTTTGGAAAAATGTAATGATTTATCCAAATAGTAAAGATTGGCATTGCTAGGGTTTGAGTAATCAGTACAGCTACTGCTACCCATAAAATTCCTCCTCGTACTGCTAGGAGTAAAGAAGCCGCAAATATGGCGGTAAAAATTGCATTCCAATAAAGATCAATATGGCTTTTGTCCACAGCCTGAAGGAGCTGGGAAGTAGCACGAGATAATGCAATTGGTAAAGCTGAGCAGCAGATTAATACTAGGATGGGAATTGCTGTTACCCACTTTTGTCCAAAAACAATTGGCACATAAAACTGAGCCAAGCTCGTCTGTAAAACAACGAGTGGAATTAGAAGTAAAGCAATCGTTTTTAGACTATTAAAAAATTGGTTTTTAAGCTGTGCTAAATTTCCACGAACGGCACAAAGATGAGGGAACAAAGCAACAGTACTTGAATAAATGACACTTTGACTAAGGCCTAATCCAGCATTAAATGCAAAGAAGTAAAGCCCTAGTTGGTCGATTCCCAGAAAACCACCAATTATTAAATAATCTAAGTACATTCTTAGTCTACCCAACAAATCAATACCAAGTAGCTTGCTACCGTAACTAGCAATTTCTCGCCATTTTTCAATCTTAAATGATTTAGGAGGTCGCCAGGAATGATTTCTATAACTAATAGGAATCCAAACAAGATAACTCAATACCATAGACCAAACTACAGCCCATATTCCCATACCTGCAACAGCTAATGCCACAAGTATAATATTGCTAGATATTGCCTGCATTGCTCCAGAAAAAGCCGTGACTTTTAGCCTGCTATCCCGTTCAATTAATGTTGCTTGGATAGTGTAAAACGGAATTATTAAATAGGCTATAGCAACGATACATATTGGCAATATAAGTTTATCATTATTATAAAAATGAGCAATTGGATATGCTGCAATACATTGGATAATAAAAAGTGAACTACATAGAATCAAATTCAGCCAATAACAGGTATCGCATACAATTTTCAATTCTTGCTCATCAGCGTGAATAATTTTAGCGGCAAGTCCGAATCTAAGAGTAAAAACATTTCCAAAATCAAAGATAGTATATATGATTGATACCATTCCATAATCGTAGGTACTAAATGTTCGAGCTAGAGTAACCGTTGTTGCCAAGCGGAAGATACGATTAACTAACTCTGCTACTCCCAGCCAGCCAATATTCTGAATAAATCGATTAGATAATAACTTCTTAAATTTATCAATTAACATTAGAGGATGTCTCCGATTAAGAGAAATAAGGGTAAATAATATTAAGATTGACTGTCTAATATTCGGCAACCCTAAGTATGAGCCAAGAAATTAATTACCCAAATGATGAGTTGAATCGCTGTTCTAGTACTTTCTCAATACCATCAACCATTGTCTCTAAACTAAATTTGGATAAAATATGTTCGCGGTATCTCTCACCAAGCTGAGGGTCTGTATCTCTCCAATTCATAATTCGATTTAGAGTATCTGACAAATCTCGTTCATTGCCAGGCTCAAAAACACCCTTTTGGAATTCTCCTGTCAAGATTTCAGGAATTCCTCCAGTTCGGCTAGCTACTACAGGAGTGCCACAAGCCATTGACTCAGTAATCGATCTCCCAAAAGGCTCAGACCCTAGACTGGGTAGAACTGTTACATCACTAACCTGATAAATACTGGTAGTATTAACTACATGGCCTAGGAAGTTCACATACTTTTCTAGGCCCAAGTCAGTTGATAGCCGTTCTAAGGATTTTTTGTATTCCTCACCTTGAAGTACGGACTTTCCCGCAATCAACAGCCTAGCGTTAGCATTATTTTTCAGCAATAAAGCAAAGGCTTTAATCAGGGTTTCCAATCCCTTTTCTTTATCTAGCCTTCCTACATAGGAAATTACTCGAATATCTTCAGAGATATTCCATTCCTTTCTAGTTAGAGGAAAATCACTTGATGGTTGATATACTTTTAAGTCAGTACCGTTGTATACAACATCAATCATATGCTTGTTATAGCCGATTGTCACCCAATCAGATTTCGTCTGATTTGAAACAGCAATAAAATGCTTGACCCTCTTCCGTCCAATACTCCATTGATATCTAATATTTGAGAGCGCAATGAAATGCCTTAAGCCCTTCATTCCCATATTCCACTGCCATTGAGCCAATTGAGCCGCTGGTGGAGGAAGATGTAGATAACAAACTAAGGGAAGATTTTTGGACAAAGCTAAAGCATAGCCAAAAAGAGTATCTTGATACTGATTAGTAAGAACAATACTATTTTCAATGATCGGAATTTTTCTAGTAGCCTTCTGAATATCAGTTAAAAAGCTGAAAATACGTTCCGGTCGATAAATTATAAATCTATTAACCTTTTCTACGCGATCGCAAAACTCTTGATACTTCTCAAGTAGATTTCCTTCCTTCGTGTAGAGCAGACTGATACTAGGTCCTCGCTGAGCTAAACCCCTGCAAAAATCAAACAGGACTCTCTCCTGCCCGCCGCGAAGAGAAGAGGGCTCTTGCTCTAAAACAATAAGGTGCATAAACTTGCATCTCCCTTTGCTAATTGTTAAAAATTTAGAGGCTTAGTTGAGGGAAAAAGGAAGAAGTCGGATTCCCACTTCCTGACTTAGGAATCAAGGCGTGTCACCTATAGCAACCGCCACAACCGTTATGACATTTCAAAAGCTGGGATTGACAATTAGCTTTGGGACATTTGTCCTAATCGCCTTGGCGACTGCTATAAGAGGGATAAGTTTAGTGAAGGAATATCAAGTTGCAACACCTAATATTCGGCAACGCAAGGTACGAGCTAAGGTTCGGAATCCATCGTAACTTTGAGGGCCGAACCAGCGCATCATAGCGATCGCTAAACTCAAGCGTATATAGTTCTCTGAGTAACGCAGTTGAGGATAGTGCAAAACAGCCTGCGTTCTGAAGTGTAGTGCCTCTTTATAGTTCCTCTCATCTATAGAATTCCAAGCTTGGAACAGATTCATCTGCCCATAGCTCCGATTTCTCAAATACAGTAACTCTAGTGGAGCAGATTGGAAAGTTTTCTCGATAACCTGACGCAGATCCTGGATCATCTTCTGACGTTGATTTGTCGTATTGTGTGGATGTCGTCGATAAAAGGTTAAGAATTCTTTGACGACGGCAAAGGGATAATGAACAGCGATGCGAGTCCACATATCTCGATCCTCAGAACTATTAATAGTCGGATCAAATACCCCAACTGTTTCAAAACATTTGCGGCGAACCATAGGTGAACTACCATTGGATATCATGTCATTGACAACAATGTGTTCCCAGACATTTCCTTCTACATGAGAAACCCATACTCTACCTGTAGATTGACCAAATTGATTGATTAATACTGTCCAGGTATAGACCAAACCTACTGAGGGATTAGTCTCTAGAGAATTTACTTGTTTTTCTAATTTACTTGGCTCCCAAAGATCGTCCGCGTCTAAAAATGCTATGTATTCCCCTTGAGCGTGAGCAATACCTGTGTTTCGTGCTGCCGACACCCCTTGGTTTAATTGTGAGACGATTCTTACTCGTGGATCTGTCACTTGAGAAGCCCATTGCATAATATGATCTGAGCTACCGTCATTAATAATTAATACTTCAAAATCAGTGAACGTCTGCCTCAAAACACTATCTACAGTTTCTGGTAGATAAGTCATAGCATTGTAGGCAGGGATTACAACAGAAACCTTTTGCATACTTGAACTCCTATGGCTCTCGTTTTTCACAGTTTAGAGATGAGAAAATAAAAAATTATCGTGCAGCGATTGAGATGTACCTACGCAGAGTGTGAGTTATACTCAGCATTCTATGGTAACGATGAGACCCAAACCATTGAAGGGCTGTAATCGCTAAACTCAAGCGAATACGCTCCCACGAGTAACGTAATTGAGGGTAGTAGGCAATAGCTTGCTGCTGAAATTGCAACGCTAATTTATAGTCTCTGTCAATACTTTGTATAGATTTCCACGCTAAGCACAGATAGGAATAACCATAGCTGTGGTTTTTCAAATATAGTAATTCTGCTGGTACAGATTGGAATATTTTTTCAATAACAAGACGATAATATTGTTCAATAGCCTTATAATCTTTAGATAGGCTATTAGGGAGTTGCCGATAATAATATAGCGGTTGTTTGATCACCGCAAAAGGATAACGAGAGGCGATACGAATCCACATATCCCAATCTTCAGCAAAGTTTAAATTGGGCTCAAATACTCCGATAGTTTCAAAACAACAGCGACGAACCATAACTGAAGAGCAAGCTATTGTATTTTTCTCTACAAGTTGCTTCCAGACGTTTCCCTCTGCTTGAGAGGACATTACTCTACCTGTAGACTTGCCCTGCTTATTTACTAACAGCATCCATGTATGCACTAAGCCGACTTCCGGATTAGAATCTAGGCAACGTACTTGTGCTTCAATCTTAGTTGCTTCCCATAAATCATCAGCATCCAAAAATGCTATGTATTCCCCTTGAGCCTGAGCAATGCCTGTATTGCGTGCTATAGATACACCCTGGTTTTCTTGCGAAATTAGTTTTACTCGCGGGTCTTTCACACCAGAAGCCCATTCAACGATATTGTCGGAACTTCCATCATTAATAATCAATACTTCAAAATCAGTGAACGTCTGCCTCAAAACGCTATCTACAGTTTCTGGCAGATAAGCCATAGCGTTGTAGGCGGGAATTACAACAGAAACTTTTGGCATATTCTGTAATGGGTAATAGGATGTAATTAATTCCATTTAATGATTCAAAAAGGCAACTATAAAAGCGTATAAAATTCGACCATTAATCTTAAGATTTATCATCATTTAAATTGCTAGATACTGAGACTAGTTCTAAATCCTTCACTCCTTCATTATCAATGAAGGATGAATTTGTATTCAATCGGCGAATGATTCTTGCCGGATTTCCGACAACTACAGCGCCTTCAGGAACATCTTTCACAACTACAGAACCAGCTCCAATTACAGCATTATCACCTACTGTAATCGGCCCAATTATTACAACATTTGCTCCAATGTCTACATTGTTCCCAATTTGGGGCGCACGACTATATGATCCATCTGGAAGCCTCTTATTTCCAATAGTTGTAGAATTTCTTAAGGTACAATTTTCACCAATTTGGGTTTGATGGTTGACAACTAAACCATGACCATGTTGAAGTTTTAAATTTTTCCCGACTTGTGTATCCCACGGAAGTTCAATGCCTAATACCCATTCTACTGATATTTGATAAAAGAATCGATAAAGAATCGACAGCCAAATGAAAGGTTTAGGTGAATTTGCAACAGTTTTTGCTAATCGAAACATCAATAAAGACAAGCGCGATTTAAAGCTGGTGTCTTGATTAATTTTCCAATCTTGCACTATGTAATTAATAAAATTTTCCATCATGTTTATGGAGACTATCTTTAAATTGAAGATTTACTTAGTTCAACCAATTCATCAGGGAAGGTTAATTCTCGAGATTGTTCACTAAATCATGGTTCGTGCGGCAAATTTTGAAATGCCTTACTGGAGGGGAATCGCGGCTCAGGCAGTACAACGTTTTCCTTCGTCTGACGCTCATTCCAGTTCCAACCCACTACCCCAAACAGCGTCCACCAGTAGAAAAAGAGAGTGGTATGGCTCCAGATATTTTCGGTAATCATCCCCACAGGTATAGCCAGAATAATTGCCAACATAACCAAACACAGATCGCGCTGTTCGCGAGTAGCAGAATGATCTCGATATATGCGAATAAGGCGCACAATCTGAACAATGAAAAAGATTAAAAATGTGAGCAGTCCGACAATTCCTCCTTCTACCAAAGCACGGACGTAATCATTGTGAGGATAAAGTTTATTGGTACTTACATAAGTACTAATTCCTAGACCATAACCGAGGATTGGGTGTAGTTGCCATTGTCCCAATAGGTAAGTCCACTGCATAATCCGCCAGTTGAAACTGTTCCCGTCTCCTGCTGAGAGCAAAATAGCTCGCCATATATCAATATCAGGATTACCGAGTGGTGTTTGACCAATTGATCCGAGACGTTCCTTCCCAAACTCCGTACTGCCAAACAAACCTATAACTACAACAAATAAAAGGATTCCACCGAGCAGACTTGGTAGGTTCAATCTAGGAGCAATCATAACCACAATAAAAGTACCCAGCATCATCAAGCCAAAGAGGGACTTGGTACTGACAAAGAAAAAGGCAAGTAAGCCCAGCAATATCATCCAAGGCCAGCGTTGTTTAGACTGGTTTAACCGCCAATAGGTTAAACCCATAAACATTAAGGTAAAGGTGACAAACGTATTGGGATGACCGAGTGTCCCTTTGATTCGAGATGAGCCTTCAGATGGTGCTCCGCCACTGAACTCTGTTCCTGATTGAGGGCCGAGCATGGGTGGTAAAACCGAAGGTACAAACATTTGTAGCACTGCAACTGTCAGGGGTAAAAGCAGAGCCCAAAACAAGGAATGGACAATTTGCTTCGGCGGGATTCGGTCTTTAAGCTGCATTACCAGCAAGTAGACCATTACCCAAGAAAATAGACGTATCCACTCACGGATACTGTCTAATAAAACCGAGCCATCCAGCCCCAAACCTCCCAGAGGCAAGAGTACTACCCATACTCCTTGTAGCAACACCCAA
>DATNPH010000094.1:0-17160 GCA_036703315.1 Coleofasciculaceae cyanobacterium
GCAGTGAAGACCAAACAGTACGCTGTTGGGATGTTCGTACTGGTCAATGCCTTAAAGCTTTGTACAATCACACCAGTGGGATCCGAGCAGTCTGTTTCAGTTTGGATGGTCAAACCCTGGCCAGTGGCAGTGAAGACCAGATAGTGAGGTTGTGGGATGTCGGCACTGGTGAATGTCTCCAAACTTTGCAGGAACATAGTAAAGGAGTATGGTCAGTCGCGTTCAGTCCGGATGGTAGTACCCTGGCCAGTAGCTCTCAAGATGAGACGATTAAGCTTTGGGATGTCAATACGGGTGAGTGCTTAAAAACTCTCAGAGCTGAGAGGCTCTACGAAGGCATGAACATTACTGGCGTTACAGGTTTAACCCAAGCACAAAAAGCGACGCTGAAAGCGCTTGGGGCGGTGGAGTATTGCTAGGCTGAACCCACCTCTATAAAGATATGGGTAACGGCAGGAGGGAAGCCAAAATCCACGTATCAAGCGGCGCGAACCTCACAAAACTCAACCTGAAAGATGTTCCTTTTTCTCACTTTTTCTCACTGACAAAAAAAGCTAAACAACTTAACTTGACTGTAGTAGAGAAGTTACGCCAACCAAGCGTACAAACATGCAATACGTCTTGAAAAGACATTAGTTCTCAACAAAAAGCTGAGTTAGTTGAATAAAAATATGAAACTAATCTACCGTGCTTACATCTATGATTACACTCCTCGCCCTGTCCCGCCTTACCGGAAGCCGTGTGCAATAAATTGGCGATTTCAAATCGAGAGCGAAAAGTACGAATGCACTCCTCACTCCATCCAACCTTACTCGAAGCCGCGTGCAATGAATTGGCGATTTAAACCTCTAGCAGAGGTTTAATACAAAACGAGCCTCAACTTATAAACATTCAATTACTCTCGCTCTCTTGAATACTTTGAACTGTTTTTAGCTGAGGCACAAGATCACGTCCAAAGAAGGGACTTGTGAGAGCTTCACAAACTAAAACTAAAAGTTCTCACTCGCTTCCTCCATTTTATTACAACCAACGGCACGCTAAACCCTACATCAGAGCGGTTTGAGGTTGCGAACATCAGAAATGACCGTGGCGATCGCCTTCCATAAATTACCACAGAGATAGGCGATCGCCCCACAAATCAAGGTCTACAACACAAAAATCAAGGAGTAAAAAGATGGAAACACCAACTACTTACCTCTGTAACTTCATTGTGATCGGTAAGGCTGCTTGATTTTATCTGAATTAACCACAAAGGATTACTATGAACTCTAAAAAACAATTTCTGAACCGGGCAAAAGCAAGCATTGCACTTACCGCAACTTTGATGTCTACCGTAGCGATTTCTACCTCAGCATACGCAGATGACTCAAAATTCATAAATGGCGGTGCGTGTTACCCTACGTTTACAACTCCTACCCCAAAACTAAATCGCTTTTCTAGTGTAATTAACTTGAATGGGAATCAAGTGCAGGTCTCTTGTCCGGTAGTGCGAGATCGACTCCTCGGCAGTGCTGCTTCAGTCACCATGAGTATTGATGGAAAAGGTACCAATATCTCCTGCACCCTCCAAAGCCTTGATGGATTTGGGAGGCTGGTCGCTAGCGACACTCAACGTGGTGGAGCAGGAGGTCCCACGAACCTGGTTCTTAAAGCCAACCCAAGTGCCAATAGTGGCTTCTATGCAATTCAATGTTTACTGCCCGATAAAGGCGTAATTTTTGGCTATCGCCTCGTAGAGTTAACGCCGACCGATTCCGATTGATTGGTTTAATTGATCGAGAGTTAGCAACCACTTTCTTAAGTCTTCCAGATCAGAGAGTGATCGCCCATTTGTAGGTGCGATATCAAAGAGCGATCGCCCTTCCATAAATTACCACAGAGATAGGCGATCGCCCAAAACTCAAGGTCTACAACACAAAAATCAAGGAGTAAAAAGATGGAAACACCAATGAAAAACACCCCGCTCATAGAGCAATTCGATATGGATTCAGGCTCAAAAATTTAATCAGGCAAGGCAAGAGGCAGGTAGAAGTTCGGTTGAACGACTGATTTTAACAGGTTACTAACAATACTCCGGACAAAATTCAACAGCCAAAGGAAAAGGAATTGATGGCTAAAAATTCTTTGTGGAGTCGTCGAGAAATTTTGAGAGGTGTTGGGGTTATCAGTCTAAGCACTTTAGCGATTTTCTCCGCACTAAATAAGACAGGTGCAAATGCTCAGATTGTACAGACAAGAGGACGCCCTCAGCAAAAAGGAGCGGTAGGCTCATGGTTTTTTTCTGTACAATTTGCCAATGGTCAACAAGAAAGGGTATTGGGAGCCTTTACATCTGACGGAATTGTCATCTTAACAGTTGAACAAACAAAAGCTCCTGGCTATGGAGTGTGGGAAATAACTGGTTCTAATACATTTACCTACAAGTTTCGCGAACCAATATTTGAGGCGAATGGCAATTTATTTGGTGAAGTCTATGTTGTTCAACAGGCAATTTTGAACTCAGCAAAAGATAGCTTTGAGAGTAAAGGCACCGGGACTATATACGATCTTAAGGGCAATGTAATTTCCACGGATTCTACTACAGTTCGAGGAACTCGGATTAAATAAAACCTAGTCAGCGGATGAGTAGATAGAATTGCCAGCGGTACAGGTGATGAATCTGAATCAACTCGACTTTAGCACTTATCAAAATCACACCGTTTCACAGGTAAGGGCAACAGCTTGGCATTTCCAAAACCAACGAAATTGTTTAGTGGGATTTAACATTAGAAATTAAAAAACTTTAACCTATCTGGAATAACTAACAGATAGTTAAGTATTGAACCGGACACGATGTCATTCCCAATCTGCTGGATTAATTCCGAGAGCATTGAGCTGGTCGGGAGTGAGCGATCGCAATTTCTCCGTCAACTGCTGCCGCTTCTGTCATTCTTGCTCTGCCCGTTGCTGGGCTTGGTCAGCTCGTTGTCGCTGCTGCTGTGCCTCTTCAAAGCCAATCAACAACAAATTTCCATCCAAATCCCACCAGCAGCTGCTATGGGTGATTCTGGTAGGTTCCCTGCCATAGTCCCAACTCTAGCTGCATAGGGGTAATAGGATAATGCCCCCCCGGATTGGGAGTCATCTTTTGATAAACCCCCTCAATCAAGTGATAGACCTCTAACTTGCTTGCCATTTTTGACCTCATAGATGCCGTAGAAGGGAATCCGCATCACCCGCTCATAGACCCAGAACTTACCAGGCTTATACCAATTTCCTAAAATAGCGCTACACATTGACCCCCCCTTAGTAAGGGGGGAGCCAGAACAGCATCTGTAGCAAGCATTTATAAAATTGGTATTAGTTAATTGTCCCTCTGTAGAGCGAGACAACGGCGTGCGATCGCGCTCCTCACTACCGTCACCAGAGGCAAATTCTAGCGCGATCGTTGGGGTAATGAATTCCCGCCACAGCACATAGGAGCGACAAATCTCCCCATCTAGCTTAGGTGGCACACCAGGCACATAAAACCAGTCAGGAGGTTCAGCACCCTTCTCTGGTGGGTCTGTTTTGCGCCAGTAGATACCACGCTTACTACTGAAATCTTGTTTAACTTTTCCGCACTTTTTAGCAACGACAAAAAATAGGTAAACGGCTAGTAGCGAATCTGCCAGAACACATGCGATCGCCCAACGTCTATCAATCAAGCTGACTTCAAGGCATCTGCTTGTTCCTGAGTCGTGATCACTGCTCCGTCTGGCAGTTGCACCTTATCACGCAGTGTCACGCCAACAACGATTGCCCCAGTCCCCAGACTAACGCTATTACCAACTTGAGACCGGAATAACACAGTATCATCGCCAATCGTTAAGTTATCACCAACTTCGAGTGGCCCATGAAACACAACATTGTCATCCGTGTCTAGGTTCTTACCGATGCGGATGCTGGTGCCCTTGAGCGCATGGAAGGTTACCCGATCTTCAATCTCAGCATTGTCGCCAATAATGATAGGTGCGCCTTCATCGGCGCGAATTGCCGTGCGCTGTCCTACAATGCTGTTGCTACCCAACCGCACATCTCCGACAATCCGCACGAATTCATCAAGCCGCACGTTCTTACCAAGGGTGGGACTAATGCTTAAACTTGTTTGTGAATTTGTTGTGCATCAGCGAGCTGCTATCAGCTTTGAGAAAGAGTGTGCCTCAACAATAGTACGTGAATATAGCGATCGCTAATCTTGTACAACTACTTGTATAAGATTAGTGATCGCCTCCTTGCTCAACGCATCCACTACACCTGCGCTACTGACTCAATTCAGAATGCAACTGTTCTCGTGCGCTTTCGAGGGCTTCTGCTAATTTACTAGCGTCACGTCCACCGGCTTGAGCGAGATTAGGGCGTCCACCGCCTCCCCCCCCACAGAGTTTAGCGATCACACCAATAAATTTCCCAGCTTGCAAGCCTCTGGCATTGACGCCTTTGCTGAACGCTGCCACCAGACTGACTTTGTCGGGTGCGGGAACCGAACCTAGAACGACAGCACTTTCTCCCAGTTTTTGCTGCAAACGCTCAGCCGCTGTTTTCAGGCTATCTGGGTCAACATCATCCATCGTGGCAACCAGAATTTTGAACTCACCAATTGACTCCGCTTGCGCTAGGAGTTGGTCAGATTTAGCCAAAGCGAGTTCCTGTTTAATTGCCTCCAGTTGTTTTTGAGAAGCCTTGAGTTCGTTCTGAAGATTGGTGATGCGATCGGGCAATTCTTCGGGTTTGGCTTTAAAGCGATCGCTCAATTCCCTGACGACTTTATCCCGCACATTCAGATAATCCAATACAGCTGGCCCTGCAACCGCTTCAATCCTCCTTACCCCGGAAGAGATACCCGTTTCAGAGACAATTTTGAAGACTCCAATCTCAGCTGTGTTGCTGACATGAGTACCACCGCATAGTTCCATCGAGACACCGGGGAAATCAATCACCCGCACCTCGTCACCATACTTTTCTCCGAACATTGCGATCGCACCCCGACGCTTCGCCTCCTCAATCGGCAGTACTGCCACGTCAGCCGTATGAGCCTCAGCAATCCAGCTATTGACCTGTTCTTCAACTTGTTGCACCTCTTCTGGCGTTAGTGCACGAGGGCAGTGGAAGTCAAAGCGCAAGCGGTCAAAGTCTACCAGAGAGCCAGCCTGAGAGATAGTAGGGTCAACAATTTGTTTTAGCGCTGCTTGCAGCAGGTGAGTTGCCGTATGGTTAGCTTGGGCGCGACGACGGCAGGCAGGGTCAATTTGAGCCGTTACTGTCGCCTCTAACTGCAATGTGCCACGCTCAATATGACCAAAGTGCACAAAGAAATCGGATTCTTTTTTAACGTCCTCAATGCGTACCAGAACAGTATCACCAGACAAGTAGCCGCGATCGCCAATTTGTCCGCCAGATTCTGCATAGAATGGCGTCTGATCCAGAATCACTTGTACCTGGGTACCCGGCTGTGCTGATTCCACCGACTTGCCATCCACTAATAGCACTTCTACCTTCGCTGTTGACTGTGGTTGCTTGTAGCCCAAGAACTCTGTGCTATGGATATGTTCAGCTAGCTTATCGAGGCTACCCTGTACTGTGAGGTCAATCGTTTCGTGCGCTCCTCGTGCGCGTTCTCGCTGTGCCTCCATTTCTGCCTCAAAGCCTGCAATATCCACCGTCAGACCTTGTTCTTCGGCGATTTCCTGGGTTAACTCTAACGGGAAGCCATAGGTGTCATAGAGCGTAAAGGCATCCTTGCCAGAAATCTGCTTGGGCTTTTTAACCAGAATCTCAGCCAGCAGTTTCTCTCCCCGTTCCAGCGTTTTCAGGAATTGAGATTCTTCACGTTGCAGTTCGGCTTTGATTGCTCCTTCCCGTCTGCGAACATTGGGATAGGCAGATTCGGAAAGCGCGATCGCACTCTCTGCCACTTGAGTCGTAAATTCACCCTGAATCCCAATTAAACGACCATGACGCACAACTCGACGAATTAAGCGGCGCAGTACATAGCCCCGACCAACATTGGACGCTGTAATGCTATCCGCAATCATGTGGACAACAGATCGAACGTGGTCACCAATTACTTTAAGAGATACTTTGGTCTTCTCATCACTCGTGGCGTAGTCGATTCCAGCAATTTCCGCTGCCGTTTTGATAATCGGGAAAATCAGGTCAGTTTCATAGTTATTGGGTACCTTCTGGAGGATTTGTGCCATCCGTTCCAGTCCCATTCCGGTATCAATATTTTTGCTCTTGAGCGGTGTTAGGTTCCCTTCAGCATCCTGGTTATATTGCATGAACACCAAGTTATAAAACTCGATGAACCGGCTGTCGTCTTCTAAATCAATGTTGTCGTCACCCAATTCAGGATGAAAGTCGTAGTAAATTTCTGAGCAAGGGCCACAGGGACCCGTAGGGCCAGAGTTCCAGAAGTTATCCTCTTCTCCCATCCGCTGGATGCGATGGGCAGGGATACCAATTTGGTCACGCCAGATGGCAAAAGCTTCATCGTCTTCCCGGAAGACGCTCACAACGAGGCGTTCTGGGGGCAATCCGAAGACTTGCGTTGACAGTTCCCATGCCCAAGCGATCGCTTGCTCTTTGAAGTAGTCTCCAAAGCTGAAGTTGCCCAGCATCTCAAAAAAGGTATGATGCCGTGCTGTGCGTCCGACGTTCTCAATGTCGTTGGTGCGGATGCATTTTTGGGAGGTGGTGGCGCGGGAAAATTCTGACTGGCGCTGTCCTAAGAAAATGGGTTTGAAGGGTAACATTCCCGCGATCGTCAGCAGCACAGTTGGATCTTCCGGTACTAGAGAGGCACTCGGCAGCGCCTTGTGTCCTCGTTGAGCATAGAAGTCGAGGAATGTTTGCCGGATTTCACTACCGCTGAGGAACTGGGGAGAGTCAGACATGGTCGTCTATAAAGGGGCTACAAATAAAAAGAATTGAGTGGGTGAGCGTTGAGCTTGAGCGTAGGCTTAGTTAAAACTCAGCTTCAGACTCATCACTCCCGTAAAGCCTTGTGCTTATCGGTCAACTTGTTATCTATTTTTACATTTGTTTATGAGATGTTGCTGCTGTTCCAGCTGCGTAATGGCAAGGCAAGGGTTAATCTCATCTGTGTAGATGCGTTGGCAGGCAGGGCTACTAAAAGCCAGCATGTCAGGTAGCGTGGCGCTGGGACTGTATTACTTTTTAACGCAGAACTTACAGTTGGTAAACACTCATCAACTTTGGTAAACAATGCTCGTTGACCAAGAGGAGCTATGTTACTTTAATAGTGGACATCAAATCCTGACAGCAAACAGGAGAAAAACAAAACTCGTGGGTTCTAGATGTGATGTCCTCGATCTGTGACCCATCCACAGTAGAAACCAGCCAAGCATAGCTTTAAGTGGCAAGATCCCCGTGTAAGCGGAGGAAGCCAAACCAAGGTCTAGAAAGACGCGACTATGTTGGAACAAGAGTAAGGTGGATCTGTGGAAGTTGTAAACCTTAGTAATTGATACCTGTTAATCAAGAAAGTCTGTAAAGTTAACTTGTTGAAAACCAAAACTTTCGTACTTAAAAGGGTCTAGCCACGCTTGGTTAGACCCTTTAAGTTTTGAGGAAATTTCAATTTCAGCAGTTATGGCTCTTATTCTTCATCTTCTTTTAGGTAGGGGAGAAACACTAAAGAAACCCTTAAAATTAAGAGTTAATGTAACTAAAAGTACACAAATCAGATTTTAGCTATGACTGTAATGCATTTCAAAGTTCCGAGTATTGCTTGTGATGGCTGCGCAAAGACTATAACTGACGAGATTCTCACTCACGAGTCAGACGCTAAGGTGAATGTTGATGTAAAAGAAAAGACAGTTAGCGTTGAAACTGAAGCTTCTGAGGAGTCAATTAAACAGATGATCACAGCAGTGGGTCATAACGTGGAATAGAAACATCAAAAAATATTCTTGTAGTCCGATGACAAACCTCCTAACTTGTAACTGGACTTGTCCCATCACATCTGTGCAGGAGAGTTTCTAGGTTCGCTACTGTAAAGGGTGTTCAAAAACAACTTTAGCTAAATCTCCGGAAGCCCCACGCTTACCTGAAAGGAAGCGACCAGCCAAATGTGCCCCAATTATGGAACGCATACAGGCAAAAAGGAGAGGATGTAACGGAAACCACCATACTAAGAGTGTCTCCTAAGGGGGATACTGAGTTTTGAGCTAATCCCAGTAGGAGTATCAACTGACGCCTATGACTACCCAAGAACCAAATTCTGAAACGATTTCTACCGAAAGCTTGTCAACGGCAGATATCGTTACTTCTGAATTATTAGAGGATGTCACTACAGTGAACCATGTGGAGATAATTGAAACTGTTATTTCCAGCTTGGATCAAGACAATACTGCCATGGTGAGCCAAAACGAAGAAGGTCACCTGTGGAAGTTTAAGTACGGTAGTGTTGAAGTGTTTGTGCAACTGACGGGTTCCACTGATGATGACACCTTCACGGTTTGGTCTTCTGTGCTTCAGCTACCTGCAAAAAATGAGCCACAGTTGATGCGCAAGCTTCTGGAAATGAACTGGACTGACACGTTTGAAGCTCATTTTGCCATTGTTGATAACCGAGTGGTGGTATTATCGTCCCGTACTGTTGCCGAGTTGTCACCGGGAGAAATTTCCCGTTCGATTACTGTGGTAGCAACGATCGCAGATGACAATGACGATGCATTACAGTCTGAGTTTGGTGCGGCATAAAACGTTAAGCGATTCGCCTTGAGGTTTTGGAGGATTGGGGATAAATCAAAACGACTCAATCAAAAATCCGAAATCGTCTTGGCGTTTGATTCCGTTGCTGCGGGCGTCGGGGCAGCATCAGATGGCGATTGATCAGTGGCTACTACAGCAGCACCATACAGGAGATCATCCTCCTGTTTTGCGCTTTTATACGTGGGCATCACCAACAATCTCACTAGGATATCATCAACGTCGATGGCCCGTGTCCTGGCAGGAGCTAACTTGGCAAGGAACGCCGATCCAGTTGGTGCGGCGTCCTACTGGTGGACGTGCAGTACTACACCAGGGAGATCTAACCTACATGGTGGTCACGTCAGGGTTGTCTGGCAAGCGTCTCGACGCCTATCAAGCTATTTGTGAGTTTTTGATTCAAGGTTGGCGATCGCTGGGTATCGATCTCCACTATGGTTCAGTAGGACGTGGATATATTCACAATCCCAACTGTTTTGGCACTGCCACAGGTGCTGATTTAGTGTTAGCAGAGGGTTCTAAGTTCATTGGTAGCGCCCAGTTGCGAAAGGGAACAGCAATTTTGCAGCATGGCTCGATACGTTTAGATCCAGATGCCGAGCTATTTACTCAGGTGTTTGGAGAAACTGTAGCGCCAATTAAGTTAGCGATACAAGAGCGGGGAGATGCATTAATTCAAACAGTAGTGGACACTCTGACTTATGCTGCTGCTGATTGTTTTGGCGTCGAGTTGGTGGAGAAGCCTCTATCGGATGAAGAGTGGCAAGCGATTGGGGCGCAACCGAGTCTGGAGATCGGTTCACCGAGGCAAGCAGGGCGAGCCATTTAGGAATAAATATCTTTAAACCCGACAAGTGAAAACGGCTACTGGGTTGTTGCTTGCGCGATCGCCTGTAACTGGAACCCTGGAGGATAGCTGCCTTCGGCTTTAATACGCTTAATTTCTGCGTCTGAGATGGGCAGATTTAGCTTATTGGCAATGGCGCGGACTATATCACCCCGGTCAATGACACCAGCTATTGCACCGGCGGGAGAGAGAACAGTTAGACGACTCAGTTGACGAGCTTCCAGAGTATTAATCACTTCTACGATGGATGTCTTCTCCTCAACTGTGGAGATATCTGATAGGGGATGCACAATACTCTCAAGGGTTCGGGTTTCCCAAAGACTGCGCTCTACAAAATGTAAATCCTCAATGGCAACTAGACCGCGATAACGCCCTTCTGATGCGGCGTAGTAGGGTATCGGCGTCTGAGTATCTGCCAGGATGTACTCGTCGGCAAAGGAACGCAGAGTTTGATTGGCATCCACCACCCGAAACTCACGGGTCATGGCGTCCGTTGCCGAAAGCTGGAGTAAAGCTTCTTGCAGCGTTGTGAGGCGGTCGTAGACACTGGCATTGCGGAAAACAAACCCACCAATCAACGTGAGCCAAATTGCCCCCCATTGCCCCGTCAGTAGCACCCATCCCAACCCTATTGCAATAGCCAATCCACCCAAGAGTTTGCCGACTTGTGCTGCCCAACGAACCCCCTTAAATCGGTTGCCGGTCAACTTCCATACAGCTGCTTTTAGAACTTGTCCACCATCAAGAGGCAAACCTGGAATTAAGTTAAATAGAGCTAAGACTAAGTTGATTCTGGCGAGGTCTGTGGCTAAGACCTGTGCCACGGTAGAGGAGGGTAGAGCCAGAGTGAATAAGTACAACAGCCCAAATAGCGCTAAGCTGACAGCTGGTCCTGCGATCGCCACTTGAAAGGCTTCACCAGGAGTCTTAGATTCCCTATCAATGGAAGCCACGCCACCGAAAATAAACAGGGTAATAGAGTTAACTTTGATGCCTTGCGATCGCGCTACTAAACTGTGACCCAGTTCATGAAGCAAGACTGAGCCAAACAACAACAGTGCCATTACCAACCCAGCACTCCATGCTATAGCGACCCCGAATGAACGAGAGAATTCCAGCGCATTGATAATCGTGATTAACACTAAGATGAAAAACCACGAGGGGTCTAAAAATAGCGGGATGCCCAATAGAGAGCCGATTCGCCAACTTGTCTGCATCAGATTTGCCCTTACCTTCGACGTTTTACGCCTCCAATTACCAGAATAGATGATGGTTCTGACCAAAATGAAGACGCCCAGTTGGAAGCGCTATCTGCCCCACTGTCTGGGCGTCTACTAGAGACTGTTATTGCTTGATATTAGGAATTATTAAGTAATCACACCAGCATTAGTCAGCCCCAAAATCGCACCAACTCCCAAGATATGACCGAAGCTGATGCCTGCTAGTAATTCAGGAAGACCAAAGTTTCTCCCCAAAAATGGCTGTAGCAAAGGTAGAGCCGGTCCCTTTCCTTTGTTGCGAATACCAACTCTGGCAATGATGATGCCAAGGATAATGCAAATATTCATGACTAGCGACCCGCTCCAGCTCCACGTAGTCGTGTCGGCAGTAGTTGACTGTACGGCTAGTAAAATCGATTCAATCAAGTTTTCTTCTCCTGTAGTAACAAACTTACTCTCATGGGATAGTTGAAGATTACCGATAAAAGACTGTATCTCCCTTCCCCCTTGCGAAGGATTACGGCTCCCTGATTAATAACCCTGATTAAGAAACTGTACAAGAAGCACTCAACGCTTGTGAACAAGGCTTTCCTCTCAGGGGTAGGGGTGAAAACTCTCCTTTCATTTCCCCTCCTGTACGGGATGGATAAAAGGAAGTC
Source organism: Coleofasciculaceae cyanobacterium (assembly GCA_036703315.1). Classification (GTDB taxonomy): domain Bacteria; phylum Cyanobacteriota; class Cyanobacteriia; order Cyanobacteriales; family Coleofasciculaceae; genus DATNPH01. The sequence goes on from DATNPH010000094.1 coordinate 11,481, forward strand.
TGACAACTGACAAAAAACCAGGATCTAAAATGCCGAGTTGATTTTTGGATGACTCGACTTCTAAAGCACACCCGCATTGGCTAGTCCTAAAATGAGACCGGTGCCAAGGATGTGACCAAAGCTGGCTGTCGCCAAGAGTTCAGGGATGCCAAAGTTACTCAAAATAGAAGGCTTGGAAACTGGTAAATCTGGACCCACACCTTTCTTCTGGATAGCGAAGCGACCGATCACAAAGGCAAATAGGTTAGCCAAAATCATCACTATCCCAACGCTGGGAGTCCACTCCAGTGTTGCTGGAACAGTTGCTTGGGCAGCCGCTAATAAAATTGAGTTAATCATTGGATCTTCTCGAGTATTGATAAATTAGTACGACTAAAAAATCATAAAAATATCTTTGTATAATTTTTAAACTTGTTTTAAGAATTAACACTTTTACCCGCTATCTTGATACAAAACTATAAAGAATGGAGAAAATGACTGAACATGCGGGTCAAAATTTGTGGCATTACTAAACCAGAGCAAGGTCAAGCAATCACGCAGCTGGGAGCAACAGCACTGGGATTCATCTGCGTGCAAGCCTCCCCGCGTTACGTGACACCAGTGCAAATCCGAACAATGGTAGAGCAGTTGGTGGTACCGATTGACCGAATTGGCGTGTTTGCTGATGCCACTATTGAGGAAATCTCTCAGATTGTTGCCGAGGCAGATTTAAGTGCAGTCCAGTTGCACGGCAGGGAATCTCCTGAATTTTGCAAACAGCTGTACCAATCTCTGCCTGGTATTGAAATTCTCAAAGCCCTGAGAGTAAAGACGCCTGAGTGTTTAAATCAAGCAGAAACTTACAGCAGTTGTGTGGATGCCCTGCTACTTGACGCTTACCACCCCCAACTGCTGGGTGGCACAGGTAGAACCTTAGACTGGGTACTCTTGCAGCAATTTCGTCCTAACTGCCAATGGTTCCTTGCTGGCGGCTTAACACCGGATAATATTTTAGAAGCTCTCAGTAGGTTGCAACCTAGTGGAATTGATGTATCCAGCGGTGTGGAGCGATCGCCCGGAGATAAAGATTTAGATAAAGTCGCCTTGCTGTTTGAGAGAGTGGGAAGCTGGCGGTGCTACGCTAGCGCTTACAACCAGAGTCCGAAGTAGAGAACATTTAGTTGACAACCCTGCCTTGTTAAGGCGGGGTTTGAGTTGGTAGTTAGTAGATACTAGGAGGGATTACAAAGCTTCTCCAAAAAATGAACAGTTGCGCTCTAGTATCGACTATCTACTATCCCCTGCGCCACCCTTCCTCCCCTACTTAAGAAGGCAACTGGAGTGCAGGGCAGGCGTTGATAGACACAGCAACAACCTCTCCCTGTCCATCATCAGGGAGAGGTGCGTTGCTGCATAGGGCAGGTAGCTGTACCTTCTCTCAAACACTAGTAACTACTAAATAACTTCCTTAAATCAGAGAGTAGTTAGCTAGTTCCTACCATAGAATCCAGTTACCCTTGCGTAGCGCTGGCCCTACAATATTAAAACTCACAACTAAATTACCGATAATCAGAAGTAGAACGAGCTCCTACATTCGGCTCAGTACCGACAGTATGAACATTTTCTGTGCGTTTCTTTTTAGCTAAACCAGCTAAACCAATTAAACCCAGTAGACCTAACCAACCCCAATCATTATTATCACGCTCAGTAGCCTGAGTTTTTAGACCTGCTGTATCGGTTCTTCCATCTTGCTGTGTGGTTGTTCCAGTAGTACCGGGAGCTGTATTCTGAGCATGTACAGGAAGCGTTATAGGTGCAACCACTAAACTCGCGGCGATTAACCCAGCTCCAATAAATTTAGACAAACTAGAAAGTTTATTGTTCATGATTCAATCCTTTTTTTTTTAAGCGCTCTTCTAACCTTCATCAGCTTATTTGTTTCTTCTCTAAACTCAATCATCCTTTTGCAGTAAAACTAAGCTGGTTTTCATTCAACCTAGGAGAGAGATAAGCTAATTTAACAATCCATCTAAAAGACGATAGTCAATCAAAAGCTTACTTAGGTAAGCTATTCAGGCTTTACTCAGCTTTTTCTAGTTGGCGGTGACTAACCAGGAACTCGGTAATAAGAGCTACGGCTAAACGCTTTAGGTTTAATTGATAAAGATTAGAGGATGTCTGAGAAGTTAGTTTTGCCACACCTTATCGTAGAAGATCCACCTAAATTCCCCTTTAAAAGAGGGAGCTTGAGTAGTTTTGTTCGCCCTTTTAAAGGGGGCTAGGGGAGATCGAGTGATGTTTAGCACTTTTCAGACATCCTCTCAGATGTAGTTTAACTAACAATATAAGTAGACTTACATTTGTTGATAATTGATAAGATTGCCAAAAAGGTTGAGGAGCAGATATCAATGACTGTGCTAGAAGGAACGTGGAAGCACGAGTACATTGTCAGCAACGGTGTGAGGCTGCATTATGTGACCCAAGGGGAAGGTCCACTAATGCTTATGCTGCATGGGTTTCCAGAGTTTTGGTACTCATGGCGTAACCAAATCCCAGAATTTGCCAAAGATTATAAAGTGGTTGCTCTCGATCTGCGAGGCTACAACGAAAGCGAAAAGCCGCAACAGCAATCAGCTTATGTAATGAGCGAGTTCATTAAAGATGTTGAGGGCGTTATTAAGGGGCTAGGATATGATCGCTGTGTGCTGGTGGCTCATGACTGGGGTGGTGCGATCGCGTGGAACTTTGCCAATGCTCACCCCCAAATGGTAGAGCGCCTGATTGTGCTCAATATCCCCCATCCTGCCAAATTTGCTGAAGGCTTGCTCACACCTGGGCAGTTACTGCGTAGCTGGTATATCTTTTTCTTCCAGCTACCTGTATTACCAGAACTATTTTTGCAAGCATCCGACTACCAATTTATTGGTAATGCCTTTACGAATATGGCGGTTGACAAAAGCGCCTTTAGTTTAGCTGACATAGAAGCGTATAAAGATGCTGCCTCGCGGCGCGGCGCACTCTCAGCAATGATTAACTACTATCGCAATGCTTTAAATGGTTTGGGGCAACAAGAGTGGAGGCTTCTAGATATGCCAACGCTGATGATTTGGGGTGAGAAGGATACAGCTTTGGGTAAGGAGTTGACTTACGGAACGGAAGAATACGTCAGAAACCTCCAAATCCGCTACATCCCGAACTGTAGCCACTGGGTGCAACAAGAACGACCAGAGTTGGTAAACCAGTATATCCGAGAGTTCCTTGCGGGATAGATCTAATGACTGCCGACTAGCACAGACTAATCAGAGTCATTCGTCGCTAATAGCCATGAGCCATGAGCCAAATGACCAAGAAACTTTAAGCTTCTGTGGCAGATAAAACGTCCATTGATAAGCGATCGCTATCTAAATTCTTGCTGATGCGGTAACAAGTCGGTCGAATTAGTCAACAGGTAAAAGCTCTTTCAGTTCTTCCCTCAGCTACGTGCTGAGGGTTTTTTCTTTGATCTACTTACGCTGGCGCAGGTTATCGTCTCAAATACTAATATGTATAGCTAATTACGCCAATGGTAAAGTCCAAAGTTGGACGAGTCTTCCCAATGAGAGAGCAACCACCTGTTCTATATTCTTTCGGATGGTAGAAGCCTAACTTGTACTTGTGCTCTACATTAAAGGTCTTGAAGCTAGTGCTAGAAGAAGTTAGCGCTATAAAAAATATCTTCTTTTTAGATAGTACAGATAGGCAAGCAAGAGAGGGAGTAGAATATGACATATGTAAATCGACCTGGAGACAATATTGTTACTGAACCTCCGATTGTTACTCCAGTGGTCGAATACCACGATCGTGTAAGGTGGGGACCAATTATTTCAGGTCTTGTGGTTGCTTTAGCGACTCAATTGATTTTGAGTTCTTTAGGTGCTGCGATCGGTTCGACCTTCCTGGCTGGTTCAGGTGCGCCTAGATCAAATGCGCCTGGAGTTGGTACTGGTCTAGGCATTTGGTCAATTATTAGTTTGTTTATTGCCCTATTCGTTGGTAGTTGGGTCGCTGCTCGTGCCTGTGGGCCAATGAATCGTAATACTGCTCTTCTCAATGGTGCAATTCTCTGGGCAACTACTCTGGCATTGAGTTCTTGGTTATTGGCAAGTGGAGTATCTGGTGCTTTTGGTATTGCGGCGTCAAATGCCGGAGAAGTCATCAACCAAGTTCAGCAGGGTGGCACCAATGTACCTAACAACCCAACCCCACCTAGAGTAAGTGCTCAGCAGGCTCGTGATATTGCTGACAGTGCCGCTAGGGGATTGTGGTCTTTTGTCATAGGTTCGCTACTGGGTTTAGCTGCATCACTGGCTGGTGCCTCAGCTGGAGCCCGCAATCCTCGTGAACACAGGGTTCGTTGAACATATCAATACCTCTGCTGGTTTGTAAACGCCCCCTCTAGCACCTTTTTTAAGGTGCTTTTTTATTGTTCCGAATCGTAATTGAACTGTAGGGTACGGCATGCTTCGTGATGTACTCCAGACGCTGACCTCTACGAGGTACAGCGCTGGCTTCTCTTAGAAATTTCAAGAGCAGTTTTAAGTGAGGCGACATCCATCCCCACTATTCCAATTCTTTTAATCAACTTTCCAGAATTTTCGTCCCGATGGCATTCTTCTCCACACGAGCAAGAGTGCCATCTGTCTTTAAGAAGTTTAGGGACTTCGGATAAGCAGCTCCAACAATGCTGAGATCTGGTTGCGCTGATATGATGCTGCTGCTAACAGAATTTTTACTCTCGAAGAGCAACAAAGGCGAGGAGTAGAGAGATTGGCAGAACAATTGCGATCGCGCTCTCACGCACTCCATGAAAAGCTACCGTACTCAGAGCCAGAGAACTAGAGATTTTAGAGTTAGGGATGAAACAATGAAATAAGTACATTGGCATAGACAATAAGTAAACATGGCAAAACCCACACAAGCCCATATGTCCAAAACAATCAACAAGAACCAGCCCGAAGCCGTTAAGGACATGACAAAACGCCAGATGGAGTACTACATGGGCGCAAAGCTAATTGAGGTTGGCGTTAACCCCAGCTCAGCTATTTATCGATGGTCGTTAGAAACAAAGGGTAACAACGAAGTCTGGACTTATAGTGCGTACTGGAGCGATTCCAAAGAGCAACTGCTCAAACAAGAGCAAGAATCGTAAGGTAAGTTGTGATGCTCCTACGTTACATAACAACTACAAGCGGAGAACAGCATGGTACAACAACTGCCAGCCCTTATCTACCCTGATAGCGACGGTCAACCAATGGCAACGGCGTGGAGTTGCCATTGGTTGGCTGCGCTCTTTTCAAGAATTAGAGGTGATTGAGGAGATGAACGGTTAGGTTAGTTCCCGTTTGGGAGCAAGCTTTCAACTAACATCCGATAATCTAGAAATCTTTTTATCCTCAAGAGAGCGATTCCTTGATAGCTGTTTACAGCTCCTCAAGCACTGAAGTATTTCGCTACTGGATGATAGGCAATAATCGCACTCTACCACTGCTCACAATAAAGCTGTTCGCCTTCATCCATGTAGAGATCATTGGTGACAAGTTAAGCCAGAGTGATTGTTGTCAATGAGAGAATATACTTAATTTTGTCTTACCGAGAATGATAATCAAAGAGAGAGGGGAGGGGCAGAGGAGAGCTGCGCTCTCCTCTGCCCCTCCTGTACGAT
>DATNPH010000108.1:0-19150 GCA_036703315.1 Coleofasciculaceae cyanobacterium
TAAAACCTATCAAACTGTTTATCAACTTAAACACGGATTGCTTTCCAATTATTTGATTGAACAACTTAAACGCCCTGCTCTCCCAATGTCCTTGGTCTAGTTTTGGTAAGCGAGCGCATGTGACAGTTGCGTAAGTCCTGAAGTTTTTTGCTCTGCCTTCCATTCCACCGTACAGCCTCGGTGTGTGCAAGTGGGATTAACAGCAGATAGAGTCTTGGGATCAGTTGGGTTGCTTACGATAAGCAAGGGACCAGCAGAAAATTCCTTGTTGAGAATTTGACCCTTTTGCTTTAATTCTGTTACTGTGCCAACCGACTGGAACCCATCGGTGCCAGAAGACGTTGCCGTTGATTTCGACTGTGATTCCGGCTCAGTGGACTTGGGAGAGCAGGCGGCGATCGCTAGTGGTAGGGAACTGGCGAAACCACCAATACCCACCCATGTTACAAACTCACGACGGTTCATAAATAGTTGCTAGTTGTTAATTTTTAGTTGTCAGCAGTACACCAACCTTGGCTCAAGTTAGAACTTGCTTGAGCAAGGGGATGAGGCTAACTTCATCCCCTTTCACTTCTACGACTATAGCTCTAGCAATAGGTAAACAACAGCTAGAAATTCTAGCTAGGCATCATGAGTGAATGCTCACAACAAAGGAATGAAAATCTTCCTTCCCCTACTCCCTACTCCCTATTTTCAAGACAGCCATCCACGCGCCGAGACCGCACAACAAAGAATGAAAATCTCTCTTCCCACTCCCTACTCCCTAGTTACCATTCCGTATTTTCCGATAATCAACTATTAGTTTTGTCTACTTCTACGAAATAGGCGGGTCATGTTTATCCCCGTTACTAGCATCGCTAATAGTCCTAAACCAACCAAAAGCACATAAATTGACTCAAAGAAGTCTCCGAGGTACTCTCCTTGGTGAATCACCATGAAAAGTTCCGCTTGCTCACTTGACATCCCAAACCAACTTGTTCCCAATCGGTAGATTACACCCGATACCGCACTGAGCACTAAGGGCAAGAAAACAAGCGGTGAAAGTATACGGTGAACTTTACGAAAATCAAGTTTGGTTCCTGGTCGTGCAGAACGACTGCTGCCAAATAGCCTTGTCATGGTCAGCCCTGTGACGATCATGCCAAGCAACCCTAAGCCAACTAAAAGGACATAAATTGGCTTGAGCTGAGAACCAAGATATTCTCCTTGATGAATCACCATAAAAATGTTTGCTGCTTCACCCTGCATCCCAAACCAGCTTTCTCCCAGCCTGTAGGCTATTCCTGTAAAAGCGGTGAGTGCTAAAGGTAGAAAAACAATAGGAGCGACTTTGCGGTGAAGTTTGCGAAATGCCAAATTAGCCATTCCTAGTGAATCTCCTACAGTGACAGTTCCTCCTGTCAGTGTATAAGCGATCGCTAGAATTTCTAGAGCGTCAAATTAGTAATAATGGGACTTACGCAACTATCACACAATCACTAGTGTTTCAGTCTCTTGCTCCCTGTTTAAAGAATGTTGGGGGGAGTTTCCCTACTCCCCACTTTCTAGATTGGGCTTTAAGCTGCAACTTTCTCTTCAAAAGGCGTGAACATGTTTTTGGCTGCACCACAGATGGGGCAGTGCCAATCCTCTGGAATATCTTCAAAGAGTGTACCGGGGGCAATTCCAGAATCAGGATCTCCCACAACTGGGTTGTAAATCATGCTGCATCGCTTACAGATCCATTTGCGGGCAGCTGGATTTTCACTAGCTATTCTTTTATCCGGTTCTCCTCCCTCTAAGACATGAAGGGCTTCTGTGTAACGATCAGCATGAAAATGTTCTATGGGTTTGAGTAGATTAAAGCGATGAGCGGCTTCACGAAAGATGTGAGCATGCTCAGCGGATTCTTGGGCTTGAGCTTCAAATTCCGCAACAGCAGCATCGTCGCGATCGCGTTCGGCATCCGCTGCAAAGTTTGGATACATTGTCGTGTATTCATAGGTTTCGCCTTCAATCGCTAGGGCAAGGCAGCGAGCGACAATATCCTGCTTTTGGGCATCAGTTAGAGCCGTTAGATCTTCTACAGCGATTTCGGGATGCAATAACCGAAAGTGGGCAAAGGCATGTTCCGTCTCTTGAGCTGCTGTTTCTTTGAAAAGCTTAGCCACATCCGCAAAGCCAAGCTGACGAGCCACTTCTGCAAAAAACAGATATTTCCGATTCGCCATCGATTCACCAGCGAAGGCTGATTCCAGGTTTCCGAGCGTCTTGAATGAAGACAGATTCGGTGAGTTGGATTCGGCTTGACTCATGAAAGCTCCTTATTGATTTTGCTTTTCCGTTTCAGGGTCAATCTGATCGCAAGTAATACCAAAGTTCATTAACCCTTTTTTCTAGACCACTACTGATTGTTCACGATATCTTCTTAGCTTTTGCGATCGCTTCACCTAAGTTTAATGCAAGCCAATCAGCGCCAACCTAGCTCCTGCCTAATGTCATAGGAAAAATATATTTGGTAGCCGACTCTCAACTAGCTAAGGTTAGTGACCCTAACTGCATCATTACTGACGATAATTCGTGAACCTTAACGGAACAGCTGAGGATAAATCTGTCGCCAAGCCAACAGGGAAAAGACACTAATCCACAGGAGCAACCAGATTAACTCTAAGAACCAGAATGCAGGTAATCCCCAAGGCCAGCGTAACAGGTCAACTAGGGATGCCAAAGGCAGCGCACCTGCTATATGACCTAGCCATGGCGGTAGCGTACTACGTGGAAAATAGGTGCCGCCTAGAGTGAACATCGGAACGATGAACAGGAAGATGGGTACATTAATTTGATCAACGGTACGCACGGTTCCTGCTACGAACAATCCCATGACAGCAAATAACAGGCTGCCTAAGATAATTAGGGGCAAAGAGATGAGGAAATGCCAGCCGGAGTAGAGTCCCCAAACAACTGCAACTAGACCTGTCATAAGACCAGCAATCATGCCTTTAGTCGCCGCCCACAGCCAGTCGCCCAAAAACACTTCTGTGAAACTCAATGGTGCTGTTAGCAAAGCTTGCCAGGTTTTTTGATAGCGCAGGCGGAAGAAACTGCCGAACGAACCTTCAAAAAATGACTGGAACAGCACCCCGATCGCGATCATTCCCGGCGCAATAAATTCTAAATAAGAGATAGTTTGACCGTTGTAGGGAACATCTCCCACAAGCGGAGTCAGACCATAGCCAAAAGCAACCAGATAAATCAATGGTTCTGAAAGCGGGGGCAGACTATTAACTAACCAAGTTTTTTGATAAACTTTGGCGTGACGATGCCAGACAGAATAGACTCCCCAAGGTGTTACTGAAATACCTTTCATCTGAAGTATGAAGTATGAAGTATGTTAGCGAAGCAGAGGCAGCGACACCGTGACAGCGAGTAAGTGTCAGCTGTGAAGCAGGAAAGCAGTTACCAAGTATGGAATTGCAATTTTTTATCCTTCATCCTTTAAACTTCATCCTTTATTCAAGTGATGTTCCTGTCAATCGCAAGAATACATCTTCTAAATTGGTGCGGCGGCGCATCAGTCTGAGAGGTGCCATACCACTCAACTGTTCCCAAAGTGGCTGAGGATTGTCTATCGGTAATCCAATCAAATAGCTGCTACCGAAAGGTCGATACCAAGTTCCTGCCTGATCAGCTAGTTGTTGAAGAGTTTGTTGATCAATACCCTCAATTTCGACTACTTCTCGACCGACAGTGCGCTCAATCAGTTCATCTGGGGTGCCTTGGTCAATCATCTTTCCCTGCTGGAGTAAGATGAGGCGATCGCACAATCGTTGCGCTTCATCCATATAGTGGGTAGTCAACAACACCCCACAACCACTCTGCTTCAGCTGACTGACCACTTTCCAAAAGTCTTGCCGCGCATCCGGGTCAAGTCCAGTTGTGGGTTCATCCAGAAATACCACTTGAGGAGTATTAATCAAGGCGCGTGCTAAAACTAAACGCCGTTTCATACCCCCAGAAAGTTCATCAACACGATTACTGGCATAATCTTGTAGTCCCACTTGAGCCAGTAATTCTCCTGCTCGATTGCGTGCTGCCTTGCCGATAAGGCGATAATGATGAGCAAAGTACACCAAGTTCTCAAACACCGTAAAGTCGGGGTCAAGATTATCTTCTTGAGTGACAATGCCCATAGAAGCACGGATTTGTCGCCCTTGAGCTTGTACTTGATGTTGCCCAAGTTGAACAAAACCGCGACTAGGAATAACTGCCCCGTATAACATTCCGACTGTTGTTGTTTTCCCGGCACCATTAGGACCAAGGAGACCGAGAATTTCTCCAGGATTGAGGGTGAAGTTGATGCCTTGAACTACCTGTCGCGAACCATATGATTTCCAGAGGTCGTAAACCTTTAAAGCCATCGGTTCAGTGACTCTGCTTTGAGTAAATGCAAGCCTCATAAGTTTCAGGGCTTAACGTCTTAACTAATTGTAGTATAAATGTAATTATAATGTAAGGTAACTAACCACACTCCTCTTCCTCCAACTGGATCACCCGACTGGGTGATTGAGCAAAAAAGGGAAGTGAGGAAATAGAAAGAAGGCACTGCTCTCTCTGATTAAGCTCACTTCCCACCTCTAAAAGTTTAAGCGCCTGGGTTAAACCAGAGGTTAGCTCGTTGCAAAAGATCACTAGTCAACTGAGCTATAACCTGGTAACACCAGACGCCTAATTTTTAACGTTGGAGGACTGTCAAGATAGTTGGATCTTATTCGTTACCTGTTACCTTATTAACTAGGTCTTTTGCTCCTTCTATTAAACCGTTTTCATCTGGATTTTCTTTTTTGAAGCTCTTCAAATCTTCCTCGTAAACTTTCTCCAGACCTTGAGGGTCATTAATTACCTCAGTAGCTTCCTCATAAGCCGCTTGCCGATCCTCTTCTTTAAACCCCGTCGCTTCACTATACGTGTAGGCTCGGTCGATCGCTTCCTGCGACGGTCTACTCAAAGACTGATCTGCTAAAGCTGGTAGACCCGAAAAAGTAAATAAACCTGATAAGCTCAGCAAACTCATCAAGGCGAAAATCAAAATACGTTTGCCAAAAGCTTGGCTCATAGCTGAAAAAATCTGCTGCATGTAAATCTCCTTTTTTTCGTAGGATTGTGCAACTGACAATGCAAGATGATTACTAACGCAGTGTTGCTACTCAAAATATAGGAAACTACGCTTCAACAGATCCTACGGGTATGGCGGTAGCAGTCCTTCTACCCGAAGATACATTCAATTTGTATTGGGGGTTACAAATTGTTAATGAGTGATTGATTAGTACTCTCTGGCTGATTAGGTTGCTCAAATGCGTCAAGTATTTGACGGGGAATTGCTCGTGGGCGCATTGCATTAAGATCCACCCAAACCCACAATGCCTCAGCTGTTACCAGCAATTGGTCATCACCTTGTTTACGGATTTCGTAACGTCGGCTTGCACGAGGGCCGCGCATTGTGTGCAGCCAGGTAGTGACTTCCAAGGTATCACCAGCAACAGATGAGCGAAGGTAATCAATCTCGATCCGCCGCATTACAAAGATGCCACCAAGTTCTTGGCAACGCTGCTGATTGAAACCTAAATGTTCTGAGTGTTCAACAGCGGCTTGCTCTAAGTAATGTTGGTATACAGCGTTGTTAACATGCCCTAAGGCATCCATCTCGTGGTAGCGCACACGTAACTGGGTTTTAAATGGTTCCATGCTCTCTCTTGTAGGCAGCCGATTAAGGATGAAGTTTAAAGGATGAAGGATAAAAAATTTTACGCCTAGTAATTTCTTTCATACTTCATACTGGGCTATGCGCCGCTGCGCTACCACACTTACACTTCATACATCAGGTACGTGAGGCTTGCAACGGGAGCAATGATCCTTCTGAGAGCCTTTTAGTGTAGGGCATAGATAATTTTGAAAAACTCAAAGGCGTGGCTGACCTTACGACTATGGTAATTAGACGTTAACAGCCTCAGCCGTGGGAGCGTCATAAATGACCCACTCCTGAATTCCCCGCTTGCTCAAACTCCGCTCAGCTGTGGCAATCTCTTCTTGTGTGCCCTCTACCATCACTAGGTAATCTCCACGGGAGACGCGATCGCTATAAATGCTAGCTCGTTGTTCAGGAATACCTCTCCCTACCAATGCTCCCATCCAAGTATCAGCAAACCCTGCAATCCCCTTATCAGGAAGTATATTGGCTAGAGCTGTTTTACCTGTTCCTCCTTCGACCGTAGCTCCTACTCCAGCAATAGCTAACGTGCCAATACCTACTAATAAGCCGCCTATTCCTCCTTTAGCTGTGCCAGTTACTACACCGGTTACAGCTCCTTCTTGATGATGATCAACAACTTGAGCAGTGCGCTCACGCTCGGCATTGCCACGCTGAGCCTCACGACTCAGATCTGTGGCAAGCACTCCAATATTCTCCATAGAGAACCCAGACTCTTTCAGTTCCTTCAGTGCAGATTCAGTATCTTCACGCGTCGGTAGTAAGCCAACAGCATACTTTTCGTGGTTCAAAACCATTGTTTTCTCCTTTTGCAAAGCACACACACTTTACTGAGCACAAATACTAGATAAAATTTGTAATCTAAATTACTACTATGGAGGTTTGGACAAAAAAGCTCATCAATCCTGAGGTGGATCAGTCAATACAAGAATTGAGAAAAAGAAAAATACCAGTCTTTAAGGCACTCTTTTAAATGTGTATATGAAAAACTTAGTTGATTTCTACCTTTTGAAGTTTGTAATTTTGCCATCAGAATGCTAGATCACACTATAGATGAGAAGGTTATAGTTTGATATTTATGAAGTAATTGCCTTTCCAAAGGCAATACTTAGACAAATGATGTCAGAAACGCAATTCTTCTTTTAGTGTTCAGAATTACCTCCTAGGTAGATGTACCGGGCTAGGGCGAGGCTCGAAAATTGTTCTCAGTTAGACAGACACGAGAAAGATAACATGCCGAGTAACATAGTTACGCTCCCGATCGCTGTCTCTGAGGAAAAGAGTACACAAACGAACCAACTGATAGCTATCAACTACGATGAGGCGGAACAGCAATTCATAAAACTGCTCGAAATCGAGGAGCTAGACCAGAAAATTAATGCACAGCCCTCATTAGGGACTAATTTTGAAAGGACGCTGCAAGAGGCATTCAAAGCCGCCTATGAACAAGAGGCTGGTGATGAGGCGGCTCACCGCTTTATCCAGCGCATCCTCTATCGCATCAATCGCCTCAACTTCTTTTGGTACGACGATCTGCGGCATTACACCAACGAGCGATCGCTTTACTTACAAACCATACGCAACCAAATTGAGGCAGTTTGGCAGCCTTGGGAACTGGCACAACTCGATGTAGCTAGTTTGCAGCAAGTGGATGTCAAGCAAGCACTGATTGAGCGTGGGGCTGAGGATCTCAATCCACCGTTATCTGAGGACAATCGGTATTTGCGTGAGCAGATGACGCAGGAAGGTTACTGCCATCTACTGGCGATCGCGTCCTTTGATGGATTGGTTGAAGCCAGCCGACTTTCCCGCATCCTCGGTGGTGCGGCTAATGAAGTGCAATGCACACTGATCCGAGTGCTACTCGAAGAGTACGGCAATGGTCGTCTCGCTCGTAAGCATTCTACATTTTTTGCCCAGATGCTTGCGGAATTGGGATTGCATACTGAACCAGAGGCATACTTTGATTTAGTGCCATGGGAAGTGCTAGCTTGCATTAACCATAATTTCTTGATGACTGAGCGTAAGCGCCATTTCCTACGCTATAACGGTGGCCTGACGTATTTCGAGGTTGCAGGACCAGCAGCGTACAAGAACTATCTTGCGGCAGCTCAACGGTTAGGATTATCAGACGCAGCAATGGGCTATTGGGAGCTGCACATTAAGGAAGACGAACGGCACGGACGCTGGATGTTGGATGATGTGGCTTTGCCACTCGCGGAAAAATACCCCAATGATGCCTGGGAAGTCGTACTTGGGTATGACCAAGAGAAGCTGATGAGCGATCGTGCTGGTGCCGCTGTGGTGCGTTCAATACGCCAAGCTGAGCAGTCTGCTAATGCCAGTCCATAAACACCTGGAGATGCGTTGCACAATCTTCCTTCGGGAATATCTGCTAAGGCGATCGCGGTAGCGATGTTAGGAGCATCAAGGCTGCTGTATTTGCCAAACCTGGTGCGTAAGTAGCAAAGCGCTACTCGTGTCTCGCCTTGTTATTAACAAGCAGCTGAACAAAGAAACATATTTTGTGTGAATTGCTGGGGAGCAACTACTATTGCAACCCCTTATACCATTTGGATAAATATCCGTCACAACTCAACTATCGTTTTTTTGCTAATGGCTAATACCCACAAACAACTAGCAAGCAACTATTAGCAATTAGCTGTTATCTGTATGTGACATTCATAAACCCAACTGGTATTAGTTGAGTTGCAAATTAAAAGCTTTAGCCGGGTTGCAGGTTAGAGCCAGTTCAAGGGTTGGTAATTACTTTCATCCTAAATTCTTAAGAGGTCTACTCCTGTGAAAGATATCTTTTTCTGTCCGGAAGAATCTAAGTTTTATTCACACTGCTTAGAAAGAATGGTTTTAAGTCAGTGCTGTAATTCAGAACATGTGATTGAATTTGGTTCAGGAGATGGTAGTCCAGTTATTAATTCATTACTGAAAACGCGCTTCAAGGGTTTAATTCACGGATTTGAATTGAATGCTTCAGCTTGGAAAACTGCCAATTCTATAATTGAAGAGTTTAACCTGTGCGATAAATATGTAATCCATAATCAATCGTTCTTTGATTCTGCTAAACCTGAGGCAGAGTATCTTATCTCCAACCCACCGTATCTTCCGGCACCTGATAACGATATCTATATGCCGCTGTTATGGGGAGGTACCGATGGCTCCACACTGACTAAACAACTCTTGTCTTTAGGTTATGACAAGACATTACTGCTGATATCTAGTTTCTCTGATCCAGAGGGGACAATCAATCATGCAATAGAAGAAGGTTACTACGTTTCTGATTTTGTAGTTGTCCCTTTACCATTTGGCTACTATAGTTCGGAGCCAAAAGTAAAAAATACTATAGAAGAGATGCGCAAGAACAGCATGGCTTTTTATTCAGACAACATTTATTGTTTGGCAGGTGTTTTGTTTCAAAAATCCCTGGAATCTGCCAAAGATTTATCGTCTCCATTAGTACAATTACTGAAGGCTTTGTAGACTATTTATAAGCCCCCTTCGGGGGAGGGAACAGAGAAATAAAAACTTTAGTTGTGGGTTTAAAGCCCACAAGAGAGCAAAAATTTGTTTTGAGAGGCGCACAAGAGAGAAAACAAGGCGTCCTTATCTCAATCCCACGGCTTCAGTCGTGGGTCAATGTTACCCGTTCTCTGTTCCCTTTGAAGAAGCAGTAATCAGTTGGGAAACTTGCTTGATGTCTACATTGCCACCCGTAATAATGATGCCAATTCTTGAATTGGGCATTTTGATAACACCATCTAGTAAAGCCGTTGCGGCTAAAACCCCAGTGGGTTCAACAACAATTTTCAAGCGTTCCCACAAGAAAAACAGGGTGCGGCGAATTGCTGCTTCGGACACTGTTGCCATGTCATCCACGTAATGTAGCACCAAGGGGAAGGTGAGCTGACCTAAGCTTGGGGTACGGGCACCGTCAGCGATCGTATCAGGATTGTGAACAGTTTGTAGGGTTTTGGTGTGGAAGGAACGCGTTGCATCGTCTGCTTGTGCTGGTTCTACTCCAATGACGCGGCAATTGGGTAAGAGGGATTTTGTTGCTATCGCACATCCTGACAATAATCCACCCCCCCCACAACAAACTAACAGCATATCTAGCTCACCGACTTCTTCAATCAGTTCTTTAGCGGTGGTGCCTTGTCCGGCGATGATATGCGGATGATCGTAGGGGGGAATGATTGTGAGTTGGCGATCGCCTGCCAGTTGCTTTGCCAATTCTTCTCGTTTCATTTCGGCGCGATCGTACAAAATTACCTCAGCACCATAGCCACGAGTTGCCGCTTGCTTAACCTCTGGAGCATCGTGGGGCATAACAATTGTGGTAGGAATGCCGAGTAGTTGTCCCGCAAGTGCAATACCTTGGGCATGATTTCCAGAAGAAAAGGTTAGAACACCTCGCTGTTTTTGTTCTTCAGACAACTGCGATAAAGCATTGTATGCGCCTCTAAACTTGAAAGAACCAGCACGTTGGAAGTTTTCGCACTTGAAGAAAACTTGAGAATTTGTGCGTTCATTAACAGTCCTGGACGTGAGAACTGGGGTTTTGTGGGCAACACCAGCGAGGCGTTCAGCTGCCTTTGTAATGTCGGCATAAGTAACTGGAAAGGACTTCGCTTCAGGGGTGGTAGATGTTTTGGAGATCATGCCAAGATTGTATTCCAAGCTGTTGATTGAGATAGCGATCTTTCAGGGATGTTAACAATATCCAGGAGGTTTGGTAGTCGTGAATGACACTACTGACCAGGAAAAACTCAATTAGCGCAGTCCTTCTGCCCTCTGCCCTGTGCATAAGAGCCTTCTTCACTTTTTCTTGCCTTTCAAGGTTTCTTTGAGCAACAGGGGATTCCCAGCTCAATGGGTTTCATTTCTGCTTATGTTAGGGGAAATGTAACAGCAAAAGGCCTTGTCAAGATTGCAGTCGATAGGAACAGGCTTTCCTCAACTACTCTGAATGATCACAGATACATAAATAAAGTTGATTCTCAACTGATGGCTCTTAGAGCTAATCATTGAATCTATCTGCACTTCAATAGCAATTAGGACTTAGGCAAATTTACCTTTGAAACCCGATTAGTAGGGGCGTATAGCTATATGTCCTTACTATATTTGGCGTTCG
This sequence comes from Coleofasciculaceae cyanobacterium, assembly GCA_036703315.1. GTDB lineage: Bacteria > Cyanobacteriota > Cyanobacteriia > Cyanobacteriales > Coleofasciculaceae > DATNPH01. The sequence continues at coordinate 10,893 of DATNPH010000108.1, forward strand.
TGCGTAAGTCCTCTATTAGGAATGATATTAGCTTGATTTTGGGGAAAAGCGATCGCAAAGCATCCCATTAGAATTAGCGTGCTTTTCCTTCTCAAGTGCGTCCATATAATTAATCCTGGGAAGCGGCTAATTTTTACAAGGACACAGCAACAGACACGAAATAAATACGCCCTTGTTGGGATGAGTTGGTTGAAGGCTAGTGTTATCTTGCAAATCATCGTTCCAATCAACAGTCATACTCCAGCTGGTAAGCCACATATTAAAGAAGAAGCGGAGCAGAAGCCTATGACCCGAAAACCAACAAGACGCAGATTTTTGACAACGAGCTTTGCTGTTGCTGGTGGAATTATCGGAGGTACAGCCATAAAACAAAATCTTACCTCTGCTTCAAAAGACCAACCCCCAGCAACAAACCAGCAACCAAACACAACTGCTATGCCAGAACGAGTCTTAGGCAACACTGGCGTGAGTGTCCCGATTTTTGGTTTGGGGGGTGCAGGACAAACGCCATTATCCTGGGGCAACCATGAACAGCAAGCTGTGGCAATTATCGAACGGGCATTACAGTTAGGTATCCGCTACTTTGATACAGCGTCTAATTATGGACCTAGTGAAGACTATTTAGGAAAAGTGCTGCCAGCGCATCGAGACAAGATATTTTTGGCAAGTAAGACAGAAGCACGAGATCGCGATGGCGCATGGAGAGAGTTGGAGCGATCGCTAAAACGCCTCAACACTGATCACCTCGATTTGTGGCAACTGCATCACGTCTCATTTAAGGATGAACTTGACAAAATCTTTGCTAAAGACGGAGCAAGTAAAGCATTAGAAGAAGCCAAAGCCCAGAAACTAATCCGCTTCGCTGGTATCACGGGGCATCACGAGCCAGATATCATCGCAGAAGGACTGCGTCGGTATCCGTTTGATACTACGCTTGTTTGTATTAATGCGGCAGATAAACACCATCCCCGTCCCTTCATTCCCGCCGTTCTACCAGTAGCACGCGAGAAGGGAGTTGGCGTCATTGCCATGAAAGTTCCAGCTTATGGGCGTTTGCTCAAACCAGGAGTTCTGGATGGAATGCACCAAGCGATGGGATATACTCTTTCTCAGCCTGGAGTTCATTGTTGTGTGATTGCTGCCGAAACTGTTGCTCAGCTAGAGTCCAATGTAGAAGTAGCACGAGCATTCCAGCCACTCAATGAGACAGCCTTGAGAGCGATCGAGCAACGCACTGCTGTCGCTTGGCAAGATAACACCTTCTTCCGCGCTTGGACTTAGGTCTTTCCCTTCCGCTGGCAGCAAATTTGTTAACAGCTAGTTGTGTAGCCGGAGCTACTTCTATCCCAACTGCTCTTTATTAGCACCCTCTTCTTGGAAGCGTTTCTGCTGACTGTATTGTTTAGCTTGATCGAGTAGGTTCACGAGTTCAGGATTTTTTAATCCAGTTAAGTGCTGCACAGAAAACAGCCCTCGAAAACTATAACCGACTAGCCCCATGTATTCTCTAACGGTGACAAAGGCTTTTCCCTTAAAGCTGTAGCCAGGTGGTAGTGGGACTGTATGGGGAATGACTGTAAAACCTAAAGCTTGGTACACAAGTAGCGATCGCCGCATATGTGGCGCATCGGTAATCAATACAATTCGCTGATTGCCCCGTGGCAGTAATACAGCTGCTGTAAAAACCGCATTTTCCCATGTCGTTAGAGAGCAGTTTTCACCATCTAGCGCTTGCTTAGGAATGCCTTTTGCCTGTAGTTGCTCAATCATACTAGGGGCATCACCAATACCACTAGCAAAAATTATAGGCGCTCGTTTAGCTTGCCAAAGATTGAAAGCCTCATCAACTCGTTGCTGCTCGAATCCTCCTCCTCGTCCTAGTACAACAATTGCATTAGCTACTGCACCAGAATCAGTAGGAAGGAAAAGCACTAGTGCTTTCTCCGCCAGGATAATCATTAGCGGTATAATGACCGTGAAACCAAACAGTAATAAAAATCCTTTTGGAGAAATAAACCAACGTCTCAATCGTTTATTTTGACTAAGCCAGCGAATGACGAAGACCGCCAAAATTCCTATGGCTACTATCAGGAGTTGTTTGCGCCATCCAAAACGACTAAACTCCAAAGATAGGGGCAATCTAAACAGCTCGTCTGTAAAGGGACGATAGCACAAATTTGAGGCAAACATATTGTCAGATTACTGTGAGTGTCTCTGTTGTGATGCTTTAAATTGTTCTGTATAAATCTCTCTAATGTAGGGGTTCTACGGAGCTTGATTATTAGTAGCTTAAGGAGAGATAAAGGGAGAAAAAGAGAGGGGTTTAGTGAGTTACTTTTTCTCGGCATCCACGGCGGGAGCTAAGAGGCAGATGCTATGGGGTTGTTAGTGTGTGACGCGATTAATACCCATACCTAGTATGGCTTATGTCCCCAGCAGCTTGCCAAGATCTACAAGCAGGCTTTCTCTTGCTTTTGAGTAGATACAGACTAACTGGTAATCCAGTAGAGTAAAGGGTATGTCTATCGTTGTAGTTGAGAACCTGAGCAAAGTCTACCCGGTAGCAGTCAAGGAACCAGGGATTAAAGGCACATTGGTTCACTTTCTGCGCCGTACCTACCGCTCAGTGAAAGCCGTTCAAGATGTTTCTTTTGAAATTGGGATGGGAGAAGTGGTAGGGTTTTTAGGCCCCAATGGTGCCGGAAAAACTACTACACTCAAGATGCTCACCGGGCTAATTCATCCCTCAAGTGGTCGCGTCACAGTTGCGGGTTCTGTTCCTTTCCGACGTCAACCAGACTTTTTGCAGAAGATTACCCTAGTTATGGGGCAAAAGCAGCAGTTGCTTTGGGACTTACCAGCCCTAGACTCTTTGAAAATCAACGCCGCTGTCTATGGTATCTCGGATAAAGAGTTCCGGTATCGAGTTGGGGAACTAACAGAGATGCTTTCCCTAGAAGGCAAACTCACTCAACCAGTGCGGAAGCTTTCTCTGGGTGAGCGCATGAAAGCGGAACTCTTGGCGGCACTCCTCCACCAGCCCCAAGTACTATTTCTAGATGAGCCAACATTGGGATTGGATATCAATGCCCAAGTTTCGGTACGTGACTTCTTGCGCGAGTACAATCAGCGCACAGGTGCCACGGTACTTTTGACCAGTCACTATATGGCTGATATCACTGCCCTGTGCCAGCGAGTACTACTAATTTATGCAGGTCAGCTGATTTACGATGGCTCTCTTGATGGACTGATTGACCGTTTCGCTCCTTATCGTGAGGTTAAGGTAGAACTCGCTCAATCGTTGCCAGCCGAGAAGCTCTCTATCTATGGTGAAGTGGAAGCGGTGGAAGGTCGAGAGGTGCGTTTCTTGGTGCGACGTGAGATGCTTACGACTATCGTGTCGCGCATGTTGGCTGAGCTAGAAGTGATCGATTTGACGGTAACTGAACCGCCAGTTGAAGAAGTGATTGGTCGCGTCTTCCGCGCAGGGGTAGTTTCATGAAGCGAGTTATTAAAATCGCTCAAACGTTCCTCTCGGTTTACTACGCTTATATGTTGGAATACCGGGCGGAACTGTTTTTATGGGCGCTGTCGGGAACTTTGCCACTTATCTTAATGGGTGTCTGGACAAAGGCATCTCAGGGGGGACAATTTGGTTTAGAGCCGGCAGATTTTGCTCGTTACTTTCTCACGGTTTTTCTTGTCCGCCAGTTTAATGTGGTTTGGGTAGTCTGGGAGTTTGAGAAGGACGTGGTGCAAGGGCGGCTTTCTCCCCGATTGTTACAGCCTATCGATCCGGTGTGGCACCATGTCGCCTCACATTTGTCTGAACGACTTGCTCGTCTGCCCTTCGCAACGCTGCTTGTGGGTTTTTTTTTCTTACTTTATCCTGAGGCGATTTGGCTACCGAGTTTTGGTAATGTGTTGCTGTTTGTGCTAGTGGTAGTGCTGGCTTTTGTCCTGCGCTTCTTGATCCAGTACACGTTCGCTCTGTTTGCCTTCTGGACAGAACGAGCTAGCGCGATCGAGCAATTCTGGTTTTTGTTCTACTTGTTTCTGTCTGGGATAATTGCACCTCTGGAAGTTTTTCCTCCAGAGGTGCGAGAGGTAGCACTGTGGACGCCTTTTCCTTATCTAATTCACTTTCCCGCCGCGATTTTGATTGGGTTACCTGTGGATATTGTGCGGGGTATTTTGGTGATGCTGGGTTGGAGTGTACTATTTTTCATCTGGAATCGCTGGCTGTGGCGTCAGGGGTTGAAGCAATACTCCGGGATGGGAGCTTAGGTGAGAAAGCCAAACTGCAAAAAGGCCAGACAATTGAGGCAATCAAGCACCTCTTGCCGCTCGACACGACCCTTGACCAGAAAGTGTTTTTCTAATCCATAGCGACTGATGAGATTCAACATCTCTTCCATATCTGACCCGTCGCCACAAATAGTTAGGTGCACATCAACTTTCTGTTCTACCAGAATCCGCATCATTACCCTCTCAACACAAAGCGCTACTCCTGCGGGTTGAAGTAGCGCCTAGCCCTTAAAGGGTTCTGAAGCTAAGGAAGAATTAGAGCCTACTCCAAACTCAGGACGGTTGGAATACCCAACACTGAACAGGGGAAATTAGAACCGAATTCCTGAACAATGGGATGATTGACACGATTACAGCCCAAGAACAGTAGAGTTGCCGATTCTGATTCAACAACGGTTCTCAGTTCAGTCGCCACATCACCAAACCGGAGATGAGCTTTGAAGGAACCCCGCCATTCTTCAGCTAGACAACGTGCTTGCCATAAAATACGGTCAGCTTGCTCAAACCAATGAGCTTGGCAAGGGGTTGATTTCTTGGGACGATGTTGCTTTGCCGATTTCTTCTTGCGAGTTACCGCTAACCTCTGAGGTTTTGATTCAGCTAAGACGGATGGAGCTGAGTGTCGGGGTGCCGAGGCTTTTGGAACGCTCAATGAAAGCCTATGGATTGATGAGCTGCTTTCATCAGTTGAGCTGGAGACATCTGGAGCCTTACTGCTTTGCTTTTCATCTACGACGTAGACGACTTGAACGGTGACTTCCTTTTGAGTCACTAAACGGGTTTGATGAGCAATCCACATCGTCAAATCCAGAGCCGTTTGACTTCTAGGGGAAGCGTTATAACCAACGACTAAGTTGACTGATTTTGTAGCACTAGACCATTTAGAAGCGGCTGAAGCTGGCTCAGGCAACAACACCATTTGTTCAATTAAATCGTTCCGATCCATTGCGCCTTCAAGACGCACCAACATTGGCTTGATGTTCACAGCTTTATCCTCTCTAAAATAAAAAAAGTTACAGATGAGAGGGGGGTCATAAACAGCTACCACTACCACTATGTGTTCTAGATCCAGTGATAACCGTAAGGAGACTCCAATGACAACTGCTATCAGATAATAAAAGCCAAAGTCTTTGGTGCTCCTTCCATTGCCGACGGAGTTAGCTGACGGGCTGAGACTGGAAGGTGTCTCTCTCATACCGAAGATTAGCCCCAAAAATTGGTTCCTCCGCTCCAAATCTCAGGCTGACAGCTTGCGACTGCCAGCTTGGATCGGATTAGGCTGCCCACTCAACAACTGAAGTGATGACATGCAATTTACTCGTCTTGCGTGAAATACCGATCCAGGAAATTCAAGGCATGGTTTCGCAGTTCGAAGTATTCTTTTGATTCACGTAATGCTTGGCGATCGCGCGGATGGGGAAAAGGCACCTCTAGTATCTCCCCGATTTTAGCATTGGGTCCATTGGTCATCATCACAATCCGGTCTGACATATACAAAGCTTCATCAACATCATGGGTAATCATCATCACTGACTGCGGGTTGTTCTCCCAAATATCCAGCACCTGACGCTGTAATTTGCCACGAGTCAACGCATCTAGTGCGCCAAAGGGTTCATCCATCAGTAACAGTTTCGGACGAATTGCCAAAGCACGAGCAATCCCTACCCGCTGTTTCATCCCCCCGGAAATTTCATCGGGGTATTTATTGGCAGCTGCTGTTAAATTCACCATTGCCAGATGTTCACTGACAATTTGTTTTTTCTCTAAAGGAGGGACTTTTTTTAGCACTTCATCTACAGCTAACCGCACATTTTCTTGTACAGTTAACCACGGCAGCAGTGAATAATGCTGAAACACCATCATTCGTTCTGCTCCTGGTTTGCGAATTTCTTTTCCTTCCAGTCGAATCGAGCCAGAAGTAGGTTTTTCCAAACCAGCAACCATTTTAAGCAGTGTTGATTTACCGCAACCAGAGTGACCAATAACGGTGACAAATTCGTCATTGCGTAGGGTTAGATTGATTCCGTCTAGGACAACAAGTTCACCGCCCTCAGGAGTAGGATAGGATTTGACGAGGTTTTCAATTTCAAGAAATCCTTGGTTGGTCGTATTTCTATCATATCTATCGGCTGTGGAAGGAAATTGCTTCATGATCAGGCTCCTAGTGTAGTTGCTACTGGTTAGCGGTCAATTGCAATGATGCATCCCTGATTGGCTGAGCGCTGTTTTAACTTTTAACCATTGCGGCTAGCCGTTCAAAAGGAGGTCTTTTTGATTATTTAGTACAGTTAACCATTTCTTATCCTCCTTTAGAAATCCAGCGTCACGTCAAGTCATCAGTTGCTGATTTTTCAGTTTTTTAGCCCTAATAACTGTTGAAAAAATCAATGGCTATTAGGACATATAAAAGCGTTGCGGAGCATCTGCCCGGATTTCAAAGCTATTGAGATAGCCTACTGGGTCGCTGGGGTCAAAGCCTTTCTTGTCAATGAAGACTTCAGGGGGTTCAACTTTGAAATCATCCTTGGGAGACTCGATGCCCATTTCTGCGGCAATCTCTCGATAAAGGTCCGCTCTCCAGCCTTTTTTGGCTACTTCTTCCGGATTTTTTGGCAATTCCTTAATTTGTCCCCAACGAGCAGCTTGAGTCATTAACCAGATGCTTCTAGAACGCCAGAGAAACGTCGAGTGTTCTCCAGGTTGTTGAGGAATGTTTTTAGGTATATCAAAGAAAATCGTTGTGTCATCTGATTGTATGGTGCGGTCTTTGCCATCAAACCCACCATAGTTGTAATTGCCAATCAGTGCTGGTCCCGTGAACTTAGTAATGCACTTATCCAGTGATTTGATGTTGTCTTCATTAATCATCGGGGGTGCCTTGCACTTCTTGGGTTTTGCTCCAGTGAAAGACCGTCCGGTAATAATTGCGGCAACTTCTTCACGATTTTCGGGTTTACCGCAATACTGGCAAGCTTCAATCATCGCCTTGACCAGAGAGCGATAAGTTTTGGGATACTTTACAATAAAGTCTTCCATCACCCCAAGCAGTCGGTCTGGATGACCGAGCCAGACTTCTTTACCTTGAGCAAACGTGAAGCCAACGCCTTCGTTACCTTTGATTGCCCGTGTGTTCCAAGGTTCTGCCACCATATATCCCTGCATCGCACCAATCCGCACGTTGATCACCATCTGAGGCGGGGGAACGATGATGATCCGAAACTCCTTAAGGGGATCGACACCTCCGGCGGCGGCTAAGTAGCGGATAAAGTATTCGTAGATAGAAGAACTCAGGACGACAGCCCAGACTTTGTTCTCCGCTGGCTGCTTTTCAAAGAAGTTTCGGAAATCTCGCCCAAACGCCTCCAAGTTCCCGTTGTACTCATGCCAAGGACGCAATCCAGAGTCCCACATCGCCTTGTTCATCGTCATGGCGTTGCCGTGGCGGTGTATCGTCATCGCCGCGCAGAGTGGGGCATGGCGTGCGCCTTCAGCGCCAATTCTGGCATTGGTTACAGCCCCTGAAACGACGGGTGCGGCATCGAGACGACCAAAAATAACGCCATCGCGAGAGGTAGCCCAGCTGGCTTCCCGGTTGAGCTTAACATTGAGACCGTACTTGCGGAAAAACCCTTTGTACCACGCGATCGCAAAAGGGGCACAGTCATTCACCGGCACATACCCAACGGTGAGGTTAGGTTTTTCCAGGTCTTTGGGATTTACTACTGGTTCTACCGCCTCAGCAGTTTTAGTCAGTCCCTGAGGAGAACGACTCGCGTTAACGGCGCAAGAGGAAAGTGCCGTGCTAGCGGCTGTCGCTCCCATGCCTGTCAGAAAGTCGCGCCGATTCCAGTGATTTGAGGATGTGTCACTCATAAGTCAGTCTCATCCATGCTTTCATGCCCAGCTGAAGTGTGAAGAATTCAGCTTTCTTAAACTCTGTCAGATATGCC
>DATNPH010000058.1:0-18430 GCA_036703315.1 Coleofasciculaceae cyanobacterium
GTTTATCCCAGTCGCCTTCTTCCCAGGAACTACCGGAAAGCTATATCAACAATTTGCGCTGACAATCGCTTTCTCAGTTGCGCTTTCTACCTTTAATGCCATTACCCTTACACCTGCCCTCTGTGCCCTGCTGCTGCGTCAGGAGCAAAAATCAAGTGGCTGGATTGGCTGGATTTTTGACCGAATTAATGGGGTGATTGACCAGACGCGACGGGGATATAAGGGATCGCTAAACACCCTGTCACGCATGAAAGGAATCGTGGTTGGGCTGTTTATTCTGTCCTTAGGACTAACAGGCTGGCTTTACTTGAGCGTTCCCCAGGCATTTCTCCCTGAAGAAGACCAAGGCTATTTCATCACAATTGTGCAAGGACCAGAAGGGGTTTCGCTGAACTATACTGCCGATGTCATGAACAGGGTAGAACAAGAAATCCTTAAAGTTCCGGAAGTTGTAGGGACTTTCGTGGTGGGTGGCTTTAGTTTTAGTGGAAATAGTGCCAACCAGGGTTTGATTTTTACAACCCTCAAGCCTTGGGAGGAGCGTCACAGCGAAGAACAGTCAGTACAGGCGATTATTGGTAAGCTGGCGGGAGCTTTAGGCGGAATTCCAGAAGCAAGAATACTGCCCGTTAATCCTCCTGCGATTCAGGGTTTAGGCAGTTTTGGCGGCTTCCAATTTGAGCTGCAAGACCGAAAGGGCAACGAAAGTTTAGCTCCTCTACTTGAAGCTATGGGTGGGATGATTGGGCAAGCCAATCAACCGGGCACTGGCTTGCAACGTGTGTTTAGTACTTTTGCAGCAAACACACCTCAGTTACTCATCGAAGTAGACCGTAACAAAGCTAAGGCGCTCGGCGTTTCTATAGACGACATCTTCAGTACGTTGCAGACGTTGTTAGGTTCACAATATGTGAACGACTTCAATTTGCAACAACGGACTTATCGAGTGTATGTTCAGGCAGACAAGCAGTTTCGTTCCAATCCTGAGGATATTGGTCAACTGTACGTTCGTTCTAAACAAAATCAGATGATTCCCCTGAGCAATCTGGTCAAGATAACACCAACGACAGGGGCACAAACGATTAATCACTACAACCTATTCCGAGCCATTGAAATTACTGGTTCAGCAGCTCCTGGCTTTAGCTCTGGACAGGCAATCAAAGCAATGGAGGACGTGGCTAAGAAAGTTTTGCCCGCTGGTTTAGGCTACGAATGGTCAGGTACCTCAGCCGAAGAGTTAGCCGCCGGCGGTCAAGCACCTATCATTTTCGGTCTGGGAATCGTTTTCGTGTTCTTGGTGCTTGCTGCCCAGTACGAGAGCTACATTGACCCTCTAATTATTCTTCTCTCAGTCCCTTTGGCGATCTTTGGTGCGCTTTCAGCGCAGTCGATGCGTGGTCTAGCCAATGATGTTTATTGTCAGATTGGTCTGGTGATGCTGATTGGTCTAGCCAGCAAGAACGCCATTCTGATTGTGGAATTCGCTAACCAGCTCCGAGAAAGGGGTATGTCAATTACCAAGGCGGCGGTGGAAGCCTCTCAAGAGCGTTTGCGACCAATTCTAATGACTTCCTTGGCTTTTGTTCTGGGTATTACTCCCTTGGTAAATCCTGAAGGAGCAGGAGCAGCTAGCCGACGCTCTCTGGGTACAGCGCTCACAGGTGGAATGATTGTATCTACTGTGTTGAGTCTGTTTATTGTGCCCATTCTGTATATCGTGATTAATCTGATTCATGATCGCTTTAAATCTGGTGGTAAGCCTCGATCAAAACCCCAACAGCAAACTCAGGTGGCTCACGAAATGCCAGCCGAGGAGCTAGCCCAAGGAGGTTCTAGAAAAGACTGATTTTTTAATCTTTGTAACAAAAGACGGCGGGGATTCTCCACCCTTGATGAGAAACCATCGCCGTCTTTTTCAGTGTTAACAAAAACCTGCTTTCTCCCCCAGTCCCTAGCGGCTCAGGGGGATGAAAGCAGGGGGCAACTCCGTACCTAGTCCATCCAGTATCCTCAAAACGTCAAGGTGTAGGTTAGAGAACGCCTACCTACCTGTCGGCGTTGAATGAGACTGCCTCCCTTGGGGCAGGCGAGTCTGATTGTTCTGACATCACATCAAAAATGATTTCGTAGGAAGCTGTAGGATTATTCGCCCTGAGGATTTGCAGATGGGCTTCAGCATCATTGCGACGACGGAAGCGAATGATCAGCCGCGATTGCCCATTAGGCAGGGAGCGAACAATACACCACGGAAGCAGTTTGTTTTTGTACGTCATGAGATTTTCCTAGTAAGTAGATGCACTTTGCTTTGTAGCAGGGTTTATGTTATCGCGCTTAGGAGTGCGTCGTCTTTTTTTTTTATGAACGCTGATAATCTTAATAGGATGCTGTGCTAGCGCCTTACGGGCAAAAACCCCATCTCATGGTAGATAGGCATTAATTGAAAATTCCTCTCCCCCTGCTATTTTCAAGACAGGTCATATTATTGCGATCGCACTTTCCAACCCAATCACCATTAGACCAAGTGCACCTGTTGCTGAGATTTCCGTAGAAAAATACTCCTCGTCCCCCTTGCATCCCTTGTCCTTGACAACCCCGCCTTAAGAAGGCAAGGATTCAGTTAGTAGGACAGTGGATAGTAGGCGAGTAGGATTTATAGTTTTCTTTTCCTATTTAAGAATAATTACGATCTACTAACCATTAACAACTAACCACTATCCCCGACCGCTGATTCCTTCCCACAAAACTACCGAAGATGGGAATTCCTGGACGGGCGGCGTTGACTAAGCGTCACTTGTATTACCCAAAGGCAGCGTTACACTAATCATCGTGCCCCTACCTTCAGCACTATCTACAGTAATCTCACCCTGATGTAAGTCCACACACTCCTTGACAATAGCTAAACCTAATCCTGTTCCCTGGATCATGCCGACGTTGGTAGCACGATGGAAAGGCTCAAATAAACAGGATTTGTATTCAGGTGGAATCCCAATTCCTTGGTCTTGAATTTGGAAGAGTACCTTGTTTTCAAGACGGGTGAGATTAAACTGAATGGGGCACTCACAAGGAGAATACTTGATAGCATTCGAAAGTAAATTGCTCAAAATGTGCCGCAAAAGCTTTTTATCCATATAGGTTGTGATGCCTTGGCACTGACTTGTGAACGTGATTACATGTTGTTTACCACTACCTTGTTGGAGTTCTTCCACTAGCTCACGGCAAAATGGCTCTAAATCCATTCGCTTAGGATTGAATTGTAGTTTTCCAGCTTCTGCTTCACTAATGAGTAAAATGTCATTCAACATCTCAGTCATAGTCTTAGTAGCGGTTTGAATGCGCTGGAGGTGAGTTAGTTGTTTCTCCTCTGAAAGTTTATGACGGTAACGTTCCAATAATTCGACAGAGGACTGAATCGTGGTTAGAGGGGTACGGAACTCATGGGAAGTTGTGGCGATAAAGCGGGACTTGAGTTCACTCAGTTCCCTTTCTCTTTGGAGTGTTTTGTTAATCTCTTCTTGAGCTAGCTTGCGAACAGTGATATCCTCGGCAATTCCGGCGAGGCGGTAGATCTGTCCCGTTTCATCTCTGACTGGAAAAGCGCGATCGTGTATCCAACGGATGGAGCCATCAGGTCGTACAATCCGATACTCCTGATCCATACCGCTCTTGAAATTATCCACTGCCCGTTGGCGATCTTCAGGATGAATCGCATCTATCCAGATGCTTGGTTGCTCGTCGAGTGATGCGCGAGTTCGACCCCAGATGTCCTCATAGGCAGGACTCACGTAAAAAGAACGTAGCTGGCTCAAATTTGTGCTAGACATCCAGAAGACTTCATGAATATTTTCTGCTAGCTGCCGGAAGCACTCTTCTCTCTCTCGCACAGCTGCTTCAGCTTGCATACGCTTGGTGATGTTAGTTTCAACAGCGATCGCGCCCGTAATTTGACCGCTTTCGTTTCGTAGTGGTGTTGCTCGATTTTCATAGTACGCACCGTTCACCTCTCTAATCCAGGTACTTTCTTTACCAGCGAGAACATGGTGAAGCTGTTCCAGAACAGTCTCAGGGGAATCTTGCTGACAGGAAAGCTGGTGATACAGGTCAAATACAGACCAACCAACCAGTTGACTTGGTTTCAGCCCCCAATCCTTTAATCCTTTACCCTCACAAAAGGTAATCACGCCTTTACTATCCAGCGCATACAGAGCCATCGGCGCATTTGTCAAGATGCTATCAAGAAGCCTTTCACGAGCAAGCGGTGTTGAGTGTAACGGGTGGTTCTGGGTGATATCACGTAGTAGCCAACGTAGGTAGACGCCAACGCCTTCTTGATTTGGGATTATTGCCACCTTCACAGCAACACTCAGCGATGTTCTATTAAGCGGTTGCAGGCACATTTCCCACTCTTGCACTTCGTCCACATGAGAAAGTTTGGCTAGTTTAGAAGCAAAAGCCTGATGGTCTTCCTCACGGATACTAATGAACAATGATTTCCCAATTAAAGATAACTGCGAATAGTTGAGCAAGAGTGCAGCAGCGCCGTTAGCTTGTTGGATTACGCCATTGAGATCGGTTACTACGCAACCATCTGGGATGAAGTCAAAAAGCTCCTGGTAGCCTTGATAAGCTGAGGATGAGGTTTGCAATTCATTATTGGCGACTTTGAGGTCTTCTAATGCGGCGCTAAGTTCTTCCAAGGCGATCACTATTAATTCCTGCTGTTGTTGCAGTGAAAGTGTAGGCTGTATGCCCTGTTGAAGTTGAGCTAAACGCTGTTGCCTATTCTGTACTGTCGCAAGCAAGTAGTCTACGCTCAAGTCATTCCCCCTTCAACAGTGATTATCTAAATCCTAAGCAATTTTGCAACACTGGTAAATTTACTGAGTCTCAACCTTAGAGAGCATGGCATTCCAGTAAATCTGCGGTTATGCCTTAATCAGTGAATATACGGTTACGCCTCAACAGGAGACATTCTTATAATCCCTCCAGTTAACTTTGTAATTCTAGGAATAACATACACAAATGCAGTGGCTAGTAGATTTAGCACAAGAGTACCGAGCTAGGCTCCGCTCCGGACCTTTCTACCAAGCCTTGGCTCTCGCTTCAACTCCAGAAGATATTAGAGATTGGATTCGCCAGTTATATTACCAATCACGCGACTTTACCACCTCAGTATTACCACTGCGTCGCGATATGTGTCGTGACCCACAATTCAAAACCTGCTTTGCTAAACATGCGATGGAGGAAGAAAGTCACTGTGATCAGCTAGTGGCTTGGATGCGCCGACAGGGATTTTTAGAGCCAGACGAGAGTCCTCTCAGCGTACCTGCTACCTTAGAAACACTGGCAGTCAATGCTTATTGTTTTCGCTCTATTTTATGTGAGTCAAGTGCCCACCAAATCATCACGCTAAATTTAATTTCAGAAGGAGTATCTTACGACTTTTTCTGTGCCGTGATTCCCAAACTTGAAGAACTGGGACTGCCAGTAGGACGCTATTGGCACATCCACAAAGAGGTTGACATTTATCATCTAGCCATGGGACTTGATTTGATTCCTCAGTGTGAGAAAGATTCCGCTGAGGGTATGGTTTATGCTCGAATTGCTTGGGAATCGGTGAGTTTGTACGGTCAGATGCTCGACTCTTGGGCTGGTATCTCCTCACACCGACGAATTGAACCACTATTGGCTTTACCAGCACTTCCAGATGTTAAGAGCAGCTCTATTCTGGTCAAGGCTTAGAGTTGTTTATTCACCGCTGATCTGGACAAATACAGTCCGTTTTCTCGGACCATCCAACTCAAAAAATAAGACAGATTGCCAGGTTCCTAGAGCTAATTGACCATTCACAATCGGAATCACCTCACTGGTACTGAGCATCATTGCCATGAGATGAGAATGGGCGTTCATCGGTTCATCTTCAGGTACATCTCTCAAGTGAAGGTCATTATGCAGGTATTTATCGCCTTCTGGAGCTAATTTTTTTAAATAAGCCTTAACATCTTTTAGTAATCTTTCTTCATTTTCATTGATAGCTAAAGCTGTTGTTGTATGTCTGGAAAATAGTAGAACTTGACCATTTTTAATGGAAGATACTTTAATAAGTTTTACGATTTGAGGGGTAATATTGTAGATGCAAATTCCTTGGCCAGTTTCTACTTCAATTCCCTCATTTTTTATAGGCATCTGTTCACCGAGTTCATCTGCTCGTCGTTTTAGAGGCTTTTTAAGCTGAAAGTACTTTACTATCGCTTCCTGCCTGGCTGAATGCTGTTATTACTAGTTGTTGAAGGCAGGAGTGAATGTACTCTAGATCTATCGTCTCACGTCCACTGACTCTTGAGCAGATAGCACCCCCTCAACAAATTGCAGCATCCGTTCATAGTGCGCTCCTTTCCAATAAATCTGACCACATTCACGACAGCGATGAAATTCATTGATAGAAAGCTGTGTCTTTTGTGGCAGTTGGTCAAGGATAGTTTCTTTAGCCACAGGTTCTAACAAACCATTGCAGCGAATACACCTCACAAACGGTTTGCTCAACCCAAATAAGCCGAAGCGCCGCAGTACTTCCACCACTTGTCGCTCCGGATCAGTTTCTCTGACATAGTACCCATAAGTCACCAGACTACGCATCAACAGTCCTTTGTCGCGAGTCAACAAAATCCGTTGCTCTGAAGCAGAAATCTGGGCTAATTGTTCGTCTGAGTAGTCATTGCGATACAGCGTATCAAAACCCAACATTCTCAAAGAGTTGGCTAGCTTCCCTAAATGAATATCTAGAACAAAGTGACAATACGGTAGCTGGGTTGATCCAACACGGACAGTTGGTGTTATTTCTGTTAAAGAAGAAACTGGATAAACATCAATGCGATCGCCATCTTGCACAATATAGGAGAAATCCACCGGTTCCTCGTTGACTGCGATCGAGTCAACTTCTGGATGGGGAACCCCTAACGACTCGATCATGTCTTTAATTGAAGCTCGACCCTTAAAGAAGTGGGTGAAGCTTACCTGCCGTCTGCTGGGTGGCAAAAAAAAGTTCAGTTCTGCATGGAAGCGAAAATCCGCTTGAGCCATAGGAAGAAGTCGTTAGCGCGACCGATTCTTACTTCACTCTAGCCCAAGCTGTTGAGAAGATCTTGCGTTAGTTATTATCAGACGTTAATGAACCTCGCACCAGAAGAACTTTATGGATTTGGAGGTGCATCAGCACGGTTGTATCGAATCCATCCATATAAAGGAGGCATGGTTTCTTCGCAACGTTGCGTAAAACTAGCTTCGAACAATTTAATTTTCCCATCGGTATCGTAAACAATCTGATATATGGTGAATTGTGCTGATAGTCGATTGCAGCCGCGTCCACTTCCGCTAAAGTTGAAACCTGGTTTGGTAGGGGATTGAAAAGGATAACGTTGTGCGCCTTTATAGGTGCCTTTCTCCAATTTTGCGCCTCTGGGAGCAATAAAATCTGCACTCCACCAGTCAAGTCCACCATTGAAACGGATAGTTACTACGCCACCCGTGCTGCTGCCAGAAGGGATAAAATCTCCATCTACTGGGGTCAAGGTTCGTTGTTGTCCCCCCCCGATGTAATCACCTGGCTGGCTGCAATAGTAAAGAAATGTACGGTATTGATTCCATTTAGGCTGGTTGCAGCGGCGGGTGTTGGTTCCTGGAATTATTTGGGATGTAACCCAACCTTGTGGTGCCGTCAATAAGGTTGTCGAATTCAGTCGCCAAGGGGTTGAAGTATTGGCACCACTGGATAGGGAAATGGCTGGAGTTGGTGTCAGTATTGCACCACCTAGGGAAAGCAGGCCAGAAGTTCCAATGAGTAAGGAAAAAAAACACTTTTTCTTATTCTTGAACATTGGTTTCACTCTTTTGTAACTAACAGTAATCTCTAGATTCAGGCTTATAAATTATGCAGATAGTTACAAAAGTTGATTATTTACTGCTTGTCTCCCATCAGGGTGGCTAGAACTAACTGTTTCATCGTCGCTTCCAGTTTATTTAGCTATCTGTGTGACTAACTCCGCACTGAAACTCGGTTTTATACCGTTAAGCTTGTTGTAGAGAAAAATGAAGCATGAGCTATAAACTAGGAATGCTTATTAATCATTGAACGTTCTTGGCACCTGCATCCCCAGAGTCACCACTCTCCCTACCATAAACGCAGACAGAGCCAGCCACAACAATTGGCTACTGTGGAACCACCAAGCAACCACAGCTACCGGAGCAAACCCGATAATTGCCGCCGTCACTGTCGATTTTCGGAGGATACGCCCCTCGGTTAAGCCTAGGAAATATCCATCCAACATATAAGCCACAGAACCAAATCCGAGAATAGGCACTAACCACCCAACATAGCCACCAATTGGGTCAATCACTTCTTTGTGGTTAGTCAAAAGCCCGAACACAGGAGCCGGAAATAGATTAAACACGAGTGCAAAGATCAGTCCTAAAATTAAGCTAGTTCCCCCAGAGATTCGTACCAAAGGAATTAACTGCTCACGCGCTCCTTTGCCTCGAAAGATTCCTGCAAAGCTCTCAGTGGCGAAAGCTACTCCATCAATAAAGTACGCTGCCAGAGTTACCACCTGTAAAAGCAAGGTGTTAGTTGCCAGTACAACGGTTCCCAACCCTGAACTTAGATTGGTGAATACAGCAAAAGTAGAGACGAGAGCAAAGGTGCGTACTAAGATATCACCATTGAGCATGAAAGCGGCTTTTAGGGCAGAGCGCTCAAGAATGCGTTTGGCGATACCTACGGTGCTGCTAGCGCCCCCCGCTTCGCGTCCTGCGTTAGCACCCATCGCTTTTACCTTTCCTAACCAGTGTTCCTGGCAGATTAGAATTATCCCCACCAACAACATTAGGTACTGACTGGCACCTGTAGCCAATCCCGCACCTGCACTCTCCCACCCCCATCGAACAATCAACAGGTAGTCCAGTACCACATTCGCTCCGTTACCGACTAACGACAACAGCAAAACCTTACTACCCTGTTCACGTCCCAAAAACCAACCAATCAACACGAAGTTGAGCAACGTTGCCGGCGCTCCCCAAATCAGGGTATCGTAGTAGGCTTGACCGGCTAACTTTACGTCTGGTTTTGCACTCAGTAGAGTAAAGCCAAGCTCTCGTAGGGGGTGCTGCAACACTAAAATGATCAGTCCTACCCCCAGAGCAAGCACACTATTACGCAAAAGAGTGAGCAAAACTTCTTCCTTGTCGCCACGTCCTACCGCTTGGGCAGTTGTTCCAGTGGTGCCCATGCGTAAAAAACCAAACGTCCAGTAAATGTAGTTGAATAAGACAGTTGCCAGAGCAACTCCAGCTAAGTGACGAATCTCAGTCAAATGTCCTAGGAATGCCACATCAACCAAACCTGCGAGCGGAACCATAAGATTGGAGAGAATGTTGACAACCGCTAGTCGGAAGAAGCGATCGCCCAAATCATTAGGCTTGGGTTTAGAGATGCTAGGTAAAGCCATGTACTGAAGATGGAAGGTTGAGTCAATTGTTTTGACTATTTCATTGATATCTATGTCTTGCAAATCATTCTTTGAATACCTCTCATCAATGAAATCGATAGATATTGGGAGACAGCATCCAAAGCGAGTAGGTTGGGTAGAGCACAAGCGTTACCCAACTTTCATCTGCTGACCGAGTTGGATTTAGGTAACGATAACCCAACCTACCCGGTCGAAAATGCTATCTTCGAACCCAACTGGGTGTTATTAAGCGGTCTGAAGTTCTAGAGATGGGTAGTCTGTGTACCCTCGCTCATCTCCACCATAGAAGGTTGAGCGATCTGGAGTATTCAATGCAGCATTGATAGCAAAGCGCTCTGGCAAGTCAGGATTAGCAATGAAAAGCCGTCCGTAAGCCACTAAATCTGCATCCCCAGCTGCCAGAACCTCATTTCCTTGGTCACGGTCATAGCCGCCTGCTGTAATGATTGTTCCCTGGAAGATTGGACGGAAGTATCGTGCTAGAAAACCGGCTTGTTTGCCATCGAGTGTAATGTTGCCATTCGCCCAGCCCTTGAGAGCATCTGCATCAAGCCTCGGCTCAACAAAGTGGAGATAAGCCAAGCCGAAACGATTGAGAGCATTAACCACGTAGCTAAACAATGCCGCTGGGTTTGAGTCATGCATACTATTGAATGTTCCGCTGGGTGAAAGGCGCACTCCCACACGCTCTGCCCCCCATACGCTTGTAACAGCTTCAGTGACTTCAACGAGGAGTCGAGCACGGTTCTCGATTGATCCGCCATATTGGTCTGTGCGCTGATTTGAGCCATCTTGGAGAAACTGGTCAAGTAGATAGCCGTTGGCACTGTGGATTTCTACACCGTCAAATCCAGCCGCTAGAGCGTTTTGTGCTCCTTGACGATACTGTTCAATAATGCCTGGAATCTCTTCTATCTCCAAGGCACGAGGTGTCACAAAGGGGAGAAAACCCTCATAAGTTTGAGCTTCACCTAATGGTGCGATCGCACTTGGTGCAACTGGCAGTTCACCATTGGGTTGCAATGAGGGGTGTGAGATGCGCCCGACATGCCAAAGTTGAAGGAAAATTCGTCCCCCACGCTCATGCACCGCATCTGTAACCAAACGCCAGCCTTCCACCTGTTCGTTTGAGTAAATTCCTGGAGTGCCAGGATAACCAAGACCTTGCGGTGACACTTGAGAGGCTTCGCTAATGATCAGTCCCGCTGACGCTCGCTGAGCATAGTAGGTGGCATTGAGTTGTCTAGGAACATTGCCTACTCCAGCACGATTACGGGTCAAGGGTGCCATCACCATGCGATTGGGTAACTCATAGGGACCGAGTTTGACAGGTGAAAGCAGATGAATACTATTAGTCATTGGTTTAATCTCCGCTTAGTTGAATGTTGGATTGGGAGGAAGTGGGGAGTAGGAGATTGTCTTTCCTACTCCCTGCTGGCTGCTGTTCTTCTTCAGTGAAGTGGGGCGTACTCCAGATGGGATATCTTGTTTGTCAGCAAGGGAAGTAGGAGCAGCTTTCGGGAATTGAGCAGAGGAAATCTCCCCTTGCTTTCGGTTTAAGCCACTACTTCAGCCGTTGAAACGTTTTGCTTCTGCAAAGCTGTAAGCTTGTCAGCAATCATAGACTGAGGAGGTACACCAACTACCTGATCCACAACACGCCCATCTTTGAAAAACAGTAGAGTTGGAACGGCTTGGATACCATACTGCGTAGCAAGACGCTCAGAATCGTCAATATTTAACTTGCCAAGCTTGGCATGACCTGCAAACTGTTGAGCAAGTTCTTCAATCATTGGGCCAACCATACGGCAAGGTCCACACCAGGGTGCCCAGAAATCTACAAGTACTGGCTGTTGACTTTCAAGTACCTCGCTTTGGAAGTTATCATCGGTTAGCTTGATCGATTTGGTATGGTCTGACATCAATCAAAATCTCCTTTATACCGAGCGTTATGTATAGCTGATAATGTCCAAGGGATTGGGTTTGTAGACTTTCGCTGTTGACATCATCGGTCGTCGGTTGTTAAGTAGTTAAACAACCACTTAACTACTAAGATAAAGAGTCTCTCCTAAAAAGTCAAGTAGTTGTTTAACTATTCGATTACAAGCCAGAAAGTATGAGAAAGTAGTAGAGTGCCTAATAGAGGCTAGCATTCTACCTAATTATAAAATGGTTATTTAACTACTTGATATAATTAAAGATACATACCCCTGACTATGACTGAGCAAAACGATAATTCAAAAACGCTCCCTTTTCCTGCGGCACTCCAAGATAACAGCATCATTCGGGCAAAAATCTTTGCGGCGCTTTCTGATCCAACACGACTGCGGATTGTGGAGTTGCTGACTCAGTGCGAGGAAATGAGTGGAACAGACATTGCTAACCGATTAGAGATAAGTCTGGCTCTGTTTTGCCATCACTCCAAGACGTTGATGGAAGCCGGCTTAATTAAGCAGCGCAAAGATGGGCAGACCAAGTACAATTCGCTAAACCGCGAGTTACTAAATGCAACGCTCACGAGCTTGACCTAAGAGCGTAAGTTTTCGTGAAGTGAAATAAATGAGATTTACTTACACCTCATGGGGTGTGAGTAAAAAAGTTGACCATCTTACTGAGTAACGCGATCGTGAAAAAAATCCTTGTAATCGTCCATCAAGCCACGTCTGACCCCGGACTGGTTGGGCAACTTCTTCGCAAGAATGCTTGTGAACTAGATATCCGAGTCCCGAGCCAGCAAGAAGAACTGCCGCCCACGATGGATAACCATGTAGGTTGCGTAGTCTTTGGTGGACCGATGAGTGCTAATGATAGCGAAACCCTGCCGTTTATCCGTACAGAACTTGATTGGATTCCAGTGCCTCTCGAATCGGGTAAGCCTTTCCTCGGCATTTGCCTTGGCGCTCAATTATTGGCGCGTGTACTGGGTGCAGCAGTCGCTCCTCATCCTGAGGGAAAAGTAGAAATTGGCTATTTCCCAGTCGTACCAACGCCAGCAGGAAGAGAAGATTTCGGTGAACTGTTACATGTTTATCACTGGCACCGTGAAGGATTTGAGTTGCCCAAAGGTGCCGTTAAGCTAGCAGAAAGTGAGATTTTTCCCAACCAAGCATTTCGCTATGGTGAAACCGCTTACGGTGTACAGTTTCATCCTGAAATGACTCAAGAAATGCTGGAAAAGTGGACAACATTAGGAGCCGAAATGCTGACACTTCCAGGTGCTCAGTCACGAGATGAGCAGATACAGAAACACTCCTTGTATGCAACTGCCATGGAAAATTGGCTTGAAAGTTTTTTGTGCCGTTGGCTAGGGAATGTTGCGCTTGGAGTCCACACAACTCATACAGATTCCACCAACAAAGCATGCGCCTAAAGGAGTATTTCCTAAGCCAGTTTCAGAGTAGTACTGAGGGTTACCCAACAATCACTTCTAAGAGCCTCTCGCATCGCGACCTCATCGGTAAAGGTTTCTCGTAGCAGCCGTCCTTCATAAACTAGCGTTACCTGACTATCTTGAAACGGCCAGGGAGATACTGCGACCAAGTGAGGGTCATCGTTGATGTTGGTCAATTTTAGTGTGGTTTCACCATCAACCGTAGGCACTTGCTCAACTTGCTCATCTTGCAAGTTCTGACACACAATCAGTGATATTGCATCCCAAGTCGCTACCAGCATTCTGTTTCGTCTGATAACTTCGGGCATCACATAGGGTGAATAGTAGGGGTCATGCTTCAAGGTAGCCGTGAGCTGTTCTTGAAAGGCATACTCATGCTCTAGGAATTTTTGCACAAGTTGAGTAGACTCTTTTGAGTTCTTCCAGCTTGTAAATCGCTCGTATAGCCTAGTGCCATGTAGTGAGATGAGCAACGCTGCATATCTTCCAAGCGGTTTCGCTAGCTGTTGAGCGTTCGACCAGATATCTATATGCGCTTGTGTTGGGAGTTCGCTGAACCGATAGGGATAGCCGGTATGGGGGTTGAGGGTGGGGGATTCTTCCCACTTTAGCCAGCCGATATCATGTTGTTCTGCGCCGAGACAGACGGCTTGGGTAGGTACAACCTGACCAAAGTGTTCGTTACCCCAAGCTTGTGCTAACTGACCTGAAACCCACGCGTGATTCGGTTGCGTGATGCAGATCAGTCCCTCTTTTGATAAGCGATGCAGCATGAAGTGGCATTTTCCCCAGTATCACTTCCTATTATCCTTATTTCCACTCGGGTTCGCTCAAGATTCAGAGTACTGCCACTGCATTTTTGTTCGATCGCTACGACAATCCCTTAAGCCACGGCGGCAACAGCTTCCTGTCCATGTTTCCGCATCAAGTCCATCAGTTCATCCCGGTAGTCATGGAATTTGGAGTGGCGCTTAACGGTGTTGGTGCGTTCCGGCAGGTGGATTGACATTTCCTTCCTTACGGTGCCGGGACGCGCACCGAGAGCGTAAATCCGATTGGAGAGAAATACAGCTTCTTCTACATCATGAGTGATCATGAAGATCGTGAGATTGGTGCGCCGCCACAGATCAAGTATGAATTCGTGCATCGACTCTTTAGTGTGGATGTCTAATGCGCCGAAGGGTTCGTCCATCAGCAGTACTTTGGGTTCTGAGGTGAGGGCACGCGCGATCGCAACTCGTTGTTTCATCCCGCCCGATAGTTCTTTTGGTAAGGATTTGGCAAACTCAGTTAATCCCACCATATTTAGATAGTAGCTGGCTTGTTCGCGCCGCTCCTTCTTTGGCACGCCCTGAAGCTTGAGTCCAAACTCAGTATTTTTCTGTACGCTCATCCAAGGGTAGAGCGTGTAGTGTTGGCATACCATACCCCGATCCGGCCCTGGTCCAGTGATGCGTCTGCCATCAATCGTGACTTCTCCACTCGTGGGGGTATCCAATCCAGCAATCTGCCGCAGTAGGGTAGATTTGCCTGAACCTGATGCTCCTACAGCGCAGATAAATTCGCCTTTCTCGATCATCATGTTAATGTCTTTAAGGACAACTAATGATCCCTGTTTCGTCTTAAAGTGCTTGTCCAAATTGCTGATTTGTAAAAACATCGGTTAAATCTCCAGATAAGGAATTGGTAATTGGTAATTGGTAATTGGTAATTGGTAATTGGTAATTGGTAATTGGTAATTGGTATCAACTCAGACGGACACCTTGTAGAACAGCGCACCCCTGCTTATCGCTTCTGATTTGCCCACTTACAGGAAACCCGTAGGAGGTATTGGAATAGCAAGTCAAATGCCAGCCCGATCACCCCGATGACAATCAGCCCCACAAAAATTTCATCGGTTTTAAGGAATCGACCTGCTACACTAATCCGACGACCTAAGCCTTCCGTTGCCGCAATCAGTTCTGAGACAATCACGAGTTGCCATGCAGCGGCTAAGTTAATTCGGCAGGCATCAATAATTCCAGGTAAGACGTGCGGGAAAATCACCTGAGTCAGAGTTTCCCAACGATTCCCTCCCAACATGTAGGTGGATTCAATCAGGTCTTTAGGAACGAACTTCACGGTATCCATGACCATCAACGAGTTGAAGAAAAAGACTCCGATGAAGATGAGGGTAATTTTGGGTCCTTCTCCGATGCCCATGTATAGAATGAGCAGTGGAATGAAGGCAGGCGCAGGCATGTAACGCATTAAGCCGAACAGCGGTTCTAGCAAGGCGCGAATACTTGGAAAACTACCCATTAGCACGCCAACTGGAATCGAAAGGGCTGCTGCTAACAAGAAGCCAACACCAACTCGCCACAGACTCGCTACCGTGTCTTTTAGAAGTTCGCGGGTACTCCAAAGCCGTCCAAAGGCTTCAAGAACCTGAGCCGGTGAGGGCAAGAACTTGGGGTCTACATGTCCAAGCGTCGTTACTAACCACCACAGCAGCAGAGGGAATCCAATTGAGGTGATGATTAATGCTGTATTGAGCGGTTTGGGAATGTCTTCAGCGAGTCGCCAGAAAACGGTAGGATGTAACGTTTTAGGCTTGATGAACTCTTGAATTGATTTATGGCTACTGCTTTGGCTCATGGTTCTCAGAAGAGTCGCTGGTATTTCGTAATAGGGAACTTGAAGGAAGTAAAACGTATCTTCTTTTGCCTTTTACCTTCCCTAAGACTTCTTGGATTTCTCGGCGTAGGCTTTAACGAAGCGATCGTCAAATAACTTGCTAAAGTCGGGTTGTGTCTTAGCTAGACCCGCTTCTGTGAGGAATTTAGTCATCTCTTGAGCCGCAAACGGCAAAGAGTTCATGTCATTACCCGGTTGAAAGGCTTTTAAGTTTTCCTCTACTGTGAAAATCCGAGTGCCATTGGCGTATTGTTTGTATTCCTCAGCTTTGACTCCTGCCCGTTTCGCCATGATGTCGTATGACTTGTTCTGATTTGCCTTCATGTAATCCAAGGTGGCAAACCAGGAGTTAACCATGCCTTGCACCTTATCGGGATGTGCGTCTACAAACTTACGTGAGAATACTAAGTGGTCAGAAATTGCTCCCGGAAAATCCTTAGAACTAAAGAGTTCCTTACTGCCCGATCGCTTCAACGCCTGAGTGGTGAATGGAGCAAACACTGCCACTGCATCAACTTGCCCTCCCACAAAGGCGGATGCCGCTTTGCCTGTTTCTAGGGGCACAAACTTAATATCCTGCGCCGATAAGCCTGCTTTCTTGAGTCCCTGTAGCAACAGAAAGTGATCGACTGTGCCTTCCTCGGCGGCTACTTTTTTCCCTTTGAGATCGGCAACAGAGTTGATGCCATCCCGGACAATCACCTTGTCATTGCCAGTCGAGTTGTCGTTAACTAGGACAATAACTTGGTCTGCGCCACCCGATACGGAACTAACTGTATCCCCAAGAGTTTGGCTATTGGCGTCTATTTGTCCGGCGGTTAGGGTACTGATAGATTCCAAATAGCCATCAAACCACTTCAGAGCAACTGGAACATTATTTGCCTTGAAGATTCCTTGCTCTTCGGCAACCTGCCAGGGAAACCAACCCGGCCACGCACTGAATCCTAAACGAACTGCACCCGCCGCCACTGAAGAGGTTTCCTGCATTTCAGTCGTGGTTTTGATGTAGACAGCTGGATTAGTGCAACTTACCGCGAACGTTAATGTGACCAGGAAAAGAATGATGTAGGACAGGGGCGAGCGCATTTTCATGGCACATTTTTCGTAATCGATGATTAAACAGGAACGATTCGCAGCGATGACTTTTGTAGATGCCTTGAATACAGGTGTAGTGGATAGAGCGATCGCTAATCGGTAACGCTTGTTACAGGAACTTTACATTCTGTCTAAGGTTAGGTTTAAGGTGAAGCTCATCAAATTCGAGCCGTTGAGCTGCACTTTCTCTCGTAATCAAGGCTTTTGGTGAATAGCTGGGTGAGCTTTCCTGCCCACCCACCTTAGTAGGTTTGTTGTAATTCTTAATGGATAGTGGATAGGTGTTGTTCGGGAATAGAGGAGCGATCGCTCTGAGAACGCAGCCATTCAAACCAAGTTTCTAATCCCTCTCCTGTCTTGGCAGAAATTGGAATAATCAAGCAATCCGGGTTCATTTGTCGGACATTGGCGACAATCCGATTCACGTCAACATCCAGATGAGGTGCTAAATCCATCTTGGTAATTAACAAACAGTCCGCTTCTTGAAACATCACAGGATATTTCAGGGGCTTATCTTCTCCCTCTGTGACGCTCAATAGAGCGACTTTAGCGTGTTCGCCGACTTCAAACTCAGCAGGACAAACGAGATTACCGACATTTTCCACCAATACCAGATCGTATTCTGAAGGGTTGTATTCATGGGCTAATCGGTGAATCCCACCGGCGACCATTTTGGAATCCAAATGGCAGGAACGACCCGTATTAATGGCAATCACTGGTACATTGTATTGGCGTAGGCGATCGGCATCCAGTTCAGTCGTCATGTCGCCTTCAATAACGGCAATTTTTAACTCCTCACTTAAAGCTGCCAATGTACGTTCCAGCAGTACCGTTTTACCTGCACCAGGACTGCTCATGATATTCAAACAGGTGATGCCCCATTCATCAAAATGAGCGCGATTATGATCAGCTCCCTCTTGATTAGCGTGTAGTAAATTAATGCCTAAGGCGGCGTCAAATGTTTGATGCATAAGTCTCTGAAGTAGTAGTGTCCGAACAGTATTCAACTCGGTCAATTTTTAGTTCCCGTCCTGAGCGAATATCATCCATCGGAGAATGACATTGAGGGCAGGCATATTGAATGCCAATTTCAGGATGATAGTCCTGTTGGCAACGATGACAAAATGCAATTAAGGGCGTTTCCTGAATTTCGAGTTTTGCCCCTTCTAAAAAGGTGTTACGACATTGCACCTCAAAGGCAAATTGCAAACTCACAGGTTCAACACAAGTGAACTTACCGACAATCAGGTGAACACAGGAGATTTTAGGGCGTTCGGGCTGCGCTTCCCACCAATCCTTAACTGTCAGTATTAACGCCTTGGTCATGTCAGTTTCATGCATGGCTTACTTCCACTCATTAACCAATTCCGGCTGGGCTTCCGGGTGAATGTAAGCGGGTTTTTCTTTGCGTGGTAACTGACCCGACACAACTAAATGACCCATCGTGTCGCAAATTACGCGAGCTGCTAGTAGAGCCGTCATGTCGCTCACGTCGTAGGGAGGAGAAACCTCGACCACTTCCAGTCCACAGATAGGAGCGCGTTGGACAATTTTGCCTAGCATATATAGCGCTTCGCGGGGTAGTAGTCCGCCTGGTTCTGGCCAACCTGTTCCAGGGACAAAACCTGCATCAATGCAATCAATATCAAAACTGATATAAACGCAGTCTGTACCGTCTAATGCTCTTGAGAGAGCGAACTCTACGGCGGCATCCAACCCCATTTCTGTAATGTCTGTAACTGTCAGAACA
>DATNPH010000129.1:0-14534 GCA_036703315.1 Coleofasciculaceae cyanobacterium
CTTGCCGCTTGAGTGTTGCAAGCAGGACTCGCATGAGGTGACGCACATGCACAGAGCGCTGCTCCTGTACAAAAACCAAGGGTAGGAGGGCAACAACGCGCAGGGCACCTGAGAGAGCAAACACCGTTGGCAAACCACCAAAATTAGTCACAGTCGCGACAAAGCCACCAACGGTGATTCCCATAGCCCCAGTGATACCAGGAACCGCCGCCGCGATCGCAAAGTGAATCGACTGATTGCGTAGCGGTGTCACCGACATCATCAGATTGCCGCTGCACAGGTCAATCGCCGCCCACGTCGCACCGCCGAGCAGGTGCAACAAGGGAAACCAGACCCACAGGAAAATAGGAGCGGTTCCCGCTTCTAGCCAAAGTAGAGGGGTCAACCCCACCAAGATGCCCACGACGAGCATCAATGGGCGATTGCCAATCCGGTCAGCCAGTCTACCCCAGAACATCAGCATCAGCAAGTTCGCACCAAATCCCAAGCTGTTATAGAGCGTTACCACGCTCACATCTAGGTTGAGGTCACCCAGCAAGTACAGGTTAAAGAAGGGAGCGCTGACGTTAACCGCAAAGCTCCACAAGCCTGAGTAAAGCAAAAACCTCAAAAAATTAGCATCCTTGAGGAAGCTAAAAACTTTCCCCCAGGGCGACCCGTGGTCTGTGTCCTCATCGGCGGCGTGTACTAGCTGCGGGTTCACATCAGTCATAGAGAACTGAAAGATCAGACTGAGTATTGCGAACACAACTCCCAGAACCAAGACCGCACCGAATCCTTGGAGCGAGCCACCGGGCCACTTCGATACCGCTAGACCCAGCAGCGGCACGCCGATGAGATTGGTCAAGGTCACAACACTATTGCGAAAGCCAAAATACCGCCCCCGCAATCGCTCTGGTACTAACACAGCCATCCAGCTGAGAAAGGAAGCACGACCCAAAGCTTCCATGACATTACTCAGGCAGATAATTGCCAATGTCAACAGCACCAGCTGGCGCGGCTGGATACGAGATGTGCTGACCAACCAAATCCCTGGCACAATCAGCAACCACGGCAGCCGCGACGAGCCAAAAATCAACAGGGAATACCAGTGGCGGCTCTTGAGTCGGTCTCCTAGAAAGGCTCCTAGCGGTTGCAGCAGATTTGTCAGCTGGGGAATAGAGGCGAGCAGACCAATTTCTACTGTACTGGCACCGAGATCCAGCAAGAAATTACTAAGCAACGCGCCGCCGATGATACTATAAAAGACCGTAGCGAAGGCACCTTCAGTAGTTAATGACCTGAGGCTTGTCCGAATTTCCGACTTAGAAACTTTAAAAGGCGGCTTTGGAGTTGGAGGAAATATCGTCTCTGTTAATGCACTATCCTCTGGGATTTCCCGAATGGGGAGAGGAATCGTTTCTACTAAAATGTCGTCTTCTTTTTGCCCGAACATACTGTATAGCAATATTTAAAGAGTTAACGGGAACAAAATCGCCACTATCATCTGAGCGCGTTTCTGAAGACAAACCTCTTAAAAAATGCTTTGTTTAAATCCTGTAATGGCAACTCCTTTCCTATAGGGTTAATTACTAAACGCTATAGTTTCATAAATATAATTAAAAGGAGTCTCAACGCAGCCAATATTTGGATTTTATAGGCAATTTTTAATGAGCTTGTTATTTATGTAAATAATTCATCTTCTAGATTAAGTTAATATACTATAATCCACAAGACATCCTTCTATAGAATTATAAGTTTAATGAATCTATTTTTAGTGTTAACTTAGAATATCTGCTTGAATTATTCTAGACCTAATCCTTAGAGATGTCTGAGAAAGAGGATGTCTGAGAAGTGTCAACAGTTGCGTCTTGATGATTCCTGACTCAGAGGAGACCTCCAAGTCCCAGCATCGCTTTTTAAGCCGGAGCTTTAGTGAGGAGATGCGAGGAGCTCCACCATCTAAGAATCTCGATTATAACTTTTCAGACATCCTCTGAGATGTGATTTCTCAAGAGTGCTTTCTTTGAGACCTTCCTCCAACGATTGTCGATTGGCTTAAGGTGCGAGTCTAGAAAAGTACCGCCACCTCTTAGCTCTGTGCCGCCTCTACCGCAAGCGGTAGAAGTTACACAAACTGTTAATTATGTAACATAAAAGAGCTATGTTTTCGGTTCCTGGTCATCAAACACCTCTTGACATTTGGACTAGGGTCTAATTTCTTCTCCTGATGCCGTCAGTTGTTTTTTGCAACGACTCAATCTTAGGAAATTCCTCGCTACCCATCGAGTCAAACGAGTTACCCCTGACTCATGAATTTATCTCCAAGATGCTGGGTGTACGACGTGCGGGTGTGACGGAGGCGGCTAAGAGCCTTCAACAGGCAGGACTGATTGGCTACAACCTTGGCAAAATTATCATCCTGAATGGACAGGAATTAGAAGCCGCTGCCTGTTCGTGTTATGGAATCATCAAAGCCGAGTACGCTAGGTTGCTAGACACTGACAACGGTTGAGAGTTGTTATTAGATATAGATGCGATCGCTTCCTTGTATCGATTACTGTGTGTTGCCACCTGCTTCAGCGTTCTTGTCGCGGCGTCCGAGCAGGGTGCGAGCAGCGGCAAGAACTTCAGGCGCAGCCAGCACTAGAGATGCAAACGAGCAAAGCGTCGCAACTTGGCAGTACTCGCAAAACGCTTTGTTCTCGCTCCACTCCTCACGAGCTAGCTCGACATTTGTCGCCGCGTCGATTACGAGCTTGATACCCATTGCAATAGGTAGGAGGGGGTTGCGCCGTGCACGATCCAGACCACCAGCTGCCGCCAGCCAAGCCGTGATGGCGTAAGTAAACACCATTATCGGCCCATCGGGTGAGTTGAATTTGTTGTAAGCGTAGTTAGAAGCGTCAACGCGGTCTGCATCGAAAATCTCCTGTCCCGGAGGATCGGGTAGGTGACTAACAATCCCAGTCTGGTAGAGAGTGACGAGTTGTCCCATCGAACCCCCAAGCATAGACAAGCCAATAATTGCTCGCCGACGGCTCATGTGAGGGTTATTTCCTTTACGCAGTTCCTCACTCAGTTGTTGTGGCTCCATAAAGCGCAATCCTATATAACGTGTGCGTTGACGGTCACATCAGCCATGCAAGGGGCGTTCCACTGACGACGGATAGAATATGCAGTATGTATCCAATTCGGCAATGATAGCGCCCTGCACTTCAGCTAATAGATTGCCTACCATTTTTAGAAATCTGGTTTGATTTGTACCACTTACGCAGGAGATAGTTCTCAAGTAGTGACTTTTGTATTCAACACGACAAATCAGCTTAATATTATCTTCTTTTTCCTCTAACCATTGTTGATTGGCTTAAGCTTAGACTCTCCTTAGGTAGGAGGTTAGCCAGCCAGCAAATAACTATTATTTATGAGATGGCAAAATTCAAAATTTATTATAAGCAACCTTACCCAAGAGGATTTATTTTATGTTGCCGTTACAAGGTAAACGCATCTTAGTTGTAGATGATATAGAAGATAATTTGTTTCTACTACAGGCGATTTTGACAGATGAAGGGTATGAGGTTGATATTGCTCAAAATGGCAAATCAGCATTAGCCAAGATAGAAGCTTGGCTACCCGATCTAGTGTTGATGGATGCCATGATGCCAGGAATGGATGGCTATGAAGCAACTCGGCGTATTCGGCAAAATAAAAAACTACCTTTTATTCCGATTCTTCTGATCACAGCTTATGAAAATGCTAATATCCCCCAAGGATTAGAGTTAGGAGCGAATGACTTCATTCGTAAGCCTATTGATTTTGATGAATTAATGGCAAGAATAAAATCAGTTTTGCGGCTGAAACAAATGATTAATTCTCCTCAATAATTCGTCATATGATTGAACTGTGTGACGCAAGTAATTTGACTTCTAGCGGCAAGATGACTGTGAATGTAGAGCCAACTCCAACTTGTGATGCAAGCTCTATTTGTCCTTGCATTAATTTTACCAACTGCGAGACAATTGCTAACCCTAAGCCAGTACTATCGGGTAAGTAAGTGTCGTTATTGCCAACTCGAAAGAAGGGGTCAAAGATACGTGATTGGTCTTCTGGCGCAATCCCGACTCCAGTGTCAGTGACGGCAATAGACCACTGGCTATCAGATAGCATCTGACAGGTTAATTGGACAGTTCCTGACTCTGTGTAGCGAATCGCATTGCTCAGAAGATTCGTAAGGATTTGCTGCAATCGCAAAGGGTCTGTCAGTACTTTTTCGGGAGCCTGTTGACTATCAACTACCATTTCTAGCTCTTTGGCACTAGCCAAAGGCTGCAACATTTCAAATACATCCTTAATTAAAGAGTGCACATCTGTTGGGACTGGGTTTAGTTTCATCTTCCCTGCCTCATAGCGGGAAATTTCCAATGTATCGTTGATCAGGCGGAGTAACTGTCTGCCATTGCGTACCACTCGCTCAATGTGTTCCACATGGGGAACGGTGTCTTGAACTTCAGGGTTCTTTCTTGAAGAGCGCAAAATCAGCTCCGAGTAACCAATAATCGAATTCAGAGGGTTTTTCAGTTCGTGGGCGAGTTGAGAGAGATTCTCCTGATTTGCTTTTAGCAAGCGAGTCAGTTCCTGATTGGTTAGTTCTGCCTGAGTTTGTAGCTGCTGTAGTTCTTGCAATCGCTCATCTACATAACTTTTGAAGCACTGGGCAATCGCTTCGTCGATTGTCGCGTCGATCGCATTATAAACTCGCATTACTTCCCGAACCGTACCCTCCAGTAGGTCTGCCTCTAACGTAGAAAATATCACCTGGCGCAGTAGACGATACTCCCGCGCAATTTCTGTTGGAGCGAAACCTTGTTCAGCCCTCAAAACGCCATGTTCCAAACTATTCTGCACTATCGATTGAATATCGCTGTCCTGGGATTGGGAAAGCACGGTTGCCATCGCTACAAGAACATCGGGAACATGATTCTGTATAGCTGAGTGGGGTAAATCGTCTGCACTCGAAATCTGCCTATCCAGGCGAACGACTTCAACCCAGTTTTTTGCGATCGCGTCTGTTTTTTCAGCAAGTAATTGGCTAAAATTCATCGTTGCTCAGGTACTCATGAGGAGTAGCTTAAAAACACTCTTTGCCTGATTCTAGTTGAGCGATCGCACAATTTACCAAGCTACTGTGTCTCTTTCTATACATAATTCGCAGTTGGGTTTTGTGCCATTTTTGGACTTAGGGCAATTTTGCCCAAAGTCCAGCACAGATTTTTAATTTTTTGTATTCATGAGTACAAGCTAGCTTAACACTATGTCCTTTCTCTAGGTAGACGATTAGACAATAGGATTAGGATTAAATTATAGGGTATGTAGTAAATTGAAACGTTTCATGAAAAAAATAGCTGGGAGACTTTTACTGGTGAGAAGTGTTTCATATTTTAAAAGCTCCCCAAGATAAGGTCTCAGGGGCTTTGTTAGTCCTTAGAAAATGTTTGTAAAATCGCTATTCTATATAATTTTACAAACACTCTCTAATGTGAACCAATGCAACTCTACTCCTCACTCATGTTTTTTGATTTACGGCTTCCTTAACATATTCAAATAGCTCTCCCAAAATTGTTTCTGGGCTTCGATTGACAAACGAGCCACCAAAGCTTGTAATTCCAGAGAACTCGTTACCACCTGTTCCTGAAATTTCAGGGTGTTATCGAAAGTATCATGGAAGTTTGGCATATTAAAATTCTGCGTCCTCGGTATTGTGGATGACCAGCTACTAAAAATCCGTCTCTGCATCTCGCTTAACTGTCTTAAGGACTGCTCGAAATTAGTACTCCAATCCATTTTGTATCTCCTTTGACTGATTTATTAGATAGTGATTGTCTTGTCTGCAATCTTATGAACTTGACAATTAATTATAGGGGAATAATGGAGAAAAAGTAATTTTTTCCAAACTAAATTAAAAAGCCAATTTTTCTAAGAAGCCCTCTTAAATCTATGCCTATCAAGCATTAAAGGTTGGCTAGAAAATCCATTTCAACCAGTCATGCATCCTGCCCAGTAGAGGTTGAGTAAATTCTATGAAGCCATAACTAATGATGGACTTAAATCCAGTTTTTATAAATGACGAAAAGTTCCTGATATTACCGATAGAATCCGCTTCCATAAGCATCCTGCTTGAAGTTGGTAGCACTTAACAACCTGAGAATTATAAAGATAGTGAGGATGTATGCAAGAAGCCTATATTGTTTCAGCAGTACGCACACCGCTCGGTCGGTTTGGAGGAGTCCTTGCGGGCTTTTCTCCAGTGGATTTAGGTGCCCACGTCATGCGAGCAGCGTTGGAGCAAGCGGTCGTGTCCAAAGACGCTTTAGACCTGTACATCCTTGGCAACGTACTCAGGGCGGGGCACGGGCAGTCTTTGCCGCGTCAGGCAGCGTTCAAAGCCGGGATTCCGGAGAGGGTGAACGGGTATGCCGTAGATATGGTGTGTTCGTCGGGAATGATGAGCGTGATGAACGCCGCCACAGCTATCCGCGCTCAAGACGCTGAAATCGTACTGGCTGGCGGCATGGAAGCCATGTCCCAGACGGGGTTTTTCCTATCGCACCGAGCCAGATGGGGGTACAAATTGCTGCTAGGTTCGCCAGAGCAACTCACCGACCTCTTGCTCTACGACGGACTCACCGATGCCACCACGTCGGAAACAATGGGAGAGCAAGCTGAACGGTTGGCAGCAGCTTACGACATCACGCGCCCTGAGTTGGACGAAGTCGCCCTCTATTCACAGCAGCGAGCAGCGATCGCAACCGAGGAAGGCTTATTCAACAAGGAGATCGCACCGATTGAGGTCAAGGGGAAGAAAGGTTTACAACTCGTGGATAAAGATGAAGGAATCCGCCCCGAAACTACCTTGGAGAGCCTTGCCAAACTCAAGCCTGCTTTCCGAGACGATGGGGTGTTCACGGCTGGCAACAGCAGTCAGATATCGGACGGAGCAGCGGCTCTTGTCCTGGCAAGCAAGTCCGCAGTGGAACGCTACGGACTCAAGCCCCTAGCGCGGGTGATTGGGGGAGCGTGGATCGGTGGGGAAGCTTGGCGCTTCCCCGAAGTTCCCATCCTGGCGGTGAACAAGCTTTTAGAGAAGCTCAAGATGAGAATCTACGATTTTGACTTGTTCGAGAACAACGAGGCATTCGCTCTCAGCAGCGTACTGTTCAATCGGGTGCTGGGCGTTCCTTACGAGAAGCTCAATGTCTATGGGGGAGCGATCGCGTTGGGACATCCCATCGGGGCGTCGGGGGCGCGAATCATCGTCACGCTGCTCAATGCCTTGCAGGAGCGAAATGGGCAACTAGGGCTGGCATCTGTGTGTCATGGCACTGGTGGCGGAACTGCGATCGCAATTGAGCGGCTTTGACAATTGACAGTCCCACGGCTTTTACCAAGTAAAGCCGTAGGATTGTTGGTTCACTTAGATCTTGCACCACCCCCCTAACCCCCCTTAGTAAGGGGGGAACAAGAGGCGGAAATTGGCTTCCCCCCTTAGTAAGGGGGGAACAAGAGGCGGAAATTGGCTTCCCCCCTTAACAAGGGGAGATTGAGGGGGGTCAACGACAATTGAGAACATCAGGTGCAAGATGTGAGTTCAGTAATTCCCTCCAGCTTTTTGTGGGCTAAACCGAAACATCTAACCTCGGTTAGGTGGACGAGAAGTGGATCACCTGCAAAATCAAAGTATTCAAGCTTTTTGTCGCTTGAAAACATAACATAACCCATTTCCATGACTCAGGTAATTGTCTCTGATCGGGTTCTCAAAGCGAGACGTGAACAATTACCTCTACCGTGAACAGGGTATCAATCACATTATTTTCCTATTAGGACACACTAAGCATGGTTACAACACTAGACGATACGAAGCGGCTTGCGATCGGCGAAAGATTGGCAGACCTGAAAGCCTTTCAAAATTTAATTATCTCTAACGATCAAAAGCTAATAAATGCCTGCCCTGATGAAGATGTTCGCAAGCGTCTCCAAAATATGCTTGAGGATGACCAGAAAAACCTGGGCATTATAGAGACGGTGATTGTTCAATACGGCATTCAATCTGAACCTAGTGCTGCGACCAAAATATTTATTCCGCAGTTTGAGCAAATGATGTCAGGCAATGAGTTTACGTTCTACCAGAAACT
The DNA here is from genome assembly GCA_036703315.1 of Coleofasciculaceae cyanobacterium. Taxonomy (GTDB): domain Bacteria; phylum Cyanobacteriota; class Cyanobacteriia; order Cyanobacteriales; family Coleofasciculaceae; genus DATNPH01. The sequence continues at coordinate 8,169 of DATNPH010000129.1, forward strand.
CATTCACCATGAACTGATGAAGCATGGTCAAGCCATGAGTGGCATCATGATCCACAAAGCCGCTCAGGTGGTGGGAGCTGATATTGAAGTGGCAATTGCACCTTTAAATACTGTCAACTTCGAGGGTCGCGCTCACCAAGAACAGCTCAAGGGGATGCTTGAAAAGGTGGGTGTCCGCGAAATGACGGGCAAAGACGCGGATCAGGGACTCTGGGCACGGGTGCAAGATGCGGTTGCCGCCTTGTCAGGTGTAGCTGGCAGTGTACTCACCCAAAACACTGATAAACAAGATATGAACATCCAGACCCTCATCCGGCTGGATCATAACAAAGTGAATACTATTTTCACGGAAATCGGAGCAACTAAAGATCCTCAAAAGCTCCAAGAGTATTTCGGGCAGCTCTACAAAGATTTGTTAGTACACTCTCAAGCTGAAGAAGAAATCGTCTACCCCAGAGTTCGCTCGTTCTACGGCGATGACAACACTCAAGAGCTGTACGATGAGCAAGCGCAAATGAAGCGGATGCTCGATGAAATTAAGGCTATTGACCCCGCTAATGCTGACGAGTTCAGATCGAAAATTAAAGACCTGATGGATGTGCTTGGCGACCACATTCGCCAAGAAGAATTCACGATGTTCACGGCGATTGACAAAAATTGCAGCGATGAGCAAAAAGAGCAAATGGCGACCGAATTCAAAGCCGCTAAGAGCAAGATACAGCAAGAAATGGCTGCATCTATGCAATAACACTCGCATCTTCCTGTACTGATTTCAGGGAAAGGCATTGCTAGTTAAGCAGCTCAATGACTCTTTATTGGGAATGGAGCTGAATATGCAACAAAAGAATGGCTTTTTAGGTTCTTCTGTAAAGTCATTCTCCTGATAATTGGAGGATGTGTCAGCGCTGCGTAACGCACGCCTATTCTGAGACTTTGGTGGGTTACGGCTGCCGCCTAACCCACCCTACACAAAGCCTATTGAAACTGAGGCAAGATGCCAGATGACTGAAATAAAAATAGGGGTGGAAGTGGCTCATGGTCTCTTTGGGACTGGAAGATAAAGTCGTTCTGGTAACGGGCGGTAATAAAGGGATAGGAGCGGCGATCGTCAGTCTGCTGGAAGAGTTGGGAACCAAGGTAGCTTACACCCACCGCAGCGACAATGATAGTCAACATGGGGCTATGGCAATCCAAGCCGATGTGACTGACTCCACAGCGATGGAAGTAGTCGCAGAAAAGGTTGAACAGAAATTAGGACCGATTTACGGGATTGTGGCAAATGCTGGAATTACCCAGGACAACTTTTTTCACAAACTGACGACTGAGGACTGGGATACAGTAATCGGCACGAATGTCAAGGGAGTCTACAACACGTTGATGCCCGTTATCCCAAAGATGTACGAGCGGGGAGAAGGCTCTGTAGTCTGCATCAGCTCGATTTCGGGCGAACGGGGAAACCTCGGTCAGACCAACTATGCGGCATCCAAGGCGGCTGTAATTGGTTTAACAAAGTCTCTAGCTAGAGAGGCGGCTCGGTACGGGGTACGGGTCAACGCTGTGTCACCGGGATTTATTGAAACTGATATGGTCAAGTCGGTTCCAGATAAGGTGAAAGAGCGCATTATGTCTGAGATTCCGCTTCGTCGCTTCGGTAAGCCTGAGGAGGTCGCCTGGGCAGTGGCTTTCCTACTCTCGCCGATCGCTAGTAGCTACGTCACGGGCGAAGTTCTGCGTGTCAACGGTGCCCATCATACTTAACAAGTCAAAAGTCTTGCATTCAAAATGATGAGGCGATCAAGAGCAAGTACGTTGGCTGCTTGAAGATGTCAAATAAATGCATATAAATGCATAGCCGCGATCGCATTGGGTTGAATGTCAATTCAGCACTAATTACACCTGATTATCTAGATAGGATTGGAGCCAAGCGTGAAAACGACTGTTGAAGAGCGGCGAATCAATGTAGGGGGTTTAACCACCCGCTACTTTACAGCAGGTGATGATGGTCTACCGTTAGTGCTGCTACATGGAGATGCTACCAGCGCTCTTGATTGGTCTTGGGTACTCCCTACGCTGGCAGCTACGCATCGGGTCTACGCGCCGGATTTTCCAGGTTTCGGTGACAGTGCCAAACCTAACCGCGAGTATTCGCCGGAGTTTCTCAAGCAGTTCCTGGTCGATTTTCTCAACGCCCTTGGAATAGAGCGTGCAGTGTTGGTCGGCAACTCGCTCGGTGGTCAAGTTAGCCTACGCTATGCGCTGTCTCATCCCGAACAAGTAGCGGCTCTGGTTCTGGTAGACAGTTCTGGGCTGGGTTACTCGGTCACTCCGGTATTGTCCCAGTTGACGGTGCCTTTATACGGCGAGTTTGCGCTGAGTTGGTGCAGAACCCCTATTGGTGCGAAGCAACGGTCTTTATTACGGGCTGCGCTGTTTTTCGCCCACCCCTGGCAGGTTCCCAGCGTGTGGCTAGCAGAGCAAGAACGAATGTCGCAAATGCCTGGTTTTCTTGAGGCTAGCCTGTCCTCGCTGCGTGCCCAGCTGAATGTATTTGGACAGCACCAGGTCTTGCTTGACTCTCTAGGGCAGTTGCAGATGCCAACTCTTGTCGTGTGGGGTACTAATGACTTGGTTTTGCCAAAAGACCAAGCTCAAGAAGCCGTCAGCCGCCTCCAGCAAGGACACCTTGCCTTGATACCCGACTGCGGTCACATTCCCCAGGTGGAGCGACCCGAACGTTTTACCGAGGAGTTGAGTAAGTTTCTCGCTACAGTTGCTCTTTAGGAAGCCAGAATGTTTGAGCGGGAACTTAAAAATTCGTAATTCGTAATTGATCATTCGTAATTAAAGGAGCAACACCTTACTATGTACGAATGCGCGATCGCCCATAATTTGAGCGCATCTATATGATGGTCGCTAACCTAAGGCGAATGGCGCTTACTTAACTTGACAATTCTCCAGTGATCAATCCTTGCGCGGGGGGTTTGGAGGGAAGCCCCCCAAGCTGGGTTTTTCTGAACAACGCAACTTTCCGCCTAAGCCAGTGCCATTCAACCTAATGCAGCTTCTTATTCTGATTTGTAGCCTCAGCAAGATGCTCAATACGCCCTTATCTGAAAGCCTCGACTTCATCAATAAAATCGAAGATAATCGGTGCAAGCTTCTCTGGGCGAAACATACTCCATTCATGGTATTCTCCCTCTACCACCATCAACCGGGAACCTTTTATTCCTCGTGCAAGTTCTCGACCCAGTTTAAGAGGAGTAAACAGATCGTTTTCTCCCCACAAAATTAGAGAGGGAGATTCAATTTTTGGCAGCAGAGGTCTCAAGTCTTTTTCTAGGGAAAGCCATGCTGTTTGGATAACATTTCGAGTATTGAATAAATTGTTGTAAAAGGAGGATTGCAGCATTTTACTCCCAGCATTAAACTTTATTGACCCCATTTGTGCAGGCAGCTCTGGTAACCTACGCAGCAACACTTCTGGTAAAGATCCCAGAGGGATACCTGTACTATCTAGTAATATAAGACTGCTAACTAGTGACGGATTTGAGGCGGCTATTGTTATAGCGATCGCTCCTCCTATAGAATGTCCCATCAGATGGACTTTTTTAAGCTCTAATTTCTCTAGAAAAGCAATTATACAATTGGCGTAATCGTCGTAATCCTGAAGAGTTCCAGGGCTAGTGGATTTACAAAAACCAGGCAGATCGGGTGCTATCAGCAAATACCGCTGAGATAAAGCATTTAAGCTTTCTAAATAAGTTTCAACTGATACAGCCCATCCAGGCAAAAATAGTATAGGATGCCGATTTGCTACTCCCCCTCCTTCCCAATAAGAAATCTTACATTTCTCTAAATCAACTTGCTTTTCAAGCATTAGATTAATCATCCTTATTTATCTGTTCCATCCTCATAACTACAAAAAAACTTAGAAGAATTATCGACCAAAAGAGAGAATTATAGATGAAGTGAAGAAGGCTCTTATGCACAGGGCAGAGGGCAGAAGGACTGCTCTTGCAATCAGTGTAGGTTTGAAGCCTACACTGATTGCAAGATACAAATTGAAGATTTTGGTGTGGGGCTTCAACCCTGACTTCCTTCGTTCGTGGCTCCAGAGCAGGAATCAGAATTCCCTTATACCTTCTGCCTCCTGCCCGGGAGCCTTTCTTGCTAAAAAGATGACTATCAATAGAAATAGCAATAAGGGCATATTTATTATTAAGCTATCTTGTAATCCTTAATACAAGGAATGGCTTACTGACCAAGAAAGGCAGAGGGCTCTTATGCAGGAGGAAGAAGGAATGCCTTTATTCTTTGCCAGGGCTGAAGGCAGTAAGGGTATCAAGCCCCTTCCAAATCTTCGATTTTGTGGCTCTCAATGGGTAGGGGTTAGAATCTCCTTCCAATGGGTTACAGAAGAGCCTTCTGCCTTCATTCTTATGCCTTCTTCAATAATCTTTGTTCTCAGGATTAATTGGCATTGTTAAAACCCTCCAAGCCGTTTAAAAAAACACCAAAACCTCAATAATTGTATTTAAAATTACATTTCTATTTAAGACTAACTCTCCCATTAGAAAGAGCAGTAGCTCAAGTATCACAATCCATTAGCCAGAGGAGAGGAGCAGTCTAGCTTTTTAGGATGAGGTCAGAATCAATAGCGTCAGTGCAATTAAATCATGCAGTAAGTACAGACGAATCAGTAGTACAGTAATTAACGTAAATCCTCTATATGGATAATCAGAATACTTTTATTCTTGTTGCAGTTGGTGTGGGCGCTTTGCTCGTCGTGCTTTGGGTGGTGCGATCGTGGCGCGAACGTCAATACGATCTCACGGGCAAGACGGTGCTGCTTACAGGCGGTTCTCGTGGACTGGGTCTGGTGATGGCACGCCAGTTGGTGCAGCAAGGAGCGCGTTTGGCAATTTTTGCCCGCGATGCGGCAGAGTTGGAAAGAGCGCGTAATGAATTAGAGCAGCAAGGTGGACAAGTATTGGCTTTGCCTTGCGATGTCACCGATCGCGCCCAGGTTGAGCAGATGGTGCAGCAGGTGCGCGATCGCTTCGGTCAGATCGACATCCTCATCAACAATGCAGGCACCGACCTTATCGGCCCAATGGACGTGTTGACGATGGAGGACTACGACGACTTGATGAAGCTGCATTTCTGGGCACCGCTGTACACCACTTATGCAGTTTTCCCCCAGATGCGTCAACGACAGGCTGGACGCATCGTTAATATCTCTTCCATCGGCGGCAAGGTGGTTTCCCCACATATGTTGGCGTATTGTGCCAGCAAATTTGCCTTAACCGGACTGTCGGAAGGGATGCGGGCAGAACTGGCAAAGGAAGGAATTGCTGTGACAACAGTATGTCCCGGTTTCATCCGCACAGGTGTAATCGACCATGCCATCTTCAAAGGTCAGCACCGCAAGGAGTATACCTGGTTCAGCATTGCTGATTCGTTGCCCTTGCTCTCTATAAGTGCCGAAAATGTTGCTCGTCAGACCATTGCTGCCTTTCGACGGGGTGATGCAGAGCTGATTGTGCCATTTTGGACTCAAATCAGTGCCAAATTGTTTGCACTCTTTCCAGGACTCAATTCCACTCTGCTGGGTTGGGCAAATCGATTGCTACCTGAATCAGGCGGTATTGGCAAGGAACGCGCTTTCGGAAAAGACAGCCACTCATCCTTGTCACCTTCCTTGTTAACGTCCTTGAGTGACAAAGCCGCACGGGAAAATAACGAGATCGCAACCGAGAACACAGATGGCGCTGGAGCAGATCAGGCGGTTGAAACTGAGCAACAACATCGACAGGTAGAAGCACAACGAGTCGTGATAGGAGAAACTGACTCCTTTGGAATCACTGAGGGAACGCCATCGCCTGAACCAGCGATCGCAGAAGACGACTAATCGGGATTCCTGTAGATCGAACCTTCGCAGGCACCCCCTGAAATTTAAGCCGGTTTAAGCGACATTCAAGACACGTTGGGAATTCCCTGGATACCTGCTTCCTGGCGTGTTTATGCGATGTATCCATCTGTGATGCAGTTGTTTTGGGAGCGTCTCGAACCTGCGACGCAAACCGAATCTTTTTTGGAAGATGCGATGCCTTCGGCGGTTCGCGCAGCGACCATCGCGATTACCGGTTATTGTCCAATAATCCCTGTTCCACCAAATACTGCCAGCTTCTGCATCGCTTTTACTGCTTGTTTTCGCGATCGTTACCATAAACAATATTAGATGAAGTTCATTGTGCCTCTATCCCTGTGTAGAACTAAAAGGATTTTGCATTTGTTTTGGCACTGTGCAGCATAAATGATGAATCGCCTACGTTCTTCTCCTTTAGGTGGGTAAACCTGTTCTTG
>DATNPH010000143.1:0-5317 GCA_036703315.1 Coleofasciculaceae cyanobacterium
ATTACTATTCTCGTGAATGTGCGACAAGTAGTTTAGATGCCTCCGTCCCTCCGGCATCCTCGCCTTCCTCCCCCACCTGCGCGTTGTGGGCTGAACGCCCACTCGCTTCGAGGTGGGGGAATCCTGGCGAATCTAGTTGAAGCAAGAGGAGAGGCTGTTTTTAACGAGCAAGGGCAAGTCATTAAACTCTTCGGAACGTCACTGGATATCACTGATCGCAAGCGGATAGAGGAAGCCTTGCGGAGTAGCGAAGAACGCTTGCGTTATCTCGTTAGCTCAAGTCCGTCGGTGATTTTTAGCGCCAAGCCAGATGGAGATCTTGGAGCAACTTATATTAGTGAGAACGTAGTTAATTTGCTAGGCTACGAAGCACGAGAATTTTTGGAAGATTCTAACTTTTGGGCTGAACACGTACACCCAGACGATGTTGAGCGCATATTTACTGGATTAACGAAAGTTTTTGAACGGGATTTTTACTCCCACGAATACCGCTTTCGGCGTGCTGACGGGACGTACTGCTGGCTGTTGGCACAACTTAGGTTAATGCGGGATGACACTGGCAGACCTAGTGAGATGTTGGGCTACCTGCTGGATATCAGCGATCGCAAGCTGACAGAAGCGACGCTGCAAGAAGCCGAACGACGGTGGCGATCGCTTCTGGAGAACGTGCAACTCCTGGTGGTAGCCTTAGATTCTAGGGGAAATGTGGAGTACGTTAACCCCTTCTTCCTAAGCCTCACTGGATATACCCAAGCAGAAGTTCTGGGCAAGAACTGGTTTGAAAATTTCCTTCCCCCATCCTTTCAACAGCAGGTTAACACGGTTTTTGATGAAGTTTTGGAAGACAACTTTCACCCTCACTACACCAACCCAATTGTGACTAAATCGGGCGAAGAGCGGTTTATTGCTTGGAACAACACGCTCCTGCGAGATACAGAGGGGAACATTATCGGAACCACGAGCATTGGCGAAGACATCACCCAGCGTCAAACCATTGAGCGGATAAAAAACGAGTTCATCTCCATCGTCAGCCACGAACTGCGAACTCCGCTGACTGCTATTCGGGGTTCTCTCGGCTTACTAGCAACGGGAATCTACGACAAGAAACCCGAAAAAGCGAAACGCATGGTTGAGATTGCCCTGACTGATAGCGATCGCTTAGTGCGGTTGGTCAATGACATCCTGGATTTGGAACGCTTAGATTCGGGCAAAGTGACGTTGGTGAAGGAAGTTTGTGATGTCGCTGCTTTGATGCAGCAATCGGTGGATGGCGTGCGGGCGATTGCTGACTCCGCAGCCATCACCCTGTGTGTTTCTCCTGTATCAGCTCAAGTGTGGGTTGCCCCTGACACTATTATCCAAACCCTCACGAACCTGTTGAGTAATGCCATCAAGTTCTCTCCCTCAAATACCACAATTGCCCTGACTGCCCAACCCCAGTCAGACCATGTCCTGTTCCAAGTTAAAGACCAGGGACGAGGTATCCCGGCGGATAAAGTGGAAGCGATTTTCGGGCGATTCCAGCAGGTTGATGTCTCGGATTCTCGTCAAAAGGGAGGTACAGGTTTGGGCTTAGCGATTTGCCAAAGTATCGTGCAGCAGCACGACGGACGTATCTGGGCGGAGAGTACTCTGGGTGAAGGAAGTACTTTTTACTTCACCTTGCCAGTAGCAATAGAGCAATAACATACTTCATCAAGCGAGACTTTAACCCTTGATTCGGTAGGATCGGCATAGGTTTACCCCAACTGCGGCTGTTATGGTTAAGATACCCGACCAGCATTTGACAATTCCTCCTCTGGAAAATGGCGATCGCTTAAACCGTTACGAATTTGAGCGCCGCTACAGTGCCATGCCAAACCTGAGAAATATCTCGACTTACCTGCTGATAGCGATGCAATTATACGGAGTCGAGTTTTTCCAGGGCTGTGGTTAGCGATTGCACCAGTTTTAGCAGGAAATATGCAGCGCGTATTGGCAGTTTTACAAGAGGGAGTGCAATCTCCTGAACATGCCGCATTTATCCAGAAATTAGCTTCACTTCCCCCAACCACCAACCATGAACCATGAACCATGAACTATGAATTATGAACCATGACCAAGCGAATTTTAGTGATTGACGATGAAGAGCGCATCCGGGAAGTGGTTCGGGCCTGCCTGGAAGACTTGGGAGGCTGGGAAGCGATCGCTGCCACATCAGCTAAGGAAGGGTTGCTTTTAGCACAAGCTCAAAGCCTAGATGCCATCCTTTTAGATGTATCCATGCCGGACATGGACGGTTTCGTTCTCTTTGAAAAGCTTCAGGAAAATCCTGTTAGTCAATCCATTCCTGTCATTTTGCTGACTGCCAAAGTGTTACCAGATGATCGAGTACGGTTTGCCAAGATGGGCGTAGCTGGGGTCATTTCTAAGCCCTTTAACCCTGTAACCATTTCTGAACAGGTCGCTGAAATTTTGGGTTGGAGCTTGTGACATCCTTACACAAACCGATGCCTCCTGATCAGGTTCATGCTCATAAATTAGATGCTTCCCAGGTTGATGAAATTGCACAACTGCTGGCTCTTGCATTTAAGAATGGCTCCGGCCTTAGCCAAATTTGCAATGCAGAAGGTGAAGAACTTCATCGGCGACTGTACTTCTTGTTTCGGGCTGGACTTGCGCTGCAAGCGGCAGCGAACCAGCAGGTGTTGAGTGTGACGCAGGATGTCGTAACAGGTGTTGCTGTGATGCAGGAACCAGAGAGTTGCTTTCCTCTTTGGGCGCAGATTCATTGGTTACTACAAGTAAGCTTTGGTGTCAGCCCAGTTGTAGCTTGGCACCTCTGGCAAAGCTTGAGAATTTTAGAACAATACCATCCCCCAGAACCTCATTACTACCTGATGCTCTTGGGTGTACACCCAAATTTTCAAAGGAAAGGATACGCTCGTGTTCTGCTTGAGGCACTTCATGCACGTTCAGAAGCACATCCCACATCAGTTGGTGTGTATCTGGAAACAGCAAATCCGCAAAATGTGGGATTGTACAAATACTTTGGGTATCACCTAACAGCACGAGTTAATATTAAGGGTGTGGAAAATTTCATTATGTTTCGCCCAAATTTTAGAGGATAAAAATCAAAGTCTAGAGCTATTTGGAGCTATTCTTGCGCTCTAGTAGTTTTAGTAGAATTTCTCCATGCACAGAGCGAGTAATTGGATAGAAGTAAGCACAGACTAAGCCAAAAACTAACACTAACGCTGGTACGGGACCGATCAGCCAACGGATTGCTAAAAGAGCTGATTCAGGTTGAGAAGGAAGTGACTGTCCGGGCGTTGTGGGGATGAATCCAGCTCGGTCTAAAATTTTACCGACTAGGAAAAGTGCGATCGCTAAAGCAATTTTTTGCAGCTGCACCACCAAGCCACAAAAAATTCCCTCTCGCCGCTGTCCTGTATTAAGTTCATCCAAATCCAGCACATCTGGCAGCATCGACCAAGGTACCAGGTAGGCTGTGGACAGACCAATCCCTACTATCACGGCTAAGACGTACATCAGCGCCACTTGATTGGGTTGTAAGAAACACAGTCCAACTAAAGCACAAATCGTCAAGGGAATCCCCATCCAGTAGACGGCTCTTTTTCCCAATCGTTGACCGACTGCACTCCAGAAAAACATCATTGTTAGGGCTGTACCCTGAACAGCGATCGCTGCCTGGGTAAAGTGATGGTCTGGCAGTCTCATCCAGTGAATCACAAAGTAGGGCAAGATTGCCGCCGTTACCTGTAGACCCAACCAGGAACACAGATAGATACCAATAACGCACAAAAACGGGAAATTGCTGAAGGCAATCTGGAGCTGTTGCCTTATTGGTAGGGCTGACGCATGAGAAACTTGAATTCGTTGGGCTTGGATTGCCTTGTAGCGTTTATAAGTACCCCAAACACACAGATAAATTGCAGATATAGCGATAATCCCACACACAGCTCCCAGAATCAAATACTTCTTGGAAGGGTCAGCAATATTGGCAAAGATTACCTGAGCCAAACTTAGGGAGAGGATACTAGCGCCAATGCTAAAGGCAGCTTTAAAGCTAACCAGGCTCGTGCGTTCGTCATAACCAGTAGTCAGTTCGGCAGCAAGGGTACTATAGGGAACGGCAACGACTGTAAAGGCTGTGTCCGACAGCAGAGCTATCCCACTGAAGTACGCAAACAGTAGCCACTGATTGGTGATGGGTGGAACAAACCACTGCAGGCAAAAGCACACTCCCAAGGGAATAGCACCTACGAGCATCCAGGGGTAACGCCTGCCTAAAGGGGAACGGGTGCGATCGCTTAAAATTCCAACCATAGGGTCGTTAATGGCATCCCAAACCTTACCGATTAGCAAGACACTGCCCGCTAGGGTAGGATTTAACCCGGCTACTGAGGTGAGAAAAAACAACCGGAAAAACACCAAGATGTTGTTAGGAATCTCCCCTCCTAGTTCTCCAACTCCATAAGCAAGTTTGGTTCTCAAACTCAGCCTTTCGCTACCAGGCTTCAGGGGAATAGCATCGGGAGAATGACTCATTGGGGAAGATAAGATTGTCAACTAGACCGAGCCAAACCTAGCACAACGGCTCCACCCGTCTTTAATAGAATCATGAACAATGAATTAGGAACCCTGAATCATAAGCATCTTTATAAGTTCCTTATTTTCTTTGTTTAGTCTTGAGACAGAGCAACCTCAGCGCACTACCTGAACGACGCTGGGATAGCTGATACTTGCTGGTTAATGCTCGCGGACTAAAGACCATGAATACAGCCTACTGGAAGTCTCCACGAACGTTGGTGCGATCAAGCCAAGCCATGCAAAAGTCGAACGCCGCCTACTGGGAAAGCTATTGCCAGCCCACCATTTTGGGTAAAAGCTTTCCAAGTCTCAAGTTAGTACAGCGATTCAGGTTCAAACACAAAGTCAGTGAAGTTGAGGGGAACTCTATGAACGCACTGGAGGTGGCAATGGTCACCAAACTCGTTTTGCTGGTTGATAACGAAGCCAATGTTCGGGAGGTAGTACAAGCCTGCTTACAAGATCTGGGCGGTTGGGATGTCCGATCAGTTGCATCCGCTCAGGAAGGGTTAGACACAGCCTTGGCAGTGCAACCGGATGCCATTGTTTTAGACATCTCCATGCTAGAAATAGACGGCTTGGCGTTTCTCCAAAAGCTAAGAGCCAATCCGGTTACGCAACTTATTCCAGTCGTGTTGTTGACGGCAAAAGCACGTTGGTTCACTCCACACCAGCTCCAATCGTTTGGTGTAGCAGGGGCGATCGCTAAACCGTTCAATCCTAT
>DATNPH010000160.1:0-26245 GCA_036703315.1 Coleofasciculaceae cyanobacterium
AGCCAACACCTTCAGAGCCTTCAACCCCACCCAAGCGGAAGAGACCTATTCGATGGTCACAGCCAACCGCTTCTGGTCGCAAATCTTTGGAATTGCCTTCTCCAACAAGCGGTGGTTGCACTTCTTCATGCTGTTTGTGCCCGTAACGGGCTTGTGGATGGCATCGATTGGGATTATTGGCATTGCCTTAAATTTGCGGGCGTATGACTTTGTCTCCCAAGAGTTGCGGGCAGCTGAAGACCCAGAATTTGAGACGTTCTACACCAAGAACATTCTGTTGAATGAAGGTCTGCGCGCTTGGATGGCTCCTCAAGACCAGCCTCATGAGCGCTTTGAGTTCCCTGAGGAAGTTCTCCCTCGCGGTAACGCTCTGTAAAAAACTATTAAGATGAATGCTGAATTGTTACGATTTAGCATTCATAATCCCTTGTATATCATTCATCATTTTGAAGAGGTACTACCCAGTGGTAACACTCTCTAATAGTTCAGCGATCGCGGGTAATCGTGACCAAGAATCATCAGGATTTGCCTGGTGGGCTGGTAACGCCCGTCTGATCAATCTCTCCGGTAAGTTGCTGGGTGCTCACGTTGCCCACTCTGGACTAATCGTTTTCTGGGCTGGAGCAATGACCCTGTTTGAGGTCGCTCACTTTGTGCCCGAAAAGCCCATGTACGAACAGGGCTTAATCCTCCTACCTCACCTTGCCACTCTTGGCTGGGGTGTTGGTCCTGGTGGTGAAGTCATCGACACCTTTCCTTACTTTGTTGTCGGTGTGCTGCACCTGATTTCCTCCGCTGTGCTAGGTATTGGCGGGATCTATCACGCCGTTCGTGGTCCTGAAACCTTAGAAGAGTACTCTGGCTTCTTCGGTTACGACTGGAAGGACAAGAACAAGATGACTACCATCTTGGGCTTCCACCTAATTGTTTTAGGCATTGGTGCTTTTTTGTTAGTCATCAAGGCCATGTTCGTAGGTGGCGTGTATGACACTTGGGCTCCTGGTGGTGGTGATGTTCGTATCATTACCAACCCAACGCTGAACCCAGCTGTTATCTTCGGCTATCTGCTGAAGTCTCCCTTTGGTGGCGAAGGCTGGATTGTCAGCGTCAACAACATGGAAGACATCATCGGCGGACATATCTGGGTTGGTCTGGTCTGCATCTTTGGTGGCATCTATCACATCCTCACCAAGCCTTTTGGTTGGGCTCGTCGCGCCTTCATCTGGTCGGGAGAAGCTTACCTCTCCTACAGCTTGGGTGCCCTGTCCCTGATGGGATTCATCGCCGCTTGCTACGTCTGGTTCAACAACACCGCTTACCCCAGTGAATTCTATGGTCCGACTGGTCCTGAGGCTTCTCAGGCTCAAGCGTTGACCTTCTTGATTCGTGACCAACGCCTAGGTGCGAACGTCGGTTCAGCTCAAGGTCCGACTGGTTTGGGTAAGTACCTGATGCGCTCTCCTACTGGTGAAATCATCTTCGGTGGTGAAACGATGCGCTTCTGGGATTTCCAAGGTCCCTGGTTAGAGCCTCTACGTGGACCTAATGGTCTTGACCTAAGCAAGATCCAAAACGACATTCAGCCCTGGCAAGCTCGTCGCGCTGCTGAGTACATGACTCATGCTCCTCTGGGTTCTCTGAACTCAGTGGGTGGCGTGGCTACGGAGATCAACTCCTTCAACTATGTGTCTCCACGTTCTTGGCTGTCTACTTCTCACTTTGTGTTGGCCTTCTTCTTCCTAGTGGGTCACCTCTGGCACGCAGGTCGCGCCCGTGCGGCGGCAGCTGGATTTGAGAAAGGCATCGATCGCGAAACTGAGCCAGTTTTGGCTATGCCTGACCTCGACTAAGTTCCTGGCTTCAGTTAATAGCTAGAAATACGTTAAAAGAGAGGCTCCTGTATACAAACAGGAGCCTTTTTTCGTAGCGTAAAGTGAGGGATGATACGAAATCCGTTTTACCAAAAGGAATCATTACACATAAAAAAGATATCCCTCTACGATACTATTGAGAATCCTTTGCAACTCCTTTTAGGATTATGCGGCGAATTAATTAGCTACCGGGTAGCCTGTTAATTTTGAATTGAAGAATATTAACTTGTAGGTTGAATTGAACGTTGAATTGAACAAAGTTAAACCTAACACTCTCAATCTTAGCTTCGCTGGGTTGGTACGAAACTCAACGTACCCCTCTTAAATGGACTTTAACAGCCTGATATGAGCCTGCCAGACTTATTGAGCGCTCATCTAGTCTCCAACAATTGCAAAAAATGGGAACCGATAGTCAAGTTGCCCTTTAATACTTGAGAATATATAGTACATTTGCACTTATATTAAGTACCTAGTCTGCTACTGCTTATCGGTTCCACCTGCCGATCCTTAATGAGAGGAGAACACTGAAATCTAATATACACTTATTGAGATTTACTTGCAACAATTACGAAAAATACTCTCAGTAATTCTTGAGCCGCTTGAGCCCTAACTCAAGTGATGGCAGGGAGATAGTTGGAGAATGTCAGAAGCGAGAAGTTGAGAATATACTCCATAGCTAAATCCCGGAGCTTCAAACAAGGAAGTCCTGGGTTTACGATTTGTTGAACGCTGGAGTTACCTACAGAGTTTTCATCTTGTATTTTCCCAATTGTGAGATCGAACTCGGCTATCATTGTTCAGGATTCTAAGCTGTCATGCCTTAAGCTTTGCCTCTTATGACTCTTCAACTGCGTGTCCATGTCCCACCCCATCCACTGATTAAGCACTGGCTTGGTGTTGCTCGTGATGTCTCCACACCATCGCCACTATTCAAGAGCGCGGTGATAGAGCTAGGGCGTTGGTTAACCTACGAAGCCGTTCGCGACTGGTTACCAACTGAGGACATCATGGTACAGACTCCCTTAGCTCCCTGCCCTGCGACGATGGTAAATCCAGAGGTACCGCTGGTAGTAGTACCAATTCTGCGGGCGGGACTAGCTTTATTAGAGGGAGCACAGACGTTGCTGCCTTTGGCGTCGATTTATCATCTTGGCTTGGTGCGGGATGAGCAAACTCTGGAAGCTAGATGCTACTTAAATAAATTGCCAAATCAGTTTGAGCCAAACACACGCGTCCTAATCACTGAACCGATGCTGGCAACTGGTGGGTCAATTATGCTAGCAATGGCAGAACTGACTAAGCGAGGTGTTGATCCTGCCTTGACACGGATTATCAATGTGGTTGCTGCACCACCAGCTTTACAAAAGCTGAGTGTTAATTATCCGAGTTTGACCATCTATACGGCAATGATTGACGAGGGGCTTAATAGTCGGGGGTATATAGTGCCAGGATTAGGGGATGCGGGTGATCGCAGCTTTAACACATAACATCAGTGTTAAGTGCACAAGCGTACTCTTGTGGGCTTTCTAATCCCACTTCTGTGTTGAGTAGGCAGCAGGGTCAACCAACCGTTAATCTTGAGGAAAGTTAGGTTTTAAAAATCAAGGGTACAAGAGTAAAAATGAGTCAGCGCGATGGTTTTACAAGCGGATTTCTAGCGGGAGCTGTAATTGGCGGATTGATCGGGGGAGTCATCGGCTCGCTGGTTGCTGCTCAACGTGACAATACCGACCAAGAGGTTGAGCAGTCTTTGCTTAATTCCAGCCGCTCAGAAGCTAAGGCGATCAAAAGTAAAAGGCGTCAGCTCAAGGCAGAAGAAAGTATTGAAGTAGCTCGTCGCAGCTTAGAAGATAAAATCGCCCAGCTGAACATGGCAATTGACGATGTTCGTCAACAGTTAGGAACAGTCAATGGCAATGCTCTAGACGTAGATCGGGAGCGATCGCCTGAGCCTTAAGCCTGAAACTCAGGCGTCTCCTATGCGTTGTCTGACAGAGTTAACGCCTCTTGAGAAAACCAGAATGGGATGATATTCGTTAGACTGAGCATAAATACTGAAAAAAGCCTAACGCGACGAACGTGTCAACTTCCACTAGCCTTTACGCAGAGGATGACCTGCACAGGGGACGTTGCGGTAAGATCGGACAGTATGCTTTGAGCGTATAACTGACTTGACTCGTAGGAGTATCAATTCAAGGCTCAACCCCTCATAAAAACTTACCAAGGAAGCTTCTTAGTCCATGACTGCTACAGAACTGCTAACCAACAGTCTCGCTAACTTTATCAATATCTACCTACTTCTAATATTTATCCGGATTCTGTTAACGTGGTTTCCCACGGTCAACTGGATGAACCAAATAGCTTCTTTCTTAAGCCCTATTACTGACCCATACCTCAATATTTTCCGTTCCTTCATTCCGCCAATCGGGGGTTTAGATGTGTCTCCTATCTTGGCGATAATCCTTCTGCAAGTTGTAGCTCAGCTGTTTAGTAGCCTATAGCTGTTTATCTATTTTTTGAGCAAATGCACGGCTCCTCCTACGATTAAGCCGTGGTTTTATTACTAGGATTGGGCATAGCAAGGTCAAAGTGGTGCACTAGGTGAGTTTGATATAGCACTAATACCTCCACTAGATAGACTTGGTGGAATGACGTAGCTATTCACTTCCATCACCCTTGGGGAACCTTTACAAGCTCAATTAGCCGCAACCAATCAATCCATTAGTTTAGCGACGGACTTTGCCAGTAAAGCCTGCAGCTTTAAACTGCTTAAGCTTGAGTGGAGTAGGTTGACTAGCTGAAACTGAAATCCTCAGTTCAAAATCGCTGACACCTGGTGGCACTTCATCGATTGAACCCAAACGGGTGCGATTTTGTAATACTGGCTCATTATTGGCATCGTAGATGCGACCGTAAATGTCAGCATTGATGACCAATTTGCCAGAATTGTTCACAGCTTTGCCAGTAACTAAGAAGCAGCTAGCCGAACTGGTGGAACCATCAGGAGTTACAGTCCCTTTTGCCAACTCTGGGGGACATTCATGGTAAGAAAGGTCTGATAGTTGAATCTGGACTAACGCCAAAGCCATGGGGGTAAACACCCAACTGACAACCCAAAAAAGACCAGAAATAATCAGGGTAGCCAACCAAGCACGAAATCGCATAAACTACACAACCACTAAATATTTATCGATAATTCCAATCCTCAGCTTACCTTGAATTCGCAATCAGACTTCCTTGGGTAGTACATCGAACATTTGTAATAATGAGGAACTAAGATTCGCTAATCATCCGGAATACTGCCACGGGCGGTGCTCCCATCGCTGACTCAAGGTGCTATGACCGAAGCTGAGATTGAAGCTGTCCTGCAATTAGCGTTTATTCAATGTGAGGCGATTTCCCGCCCACTAACTGACCAACAGAAACAAATTTTGCTGCAAGTGGTTAAAGAGTCAGTGGCTCGTGAAGTACTGGTTTCATTGAACACAAGCAGTGACCAAGAGCGTGAAATAGTAAATCCTTTAGATGAACTAACCTTAGAACAACGTCAAGCACTGTTGCAGTTTGTCAAGGAACAGGAAAAACAAGATTATCCCTGGAAAATTAAACTACTTAACGATTGGCTGCATAATCGCGACTCTGGCTCAGTGCAGTTCATTCGCGATGAATGCGGTCCTCAATGGCTCAATCGTGTGAAGCCAGGGCATCTGGATCAATATTTTGAAGCCCAAACACTGTTGGATGGCTTAAAGCTGAAAGTAGGCGATCGCATCGAAGTCTCGAATGGACTTTGGGAGTGGGTGCAAGAGAACGGTCCGTGTACTCGCGAGTGGTTTCCTTGCACAGTTGTTAGAGTTTCCCAGCATTCAGACAGCGACAGATCCTACTACAACTGCATCATTCGCTTCGACAACGGTACTGAGTATGAAATTCAAGGCATTTATCAATGGAATCGGTATAACTGGCGCTGGCCTTCTTAATATCTGTACTGTTAGCCTGATAAGCCCAAATGCTGCTGCAATGATTGACGCATGATGTCTACTGGCGGCGTTTGTCCTAACCAAATTTTTAAGGCGGTGGCTCCTTGCTGAACGAGCATTTCTAGTCCGTCAATTGTAATGGCACCTTGTTTTTTTGCGTGTCGTAGAAACTGAGTTGGGTTAGGAGTATAAATCAGGTCATAGGCGATCGCTTCTTTTGGTAGTGCTTGCATCACCATGGCATCAACAGGAGACTGCTCAACGTTAGGATACATTCCAATCGGAGTAGTGTTTACTACCAAATCTGACTGAGCTATTAGTTGTGGCAGTTGGTCCCAAAGGTGAACATGAAGGTTTATTGGTAGGTCTGTGGTATCCCAACTCTGATTAAATTGACTTAACCTTTGCTCATTGCGACCAACGATATGAATTTGAGTGCAACCAAGCTGAGCCAAGCCAACTACTACGGCTCGTGCCGCACCACCATGCCCTAAAATCACGGGTGTGGTTTGGCTCCAATTTCGGTTGTAAGCTTTCAACGGTGCGATAAAGCCTTCTACATCAGTATTGGTGCCGCTCCAACCCCTATCCGTGCGCCAAACCGTGTTGACAGCGCCAACAACCTTAGCGACGGATGAGACTTCTGACAATAGAGGTATGATCGCTTGTTTGTGAGGAATGGTGATACTGAAGCCTACTAGACCAATACTCTTAAAACCCGCGATCGCTACATCCAAATCTGCTGATTTCACGGGCAAAGGTAAGTAGACGTAATCAAGATCCAAGTGCGCGATCGCGGCATTATGCATTACTGGCGACAAAGAATGCTCAATTGGGTCACCAATCACACCTAGCAATTTAGTTGTCCCTGTAATTTGTTGCATTAGTGTTTGTTCCCTGCCTGTTCCACTGGTGCCTCTCGCTGAGCCGTAAATTCCGCTGGTGCTGATGTTGAACTCAAACGGATTTGACCGGCAAGGGTTTCTCCCTTCACGACGCCTTGAATCTTAACTGAAATCGTACCCTCCGACGTATCTGCTTGCTTCGGGGCATTACAACTGGTCACCCACGGAGCTGGCCCTGATAAACTGAGCTGTTGATTATTACTTAATCGCCCAGTCAGAGAGGGTTTCTCTTCCGCAACGGTTGCTATCTGAGTATCAGCTTTTCCAGGTAGTAAAGAGCCAAATAAGTAAACGCCCGACTGGTTAATGTTCAACACCAGCGTGTCCGATTTGAGACATTCTGGCAAATTTTGGGCGCTGATTCGATAGGAACCACCAATCGGTGGAGGCGCTTTGAGACTGGTTTCCCCGTAAGCACTGACAACTCTAAACAGAATCACAACTGAACCAATCGCCACGCCATAAAACGTCAATGTTTTTAAGCTAAAATGACTCATTGTGTTACAACTCCAGACTCGTCTTTGCCTATAGAAGCTTCGTCTTTTGTGCCTGAAAGCACTGAGGTGAGGTGAGAAGTGACCTGAGAGTATCGGCGGGTAATCAGGAGAGAAGATCGACACTCAATTGCTAGTTCATCAGTGTACTGCCCCAAGGTTTGGCGCTCAATTCCCCAAGTGCGGCTAGTGCCAGCAATCGTAAGGTCAACAAAGCTGGACGCCTCAACGACGGACTGGATTGGATCTGAGGAAGTAACGGTTTCGATAGTAATGCGATCGCGCACCGATGCTGGCAATTGATCCATCACCATGCGAAACTCATAAGTCCAGTCAGAGGAAGCCTCATCGTTTTGTATCGCTTGTAGAACAGTAAGGCTGCGCATATCACTATTGATGAGTAGTCTTAGGGCGAGTTCTAGTCCCAGATCATCATGGGTATTTGCGGCGTAAGGCACCAAAATCTTCTCCAGTCGCTCCCGTCCTCGATCTACAAATACCGCAACATCCACCGGCGCTGTACTGAGAATTTGACCGACTCGTCCACCCAGGCGGTTGGTACTAAAAGCAGGACGGTGCCAACCCACTAAAATCAAATTAGTTCGGTCAAGTAAGGCAATCTCTGCTGTTGCTCGCGCTACATCGTTGGCAGTCTGGACAATTGGATGCACCAGGTGACGAGTTTCTGGAGGCTCTAGGCTCTGGATCAATTCTTCCAGACGAGAGCGTCGCTCTTTTATCAACCGATCTGCCTCAGCTGGGGTACTTTGAAACAGATAGTCTTCTTCCAGTTGAATCAGACTGAGTGGATGAACAACTGCGCCTTGCTCTCGCGTTCCAGCAATAGCCACCGCCAACTGTACTAAGCCTTTTTGTGTACTGGGATTGGCAATTGGTACCAGTATTCGGTAAAGCGGTTGACCCCTGTCGAGACGGCTCTCAATATCGGGTTCTGATTCTACCGTATCGAGCTTGATCAGTCGTTTTGGATAAGTCCACTCCAACAGGGGTGCGGTCATCACCGTTGTTACCAGCGCCATAATGACTAACATGGTGAATAGCAAAGGCGAAATCACACCTAGGCTTAGACCAATATTGAGCACAATTAACTCAGTCAAGCCGCGAGTATTCATCAACCAACCTAGAGCAGAGGCTTCCCGGTTCTCAATGCCACAGACTCTTGCCGCCACATAGGTGCCAACGTACTTGCCAAGAATTGCCACTGTCACAACGGCTGCACACAGTAACCACAATTCGGGACTGTTGAGCAAGCCAATTTGGGTGCGTAAACCACTATAGGCAAAAAAGATTGGCAGCAGAAAAGTGAGTACAAAGTCTTCTGTTTTCTGAGCTAACTCCCTTACTAAACCAGCGTTCTTGGGCATTACAGCTCCCAGCAGGAAGGCACCAAAAATGAGGTGAATGCCAATTAGTTCTGTAATCAGGGCAGAAGCAACCACTCCCATGTAAATCCCAGCCAGAACTAGCTGAGTTAGCCGTCCGGTAAGGTTGTAGTACCTGGAAAGTTTTTGTAGGAACCAACGCCCCACCGTCACCATGAACCCGATGTAGAGTAGAGCCTCCCCAATGGTTACCACGACGCCAATCATGCTGTGATTGCCACTGGCTGACATAGCCGCCTTGCCTACCGCAATCGCCAGCGCCAACAAACACCAAGCCGTAACATCATCTACTGCTGCACAGGTAAGGGCTAAAGTTCCCAAGCGTGTTCCCTGCAAGTTATTTTCAGTAATAATTCGGGCTAGTACGGGAAAAGCTGTGATCGACATAGCCGCCCCCAAAAACAGAGCAAACGCGGTAAACGATACACTCGCATTTGAAACAAGGGGGTAAAGCAGCAGAGCCAGCAGACTTCCCAGTGAAAAAGGCACCAAAATACTGACATGGGAGGTCAGAATAGCTATATCTAAATTACCTTTGAGATATTTTGGGTCTAGTTCTAAGCCAATCAAAAACATGAAAAAGATTAGCCCGACCTGAGATAGCACATCAAGGAAGGGAAGTGTCTGAGCTGGGAACAAGGTTGTTGCTAACGTTGGAGCTATTAAACCCAACAAAGATGGTCCGAGCATAATCCCAGCGATAATCTCACCAATCACTAAAGGTTGCTTGAAGACTCGGCACCCTAGACCCATTAGCCGGGAGAGTCCAATGATGATCAGCACTTGAACTAGAACGAGAACAACTGTATGCATAAAATTGCCTTGCCCGACCCTTAAGCCTAAAAATACACCCCAGCTGGAAATCAGGGAATTACCGCCACAGTTATACCAGACTTATAGCTGAGAGTCTTGATATAACACACTTTGTTGAAGAATCAACCCGTCGATTGTTAGGGAAATCTTCGTAAAATTGAGGAGAGAGCCTAGCAATCTGTCGGAGCAAGAGAGTCTTCTGTCAGATAGGGAGGGGGATCTGGGGAATGGGAAGTAGTAAAACGGCAACGATAACAAAGTTTCAAAACTTTACAAGGCTCTTTCCCTGCTCCCGGCTCCTTGCTGCCCACAAACGGCTAGGTCATTGGACAACAGCAAAGACTAGCTGGTAGTCAAGAGAGTATCTTCATGAATTTGATGGCTTGTACGAGCTGTGGACGAGAAAATCCTTCTGGAGCGCGTTTTTGTACTCACTGCGGTGTTCCTGTGTTAGAAGCGAATGCTGGTACAGAGGGAATTAGCTTGATACCTGGAACTCGGTTACGCGATCGCTACATCATAAAGCATCCATTAGGTCAGGGAGGATTTAGCAGAACTTACCTAGCAGAAGATATAGGACGCTTTCATGAACCGGTTACTCTCAAACAACTGACTCTCACCAATCAGGGAACCTATGCTCTCAACAAAGCCGAGGAACTTTTTCAACGGGAAGCTGCAATGCTGCATAAACTTCAGCATCCCCAGATTCCCCGGTTCTGGGAATTCTTTCGCGATGGCAAACAGCTGTTTTTAGTTCAAGACTATATCGAAGGCCAAACTTATCAATCTTTATTGGAAGAGCGAACCGCTTTAGGAGAAACCTTCAGTGAAGCCGAAATCATCCAACTGTTGCAGCAACTCCTCCCAGTTTTGAGCTATCTCCACTCGTTGGGCATCATTCACCGGGATATTTCTCCAGATAACATCATCTGTCGTGCCTCAGATGGACTGCCTGTTTTGATTGATTTAGGCGGTGTTACAAAAATTTCCCTAGGAGTAGCTACCCCAGTTGGCAGTTCGCAAAATTCTACCTCCTCTAGTAGCCCTACTCGCCTAGGTAAAATTGGCTATGCTCCCGATGAACAGCTACGTCTAGGAATCGTTGCCCCTTATAGTGATCTGTATGCTTTAGGTGCCACAGCGCTGGTCTTAATGACCGGAAAACAGCCCCAAGAACTTATTGACTTAGAGACAATGCAATGGAACTGGCAACTGCATGTGAGCTTAAGTCCTTTTGTGTCAGGCATCCTCAAGCGAATGCTTTCTAGTGATCCAGTAGAACGGTTTCAATCGGCTGATGAACTTCTGCAATATCTAGAAGATCATAGTGAGACGGCATCAACGCAAGTGTATAGTCGTTCTCCTCATAACAGTGGTCAGGTGCATCATCCAGTAGCCGCATCGGCGAATAATTCCGGTTGTGGGCATTTATTTGATGCTTCCGTCGAAGTACCACAGGAGATTCATAGCTGGAACTGGGGTGCCTTTTTCATACCAGGTCTTTGGTGTATTCCGAATCGGGTTTGGATTGGACTAATCGCCTGGAGTGACCTCAGTCTGATTACCATCCCCTTCACTTTCGGTAGTACATGGCTGATTATGGCAGTGATTTTGGGCGTTAAAGGTAATGAATGGGCGTGGAAAAGCCGCCGTTGGAAGAGTGTAAGGGATTTTAAACGCCATCAACGGTTGTGGGCGATCGCCGGGTTCCTCATCCTGGCAGCTATCTTAGTTGGAATTGCATTGATTATTTTGGCGCTTTTAGCCTTGGGTTTCTCCTCAATTTAGATAAGCAACCAATTGTTCAGGTTCATTGCTACTGGTTCATGGTTCATGGTTCATTGAGGTGCCTACCACTAGCCACTAACTACTAACCACTAACTACTAACTACTAACCACTAACCACTAGCCAAAAAATGACAACTCAAACGCTTGGACTGGACACTCAGCTTTACGACTACTTGCAGTCGGTTTCTCTGCGAGAGCCGGGAATTTTGACACAGCTTCGGCAGGAAACCGCGCAGCATCCGATGGGGAGGATGCAGATTGGCCCAGAGCAAGGGCAGTTTATGGCGTTGCTGGTGCAATTGATCGGAGCAAAAAAAACTCTGGAGGTGGGGGTATTTACAGGCTACAGTTCCTTAGCTGTTGCCTTGGCATTGCCCCCAGAGGGCAAGGTAGTTGCCTGTGATGTGAGTCAAGAGTATACGGCGATCGCGCATCGTTATTGGCAGCAGGCAGGAGTGGCTGACAAAATTCACCTCCATATTGCCCCAGCACAAGAAACCTTGGAGCGGTTACTGGCAGAGGGACAGGCAGGTACGTTTGATTTTGCATTCATCGATGCGGACAAGAGAAATTATCAAACCTACTACGAACTAGCACTAGAACTGGTGCGTCCGGGTGGATTAATTGCAGTGGACAACGTACTTTGGTCGGGGCGGGTAGCAGACCCGAGGGTGCAAGACAATAGAACCAAGGCAATGCGATCGTTTAATCAAAAGCTTCATCAAGATCAGCGGGTCATCCTTAGCTTGGTGCCGATTGGGGATGGGTTGACTCTGGCGCTGAAGCATTTTTCCGCTTAGCCGCTAGTTCGAACTGTCGTTGTCTGGCTTCCTGACGTGCCTTTTTTTCCGCTGTGAGGTGGTCAAAACAGTAGAGACAGGAAATACCTTCTTGGTAGTGAATAGAGGTTTTATCCGCTTCAGAGATTGGATGTCCACAGCTACGGCAGAGATCATAGGTGCCTTCTATCAACCCAGGCTTGACAGCAATGCGCTGATCAAAGACAAAACACTCTCCCTGCCACAAGCTCTCTTGAGCTGGGACTTCCTCCAAATACTTGAGAATGCCACCTTTGAGGTGATATACCTCCTGAAAGCCTTGACTGAGCATAAACGATGAGGCTTTTTCACAGCGAATGCCTCCTGTACAAAACATCGCTACCTTTTTGTGCTTAGCAGGATCGAGATGATGGCGAACATAATCAGGGAATTGTCGGAATGAGGCGATTTGAGGATTTGCGGCTCCTTCAAACGTTCCGATCTGTACCTCGTAGTTGTTGCGGGTATCAATGACGATCACTTCTGGATCTTGGAGCAAGGTATTCCAGTCTTCAGGGCTAACATAGGTGCCAACCTGATGGTTCGGATCAACTTCGGGAACGCCCAAGGTCACAATTTCTCTCTTCAACCGAACTTTCATGCGGTCAAATGGGGAGGAGTCTGTATAGGACTCTTTGTGATCCAGGTCTGCTAGACGTGGGTCAGAGCGCAAAAAGGTTAGGACTGAATCAATCGCCTGACGTGAGCCTACAAGTGTCCCATTGACTCCTTCTGCGGCAAGCAGAATCGTCCCCTTGACATCCTGCTTTATGCAGTATTCCAGCCAGGAGCCTTGTTTCTCTAAAAAGTCCGACAGACTAACAAACTTATAAAACGTTGCAACAACCTGGGTCATTTTCCCGCTTAAATGAGAGGTAGAGGTGCTACTACATTCAGTTTGGCTTCATACTTTACAGGAAGCCAGCTACAATATGACAGAGTTCACATTTTTTCTTCATCCTCCATTAGCAAAGGAACTTTAAAGGGTAAA
This sequence comes from Coleofasciculaceae cyanobacterium, assembly GCA_036703315.1. GTDB lineage: Bacteria > Cyanobacteriota > Cyanobacteriia > Cyanobacteriales > Coleofasciculaceae > DATNPH01. The sequence continues at coordinate 13,064 of DATNPH010000160.1, forward strand.
ATAACAAAAGTAGATCAGTTTCTACTTTTTCAGTTAAACTATATCTTGTGCTTGGGGGTATAGCTCAGTTGGTAGAGCGCCTGCTTTGCAAGCAGGATGTCAGCGGTTCGAGTCCGCTTACCTCCACTTACTTAGTTGAATAACACATTAGTTGTCGTCAGCACTAGATTAATGGCGCTCATAATTAATTAATGTCGGCAGTTGGGGCTGTCGCAACAAAGAAAGACCTCTCCCAAGATGTCGTTAGTGGTGTGCCACTGATCGCATCCGTGATTGAAGAAACGCTGAGTATTCGCAACACTCACAGTTGAGATTGTGGGTGAGTCCTTAAGAGTTCAGGATTACGAAGTCGGTTTTGAGCGCAAGAGATTTAGACCCGATTCGTTGAGCGATCGCATGATGTTTTACCAGATTAGGGGAGATCGTCGCTCAAAGTTGGTCTTTATCTTCGCTCGTTTTGATTAACATCCTAGAGCTTATAAGTATCTAAGCATTTGAGTTGATGAAACAACTTAGCAGTCCAATATACAGTGGATTAGTAGAGCCACTGACTTCCAACTCCGGTGGCGATGTAGATCGGGAGCATCAGTCCTAATTATGTACCTATTGAAGCAATTCCATCCTGATGGAAGCCCCACTGCCTGAAAACGAAGCGACGAGGCTCAAGGCACTTTGCCAGCTTCAAATTCTCGACACTGCTCCTGAAGCAGGATTTGACGATCTCACCCGTTTAGCGGCGCACATTTGTGGGACCCCCACTGCCGTGGTCAGCTTGGTCGATGCCAACCGCCAGTGGTTCAAGTCGAAGGTGGGTCTGGATGCATCAGAAACACCACGCAGTATCGCCTTTTGCGCTCATGCCATCCTGCAACCGGACATTCTGATTATTCCGGACGCGCTGGCTGACGAACGGTTTGCCACTAACCCACTGGTCAGCAACCCCCCATATATCCGGTTTTACGCAGGCGTCCCCCTAATTACAGCTGAGGAGCAGGCGCTGGGAACGCTCTGTGTAATCGACTATGTCCCACGGAAACTCGAACCCCAACAGGTGGAAGCCTTGGAGGCATTAGGTCGCCAAGTAGTGGCGCAACTTGAGCTACGGCGTAGTTTAGCGGCTCTGGCAGGCACCCTTACCGAGCGCCAACAGGGAAAGAAGAGGCGCAAGCGATTTTTCAAAAGAATTGCTGGAGGATTGGGGGCGGCAGCGACAATACTTGTTGTGATTGGTGCTATCTCGTACCGGAACATGAGCCGATTTGTTGAGACGATTGGCTCCCTGGAAACCAAGCAGCAGGTTAGTGGAAAGATCCAAGATTTACTCTTCCAGCTTACAGAAACCGAGACTGAGCAGCGAGGCTACCTGCTTGCTGGAGAAGAAGCTTATCTGAAATCTTATCAATCTGCCATTGCAGACGTTGAGCATAGCATCAAAGACCTCCGACAATTAACTGCCAACAACCCCAAACAACAGAAAAAGCTCGATACCCTTGAGCCTTTAATTGCTAGGAGACTGGCTTTGCTAAACAAGGGTGTTGACTTACGAGTGCACGGGAACTTTGAACCAGCATTGCAAGTGGTGCTGTCGGGTGAGGGAAAACAGCTGATGGATGAGATCCAAAACGGACTCACACAGATGAAGAACGAGCAAGAGTCTTTGCTCCAGCACCAGACTGAAACAAAGAGGCAGCAAATTGAGCTGTTTGCCTTCTTGCTCGGCATCTTCCTAGTGCTTGTCGTCCTGGTTTGGGTCTACTACTTCATTAACCGGGAAATCACTGAGCGCCAGGAGGTGGAAGAGGTGTTATCGGCAGAGCGCGATTTCGTCTCTGCTGTCCTGGACACAGCTAGCGCTTTGATAGTAGTACTTGATCCGCAGGGGCGAATCATCCGCTTTAACCGAGCTTGCGAACGGCTCACCCATTACTCGTTTGCTGAGGTGAGAGGCAGGTATTTATGGGATTTGTTCATCATTCCAGAAGAGGTGGAGCCAGTCAAAGCAATCTTTGAGCAGCTGCGAAACGGTCAGTTTCCATGCGAGACTGAAAACTACTGGGTAACAAAGGACGGGAGCCGCCGACTGATTGTCTGGTCTAGTAACGCTCTCAAAAACGCTGATGGCTCGGTCAAGTACTTCATTGCAGCGGGTATTGATATCACCGAACGCCAGCAGGCGGAAATGGCACTCCGTACAAGCGAAGCCCAAAATCGAGCTTTCCTAGAAACGCTACAGCAGAGTAAGACCCGACTGCGAAGGCAGCAGATGGCGCTGATGGACTTAGCAAAATGCCAGCCCCTTTACAGCGGCGACATCAATGCGGCTTTTTCTGAGATTATCAAGACAGCAACCCACACTCTGGACGTTGAGCGGGCGAGTGTATGGCTCTACAACGGTGACCGTTCGAAGATTCACTGCGTCAAACTGCACGAAAGAAGTGCCCAACAGTATTCAGAAGGTATGGAGTTAGCTGCCGTTGACTATCCTACTTATTTCCAAGCATTGGAGTTAGAGCGTGCGATCGCAGTTGATAATGCCTACATTGACCCTCGGACTCAGGAATTTTCAGCATCCTATCTAGTGCCTTTGGATATTAAGTCCATGCTGGATGTACCCATTCGTCTGGGTGGTAGCACTGTGGGAGTCCTCTGCCTGGAACAGGTAGGGGAACCTCGTCACTGGAAACTGGAGGAGCAGAACTTTGCTAGCTCCTTAGCGCACATGGCTACTCTGGCTATGGAAGCAAGAAATCGCAAGCAGGCAGAGGAGGCATTGCTTGTTGAGAAGGAAAAATCTGAGCTGCTGCTGCTGAATATCTTGCCTTCTGAGATTGCCGAGCGCTTGAAACACGAGACTGACTCGATCGCTGACAGTTTTGCAGATGTAACAGTCTTGTTTGCTGACATCGTTGGGTTTACAGAGCTTTCATGTTGTGTATCGCCGATAGACCTAGTGAAATTGCTCAACCGGATATTTTCAACCTTTGACCTGCTAGCAGAAAAGCATGGGTTGGAGAAGATTAAGACGATTGGGGATGCCTATATGGTCGTGGGAGGTCTGCCGACTCCCCGTGCCGATCATGTAGAGGCGATCGCTAACATGGCGCTGGATATGCAAACAGAAATTGCTCGATTCAATGCCAAGACTGGCAATACCTTCAGCATCCGGATTGGTATCAACACGGGTCCCGTGGTCGCTGGGGTAATTGGCATCAAAAAGTTTATTTACGACTTGTGGGGCGATACCGTTAATACAGCAAGCCGCATGGAATCCCAGGGAATTCCCAGCTGCATTCAAGTTACTCAAGTGACCTATGAGCGATTGCGAGATAATTATCTATTTGAAGAGCGGGGCGTGATTCAGGTGAAAGGCAAGGGAGAGATGATGACTTATCTCCTTATTAGCAAAAAGTTAACTCAGGACGAAAGCAACTGTCACAGCCAAAGCACGTCGGCAACAGACAAAGCGATCGCATGAAATAACGATAGTTTGGGTTAGTCTTTATCAATGTCACCCGGCATTTGGTTAAACGTTTAACACTTATCGGTGATTAGGTTTTAGGTGTTAGGTAGTAGGTGGTAGGAAGGGCGCTACAACCTACTACGCTGAGTATTTGTGCCATTTTTAAGACCAATTGGTATAAACCCATCTTCCGTACCTTTAAATGTCACAAATTCCCAAAAAATAATTGTGCCAGTTGACGATGTGTAAGATGGGCTACAAGGCTCGTGTCTGTTTATCACGCAACAGCGAGTTTGGGAAAACTAACCTTTCCACCAATCTGTCGCCCGACGGCTGCTGCCACTGGCTGTAAGTTGTGAACCAAATCCACCATATCGTCCAGAGAAAGTGCCTGACGTGAATCCGATACTGATTTTTCAGGTTCTGGGTGACACTCAATAATCAATCCATCAGCTCCACAAGCTACAGCTGCTCTCGCCAGTGGTGCTACTAATTCCCGCTTACCAACGGCATGAGAGGGGTCTACAATTACTGGCAAGTGCGTGAGTTGCTTGAGTGCCACGACTGCGCCTAAATCCAGTACATTGCGGGTATAGTTATCGAAGCTGCGGATACCTCGTTCGCATAAAACGACTTGAGAGTTACCGTGGCTAAGGATGTATTCTGCTGCCATGATGAACTCCTCAACCGTGGCAGCAAGTCCCCGCTTCAGTAGTATCGGCTTGTCCACCTGACCCAGCGCTTTTAGTAAATCAAAGTTTTGCATATTCCGGCTACCAACCTGAAGCATATCCGCGTGGGCAACAATGGCTTCGATTTGAGCAATGGACATGACCTCAGTTACAACCGGAATGTTGTAGCGATCGCGCACATCCGATAATATTTCTAGTCCTTCCAGTCCCAATCCTTGGAAGGCGTAGGGAGACGTTCGGGGTTTGTAAACACCACCTCGGAGTGCCTGAACTGGTGCCTGCTGGAGTTGAGTGGCGACTATCTCCATTTGCGATCGGCTCTCGACGGTACAAGGTCCACCAATAATTACAAGCTCTCTACCACCGAAAGCGACTTGTTCTGAAAGTCGAACAATAGTTTTGTGGTCAGCGTGGGATTGTGTAGCTAGTTTTGCATTCAACATCCGATAAGACTCCTCTGTAAGATACGTGAATCTAGACGATAAAAAAAGGACAATAAAAAACAAAAACCCGGTTCCCTGAGGGTTCCGGGTTGTAAAAGCTGGACGCGACTTACCTACCCGGAATGTTGTCTGGGCCAAAAATAAAAACCATAAAACCAGCTATCAACAAGATAGGTTGTCACGCTTTGCGCCTGTAGCTTAGTCAGCCTCAAAAAAACAAAGGACCGCAGCGTTTGCTCTGCGGTCCACTGGTCGGTTCCATAAGGAACTGTATTCACCACCAGTGAACCTCCCTATGCCAAAAATAAAAGTAGTAACTGTTGCGGAACATAGCTGTAGCGCCCGTAAGAATAGTTTGTAAGATGCCTTTAATGTGTTCACCTTAGCAAGACTGATCATGCTAAGTCAACACTCGTCGCTTATCATACTTTATATGTGGTTTAGCTACTCGTGCATGATAAGATATCAGTTCATCGGCGAGAATTTATGCACAGCTTTTGAAGTATTGGTCTGTCTGTGTAAAGTGTAGTCGTCGCTGAGGTAGCGATCGCGCCCCACACCTGTCTTGGAATGAAGTATGTATCGTTTCAGTCATCGAATTCTGACTTGACACTTATGACGATTTTCCAAAGCAGTTGAATTAGTCCTGGCAGGGATTTTTTAATGCCAAGCACCTCTAACCAGTAACGCTGTTTAGGGTATTTGCTGTATTTTCTGCGGATAGCAGCACAGTCAAGAACTATTTCTCTGACAACCTCTGCCTCTATTTCTTGCAGCCCGATCATCTTAGCGGCTGTAGTTCTATTTATTCCATCTTTTACCGTATACCAGCAACCAATTCCTTCAACTCGATAAGCATCAACCCGGATAGGTAAAGCTGTTTCTCCTGCCTCAAGCTGAGCTAGAGCCTTAGCCAACCGCCATTTATTGCACGGTTTTGATAGGACTCTATCAACTGATATTATCTGCTTGTTCTTTAATTTAATAATTTCTATTTCATAGTCATCAAGGCTACGGAGAAAGCTTGTTATTTCGTGGGCATCAACTCCCCAAGGCTCTACTTTTCCATACTTTTCTTGAATTTTATTGAAGTTTTGATAAACGAAATAAAAACAATCTGCCATCCTATCTACATCAATCCCTTTGGGGACATGCTTAGCTAACTCAGCTCTCTCTTCTGGGGTTAACTGTGATGATGGTTTAACTTGCATGACAGTGATTTACGGCTTACATTATTACGTGCAATGGACGTTGGCAAGAGAACTGGAAACGAATATGAGATTATCTTCACCAAATCTTTGTAAATACTTTCACCCAAAAATGGCATAACAGGTTTATTGTGAGCTTGAGCTAACAAGCTAGTACTATCTGTTTAGCACTATCTCTATGTGGTGTGAAAAATACAACGTTACATTTGGAACTATGAAACGATTTGCCGCTCTCTTGGTGTTGTCTACTGTCACTTTCACTGCCCCAAAGGCTCTTGCTGATTTAAGTTTCGGTGGTACCGCCGCAAACCTCACATCAACTACTACTTCTAGCGACTTGTCAAGCACTTTCGCTGGCTACATTACAGTTATCTCTCCAGGCGGTGTTCCTCAAAACTTTTTTTGGGGCGGATCTAGTTGCTCCAGTATCACCCCAATTACGGCTACGCAATTCCAGATCCTGAGCGATGCTGTTATTAACAAGAAAGCCATGATTATACTTTACAAAAGTCCAAGTACTTTACCGTGTATAACAGGCTTCACTATTTAGAAATGAAGCTAAACAAGGTCACAAAGCAAGGGAATAGGGAACAGGGAACAGGGAACAGGGGAGGAGAGTAAGAAACTTGAGTTGTGGGTTTGAAGCCCACAATAAAGCAAAAAATTGTGTTGAAGGGCATAGCCTCCAAAAAAATAGGGGCGTCCTTGTTTCAATCCCATGCCTTTAGGCGTGGGTGCACTGTTCCCCGTTCCCCCTCCCCGTTCCCCTTGAACATCTCAACCCCCAACTTCTAGGTAACCTAAGGGCACGATAATATCGTGCCCCTACCGAGTGGTATATGCAGATGACAACTGCAATAGTCCTAGATAAAGTTACCTAGAAACAGAATAGCTAATGTAACGATGTTGGAAAATTGAAAGTGAACGGCTAATCCGATACAAAATGCCAAAGTTTTAGTGAAATGTTAGTCAAAAACACTAAAAATCCAAACAGTAACCACAGTCAAAACAAAAATGCCACCAAATCCAAACAAAGCCGCATTTTTCCAGCTAGAAGCTAAGCCCCATACAAAATGAGAGACTACTCCTCCTAAACCTCCAACAATTAGACCGATTACTAAGCCTAAACAAACTGATAAAATTAAAGTCTCTCGATTTCGTAAAGCTTGCTTTTTACGTGAGTCACTAGCTTTTTTCTTCTTTACATATTCTTTTGTAATACGTTCCTTCTTCTGTAACTTTTGCTCTTCTTCTTGCCTTTCTTGCGTGTAGCATAACTTGTGAGCATAAACAGGCTCAGTAATCCAGCCTGTCAAAAAGGGACGACTTACTTCTTTAACTTTTACTTCTAAGCTCTTGTTAAGATGCAAGCCACAGTAGGAACAAGCAGCGAAAGAAGGGTCTTCTAGCCTTGTCGAAAATTCATGCCCACATTGATAACAAGTTACCCAACTCCCTGTGTCGAATTGAATGGAAACTTTGCATACAGGACAACTGGTTCTCGATCTTCCTATCCTGATCTGGCTGACTTGAGCATGGCAAGTAGGATGAAAAAATTTAACTGAGATTCGATTCTCAGCTCCACCATATTCTTTTGTAGTTTTAAGCGCATCTGACCGCTTCATTTGCTGACAACAAACAATACACTTTACTCCGAAAGGATATCGGGTTGTGCAACGCGGACATTGGGAAGCTTGAGAACTAGCAAGTCCACCACATTCAATACACTTTAGGAGGGTAGTCATACTGAATTTCTCCTACTTTTCTCTAGAGAAAAAACTTACGTTTATTCAAAAAGCTGAATAACGCTAGCTGCTCGTTACACTATCTGCCCTCCCTGGAAGCGCCAGCGAGGAAATAAAATCCGCATGAGGCTATGAGACGCTATAAAGATACCTAGCCAAACTAAGCTGTAATGTAGAACAAACCAAGGCAATGATAGATCCTCTTTCGGCACACTAGGCAAGCCAAATAGTTTTACACTACACGCTAAGAATATAGCCTCCCAAATCCCAGCAAGCAACTGTAATGCTCCCGGCCAATCCCGATCCCAACGAAATGTCTGGAGATAGTTATAAAGAATGTCCCAGCCACAGCCAAAGACGGCTAAATAGATCAGTACCCGGAAATAACCAGCACTGAGGTTTGGTCCAATTAGCCCTAAGTAAAAGGGCAGGGTGATTAAAACACCAACTGTTGCAAATAGAAATAACCGGGTTTGCCAGCGTCCAAATAAGGTAGGAGTCATAGAAAAGTCAAAAGATATCAGAGACACTCATATTGCAATTTGAGATTTTGGATACAAGTGAAAACTTAGAAGCCTTAAGGCGATTGATTGCCTACCCACTTTAACCATTGCGAAATAGAACTTAATGCGTTTAGTCGGTGGATTCCAGGTGCCTTGGCAGTGGCTAGAGAATCCACAGAACAAAGGGCTGAATATTGCAATCCCAGAAAGCTGTCAACAGCGGCATAGGGACCACCTAAAGTAATCGCACCAGCCGCATACATCCGACTCCGTAACCCGCGCATTTGTTGCAATTCAAAATCATTGCTTACACTCAAACGCCCTAAGTAATTAAGCGGAAGGTTGTAATGCGTCACAAGGTCATCCAGAAGAGGACTCGCTTTTGCATTGGCGTCAAGCCCTGTGGCATCAATAATAAAGTCGGCTTCTAGACGCATTTGTCCTTTAAATTTTTGCTCCTGAATATAAGTGATGATGCCGCTTGGTTCTCGTTCAACACGCTCGACTTCACCGAACTCAATTTTGTACCAGCCCTGATTGAGTCCTTCTTCGATAATATGTTTCCAATCGTGACGGTCAGCCGTTGTTGTGCCGCCCCAATCGGCGAGTAAGCGCTGTCGCTCATTCGGATCAGCTTTTTCTAGCATTACCCGAAGTTCTCCACCCCAGCAAGCTTTGGGCCAGTTGAAGGGTTGAAATTCGTAGTGGTGTTTAACTCGCCGTTGGGAGGTGCCGAATCGGTTACCTTGAGGTTTGGGCGATCGCATCAAGTGCACTAATCGTATCTGTGGGTGGCGCTGCCGTGCTTCATAAACTCGCTGTACAATCCGCGAAGCAACAATCCCACGACCACGAATCATGAGGGTACCGCCATAACGCTCTAAATGGTCGTAAACGTGGTCATGCGGTTCGTAGGCATTTACTACTGACTTGAAATCATTGGTTTTTTCCCGATACGCTTGCAAATCTGGGAGAAACTTAATTGCCGGGTAGCCTGTTGCTAGATGAACATAGCGGGTAATCAGGAACGCATGGTCACGCTGTCCGGTGCGAGTCCGGGAATAGGCGATCGCATAACGCCCATCTGTCGTTTTCCGAATCGAACGAACGCTTGCGTAACGAAATATCTGATCCCAACCAATTCGCTTCGCTTCCCGATCCAAGGAATCAAACACATTACCAGCGCGAGGCGTATAGGTTTGAGCGAATGTCGGTTCAGAAAACACCTGCCATAGATAGCCTAATGCTGCCCCTACACGTCCCTGACCCAAATCGTGCCATGCCTCTCGCAGAGCATAACTGGGCCAACCCCAGATATTATCAGGACAAGAATCAGAATTAGAGCGTAGCCGCTCATGAAGGGGTATTTGCGAACTCAGACAAAGCTGCTTATAACGACTGTAGGGTTGTGGGTCAATCCCTAAAGCGGCAATCTGACCGATTTTCACCCCGTAAATTCTCAATAAATCCACCCAGACAAAACTGCCCAATCCTGCCCCGATAGCTGCATAATCCACTTCATCCACCGACAATCCAGTGGCATGAAGGTCTTGCACTGCAACTTCAGGTGATTGAAACGTCGGTGGAGGAAAGTTACTGCCAACTGGTACGACTGGCGGAGGTGGGGGTTGGCTGGGGTCTGGTAGTTGTGTATCTGGATTAAAGAAAATTTGGGAATTTTGAGCAGGAGGAGATGGCTGCGATCGCACCCCAAAGCTGACAGTGATGTGGTAAGGACCAATTTGTAGCGAATCACCATTTGTCAACGACGCACGAGTGTTCACGGCAACACGGGTGCCATTAACAAAAATACCGTTGCGGCTATTCTGGTCAATGACCACCAACCCGCCAGTATCTTGGTCAATCAATGCATGGAAGCGAGAAACCTCAAGACTATTAAGAACCATCCGGGCGACAGGACGCCCCTGAATTTGGGCTGGCATCTCATTAAAGTCACGCCCTAGTGCAATGGGGATACCTAGGATTGGTTCTCGGCGTTCTCCCGTTGCTGGATCGTCCCAACTTAACTGAATGCGCAAGGGTGCAGAATTCATAAGCTTAACTCACCCTAGTTACCGTTGTGCGCCATTAAAACACTTGCCGCTGCCGCTAGGGAGGTACCGCACCACTGACATCCTAAATCAATGCGATCGTAGGGAGAAACTCGACGGCAATTTGGACACTGTAAGCCATAAGATGCAACATTTGGGACGGGTTGATTGACTGCGTGATTAACGGCTGCCACAGCTTGCGGTGAAACTAAAATTGTTGGCGGGATACTGTTGTTGACGGCAGCCAGAGAAACAGCAATGACGTTCAGTGCCACTTGCCCCAAAAAAATCGTGCTACCTTGACTCAAAGGCACCTCTCCCTGAGGAATTTGCCGTCCATCTACCATTGGGGGATTAGTAGGACGGAGGTTTCGCAGGGCAAAAGCGTGAGTTGAAGGGTTAAAAAAGATTTCGACGTGCAGCCCTGATACAGTGGGGTCACTCAAAACCAAATCGCACCGTGCTGGGTCACGACCAAGCCGTACAGTCCCCGAATACTTACTCAGTTGTTGGTGACGAATTGTTTCTCTTCTAAGCTGACCTGCTTCTTGCCACTCTAACGTTAGTTCATGCATATCCTTAGGTTTTTAACTTTCTAATAAAAACTTCAGCTGATAACCGTTGAATTCCCAATTATGATTCTGACTAGCAAAAGATTAGGATGGCTATTTTATGGAACGTAACGTAATGTGGGTTCCCTGGAGTGCTCGCGGATTAGAGATCTGCGCTTAATCTGGCTTGAGTGTTGCCTATATTGCCGTACCTGAGATGGAACTGAAGGCGGCAGGACAGCGCTACACCTGTTTAGAGCGTCACTCTCAATGTGGGGTGTATATGTATGAAGGCTTGTTTAGAGGATTTACCGCGAAACTCCTGGTCGATGCTGATGGGCTAGTGATTGATTATCCTCAAACGTTTAGGAGAGTTTGGAATTAGTAGCAAATAAAAGTTTTTTTGCCTAGCACCTTGTTTCTGGCAAAGACTCTCTCTTGTTTTTTATCTCATCTGTCCTATTATTGCCTGCGGAATAGATGAATACAAGCGATAGCAGGCGCGATCGAGGTAGGTTTTAGGATTGTCAGGAGAGATGCAAACACTTGTATATCAAAGACCTAATTAGATGTAGAAAGCTTTACAACAATCGAGCGCTGCACTACACGCTGCTCTAATTTTTCAGAGAGGGTGATAAGAAAATTCGTGGAAGTGGGTAAGTTTATTATAGGAATTCACAAATCTTGAATCTACACTTTTTCTGCTAGTTAGTCGTCCTATGCGTAGGGATGACACTAGTAATAAGTAGCGTACACTTATTGGTAGTGTTGGCGTTCATATTGGTTTGGATAGATTTTTGTTTGGATAGATTGCAGTTCAGTTGAGCTTTGAACTCGATCTGGAATGAAAATTTATGCCAGAAATAGATGCTGTATCTAGAAAATAAGTGGTTATTTAAGATTCAGGAATCCTTTTATATCTTAGGTATGTGAGCGTGTTCTTCATCCTTTTGTATTCCATTCTTTGTTGGAGGTTCTAGTTAGTTTATGACAACGCTTCTCTTGAAAAAATTGTCAACCGGGTTAGCTGTCGCAATGGTTCTTGGCGTGGGAAGCTCCATGTCTGTTGGCAATGCCTTCACAAGTTTTTCTTATACCGTCACTGACCTAGGCACTCTCGGCGGTACTTATAGTGAAGCGAATGGTATCAACGACGCAGAACAAGTCGTTGGTTCTTCGACTATCAAAACCTCCAACAAGTCTTTTGTGCGGCACGCCTTCATGTGGGAACAGGACAAAATGATTGACTTGGGCACTCTTGGTGGCAAATCCAGTAACGCCTTGAGCATTAACAACGCTGGGAAAGTGGTGGGTCAGTCGGACACCAGCAATGACCCAGACGGCGGTGCGAGGCATGCCTTTTTATGGAACAAAGGTCAGATGGCTGCATTGAAAAGCTTAGGCGGCAGTTACAGCTTTGCCTATGCCATTAATAATGCAGGGCAGGTGGTCGGTGATTCATCCACCAGTAGTGGGTCTATGCAAGCCGCCTTATGGCAAAATGACAAGGTAACTGGCTTGGGAACCCTTCCTGGCGATCAGGTCAGCAGCGCCAGAGGTATTAACGCTGCGGGGAAAGTAGTCGGCGTTTCGGCGATTAGCGATCGCTTGTCACACCCCTTCTTGTGGGAAAGCGGCAACATGCGTGAATTAGGCAACTTTAGCATTCCCACCAGCATTAATAACAGGGGACTGGTGGTTGGCTATTCGCAAAGCGGGCCTTCTAAGCAGCGTGCAGTCTTGTGGAAAAACGGCATCGAGATTGACTTGGGCACCCTTGGGGGTACTTCTAGCATAGCCAAAGCGATTAACAATGTGGGGACGGTGGTAGGGAGTTCGACCACCAGCAGTGGATCTCCTCACGCCTTCGTGTGGAAAAACGGCAAAATGATTGAGCTCAACAAGCTACTACCGCCCAATTCTGGCTGGAAGCTGCAATATGCTAATGCGATCAATAACAAAGGGCAGATTGTAGGTTATGGCACATTTGAAGGTCAAACCAGAGCTTTCCTCTTAAAGCCTTTGAAGGTTTCTCCATAAGTGAGAAGAGCATTAAACATATTGCTCCTATGGGCGGAACTGTTAGGCTGAGTTTGGCTATCTCTGCCAGGTTGTGGCAGAGGATGGCACTCCCTTCAAAGCATTGCCGATGAAACGCGATCGCGTTTTGGCTGTCTGGTATAGCTGTCGCCATAAAGGTTAGGACAGATCTAACGGTTGAAACAACTACGTATCAGTAATAAACATAAAAGCCCTCTGCATAAGAGCCTTTTGCTATATAAGGTGGAGTGCGATCGCTTCTTTTGTATCATCTGGGGATAAGGGCGGCAATGTCAGCTTAAGGACAAGCTTTGTTGCCCAAGGGAGCGATCGCGAAGCACTGCTGGAAAGCCGATCGCAACGCCTCTATTGAATCAGTGAATCTTCCAACTCCACTGCACCCAGCGCTTTTAGCGTAGCTTTCTGGGCATCCGTTAAACCCGTGACACCTGTAATGTTCATGCCTTCGTAGGGTTTGGGGACTGGTAG
>DATNPH010000175.1:0-18361 GCA_036703315.1 Coleofasciculaceae cyanobacterium
TTGGTTAAAGCAGGAGCGTGTTTAAGACTGAGCTATTTGATCTAATTGAGTAGTTTCTTCGAGCTTGCGCTGCCGCACGAGTAGAAACAGAGGTAGTGCTAACGAAACACCAACTAGTAAATTACTTGCGATGTAGATCCACAAGTTTTTCATCTTGAGTCGTGAACCTTCAGACCACACAAATGTCCACAAAACAAGAGATGAAACCAGGACATCCATACCAAAGAACGCAGAAATTCGATTGATAAAAAGCTGCTCAAAGAAACGTTCTAAATCAAGTCCATTTTCAAGTAGAAATGGGATGAATTGGGAGTAGGGTAAAGCAATTCCCAGAATGCAAAGAATTAGATATGTGCCTTGAAGCATAGTACTTATTTCCTGATGTAGGTTTCTGTGATGACACGCCTGCAAAAATTTTAGATATCGGGCGACCGTTATTTTTTAGTTCAAACTGATTTGCGGTTGAATGGCTACCTGTACCTGCAAGTTGGTTAGGCTCGCCACTTGTTGACTATCCTTTGAATTGAGGCGAATTCTGACCTCAACGACGCGGCGATCGAGGTTCTGTCCGGGCTGATTGCTGAAGACTTTTTGCTGGCTGACTTGCAGTCCGACTTGGCGAACCGTTCCACGCAGTTCTCCAGAAATCCCCTCACCAGTCACGATCACTGATTGACCACTCCGAATCTTGCCAATGTCACTCTGGTAAATTTCTGCAACCACTTCCATTGGGTCAGTCTTTCCCAGGTCAACAATACCTTCGTCAGCGATCGCCTCGCCGGATTGGGTGTAAACTTCCAAAACTTGCCCTGCGATCGGTGCGCGAATGCTTGCCTCCTTCAACTCAGCCTCAGCCCGTTTAACTGCTGCAATTGCCTGATTAACCTCCGTTTGTGCCACCCGGACATCTTCAGGGCGAACTTCGGCAATCTGGTTTAGAGTAGCTTTGGCTCGATTGGTCTGGGCACGCAATGTGTCAGCCGTACGATTCTGACTAGCTTTAGCTTCGTTGAGTTGTGCCTGTGCCGTTTCTAACGTGAGTCGCCTTTGATCGAGGTTGGAAGCCGAGAGCGCACCCTCCCGATACAAACCTAGATAGCGGTTATAGTCTGCCTGCGCGACATTAACTTCGGATTGCCGACGAGCAATAATGGCGGATTGAGTCGCAATTTCGCCCCGCAACTCTTCTTGAAGACGAGTAATTTCAGCTTGCTGAGCCGCAATTTCCCCAGACTTTGCCCCTGCTTTGACTTGAGTCAGTTTTGCTCGGGCTGTGTTAACCCGCTCCTGCGCCTCCAGTAAAGCCGTCTGCAAGCGCTCGTGACTATCTAAAATAGCGATTACCTGACCTGCTTGGACGCGATCGCCTCGCTTAACCAGCAATTGAGCAACGCGATCGTTGTTTAGCGTTGCTGGGGCAGCCACTCGCACCACTTCTGAGGCGGGTTCTAGTCGTCCCAAAGCTGTAATCGGCTCAATAGTTGGTGCAGCAGGTGCCACAGGTGCGGCAGGCTGCCGTCCAAACCTAGAAATGCTGTAGTAAAGCGATCCACCTGTGACGGTAATCCCCGAAACAATGAGCGCGATCGTCCAGCGATTAAGAGGCTTTAGCCGTTGCAGGAGCGTAGGATTCTTCATTTTTCTAGATAAGTAATCAACATCTTTCCAAGTAGTGTGACTTGCTCGAAGATGGGGATGTCATCCCCTTCTAAGCGTGTCAGCATCAATCCCATAAGTTGAATCATCACAAATTCTGCAAGAGCAGGGTCTGAAATTCCAAACAAGTCGGCAAAAGCCTGCTTGTCCTGTTGTCTAATTCGTGCAAGGGCTGAGTTATTGCGAACTGCCTCAACACCCTGCTGCTGACAAAAATCAACCATCATACAGATGTCTTTAATCAGGCGGTCTTCGTACCTGACTGCGAAGTTGGCAAGTGCCTCAAAACGCTCTGATAGGGTTTGCCCGTCTTTCAATTCGCTTGCAAAGATTTGCAGATACTCTTGACTCATTTCTTCAACCAGTTGCTCAAACATATCCTCCTTGCGTGGGAAGTAGTAGTAGAGTGTTCCGGTTGATACGCCCAACTCTTTAGCAATCTGTCGAGTTGTGATGGAAGCGTATCCTTTCTGGGCAAACAGGTCAAAGCACTTGTGGAGCAACTCTTTGCGATATTGCTCATGGTCAACAATCTTGGGCATCTATATTTTATATCGGGCAACCGTTATTTAATGTAACTTAACGGTTGCACAGAGTCAACGAGTGCGATCGCTCAACTTGCGTCGTCTTCAGCATCTGGTTTGGGAAACACTACGCGCCGCGATCGATGAACCAGGGTGGTAGAAACAGAGAACAGCGTGAATCCAATGAGTGGGTGAAGTACTGCCAAAGGGATAGGTGTCTTCAGGTGAATCGTGAGAAATTGCAATCCAAGCAGCACTGGCATACTTGTGGTGAGGCTCCGCACTCTCTGAGGAAACGGACTCAGGTACACCCATACCAGCAGGAGCAGAGATAATCCGCCGTACCCGCGAACTAGCCACACATGGACGTTCCACCACTCAGGGTTGTAAAAGTACGCAAGTCCAACGGTCAACACTTGGGCAACTAGGCAGAGATTGAACAGTGAAGCTACGTAAGAAAACCAGAGCTGGCTCCAGTTTGTAGATGTCTGCACGCTCTCAGAGCTAGAAGTTATGGTCATGCTATTGTCCTTCAAGGTGAATTAGTAAAGGAGTGGCAATCTGCGCTTTGCAGCAGCGCTTCGCTATCGCAATCCACTTCAGCAACTCCTGAGAGAGCTGAGTTAAAGCTAAGATAGTGCTGATTCCCTAACTGCGCCTAGTCCTCGATCGGGTACACTTTGCAGCAACAGTGTTGAATAAATAGTTCGACCGCTTCATCCCTCGGTTGAGGTGCACATAGAAGGATAGTTGTGAGTAGCTTGTATGCAAAGTTTTACGAGCCACCTAGATGTGACAAATTATTGCAAAAAAGCATAATGGCAAGTGAATAGATTGATAGACAATTAGCAAGCTGTTCACGCTGCTACATCTCAAAGGCAAAAGCGATGGATAAACTCATTGGTAAAGTTTTACAAGATCGCTATCAAATTCAATCTCTGCTAAGTCGCCAGACTGGTCGTAGGACTTTTCTGGCAAACGATTTACAAAGGGGATTCTCGGTTGTCGTCAAGTTGTTGTTATTTAATCCTGACTTTACCTGGGACGATCTGAAACTTTTTGAACGTGAAGCAGAAGTTCTCAAATCTCTCGACCATCCTGCTATTCCTAAATACCTTGATTACTTCGAGGTTGAGATTGAGCTAGGGAAAGGCTTTGCGTTAGTTCAAACTTATATTGAGGCGCGATCGTTGCAAGACTGGATAAAGTCCGGTCGTACCTTTAACGAGGAAGACCTAAAGGCGATCGCAAAAGAACTATTAGGCATTCTGGATTACCTCCATAACCGCCAACCTCCCGTTGTTCATCGGGATATTAAACCGAGCAATGTTTTGTTAGGCGATCGCAGTGGTCATAGCTCTGGGCAAGTTTACCTGATTGATTTTGGCTCCGTTCAAACGGCAGTGCATGGTGGAACAAGGACAGTCGTCGGCACCTATGGCTATATGCCTCCCGAACAATTTGGTGGACAGTCCACACCCACTTCAGATCTGTATGCTCTGGGAGCAACGCTAATTTATCTTGCAACGGGACAACATCCTGATAAACTGCCACAGCGAGAGATGCGTATTCTTTTTGAAGATAGTGTCAATCTCAGCCCAAATCTCATTGATTGGCTGAAATGGATGACAGAACCAAGCACAGATTTACGGCTGAAATCTGCAAAGCATGCATTAGAAGCTCTCTTAAAATCAAATTTACGAGAAAGTCGCTTGACAAGCGTTACCAAACCCGTTGGTAGCAAAGTACAAGTTATAAATACTAGACAGATGTTGGAGATTTTCATTCCGCCACGCGGTTTCCATCCCGAGCTAATCCCCATGATTGGATTTGCAATTGCATGGAACTCCTTTCTCGTGATGTGGTACGGCATGGCTTTTGCGACTTTGAATTCTGGTGGATGGTTTGCAGCCCTATTTGCAATTTGTCACGTGGGCGTTGGTCTTTGGTTGATTTGGCAAATTCTCTTTACTTTGTTAGGAAAAGTGAGACTGCGTATTACTCCATCGGAAATTACTCGGTCTTTGGAAATATTAGGGTTGAGGTGCTTACCATCTCTCACCGCCCCCCGACAGAGTATAGCGAAAGTTGAACTCACTTGTTTGTCGTATAAGAAAGGTTCTAAAGGAGCTAGTATCGCCGTTCCTCCTCAAATTAACATTTGGGCAGGAACAAAGAAATTTACGTTGGGTGAGGGGGACAGTTTGACGGCCCCAGAACTTGACTGGTTAGCTCAGGATTTGAGTAATTGGCTAAATTTGCCTATTACCAAGGAGTAGAAAAAATCATACCTAAAAGAACTTTTGAGAATCGCACTACAACACTTTTCTCAGAAAGAATCGGCTGCAACCCTATGGGAAGTCTGGCAACTCCCCAAAAATAACGTATCCGCGCTTCTGGTAAAACTCTGGGGCTTGAAAACTAAACGTGTCCAAATGGGCATATCGGCAACCTCGCCTCACAGCTTCTTGTTCCGCAGCAGCCAGGAGAGAATCACCATCACCTTCCCCACGGCAAGATTCGTGTACCCAGAAAATATCAATATATAGCCACTGCCAATAGGTTGACCCAATTAATCCACCTAGCAAATTTTCGTCTGAATCTCGTAAGAAGAGAGTCAACGCCGGAAGTTGCCCTCACCAGCACAGCTACTGTTGAATTTGATGAGCTGCTGCACGATATATTCAGTCTCATCAGCTCGTGGTTCTTCAGCTATATCAATCTTGAGCGGTGGCTTCATCACAATTTAATCGGCTATCGAGTTAAGCCAGTGTACATGAGGTTTAACGATCTACACTCACCAGCAAAGAGCTTCTCTCATTTTAGAATTAGTGCGACCGCCCTCTAACCTCAGAACATTGAAGCGATCACGCAAACCCCTACGCAACTACTTAGTCCGTCACAACCCCTAGCTGCCTACGATCACAAATGATGCATTCTCTGATCAGGTAAAGTAAGGTAACTACTAATAGCAGTGGTAGAAGGGCACTATTTACCCCATCGAGTCAAGGAACTTGTCGCTAGTGCCTGTTATCCGATCACTGCTAAGCCTACATCTTTCACGCATGATTTGGAGCAGCCAATAGGGTGATACTCATGGATCTACAAGATGCTCACACTCGTTGCAAAACTGATTTGGCTCGTGCTATTGAACAGTTACAGGGCAAGGTCGAGCCAACTCAACTGGAAACTATCACTGAGTTGATTGTCCAAACCATGACGGGTCCTTGGCGCTATTTTCACACGCCTGAGCATATTTTTGATGTTGGTGGATCGGTCGCTCCCATAGAAGTCCTAGCCGCTTTATTTCATGACTTGGTGTACGTGCAAGTCGATCAGGGAGTGAGTCTCAACATCGGCGGTTATATTGCTCCTTTTGTGAAGGAAGTCCAAAAGCAGCTGGTGATTCGAGACGTAACTGAACAGCCTGCCTCCCTGATGTTTGAAATTGTCACAGCAATATTTGGGTTTGCTCCAGGCCAAGTACTCTCTCCAACAGCAGGGCAAAACGAATTTTTAAGTGCGGTGATTGCAGCACAGTCTTTGGAACCTTGTTTGAGTCCTAGTATTATTGCTCAAATCACAGCTTGTATTGAAGCAACTATTCCGTTTCGTTCTTTGTCGGCATCCGGTTTAAATCCGAGTGAGACATTACATCAGCGATTGGTCATTGCGAATAACCGATTTAACTTTGGATGGAACGAGACTCAAATCGTTGAAATCGTGAAGCGCTGCGTGCGACTAGGCAACCGGGATGTGGAGAATTTCGCTTATCCCAATTCTGCTATTTTTTTAGACAATACTTGGAATTTGTTGCCCGAAACGAATCACGAACTTATTAACGCCAACTCCTATAAAGTTGCTGAGTATCGCAGATCGCTGCAAAATATGGAAAAATTCATGAATTTCCTCTCTCCAGAACGGGTTTTTCAGCGGTTTATGGGAGAGCCAGATGAAGAAACTTTCCAAGCTCTGATATTGGGAACCCAAAAAAACCTAGAAGTAGCGAAGCTGTATCTAGGGTGTAAGCTTGTCTCGATCGCCATCATTGAGGCGCTGTCATTGCGTCTAGCCCATGACATTCCGCTTTCAACTCTCATGGGAGAACTACCAATACAGGGAAGCAAGACTCCCTCCTTAGAAGATTTTATCCCCACCAATATTCAAAGCACTCAGAAACCCGAAACCGCCTTGGAACGCGAGGTATTAGAACTTTTAACAAAGGGACGAAATCAAGAGTCCAATTACGATTTAAAAAATTCACCGATCGCGACTTTCATTGTCAACTCTATGGGGTTTACCTCGGTACGATACCTGATAAATCGAGCCAAAGAGTTTTTTGTAGAAACAATTTCGCCTGATGAGTTTCTCAAGGAGTGCGACCCTAATGCGATCGCAACGATAATAGATGGAATTGAGAAACTTTTTACAAGTCGGGTATCTGCTTTGCGCGGATTGAGTGGAGATACAACACTGATGTTTGAGCCTTCCCAAGCCACTAAGAGTACGCCTGGGCAAGAGTTGGTTTCAGAAGCACAACCGCAAATGTCTTGATTGACACTCCCCCGACGCTCAGTAGGGAGGATTCTCAGTTGTTTCTATGAAAGGAAAGGGTTTGTCCATTCCTCGCAATCGTTCTATTTGTCCGTCCTCCTTATGCGTTGGGTTTTCTAGCGTCAACCCAACCTACTGCGATCGCAATAGCGAAGCGTTTCTGCTTTCAGCAGATCGCATTCCCACCCATCCGCTCCAACGTCGTGTTGGGCTGCTGTCTATACTCGAAGATCTCCGCCGACATCAACCCTTCAGCGACTTTGGTGACAGCACCCGTCATCGTAACCATAAAATCATCGCTAATCTCTATCGCAATTTGCCCTCCTTGCATGTGAACTGCGATCGCCGAATCACACAACTTCAATCTATGAGCAACAGCCGCCGCCGCACTGCTACTACTGCCAGATGCTAAGGTGTAACCCGCTCCTCTTTCCCAAATCTCAATCTGAATATTTCTGCGATCGAGAACCTTCATGAACTGAACATTGGTACGCTTCGGAAAGTAAGGATGAACCTCTAGCAGAGAACCATACTGCTTTGCGATTTCGGGTGTAACTTCGGGCAACTGTATGACGCAGTGGGGATTACCAATTGTGGCTGCACAAAAGGTAAAGGTTTTGTCGGCAACAGTAATACTTTCTCCTAAAACTTCTCTGGAGTGTCCCTCTACAGGAATCCTTTCACTTTGGAAGCTCACACGCCCCATTTCTACTTGAACACTTTTGCCTGACTCAGCAACCTGCGCTTTTACTCGTCCACCAAGCGTATCAATATCAAATTCTTCTTCTGTAACAAGCTGGTTATCCCATAAATAGCGAGAAAAGATTCTCAACCCGTTGCCACTCTTCTCTGCCTCACTGCCATCTGGGTTAAAAATCCGCAATCCAAATCTTGCATCGTTCGATGGTAGCGGACCAAACAAAATTCCGTCTGAGCCAATTCCAAAGTTTCGATGGCAAATTCGCTCAATTTTTTCCGGGGTTAATTCAAATGCTAAGTCTTGAGGAGCGATGACTAGATAATCGTTTCCGAGAGCGTGATACTTGGAGTATTTTACTTGAGCCAACATAGCAAATTGCGGAAATCTCCATCCTATAGGTTGAGAAACTCACCAGACAATCGCTAGCGTCGAAAACTAGCAGGATCATTAATATCAGTTCCGTGCTTTTGTGGACATCAACCAAGCCGAGCTGATTAATGATGAGTAGCCCCCGAATAAAAAGGCTGCATAGCGCCCTGCTGTTTCGGGCTGCATATTGCTCATTAACTCAGAAAAGCCAGCAAGAATCGGAATTTCACCCAGCATCCCAGGCAAAGCAAGACAAATCGCACTTTGCAACCAATCTTTCTGCTCAATGCTCCGCCACTTCATAAGCCCCAAAGACACAGCAGAATACAAAATACCTGTGACAATCGCGTTGAGCCAGTATTGGGCAGAAGAACCTTCAAAGAAGTACGAACCAGCCATGCGATAAACGGAAGTTCCTGCTGCCCAGATGACGAAGCCGAGTAAGAGGAAGCTAATTCGGTCTTTTGTGTTCATGGTAATTTCCCTATTGAACGGTGTTAACGTAATAGCCGTTACGTTAATAATTAATGTAATAGCTGTTACGTTAACTGTCAATCCATGAGCCGTCCCACTGAGCCTCAGAAGAAGGAAGAGCTTCTAGAACGATGTCTAGCGGCTGCAATCGAACTAGGAGCATTGGACTCCAGTATCAACGCGATCGCTAAGAGAATAGGCACTAGTGGACGAATGCTCGTTTACCACTTTGGCTCCAAACAGGAATTGGAGCGACAACTCATCGGTCTTTTAGAGACTCGCTTGCGCGAAAAATTATGGTCATTTCAAAGCGTGTCCCTTGAAGGGGCAGATTGTCTAGCAAAACCCTTGCTTGAAATGTGGAGGCATTTGACTTCACCCGAGATGCATGGCTTGCTGAAACTGACGATGGAGCTAAATCAACGTGCTATACAAGGCGACTCAGAAACACAACGTTTCTTAGAGCAAGAGAGTCAAAAATGGGTAGATTCTCTGTTTAATCTCACCAATGACAAAACTACTGCTTTATCGCTATTTCACTTATTTCAGGGCGCAATCTTAGACTTTTTGACTACAGGAAACGCACAACGCGGACAGCAAACTATTAAGGCTTTTACCCAAACTCTGCGGTAGCTTGAACCCGAACATCTACAGACAATCTTCCGGCAGGATTTGTAGCCATCAAAAATTGAGAGGCTATGAATGGTTGACATAAAAACCGTCCAGACGGTACAGTTAATCTATAAGCACTTCCACGCTTTTGGCAATCTAGCTCTTGATTGTCCAGGAGTGTAATGCATCTGCATTCCCTGCTACTTTCTTGGTCATTTCTATGGCTGCTACCAAAAAGCCAAAATCTCGCTCAGCTACTCGTGAAGCACTTCTGCGAGCTGCCAGTCAAGTTGTAATTGACAAGGGCGTTGAGGCGTTAACGCTGGATGCTGTTGCACAACAAGCTGGAGTCAGCAAGGGAGGGCTACTCTATCATTTCCCTAACAAAAATGCGTTGATGGGAGGTATGGTTGAGCAACTGATTCAGGATTTTGAAACGGTGTTGCAAGCTGAGTTTGACCAAGATGATGCACCGGGAACATCAGGACAGTGGATGCGGGCATACATTCGGGCAACGCTACGTTTTAGCAAACAATCGCTGGCATTAATTGCCCGTCTTTCCTCAATTGCAGCTGACTCGCCCCATCTGTTTGAAGCTGCCAAAGTCTATGAACAGCAGTGGCGACAGCGGATTGAAACCAGTGGGATTGACCCCACAAAGGCAACGATTATTCTGCTGGCGACTGATGGTCTGTGGCTTTCAGAAGTGTTCCAAGTTGGCACTCTAGACGAACCTCGTCTCACTCAAGTTGTGGAAACGTTGCTTGCTATGACACGAACCGACCAATGAGTTAGCTAATTTTTTTTCAATCTGTTGATTCAACGCTGATGATTCCAGTTCATTCAGTCAATTTGTCCTGCAAATTTTTTGCTCATATACAAGTAGATTCATTATGCAAGCCAATCAACAATCAATCGTAATACCAAACACTGAACTGTTTGGCAATCCTTTTCTCTATTACGCCAAAATGCGCTGCGAATCGCCCGTGTTCTATGACGCAGAACAGCAAAGCTGGATGGTGTTTCGCTACGAAGATGTGAAACGAGTCTTTGCAGATTGGCAAACGTTTTCGTCTAAAATTCCTCATCCACCAGAGCAAACCGATTTGACTCAAAGCCTGATCTCCACCGACCCACCCAAACATCAATCGCTGCGATCGCTCGTTGCAAAAGTATTCTCTGCTCGTCGGGTAGAAGAATTAGCACCGCGCATTACTCAAATTACCCATGAACTGATCGATAAAGTTCATGGTCAAGAGCGGATGGACTTCATGCATGACTTGGCAATTCCACTGCCAATCATTGCGATCGCTGAAATTTTGGGTGTTCCCGTTGCAGATCGAGATGACTTCAAATGCTGGTCAGATGGAATTGTGGTGTCTGATCCTGTGGCGTTGAAGGCGATGGGTGACTACTTCCGGCATCTGCTAGAGCAACGGCGACAGAACCCTGGCATGGACTTGATCAGCGATTTAATTGCCGCTCACGAAGCTAGTGAAACCCTAACGGCTCAAGAATTAGTAGATTTTTGCATGGTGCTGCTCGTGGCCGGCAATGAAACCACAACCAACTTGCTGGGAAATGCCATTCTTTGCTTTAACGAATATCCAGAAGCCTTCGAGCGGCTGAAGCAAGAGCCTCAATTGCTGCCCTTAGCAATCGAGGAAGTATTGCGCTATCGCTCATCAGTCCAGGGGATGGAACGGTTTACCAAAGTCGAAACCCAACTGGGGGGACAGACGATTCCAGCAGGACAAATGGTGATCGTTTGGATGGGATCAGCAAATCGGGATAAGACTCACTTTGATCGCCCAGATGAGTTTGTGGTTGATCGTAACCCCAACCCACATTTATCCTTTGGCAACGGCATTCACTTTTGCTTGGGCGCACCCTTAGCGCGACTAGAAAGCAAGATCGTGTTGAGTGCGGTGTTGAAACACTTGCCAAATCTACGTATTGACCCAAACGCCACATTAGAGTTTATTCCCTCAATGGGCGTGCATGCAGTTAAATCGTTGCCTGTTCTACTTTAACCATCACAGGTTGAGCTATCTGATACATAGTTATTCTTGGCACGGATAGATGCGATCGCTCGGCGACAAATAAATGGGAGCGTGAACATCTAAATGCTGCAAACGCTGTTGAGCCAGTAATTTGGCAAAATATTCTGAGCGATTGTCAATTCCCATCGTTGTCCAACACCGACAGATCGAAGTAAAACTGGTTGATCGCGCCTAGGCGCGTATAGTCAATCCAGAAGCGGTTGACCTTAACTGACCAATCTTTGAGAATCTGCGTTTGCGCCCACAGTCCTGCCTCGAAGATGTTCTGCACCCGAAACGTCTCGCCACGGGGCACTATCTCCTGCGCGAAGAACCCAGTCATCGCACTTGCAGTGATTCCAAATTGTTAATCATCAGGAGGTCTACATGTGGTTCCCTAAAACCAGTTACAAATTTAGAGGACTTTCTTTGAGTCCTGCTTGCTCAGAAACTTCTAATGCTAGTCCTGTCCAATCAATATCTCCTCTTCCTTTAGCTACAGCCGCCATTAGGCGATCGTGCAACAAACTGGCGAATGGCATCGGCATTTGGTTGTCCCTTGCCATTTGTAAGGCAAGCGTAACATCTTTTAGTCCCAGAGACAGTTTAAAGCCAGCAGGCTGGTATTGTTCTTGGGCAATCAGGCGACCATAGTTCTGATAAATAGGGCAGGCAAAAAGTGTCTGACCAAATAGCTCAGCAACCTTAGTGCGATCGATTCCATTCTTCTCGGCTAGAGTAAACGCTTCTGCCATTGCCTCGATCGCACAGACGATGAGAAAATTACCCGAAAGCTTTACAACATTTGCCGCTCCTACCTGTTCACCAAAGTCGAAGACACCTTGCCCTAAGATGTTTAGCACTGGTAGTACTCGTTCTTTCGCTGCCCCATTTCCGGATAGGCAAATCCATAACTTCTTTGCGGCGGCAGCATCAGGACGCCCGAATACGGGTGCTGCCAGATAATGAGCACCTCGTTGCTCATGATGCTCAGCCAGATTTTGAGCTGTAGCGGGTGACACCGTACCCATCGACAAGTGGATTCCACCAGAACCCAATTTTTCCAGAATGCCATTTTCGCCTAAGACAACCTCTTCAAGTGCTTGGTCGTTTGCCAGCATCGTGATAACGATTCCGCCAGATTCCACAACATCGCCAGGGTTATCACTTAACTTCGCGCCCTTGTCAATGAGCGATCGC
The DNA here is from genome assembly GCA_036703315.1 of Coleofasciculaceae cyanobacterium. Taxonomy (GTDB): domain Bacteria; phylum Cyanobacteriota; class Cyanobacteriia; order Cyanobacteriales; family Coleofasciculaceae; genus DATNPH01. The sequence continues at coordinate 12,132 of DATNPH010000175.1, forward strand.
GCCTTCTGGGGAGTCCGGTTGTAAACTTGCAGCGTGTAGCCAGCTTCGACGAGATGGCTTGCTATTGGCAAGCCCATACTACCAAGACCGATAAAGCCAATAACTTTGTTCATTGAATTTCCCGTTACGATTAGCGATTAGCGATTAGCCCTTAGCTTAGGCACTTCCAAGACCTACTGCAAATTTTGCAAGATACTCTTGTCGCCATTTTGCGTCTGCTTTTCTGTCAGTTCGCAATTCCAAAACTCGGATACCCTCAGAAGGAAGTGGGTTTAACAACTCTCTTAGCTGCTCCCAAGACTGAATCAACTGGTGTTCTACTCCATAAGTGACACACAACTGAGCAAAATTAACATTTTGTGGTGTGGCAAAAAATTCTTCAAAAGGTGGGTCAAACTTGGAGATGGGCAACATTTCAAAAATGCCGCCACCGTTGTTGTTAATTAAAACAATGGTTAAATGACCAACAAATTTGTTGTTGAGTAAGAAACCATTGGTGTCGTGCAATAACGCTAGGTCACCCGTCAGCATTACACTGCTCTGATTATGGTGAGCAATGCCCAAGCCTGTCGATAAGGTTCCATCAATACCGTTAGCACCCCGATTGAAAAAAGGTTGGACACCTAGGTCGCCTGGAGACCAAAAGAACTCAACATCCCGCACTGGCATACTATTGGCGATAAATAGTGGTGTCTTTGGTGGTAGGACTTGGGACAGTAACCAAGCCACTTTGCCTTCAAAGTGCCAGGTCATATTGAGCATTTCCTGGTCAAGCACTGACCTTGCCTTAGCTTCAAGTTCACACCATTGTTGAAGATAAGTTTTGAGCTGAGGTTGTAGGTTGGAAAATTGCCACTTACTTTGAGTTGAATTATTAACCTTCAACTTTGTAAGCTCCACTCTTGGCTCAACTTTCAACTCCTTTGCCCATTGCCCCCATTGTTCTACAGGCATCCGCAGGTGAATTGTTTTTCCATGGAGGGGGTCAAGGTTGTGGGGGCTGGGGTCAATTACCCAGCGTTGTGGTTGAATATCATCTAACCAGCTACGTAGTTCCTTGCTGGTGGGTAATTCACCGATTTGAATCACCATTTTAGGGCTTAGGTTTTGCGCTAGTTCTCGGTTACGTAGGATGAGGTCGTAGGTGGAAATTAGATAAGGGTTGAGATCAGCATAATTTCTGACGGGAGAGAGTCCTTCAGCAAGTACAGGCCATCTTAGAGCTTTGGATAATTGAGCGATCGCCTCACAATAGTCCTGCGGGTTTTGGGGTTGAGCGATGCCAGCGATGATGATGCCTTGCTCACAGTGCTGCCACTCTTGGTGGGGTATTTGGAATTGGGGCTTGGGAGTGAGGACACCAACGTGTGAGAAGAAATCCTCTAATTCAAATGGGAAGGGGAGAGTGTCTGGGTCGAGTTGTGGTATGGGGGCGAGAGGGTCACGGAAGGGAATGTTGAGATGGACAGGACCAGGGACAGGAAAGAGCGATCGCTCCCAGGCATGAACAGCCGTTTGCCGTAGATATTTCAGCCTTCCAATTCCCACAGACGGCAACGTTAATTCGGCTTGCCAGTTGGGGTAATTACCATATAACTTTTGTTGGTCAATGGTTTGCCCAGAATGACACTCCCGTAATTCCGGGGGACGGTCAGCGGTTAATATTAACAATGGCACCCGACTTTCTCTAGCTTCAATCACTGCTGGGTAGAAATTAGCCCCAGCTGTTCCAGAGGTGCAAACAAGGACAACAGGGCGTTCACTTGCCTTAGCAATCCCCAAAGCAAAGAAGCCAGCGGAGCGTTCATCCAGAACCGGAATCGCTTCTACCTGCTGTTGTTGGGTAAAGGCGACGGCTAGAGGCGTTGAGCGTGACCCTGGACAGATGACTGCTGTGGTCAATCCCAAATGCTTCAAGGTTTCCGCCAGGAGGGAAGCCCAGACGGTATTGGTGTTGCGAAAATCAATGGGCATCACTAACGGTTGAGTATCGGCAATACCGGGTTCCGGTATTTAAAATGTTAAACCCAATTGATCATTAGGAGGTATTTAATGATTCTTGAAGCGGTGATGCTTAACGTCAAACTTGGCTTGGAGGATGATTTTGAGACAAATTTTAAGAAAGCCTTTAATATTATCTCGTCTATGAACGGGTATTTATCCCATGAACTCCATAGATGTCTTGAAGTTAAAGGAAAATACTTATTATTAGTTCGATGGACAACTCTAGAATCTCATACAGTCGGATTTAGAGAATCTCCTGAATATCAGGAGTGGAAAGAATTGCTTCACCATTTTTACGAGCCATTTCCAACCGTTGAGCATTTTCAACAAGTACAGCTTGACCCTTAACCCTAATCGGAAAATAGGGAACGGGGAACAGGGGAAGAAGGATTTTCATCCTTTGTTGTGTAGGAAGTTCATGGGCGTCTGTCTTGAAAATAGCAGGGGGAACAGGGGAAGCCGAGGAGGCACGGGGGAGAGGAATTTTCATTCCTTTGTTGTGGGCAATCGCCAATAGTCAATTTTTTACAGAGTTTATGTATTAGGAGTTACCAATTCTCGACTCCCTATTCCCAACTAGCTGCAACTTATTTACGAGTGCCAATCCCATCACACAAAGTGCGATCGCTCTTTCCCACCTCAGAGTTGTTCTTCAGATAATCCCGCACCCAATTGCAACCATACGCCAGTAGCTCATCTATATTTAGAACTTGATCCAAATCCCACAAAATCACCGTGTTGTCCTGACTTGCCGAGGCTACGATCTTACCGTCGAGGCTAAAAGCAACTCCGTAAACCCCATCGCTATGCCCATTAAGGGTAGTCAACAATTTGCCGTCCCTATTCCAGAGTTTGACACTCTTGTCCTTACTCGCTGAGGCGATGAGCTTCCCGTCTGGACTGAAAGCCACTTTGTTAACCGCATCGCTATGCCCGTCGAGGGTGTTGAGTAACCTGCCGTCCCTGTTCCAGAGTTTGACACTCTTGTCCTTACTTGCCGAGGCAATTATCTGACCATCAGGGCTGAAAGCCACTTCGTCAACCTCCTCGGTATGCCCGTTGAGGGTTTTGCGCAACGTGCCATCCCTGTTCCAGAGTTTGACACTCTTGTCCCGACTGCCCGAGGCGATGAGCTTCCCGTCTGGGCTGAAAGCCACTTCGTCAACCTTATCGCTATGTCCGTTGAGGGTGTTGAGCAACCTGCCATCCCTGTTCCAAAGTTTGACACTCTTGTCCTCACTGCCCGAGGCGATTATCTGACCATCAGGGCTGAAAGCAACTCCCCAAACCACTTCGCTATGCCCGTTGAGGGTGTTGAGCAACCTGCCATCCCTGTTCCAGAGTTTGACGGTTTTGTCCCGACTGCCCGAGGCAATCATCTGAGCGTCTGGACTGAAAGCAACTCCGTAAACCGCATCACTATGCCTGTTGAGGGTTTTGAACAACGTGCCGTCCCTGTTCCAGAGTTTGACGGTTTTGTCCCAACTGCCCGAGGCGATGAGCTTCCCGTCCGGGCTGAAAGCAACTCCGTAAACTGCATCGCTATGCCCGTTGAGGGTTTTTAGCAAGGTGCTGTCAATCTTCCAGAGTTTAACCGTCTTGTCCCAACTGCCCGAGGCAATCATCTGGCCATCGCGGCTGAAAGCAACTCTATCAACCCTATCACTATGCCCATTAAGGGTTTTGATCAACGTGCCGTCCCTGTTCCAGAGTTTGACGCTCTTGTCCTGACTGCCCGAGGCGATGAGCTTCCCGTCTGGGCTGAAAGCCACTTCGTAAACCTTATCGCTATGTCCGTTGAGGGTTTTTAGCAACCTGCCATCCCTGTTCCAAAGTTTGACGGTTTTGTCTTTACTGGCCGAGGCAATCATCTGACTGTCTGGGCTGAAAGCAACTCCGTAAACCACGTCGGTATGCCCCTTGAGGGTTTTTAGCAACGTGCCATCCCTGTTCCAAAGTTTGACGGTTTTGTCCCAACTGCCCGAGGCGATGAGTTTCCTGTCCGGGCTGAAAGCAACTCCCCAAACCACTTCGTTATGCCCGTTGAGGGTTTTGAGCAACCTGCCGTCCCTGTTCCAGAGTTTGACACTCTTGTCCCGACTGGCCGAGGCAATCATCTGCCCGTCCGGGCTGAAAGCAACTCCGTCAATCTCATCTTTATGCCCCTTGAGGGTTTTAAGCAACGTGCCGTCCCTATTCCAAAGTTTGACGGTTTTGTCTCGACTGACCGAGGCAATCATTTGACCGTCCGGGCTGAAAGCAACTCCGTCAACCTCATCGGTATGCCCCTTGAGGGTTTTAAGCAATGTGCCGTCCGTGTTCCAGAGTTTGACACTTTTGTCCCAACTGGCCGAGGCTATCATCTGGCTGTCGGGGCTGAGAGCAAGTCCGTAAACCACATCGCTATGACCTGACAAGCGGTTGTACTCAACTGCCCCATAAACAGCCTGTCGTAGCGCTGATTCAACCTGAACCTGAGTTTTTGCGTCTACCCTACCTATCTTTTGCAGGCGTTGCCTCGCCTTTAATGCCGCTATCAGCGCGTCCAAGCTTTTATTTGAGGCAAACAGCACTTCTGAGGATTTACTAATAGCTTGGAGTTCGCTGAGTGCTGCTTTCTTGTACTCACGGAAAGCCGCCACTCCTAATAGGACAGCCACTAATGCAGTACTGACTGAGGCTAGAAACAACTTTAGTCGTCTAGAACTTTTTTTCTGTGCTGCCAGCCGTGCTTCAGCTTCCTTGGTTCGTTCCTCCTGCAAACGTAGCATTTCTGCTTGTCGGTGTTTGTCTTCTTCTTGTGCTAGTGCGATCGCATTTTTACTTGATTCAATAAACCCCTTCTGCAAAGAAGTTGCGATGGGCTGTTTTTGACTTTGCTCAGCTTCCTGCAACCAGTTTTGGGCAATCAAGAATTCACTGCCCCGCAATAACAAGTCAGCACTTTTGCCTTTTTCCTCCCATTCAAGCGCACGTAGCGACCATTTAGTGTGGCTTTTCACATGGTCACGGTCAGTATCCAGAGTTCTTACCAACTCACTAAAATTGGTACAAAGATTTCCTCCATACCTGTTAAAATCAATCCACTGCACCCGACGCAATTCAGGATGTAGGTCTTGCGCTGGCACATCTGAATACAGGATCGTGACAAAACGCTTATTCAACTTAGTCGCATATTCCACCTCATCAGCGCAATAAGGCGAGTAGACTGAATTGGGCGAAATGATAAACAGGAAGTTGTCCGAACATTCAATTCCCCGATAAATTTCTTGCTGAAAATCACTCCCTGGTGGAATACTCTCCTGATCAAACCAAGTCGTCTTCCCCTGTAACTGGAGTGCTTCATTCAATTTCCGAGCAAAATCGGAATCGGCACGGGAATAAGAGATAAAGGCTTCTAGAGATGATTCAGGCGGTTGATTCGCGCTTTCGGCAATAAACTCTTCTTGTAAGGGTAAGGGTGGGTGTTCGGTTCGCTGTTTGGCGACTTTCAGCCAAGCTTGGTAGTGTTCCAGATTGTGACCCCGCAATAAAATACTTCGGTTGCGGTTTTGTCGTTCCCACTTAAGCGCCTTGGCTAACAGGATTTTACAATCTTCGTAATAATGGACATCTTGTTTCAATTCATTCAATAATTTATCTGCGCTTTTGCGATATCCTTGTTCATCTTCATGCCCAGTAAATTCAATGTATTGTAAGACCTGTAGATAAGGTGCTGCTTGGGCGAGTTCAGTATCTTCAATCAATAAGACTATAATGCGTTTTTTAAATACGAGAGCATAGTCTATTTCCTGCTGACAGTATTGGGAGCGTAATGAATCCGGTGAAAGTAAGTAAACAATATTATCGGCTTCTTCAATCCCTTGCTTAATAGCTTCCTGAAAATCTATCCCGGTTTTAATATCAACTTCGTGCCCCCAAACAGTGAAACCATGACGCATCAAGGTTTTTCCAACCTTCTCTCGTATCCCTTTGTCGGCTTCAGCATACGAGATAAACACTTGCGTCATCAAGTTATTGGCATTCTTGGTGCTTTCACAAATAAACTCACAATGTAAGTCACTCGGTTCACAAGATGACTGCTCATTTATAAATCGTACCTTGAGCCAAGATTCTGCCTGTACCCGTTTGCAACCCGTTAATAAGTAGCTATTTTGCTTTTGATGTCTTTCCCACTCCAATGCTTTAACTAAAAACTGAGTATGCTGTTTAATATAATCAGCCTG
>DATNPH010000073.1:0-17715 GCA_036703315.1 Coleofasciculaceae cyanobacterium
CCGGCAAAGCTACGCACAGGGAATTCAATGAGCTTGCCGAAGTTCTCGGAGGCGATCGCGATCGCGCTAATGTCAAATTCTAAAGCGGCGTCCAAAATCTCTGTATAGGGATCTCCCAGTCGCACTTGTGTATTGACTTGCAAACCTAGAGGTTCCAGCTCAGCTTTAACCTGTTCTAGCTTCTCTTGAGCTTCTCGGAGCTGATAATCTTTGGGTATTTCTCTGCGCCCACCTTCATCAACAACCCACATGAGCAGGCACTCTTTGAGTGAATCATCGGGTCGGTTCTGAGCATATTGCTTGACCTTTTGCACGAGATATTTAGAAGCGTTACTCCCGTTGTATGGAATCAGCAATACTCGGAATAAATGCTGGCAGCGCAGCTCCAGTTCTTCACGGGTATAAGTACAAATCAGTTGCGGTCGCAGAATCAGCAACGGTGTTACACATGCTTTCGCCAAACCTGATGTAGTGCTGCCAAACAACTTTTCTCGCAACAAGCTCTGAATCGGCATTCCTAGGATCACAACATCAACCTTATGGGATTTTGCCATCTTAGGAACTGTCTCTACAGGGTCTCCTGACGGAACCTCTATTTTGACTTCCACTCCATCAGGTACACTCTTGAGCCTTTCTTGGAGGCGATCGCGTGCCTTTTCAATCCCTTCTTGATCGATTCGTGGGATTTCTCCCTCTTCCCATAAGGGAACACTATGTAAGAAGATTAGCTTCTTTATGCCACCAGTAGCCAAACTGGGCACAAACTCTGCAAGCCGATACAAACCGTCCGAAAAATCGGTACAGATGAGGCAACTTTGAAACATATGCAGGGATAGTGGCTTTTTCCTAACACTACCATTTCCCATCCCATTGTTGTTCCCTCAGAGGCTAGAGTTATTCAGTTTTAAAACTTACTTAGACGCTTAGCTGACTTGAGGCGGTGCGTTAGCCAAGACTTGTTTTACGCCGTCTAACTATCAAAGCTAGACAACTTAATTGAATGATTCAGCGCTTCGGTCAAAGTGTCTACTGGTGCAGACTAAATCGTTTACTAAATATTATTGACCGTACACTAATACACAATACCCACTTCAATTCAACTAGCTGATTCGTGTATCCGAGGTGAGTTGACGCCCCAGCATCCCCAGCTCCTTTCCTCGGTGGAACCGAGCAAGAGACGGAGGTCGCCCACTACTTTTAGGGCTACTACGACTCAAACTGAGGGTTTGGCGCTAGTCCCCATTCGTGCTTCAGAAACTCTTTGTACATGTTTTCACGCACCATCATTTGTTCATAGAGCTTGACAAGGAAGTCTTGAGCTTGCTCACGGCTCATTTTCTCGACTTGAGTTTGGAAGGAGCGAACGTTGAATTGTTGTTCCAGAGATAGTTGGATGGGTTGAGACATAACTTACTCCTAGATATCAAAAAAGTTACTTTTTGGTCACAGAAGCCCTGATTTAGATTGAGGGCTAGGTGTCAGTGAGCAATCAGATGTTACTCTCTCTTATTAAAAATCGTAACAACTGTTTGACAAAGTGCCCATCTCTCTAATTGGGTACTTACATTAATCCAAAAGAGAGAAAGTTGATTCCGGAAAGTCTCCTAATTGGAATGAGCATGTTGTATCAAGTCCTCACTGGGTCAAACTGCTCAGGATGAACATTTTTGTTAAGTATATATACTTAATGGAGAACAAGAGGAACTGACTAAAATGGGGCTATGACTCAATCCACTCCTGCCTCCAACCCCTCTCCCGCCGCTGACTCCTCACAGTCCGAGCGACCCCTATATATCCTGGTTGACGGTCATTCTTTAGCTTTTCGCTCCTATTTTGCCTTTGCTAAGGGGCGAGATGGGGGGCTGCGAACCAAGACAGGAATTCCCACCAGTGTCTGCTTTGGGTTTCTCAAATCCCTTTTAGAAGTGATGGGAGCAGAGCAACCGCAATCGATGGTCGTTGCCTTTGACACGAAGGATCCAACGTTTCGCCATGAAGCCGACGACACCTATAAAGCCGACCGACCTGATGTACCGGAAGACTTTATCCCTGATTTGGAAAATCTCAAGGAGTTGCTGGCAGGGTTCAATTTGCCAGTGGTGACCTCTCCTGGCTATGAGGCGGATGATGTTTTGGGAACGTTAGCGGTTCAAGCGAGTGACAAGGGTTATCGAGTCAAAATCTTAACGGGCGATCGCGATTTATTTCAGTTAATCGATCCCGAAAAAAGCATCAGTATTTTGTATCTCAGTACAGATTTTTTAAAGCGTGGTCGTTCTACCGGTCCAACAGAATTTGGTCCAGAGCAAGTCAAAGAAAAACTTGGCATTACACCAGCACAGGTGGTGGATTACAAAGCTTTGTGCGGCGATAAATCTGACAATATTCCTGGAGTTAAGGGAATTGGAGACAAAACTGCCGTCCAGTTGCTAGAACGTTTCGGCTCCCTTGAGAAAATTTATGCCTCCTTAGAAGAAATAAAAGGAGCGACCAAAACCAAGCTAGAAACTGGGAAACAAGATGCTGAGCATTCCCGCTATCTTGCTCAACTGGCACTTGATGCCCCCGTAGACATTGACCTAGAAGACGGCCAGCTTAGGGGGTTTGAGACAGAGGTTCTAAAACCACTTTTAGAAAAGTTGGAGTTCCAGACATTTTTGGGCAAGGTTGACCAACTTCAGAAGCTATTTGGCGGCAGAACTGTTGAAAATAAACCAAATCCTGTAGAGGCGCAAGACCTTGCACCCCTACAACAGGAATCTGTAGAAGCAAAACCTGTTGCACCTCCACCGCCGGAACCGGAACCCGGTGATTTGTGGTTTTTCAGTGCTGCTGACACGGAAGCCGCTCAGCAGCAGAAATCTCCTCAGACTGAGTTTCAACCTAATATTATTGATACGCCAGAAAAGCTCGACCAGTTGGTGAAGCGGCTGCAACAGTGTACTGACCCTACAATTCCTGTCGCTTGGGACACGGAAACCAGCGATTTAGAACCACGGGATGCTCAATTGGTAGGAATTGGCTGCTGCTTTGCCCCTGCTCAACCTCCACTTGGTAAGGCAGGAAATACCAGAGAAAATGAAAACGATGAAGTACAGCCAATAGATGTCGAAGTTGCCTATATTCCTATTGGTCACACAGTTGGCGGTAACTTAGATAAAGACACGGTTCTGAAAGCTTTACGCCCAATTCTAGAGAGTGCTGACTATCCTAAGGCGTTGCAGAATGCCAAATTTGACCGTTTGGTATTGCACTGTCAGGGTGTCCAGTTAGTGGGGGTTGTGTTCGACACAATGCTGGCGAGTTATGTACTAAATCCAGACAGTAGCCATAACCTAAGTGATCTGGCTCAGAAGTATTTAGGGATAAGAGCTAAAAGTTATACCGATCTAGTCCCAAAAGGTAAAACAATTGGTGATTTGGATATCGAGGCGGTTGCGGATTACTGCGGCATGGATGTCTACACTACATTTGGACTGGTTACCAAGCTACGCGAACAACTGGAGAAAATTCCTGCTTTACACAAGCTGCTGTTGCAAGTAGAACAGCCCTTGGAACCTGTTTTAGCTGAGATGGAATATCAGGGCATTCGTGTTGACATCGCCTATCTCAAAGAACTCTCACAAAAGCTGGAAAAGGATTTAGCCGCACTTGAGCAGCAAGCTTATAACTCAGCGGGGGAGAAATTTAATTTAGGTTCTCCTAAACAGTTGAGTGAGTTGCTGTTTGAAAAATTAGGATTAGACCGCAGAAAGTCCCGAAAAATAAAGACAGGTTACTCTACAGATGCAGCTACTCTAGAAAAGCTTTCCGGCGATCATCCGGTTGTCGATGCAATTTTGGAACACCGCACCCTCTCTAAGTTGAAATCAACTTATGTGGATGCGCTACCTGTGTTGGTGCGTCCAGATACTCAGCGGGTGCATACAGATTTTAACCAGACGGCGACAAGCACTGGACGTCTGTCATCTTCTAATCCAAATTTGCAGAATATTCCCATCCGTACCGCTTTTAGTCGCCAAATTCGCAAGGGGTTTGTGCCGGAACCAGGTTGGTTGATGGTGGCAGCTGACTATTCGCAAATTGAGTTACGGATTCTTGCACATCTGAGCAAGGAGCCGGTGCTAGTTGAGACTTATCAGAACAATGAGGATATTCACACGGTAACGGCACGGTTGCTGTTTGAGAAGGAAACAGTGACGCCAGATGAACGACGTTTAGGCAAGACGATTAATTTTGGTGTGATTTATGGAATGGGGGCGCAGCGATTTGCACGGGAAGCTGGGGTAAGTGTAACGCAAGGGAAGACATTTATTGAGCGGTTTAACCAGCGTTATTCTAAAGTATTTGAATATTTGGAGCAGATGAAGCAGGAAGCGATCGCGCAAGGTTATGTCGAAACTATTCTAGGACGCCGCCGCTATTTTGACTTCAACAGTAGAAGCCTCCGCGAGTCCAAAGGCAGAAATCCTAAGGATATTGACCTCAATAAAATCAAAGGACTGGATCAATACGATGCTGGTTTGCTACGTGCAGCCGCTAATGCTCCGATTCAGGGCTCCAGTGCCGATATCATCAAAATTGCGATGGTAAAAATGCATGAAGTCTTGCAGAACTATAAGGAAAGGGCACGTCTACTATTGCAAGTTCATGATGAATTAGTATTTGAAGTTTACCCAGATGTATGGGAAGAATTACAGCCTAAAATCCAGGAGACGATGGAATCAGCTGTTGAGTTAAGTGTGCCTCTAGTGGTTGATGTTCGTGCCGGGCAAAACTGGATGGAGACGAAGTAGAAATACTCAATTGAGCGATCGCTCTCTAAAATCCTACAACGATGGACAGTTCTACCAGAAAGTCCAAATCTATCTAAAACTTGAACACTGTCAGAAACTGTGGCAAGATCAGACGGAAAAATTAGCCATCAAGTCCACTTTCCAACTGTCTATGAACGTAGAAGAATTGAAAGCAGAAGTCGAAACAATCAAGTGGTTTCATGAAATTGACTTGGGTAACGGTGTAATCACTCCTGGAATGTCTGGAGTTCTCCAAAAAGGGCAGAAAATGCTGCCTGAAAGCTTAGAAGGCATGTCTGTCCTGGATATCGGTGCTTGGGATGGTTTTTACTCATTTGAATCTGAGCGTCGTGGTGCCAGCCGCGTTCTTGCAACCGATCATTATTGTTGGAGTGGAGAAGGATGGGGGACAAAAGCAGGATTTGAGCTAGCCCGAAAAGCTCTAAATTCCAAGGTTGAGGACAAAGAAATTGATGTGCTTGACATCTCGCCAGAGACAGTTGGAATTTTTGATTTAGTCCTATTCTTAGGGGTGCTTTACCACATGCGTCACCCTCTACTTGCCCTCGAACGAGTTGCCAGCGTTACTAGCAAGCAAATAATTCTAGAAACTCATGTGGATATGCTTGATTATGACCAACCAGCCATGGCATTTTATCCGGGAGCAGAACTTAATGGTGACCACTCAAATTGGTGTGGACCAAATCCTCCTATGGTGAAGGCAATGCTGGAAACTGTAGGATTCAAAGAGGTTAAAGTATTTGATAGCCCATTTCATCATCTATGGGCTCCTAGAAAAGTCTTCTATGCATGGCGCTAGGTTTGGAATCCTCAACGATATCCCTCACCTTGTGGCTTTTTTCGTGCATTTAAAAACTGCGTTCTTTAAACTACAGCTAGCTTTAAGAATAGGTTTGTATCAAGAATTCTTCGATAGAACCTGTTACTAAGGCTGGTTCATTAGGTGCCCATACCCGCAGCAAAGCTGTAACTTGGTAAATTTCGTCAGGAACAAGCCCAACAGTTGCTGGTGTGGGGACTTCTAGTATGGGAGTGTACGTAAAGCTCCCGGCAGATGTATCAGCTAAGGTCTCATCCAGCTCAAGTTGGGAACCAAAATTATAAGGCTCAGCAAAAAAATTAATCTTGATCGATTTTTTCGCCACCTTACTATAACTATCAATGCTTTTGTTTGAAAAAAGAGAATTTTTTTGCTTTTAACTTTTCCCATAAATATTTATTTTAGAGCATTACATTTGATACGGTAAAAAAGCACCTCAAAGTATTTATGCTAAGCAAAAGGCTGTTCTTACCGTAGAAGAGTAGTTATCAGGCACAATTATCTCTAAGAAATTAAAAATGACTCCCCTGTTGGTAATAGATTCATGACTGCTGGGTTAGCGGACTGAGTGAGAAACTGCCTAAAAAGCGCCTCAAATTTAGTTCCACGAGCCAGTCGCCTCCAGATCTTCAGCAACACTTCACTGATTCCAGCTGACGCGGGCTGAATAGAGAACTAAGATCGCGAATAAAGCCTTTGATTTGTCCTTTGTATTCCGCCCGGACTGCATTATGAATCCCTCAGAATATCGTATTCCTGAAGAAAAAACCCAGGAAGTTTTTACCCTTGCGGCTCAGTTATATGCCCAGCACAACCAGAGCTATTCTGTAAAAGAGCTGATGGAGGCTGGGGCAGAGGCCAAAATTCCGCCAGAGTTTATTCAACAGGCGATCGAGGAACTTCAGTTAACCTCAACTCAGCAATCTGTACCAACAGCTCAGACTAAGCGGTCTAAATACCTAATGGGTCTTGTAATCGGATTGCCACTCCTTGCAGCAATTACAGGTGCAGGGTGGCTGCTTGTAAGAAATGCAGGAACAAATGCACAAGTACAACAAGCACCCATACAACAGCCGATTCCGGATCAACCGCCGCTAAGTGACGCCAATATAGGAAAAAGTAACTTCAAGTGTAAAGGTCTAAATCTTGAGGGAAAAGACCTGCGGCGTGAGAATTTCAGCAATGCGGATTGTACTGGCGCGAAATTGGCTGGAGCTAATTTAAGCGGAGTCAACATAGAAAGCGCCAACCTGAGTCGTGCTGATTTAAAGAACGCTAACCTGAGTGATGCGAATCTCAAAAATGCAAATTTGACTGAGGCAGATTTGGCTAAAGCCAATTTGAATGGTACTAACCTTGAAGATGCCAACCTAAGTAAGACAAAGTTAACAGACGCTAATCTCAGTAAAGGCAATCTCAGGCGGGCGAACTTGGCTGAGGCAAAGCTAAAGGGTGCAAATATAGACGTAAAACGTGCCAAAGCAGAAGGCGTCAATTTCAATAATGCCACTATGCCCGATGGGACAACCCACCCATAGACCTCTCAGCTGACAGAAAAATAGAAGATGCCGTACATTTGCCTGGTTTGCTATACTGTTAAACTGAACTTATGGCGGCATAGCCAAGTGGTAAGGCAGAGGTCTGCAAAACCTTTATCCCCCAGTTCGAATCTGGGTGCCGCCTTTGATAAGCAACTAATAAATTGCTGATAATGGCAAATTATTTGCCATGACTAATCGGCACTCTCCTCGTGGCTAGCTTTGGGATCAAGTCAATACCTCAATGAGGTATACCTACGACCTCACCAGCACCTTCAATCACTTCACCAATGGTATGGGCAGCAATGTTGTGTGACTCAAACCAGCTACAGGTTTGCTCAGCGTGCTGTGGGGGTACGATTAACACAAAACCAATGCCCATGTTGAAGGTGTTAAACATGGATTCAACACTGACCTGACCCGCCTTAGCCAACCACTGAAAAATGGGCGGAATGCTCCAGCTATTTTGGTTAATCTGAACGGATTGATTAGCACCAAGGCAGCGAGGAAGATTTTCTGGTAGACCACCACCCGTGATGTGAGCCATGCCATGAATATCACTACCAGCACGACGAGCCTCAAGAACTGGTTTGACGTAAATCTGAGTGGGCGTCAACAAGACCTCACCTAAGCTTTTACCAGCCAGTAGTTCTGGACGGGTGTCCCAGTTGAAAGGACGCTCCCGCTCTTCTCTTTGGATAGACTTAGCTAACGCAGATGCTACATCAATGGCTTCACTATCAACGTTCTCAGAGGGTAGCGCCCTAGCTGAAGACTCATTGACAATTTTCCGCACCAGACTGAAGCCATTACTATGGACGCCTTGACTCGCCAAACCAATTGCGACATCTCCCACCTGAACTTGAGAACCGTCTAACATTTGGCTTTTTTCTACAATTCCCACACAAAATCCCGCTAAGTCATACTCTCCTGCCTGATAAAAACCGGGCATTTCTGCTGTCTCCCCTCCTAGCAAGGCACATCCAGAGAGGCGGCACCCTTGAGCGATACCAGCAACTACCTGAGTCAGCTGCTCAGAATTGAGCTTACCAGTGGCTAAATAATCTAAGAAAAATAGCGGTTGGGCACCAGAAGTCAAGACATCGTTGACGCACATCGCTACTAGGTCAATTCCAACTGTGTCATGGCAGTTGAGGTCTTGAGCCAGTTTTAGCTTTGTACCAACGCCATCGGTTCCTGAGACTAAAACAGGTTCCTGATACCCTACTGGCAACTGGAAGCCACCACTAAAACCACCTAATCTACCCAGTACTTCAGGTCGGTGTGTGCTTTCCACCAAACTTCGGATTTGCTCTACAAAAGCTCGACCTGCCTCGACATCGACACCAGCTTCTCGATAATCCATCAGACAAAAACAAGGGTTTTGAGTTAGAGGTGCAGCATGTATTTTACAGGTTGCTTGTTGGAAAGTAGCGCTATAACTTGGAAAAATTTAAAACACCTTACACTCGCAAAGATTGACGCAGATTTTATTCACAAAAGTGAATATTGTGTGTAAATTTTTTTTAAGTTTCTTAAAATTTAATTTAACTGGAGAAAAGACACGAGTACTTGCCATAGCGCTGTTGCAAGCAAAATGTCTATGTAAATTTTTGATGAAATTATGCATCCCTCCCAAAAATCCCTGATCCCCAAAGCAAAAACTTCGTGATAGTCTGTTGCAGTTCAATGAAATAGAGCGAATACGGAATGAGTACGAGTTAGTAGTATGTTGGCATTTTATTCCAGCACGACTACCAACAGAAAACTTCGATTTCTAAATGCCTTTGACAACGGACGTTATGAATCAACGAATTTGGAGTGGCTTGACGGTTACTCTCGTGACAACAACTCTCGGTACGGCAACATCCGGTTATGCCCAGCAAACTAAGGTAGTTGACCCGATTTCTCAGGCAAGCCCCCCTATCGCCCAGGTACAGCAAACACCTACGACGGCTACCCTTGCCTCAGAGCGCCAACCAGTTCAGCCAACAGAAGTGGTTAAGGTGGGAGAATATCAGTCTCGCTCAGTAACACCAACCAAAAGAGATGTCATTGCCAAGATTCATTCCTATGAATCAGGAGGGCGTCAGGCAGTTGTACTCTATGTGCGCAACATTCCTGTTTTGACTTTCTTAGGTTCAAGCCCGATCGCTGCTGAGGGTACAAAAATGGGAGAAGCCGCTATCGGTTCCGGTAGTAGCCTATATGCCTCAGTCAATGCGCCAAGTGGAGAACGTCAAAAGATGGCTTCTCACAATCAGGTTTTAGAGAACACGGCATCGATGAGACGGGTAAGTGCGACATCAGATGCTAATAAGCAACAAAATGATCCAGTTTGGCGGGCTACAGCTGTGGTAGCTAAGCTCAATCAACTGAGTCAGGAGAATGTAAATGCTGAGGCGATCGCTGTCAGTCGGAAAGCTGATTGTAACTGCTACAGCATCAAAGTGAATGACAAAGAGTTAGTACAAATCAACGAAAACACAATCCTGGCAGATACAACTAACAACCTTGCTCAAGACGCCCTACAAGCAACGAATCGACTCAGACGGCTGATAGGTAATGCGCCCCCCTTGCGGGAAGTTGCAGGTATGCCACCAGCGCGTAGACCGGTAACACAAGTTTCCCTCGGATCCGTTCGACTTCGAATTAGTGGTATGGCTTCCTGGTATGGTCCTGGATTCCACGGTAACCGCAGTGCCAGTGGAGAAATCTACAACCAAAATGCAATGACAGCGGCTCATCGCAGCTTACCTTTTGGAACCAAGGTACAAGTCACTAACTTAGATAACGGTCGCTCTGTCGTTGTGCGGATTAATGATCGTGGACCGTTTATAGGGGGTCGCGTGATTGACCTTTCAGCCGCTGCCGCTAGATTCCTAGGAGTGATGCAAACTGGCATTGCTCCTGTAAAGCTAGAGGTCTTAGACAATTCTCGGAGGGTAGCAACTGAGACTTACTGATTAGCCAATCCAGTTCCTCTCCTCCGGAATTACTCTCGTACTGAGTCCTGAAGGCTGACCTACTTACTTCCTTCTCCTAATCAGAACTCAGTACTTACATGATCAGACTTTCATTTTGGGGTTTGGATTGACTCGTTAGACTTTAGAGCCGGCTGGTTCTAAGCGATTGAATTGCTAACATCAAGCTAGAATTCGAACTCCAAAATAGAAATGCGCCTGTTTACGACTACAGCTGGATTGCGCTGCTACTTAGAACATCTCCCCAGCGCAGCGGAAGTTGGTCTTGTCCCAACGATGGGAGCCTTACATGCTGGTCACATAAGTTTGATTGAGCGGGCAAGGCGAGAAAATGCAATTACTATTGTCAGCATTTTTGTGAATCCCCTACAGTTTGGACCGAGGGAGGATTTTCAGCAATACCCACGTCAGTTGGAAGAAGATCAGCAATTGTGTGAACAGCTGGGGGTGGATGCAATTTTTGCCCCGACAGCGATCGAGCTGTATGGGAACCGTCTGCACACATCAGCCACGGGTACTGAGTTAACTCAAGTTATTCCACCATTAGCGATGACTTCTGTATTATGTGGTCGCTCCCGCCCTGGTCACTTTCAAGGGGTCGCTACAGTTGTGACAAAGCTGTTGAATCTGGTGCAGCCGAAACGAGCTTATTTCGGACAAAAGGATGCACAGCAGTTGGCGATCATTCGTCGTCTGGTGGAAGATTTAAATTTGCCAGGGACAATTGTTGCCTGTCCGATTGTGCGAGACGAATCGGGACTGGCGCTAAGTTCTCGAAATCAGTATCTAACGCCATTACAAAAAGCACAGGCTCCGGTATTATTTAAAGCTTTGTGTGCTGCCCAGAAAGCCTTTCAATGTGGTGAGCGCGATCACACCAGTTTAGTTGAAGTGGCTAAGTCACAATTAGTTCACGCCAAGGATATCCAGGTAGAGTACATCGAACTGGTAGAGCCTACAATGTTGAAGCCTTTGGATGAGGTTGAAGACAGGGGATTATTAGTGATCGCGGCACGCTTCGGTTCGACTCGTCTAATTGACAATATGCTGTTGCAGCATCGTAAGCCAATTGTGGCAATTGATGGGCCAGCGGGAGTTGGTAAATCCACGGTCACTCGCTTAGTGGCTCAGGCTTTAGGACTTATGCGTCTGGATACTGGCGCAATGTATCGAGCTGTGACCTGGCGGGTGTTGCAAGCAGGAATTGACCTAGAGGATGAACCAGCGATCGCTGAGTTAGTTAGCCAGTCTCAAATTTATCTAACTACTGACGAGATTGGGGGAGCAACAACTCGCGTCTGGATTGATGGTGAGGAAGTTACCCAAGGCATTCGTTCGTTAGAAATTACTGCCCATGTATCAGCTGTCGCCGCTCAGCCAGCCGTTCGCCGCGAGTTAGTCAAACAACAGCAACGCTGGG
The DNA here is from genome assembly GCA_036703315.1 of Coleofasciculaceae cyanobacterium. Taxonomy (GTDB): domain Bacteria; phylum Cyanobacteriota; class Cyanobacteriia; order Cyanobacteriales; family Coleofasciculaceae; genus DATNPH01. The sequence goes on from DATNPH010000073.1 coordinate 11,580, forward strand.
GAAGTCAGGGCGGTATTGTTGCGGAAGGGCGTGACATTGGCACTCATGTTTTTCCAGATGCCGAACTTAAAATATTCTTAACCGCCTCTGTTCAGGAAAGAGCACGCCGACGCCAGCAAGACCTTAAAGCTCAGGAACTTAAGAGTGTGAGTTTAGAACAGCTGGAACGGGACATTCAAGAGCGCGACCTTCGTGACAGTACTCGTGCTTTGGCTCCCCTGCGCAAGGCAGCTGATGCTATTGAAATAGAAACAGATGGTCTGAGTATCACTGAAGTCACTGAGCGAATTGTCAGTCTTTACGGACAGGTGTGTTAAAAAAGTAACGTCTTGTCCCGGAAATTATTGTATTGTTGCGGTAACTTACATTAGATCATCAGCTTTAAGGCGAATTTAGTGCCACGTTCAACAAGAGCTTGGTCCTGTGCCGCGATCTGAGGATGCTTTGCTTTTTGCTCTTGAGAGGTAGTGGTCATAAGGTAGTTTAAAGTTGGTCTTTCCCTACTGTATATAAACCGTAACCATTGCCACTCAAAAGCAGAGGGCTATAAAACCAGGACTGACCGCCTTTGTGTAAGGAGTGAAGGAGACATAACGTGGCAGACCGTCATCTGTTTGTTTGGCAGCAAAGCCTATCGGTTGGTTTAGTTGCCATCGGTGTTGGTTTTATGGCTGGCTTAAACTTGCCAATAAATCGAGTTCTCAACCAGAGCAATACACCAAAAGCCTTGCTAGTAAAACAGCAAACCCTAGACCCAAGCACTTCTCATGTCAAAACTTTAATTGCGCAGCAAGATGAGGCTTTTAGAAAAGTTATCGCTGCCTTGTCACTGGAAACAAAAGTAAGTCGCCTTAACTCTCCTATACCTGTCCAGTTTCAAGGAAAAACGATTCGCGAGGTTCAATTCAACAACCAAGACAAAGCGATCGCGCCAAGCGGCTCGGCAAAGCCTAGCTCTGAAGAAACATCACTAAAGCCGATCGCGCTAACCTTTGACGACGGTCCCTGGCCGACTGTAACCTCACAGGTACTAGATATTCTCAAGAAGAATAATGTTAAGGCAACTTTTTTTATGGTGGGTAGGCAGGTGCAAAGGTATCCGCAGCTGGTTAAGCAGGTTGTTGCTGAGGGTCATGCCCTTGGCAATCATACTTGGAACCATCAGTATCACTTTTTCAATGAATCAGCTGCGGCTCGTGAACTTGAGGACACAGCATCCCTGATTTACAAGACAACTGGTGTCAAGACATCTCTGTTTAGACCGCCGGCTGGCATCCTGAATAATGGGTTAGTTAGCTATGCTCATGCGAAAAAGCATGCTGTCATCATGTGGTCAGTAGACTCAAGAGATTGGCGCTACTACGGTTCTACGGCACAAGGATTAGTTGACAGTGTGCTCAAGGACGCCAAGCCAGGAGGAGTTGTCTTGATGCACGATGGGGGTGGCGATCGCTCAACCACAATAAAAGCCTTACCCTCTTTGATTACCCAACTCAAGAAGCGCGGCTACAAGTTAGTGACTGTGCCGGAACTCCTGGAAATGGGAAACAAAAAATCTCTGACCAATAAGGATTGACACGTTTTTGATGTTGTGGTAAAGGTTGAAGGTTTGAATAACTGTCAAACCTTCAACCTTCCCACCTTTTCCCTACTGAGCAGGGGTTAACTCTCTTTCTTCCACAGTGTTAGGATTCGCTTCTGGGCTATCAGCTTCCGAAGGCGGTACGACTTGCCAGAATTGCGGCAGAGATTCAGACCAATTAGCCAGAATCCTCTTCGCTTTAGGGCTACCAGTCCGTTCAGCATGAGCTTGGATTAGGTCAAACAGCTGCTGCTCACCAGCAGGCGTCGTTACCCGTTGAATCTGGACAATTTCCGGGTTAACTTTTGCTGGGAAACTGCCATCTTCATCTAGGAAATAGGCTAGACCACCTGTCATTCCGGCACCAACGTTGCGACCCACCTTGCCCAAGACAACAATGACGCCACCAGTCATGTACTCACAACAGTGATCTCCTGCTCCTTCAATCACGGACTGACCTGCGGAGTTGCGGACACCAAATCGCTCACCTGCTCCTCCATTAGCAAACAGAACGCCACCAGTAGCACCGTAGAGACAGGTATTGCCTATAATCACGTTTTCAGATGGGTCGTAAGTAGCGTCTGCTGATGGCTTGATGACGATTTCACCGCCGTGCATTCCCTTGCCAACGTAGTCATTGGCTTCGCCTTCCAAGACAAGCGTTAGGCCCGGAAGGTTGAAAGCACCAAAACTTTGACCAGCAGAACCCTTGAAGTTGAGGGTAATCTGTCCTCCAAAGCCAGTGTCTCCATATTGCTTAGCGATCGCACCGGCAAGGCGTGCCCCGACGCTTCTGTCAGTGTTCACGATGGCAACGTCCTTGGTCACAGTCCCTTGGTTACGGATAGCTTCCTGAATTTCAGGATCGGCCAGTAACTGCTCCTCTAGTACAGGTCCATTGCTGTGAACTTCTTCATGAAGGAGCCAGCTACGCTCATTTCGAGTATCAGGCAGCTGAGTCAGGCAATCCAGGTTCAACGCGGCTGTCTTAGTTAGCTTGACTTCTTCCCGCACTTTCAAGAGGTCAGCGCGACCAATGATCTCTTTGACTGAGCGATAACCTAATCGTGCCAATAGCGATCGCACTTCCTCAGCCACAAAGAAGAAGAAGTTGACCACATGCTCTGGCATACCCGTAAAGCGCTTACGCAGTTCTTCCCGCTGGGTAGCAACACCGACAGGGCAGTTATTGGTGTGGCAAATTCGCGCCATTATACACCCTTCGGCAATCATTGCCACAGAGCCGAAGCCATATTCTTCCGCTCCCATCAACGCCGCTGTTACGACATCCCAACCCGTCTTAAGGCCACCATCTACCCGTAGTAGGACGCGATCGCGCAGCTGATTTTCCATCAACACTCGATGCACTTCCGTCAGCCCTAGTTCCCAAGGAGTACCAGCATGCTTAATCGAGCTGAGTGGAGATGCCCCAGTACCGCCATCATGACCGGAGATTTGGATGATATCCGCATTCGCCTTAGCCACTCCAGCAGCGATTGTACCAATCCCAATTTCCGCCACCAGTTTCACAGATACCTGAGCTTGAGGATTAATCTGGTGTAAGTCAAAGATTAGTTGTGCTAGATCCTCAATTGAATAGATATCGTGGTGAGGTGGCGGTGAAATCAGCGTAACTCCCGGCTTAGAGCGCCGCAGCATCGCAATGTACGGACTAACTTTCTTTCCAGGCAGTTGACCGCCTTCTCCAGGCTTGGCACCTTGAGCCATTTTGATTTCAAGTTGCTTGGCATTCATCAAGTACTCTGGCGTCACGCCAAAGCGACCTGATGCCACTTGCTTAATCGCGGAACTTGCCGTGTCGCCATTTCGCAAGCCTTTGAGATGGGGCAGTAGAACTGAATGCCCTGTTTCATCGACATCATCTAGAATTTTGAACCGTACTGGGTCTTCTCCCCCTTCCCCGGAGTTAGATTTCCCGCCGATGCGATTCATCGCGACGGCTAAGGTTTCATGAGCTTCCCGCGAGAGTGAACCTAGGGACATTGCCCCTGTACAGAATCGTTGGACGATTTCTGCTACTGATTCGACTTCTTCAATGGGTATTGGAGCGCGATCGCTTTTGAAGTCCAACAAATCCCGCAACGCCGTGGGTGGGCGCTGCTCAAACAGCTTCTTATAGAGCTTGTAGTGGTCGTAGTTCTTCCCATCGGCTACAGCCTTGTGCAGCGCCTTAGATGATTCAGGGCTGTTCATGTGATACTCACCCCTTGGCTTGGCGTTGATAAAGCCATAATTTTCCAGTTTCTTGCTGGTCAATTCTGGGAAAGCCTTATGGTGGAACGAAATGACTTCCTGCGCCAACTCAGCGATACTCAATCCACCTAACCGAGATGTCGTACCCGCAAAGCCTTGCTTCAATAAATCTGTGCCAATACCAATCGCTTCAAAAATCTGTGCCCCTTGGTAAGAAGACAGTAAAGAAATCCCCATCTTCGAGAGGATTTTCAACAAACCACCTTCCACTGCCTTGCGGTAGTTTTTCTGAGCTTGTTCTGGGGTTAAGTTGGGGATTCGTCCCCCTTCCATCAGTTTCTGAGTCTTGGCGTCTGACACCCACTGACGTATAGATTCCAATACTAGATAAGGACAAACCGCAGACGCACCATAGCCAATCAAGCAACCAAAATGATGGGTACTCCAGCACTGAGCTGTATCAACAATAATTGACGCCTTCATCCGCAACCCTTTGCGGATCAGATGGTGGTGTACAGAACCTACGGCCAACAGGGGTGGAATGTAGCTGTAGTCTTCACCCAGTAAGCCGTTGCTTCTATCACTCAAAATCAGAATCTTCTTGCCAGCACCCACTTGTGCTTCAGCTTGGGCACATAAATTACGCACAGCCGCCTCTAGCCCTTGTGGGCCAGTAGCAATCTCAAATAATGTAGATAGCTCAGCCGCGTCAAACTCTGAGTGTTTCACCGTCTCCAACTCAGCCTCATTGAGCATCGGCGTTTCCAGCATTAACAACCGGGCATACTCAGGCTTGGCGTCTAACAAATTCCCCCGCTCACCCAGTTGTAGGCTCAATGACATCACCAGACTTTCCCGCAAAGGGTCAATCGGCGGGTTTGTCACCTGAGCAAAGCGTTGCTTGAAGTAGTTATAGAGCAAATGCGGTTTATCGGACAGCACCGCTAAGGGAACGTCATCTCCCATGCAGAACGTTGGTTCTTTCCCTTCAACAGCCATCGGCTGGATGATCATCTCGACATCCTCAGCAGTGTAGCCAAAGGCTGTCTGTTGGCGTAGTAGAACTGGTGTTTCTAACTGAGGAGTCGTAGTGAAGGGGTGCGACGGCAAGACGACGCGGTGCTGTTGCAGCCACTGACCATAAGGCTTGGCTTGGGCAACTCGCTGCTTGATTTCCCAGTTTTTCAGAATCTCGTTGGTTTCTAAGTCCACGGCAATCATCTGCCCTGGCCCAAGCCTACCCTTTTCTACAATTTCGGCTTCTGGCAAATCCACAACACCAACTTCTGAAGCTACGACGACATAGCCATCCCTTGTGATAATGTAACGTGCTGGTCTTAGTCCGTTGCGATCGAGGGTAGCTCCCACTACCTTGCCATCACTGAAGACTAATAGTGCTGGTCCGTCCCACGGTTCCTGAATTCCGCTGTAGTATTCGTAGAAATCAACAATTTCTGGATGGTTCTCCAAATCTGGCTGATTTTTGTAAGCCTCTGGCACCATAATCATCAGTCCTTCCACAGGACTACGTCCGGAGCGCACCAATAACTCCAGTACATTATCCAAGTTTGCCGAGTCACTACTGTCAGGATTGACAATTGGCAGGAGGTCAGCCAATTCTGTCGCTTGTTCTGCGGGCGTACTGAGTGCTGCCTCTTGAGCTTTGACTTCTGTCTCAGTAGTCCTAACTCCCCATATCGGATGAGTTAAGTCTGCCTCACGCGCCATCATCCAGTTGATATTACCCAACAGGGTATTTATCTCACCGTTATGTCCCAACAACCGCATTGGTTGGGCAAGGGGCCATTTTGGCAACGTGTTGGTGCTAAAGCGTCGATGGTAGACAGCAAAGGCGCTTTGATAATTGGGATCTTTTAAGTCTGTATAGAACTCTCCCAGCACAGTTGAACGCACCATGCCTTTATAGACAATTGTGCGATTGGAGAACGAGCAAATGTAGAAATCGTCAGACCACTTGAAAGTCCCATCCGACTCTAAAGCCTTGTCAATCCGACGCCTCGCTTTGAACAGCGTGCGTTCCAGTTCATCTCCCCGTAGGTTTCGAGAGGCCACTATCACCTGTTCGATTTGGGGTTGGTTTTCTCGCGCTTGAATGCCGAGAACTGAGGCGTTCACTGGTACTACGCGCCAACCTAGCACTGTCAAGTTTTCTTGCCCCAAGACTTCTTCAACAATTTCACGAGCTTTGTTGACGAGAGTCGCATCTTGAGGTAAAAAGAACATGCCAACTCCCAAGTGGTCAGTCGGCGGCATAGAAATTTCTGCTTGATCAAACCAATGCTTGAAGAGGTTCCAGGGAATGCCAGTCATTAAACCCGC
>DATNPH010000209.1:0-3971 GCA_036703315.1 Coleofasciculaceae cyanobacterium
CGACTGTCAATCTGGAACCCCAAAGCAAGATAGTGATTCGGATTGGGGATGTGGTGAGTGATGCTATCTACTCGGACGGTAGTTTTAAGGTGCCGGAAGGGACTCTGGCTTTTTCACCAGGAAGTTCTGGTTGGCCTACACAGCCGGGTGGAGAGCCTGTGCGTTGGATGGAGCTATTTCTGCGCGGTGGAAATGCCTGGGAGCGCTTTGGTAGACCGCGTGTGAATCAGGTGGTTAGTCGTATTTAGCTGAGTTGGAAAACAACTTCTATTGATGCAAGTCTTGGCTACTCGTCTAAACTTCGTCTTGTAACTCATTTACGATATGGTCGAGCCGATCATTCGTATCTCTAGTGAGCTTCAGGCAACGCAGGCTAACAATGTTTGAAGCAAGCCCTCCTGCCGTTGTGACTGTTCCCTCTGGAACTTTTCCTAAAAAGAGGAGCGCGATACCTAAAATGCTGATAATCCCACTTGTTGCCAATAGTCTGAGCGTGAGGTTGAAGCTGAGACGAGCTTGACGCAGGCGTTCCTGAATCAGGATTAGCTCGACTGACTGATTAGTGCCCTGGGCACGGTTTGAATCTAATGCCTGCTCGGTCTTTTCCCGAATACTGATACTATCCGATAGCGCTTTTACTTCCACGGCAAGGCTAGTGCTTGGCTTGCTACCTAACCCTGAAACATCAGTAATTATGATTGTGTTTTGGGATTGTGTTAACGTTTTTTGTGAAGTTTCCATCATCTGAGCCTCATCTTGATTAGTGTTGAGACTAGATTAAGTTAATTGAGCTGAGTGTTCCAGACCAGTTCAGGACAGATAACTAAATTCCCTTTTCTGACCTTAAGCACCCTTTTCTGACCTCCTGAAGAGCCTTAACGCAATCGCATTAACTAGTCATTTATGAGCCAAACACGCAAGCCTCGTGGTATTCGCGCCACTGACGATGGTCTTGAGCTACTTAAACGAGCCAAAGCAGAGAGAGATTTGACCTTTGAGGGTATTGCTGCCAAATGCAAACCAGAGCCATTAGATCAAAAGACGGTTCAACGTTTCTTCTATGGCAAGGAGCGTGTTCAGCTGAGCTCTGCAATTAAGATTGTCGAAGTTCTAGAGTTGAAGCTTGAAGATGTAGCTAATCTCCACAGGTCTGTTGTAGCGGCATCTATAGACGATTTAGAAGAGGAAAATAGAACTCTCAAAGAGGCTATCACGGAAAAAGACAGACAAATAGAGCAACTTTGTTCTCAAAAAAATGTGTCTGTGTCGGAGATAAAAATACTAGAAATTGAAAAGGCAGATATGGAAATGAAAGTAAAACGCGATGATGAATCGCTCAAAACCCTTAAAGAATCTGCGGAAAAATTTGAAGCCAGGATGTTTATTAGTAAACAGGCAGCGTATTGGTTAAAGAATCACAAGGAATCGTTGTTAAAAGAATCATTTGAATTTGTATTGATTCAAAATGAAATTAAGCCAGAACTTGGTGTAACTGTAGATTCTATAGAAAAGTTCAAGCAACAGTTCTACAAAGACATCAATATATATTTGAAATTGGTATATCACTGCTTGGATAGAGGTAGTCACAATCTTCTATTCAAAGCAATAATGCAAGCCAAAATTCCTCTGAATCTAAATAGAACAGTCTATATAGAGGCATTCAAATTTATCAAAGAGCAGAGCGTTACCAAGGAATTGGCTCTTAGAATAGCTGAAGAAATAGCATACTACCTGGACAAATTAATTACTCTGCTCCCAACATGAGCTTAAAATTTTGCCATAAAACATGATTATTTTTTAAATGCTTATTCATATTTTTAAGGGCTTTTACCACTCTTCATCTTCTAAATTGTCTAGTATGAACTGGTCGTATTGTTCAGATGTGTATGACAAATAATCAATTACGGGTTGTAAAATATCGTGTAAATGAGGATTAGTTTCAAGGAGGATTTTCAAGTTATATAATAACTCGTCATAGGGAGGCATTGGCATGGGGAATATCCTGAATTATAAGTTTCTACCCAGCTATACTTGCTATGCCAGTAATAATCAGGCTGAATTTAAAAAAAATCTGATTTTGGTATTTAAAGTTTTGCTGAAACTAATCCCTCAGTACTTTTTTTTCCTATACTGATGCATGACTGCAATCTTAAAGGCGACTCTCATTTCCCAGAATCTCGACTATGCGATCGCGTTCTGTGACTCGTAGCGATCGCTTCCAACTCAAGCAACAAGGAGTGATCGCCGTCGAGTCATGAAGAGTTTGGAAAGCGATCGCTCTTTTCCACAAACTGACACTAATCAGATGATCGCGCTACGTACAGGATATAAGACATTGTTGTTCCGAATTCATGAAAAAGGAATTTCCGGAACAATATGGAAAAAAAAGAGTTTGCTTGCAAAGTTGATAACTATTTTATGTTTGTAGTGATCGCTTATAACACGATGAATGAGAAGCGATCGCCTTCCAGCCGCAGCCATGCTGCAAAATGAATCATAAGAAAAAAGGATGGCTTCTACACCATCCTTATTACCATCCACTATTCACTTAGTTGAGATTACAGTTGAGGGACGAATTGCTCCTTCTCAGGAACATCGGTGTACTCAGCAACAATCTGACGAAACTCCGCACCGTCAATTGTTTCCTTCTCGATTAACAGATCGACTAATCGATCAATCACAACGCGGTTTTCTCGGATGAGTCGTCGTGCATCCTCGTGGCAATGCTCGACAATAACACGCACTTGCTCATCAATCCTAGAAGCAACTTCTTCCGAGTACTCCGACCTCGTCATCAAGCCACCACCGAGGAATACTTCTCCTTCTTGACTTTCCAGAGACATTGGACCTAGGTCGGACATGCCAAAGCGTGTTACCATTTGACGTGCCATTCCGGTTACTTGTTGTAGGTCACCACCAGCACCAGTCGTCACTTCGGAATCGCCAAAAATCTCTTCCTCTGCTGCTCTGCCGCCCAAAGCCCCAGTGATTCTAGCTTTAAGCTGAGCTCTGGTAATTAAGCCTTGCTCTTCGTTAGGAGTAAACCAGGTCAGCCCCTGAGCTTGTCCTCGGGGAATTAGGGTAACCTTCTGTACAGGGTCGTGGTCTCTGACAAGGGTTCCAATGATCGCGTGTCCCACTTCATGGTAGGCAATCAAGCGCTTGCTCTTGCTGTCAACCAATGGAGTACCTTCCATCCCGGCAACAACGCGGTCAACGGCGTCATTGATTTCCAGCATCGTAATCGCCTCTTTGCGGCGTCGAGCCGTGAGGATGGCGGCTTCGTTGAGCAAGTTGGCTAAGTCAGCGCCAGTAAATCCGGGTGTACGCCGTGCGATCGCCTCGATAGAAACTTCAGGAGCCAGTTTTTTGTTACGGGCATGAACGTCCAAAATACCAACGCGCCCTTTCAAGTCAGGAGCATCAACAATCACTTGTCGGTCGAAGCGTCCGGGACGTAATAGCGCTGCATCTAAGACATCTGGTCTGTTGGTAGCCGCGATAATGATAATCCCGGTATTCCCCTCAAAACCGTCCATTTCCGTGAGCAACTGGTTGAGGGTTTGCTCTCTCTCATCGTTCCCACCGCCGATGCCTGCTCCCCGTTGCCTGCCCACCGCGTCAATTTCATCAATGAAGATCAGGCAGGGTGCGTTTTCTTTGGCTTTTTTGAATAAGTCACGCACACGAGATGCACCCACGCCGACGAACATTTCTACGAATTCCGAGCCGGAGATGCTAAAGAAGGGAACTCCCGCTTCACCTGCTATCGCTTTTGCCAAGAGGGTTTTCCCTGTACCGGGAGGACCAACCAGAAGCACACCTTTAGGGATACGTGCGCCCACCGCGGTAAAGCGTTCTGGTTGTTTGAGGAACGTAACAACTTCTTGCAGTTCTTCTTTAGCTTCTTCAATTCCGGCAACATCATTGAACATCACGCCGGTTTTCGCTTCCATCTGGAACCGAGCACG
>DATNPH010000214.1:0-5517 GCA_036703315.1 Coleofasciculaceae cyanobacterium
ATAATCGTACAGGAGGGGCAGAGGAGAGCGCAGCTCTCCTCTGCCCCTCCCCTCTCTCTTTGATTATCATTCTCGGTAAGACAAAATTAAGTATATTCTCTCATTGACAACAATCACTCTGGCTTAACTTGTCACCAATGAACCAGGGGCGATTGGAAATCGCGGCTACAAAACCGAAGTCCGCCTGCGCGGACTGTCTTAAAACCCGCGCAGGCGGGTTTTGTTTGTATAGCCCCAGACTTCTAGTCTGTGGGCAATTTGCAACGCAAGGGATGCACCCTGCGCCATTGTTCTACCTTGCCTCTGGTTGCACGAACCCTTGTGTTACCCGAACAATCAGCTTGCCAAAGTTTTTCCCTTGCAGTAAACCGATGAAGGCGTGGGGCGCGTTTTCCAGTCCCTCTACAACATCTTCTTTATACTTGAGCTTACCTTCTTGCAACCACTGAGAAACATCGTTTACAAATTCTGCCTGACGGTGTTGGTAATCACCCACAAGAAAACCTTTAATTAAAGCGCGTTTAACCAACAGTGGCATCAAATTAGGGCCAGGAGGAGGATTTTCTGCGTTGTACTGCGAGATTAAACCAACCAGTGGGATTCTTGCCCCAAGATTAATCTGCTGCAACACCGCTTCTAAAATTGCACCCGCCGTATTGTCAAAGTAAACGTCGATTCCGTTAGGACAAGCCGTTTTCAGTGCTGAACTTAGGTCTTGAGTTTTGCGGTTAATGCAGGCATCAAACCCTAATTCTTTCACGACGTAATCGCATTTCGCCTCACTCCCAGCCACGCCCACTGCCCGACAGCCTTTGAGTTTGGCAATTTGTCCCGCTACAGAACCGACTGCGCCAGAGGCAGCAGAAACGACAACCGTTTCGCCTGCTTGGGGTTGCCCAATATCAAGCAGCGCAAAATATGCTGTCATTCCGGGCATCCCCGTTATACCCAACGCATAGGAGATGGGGGCTTGATTGGGGTCAAGCTTACGCAACATTTCGCCTTTCGATACGCCATAAGCTTGCCAGCCGTCGTAACCCAGCACAAAATCTCCGGCTGAGAATTGGGGATGGTTCGATTTCACGACTTGGCTAACTGTGCCACCGACCATCACGGAACCTAATTCTACCGGAGAAGCATACGATTCGCGATCGCTCATCCGACCCCGCATATAGGGGTCGAGGGACAGATAGATTGTGCGGTTGAGAACTTCACCTTCCCCTGGTTCTGGGATTGGGGTTTCGACCAAGGCGAAATCACTCTCTTTTGGTTCCCCCACTGGGCGGCTTTTAAGTAAGATTTGTTGGTTAGTTGAATTAGGCATTGATGATTCCTATTTCTTCTAATGCATTGAGCATCGATTAGTGGTGTACCAAGCTGGACAATCTATCCCACAAGCTTACTAACGATTGCAGTTGATGAGCGCTGGCTCAACATCTTTCATCAGACATAATTGGAGAGAGTTAGCAAACGTGATTGGCAATACGTTCAATATTTACGAGAAGTTTAGGACAGGATGAACTATGGAAGCATTGATTGAAGAAATTGTAGGTGGATACCAATGTGATCTTGCGGTTCGTCGATCGCTCTCACCCACTTCATCGGGTTATCAGAGCAGCTATCCGATACTTGCGTGGTGATGGGCACCAGCTACAAGTCACCTCTCAAAAGGGTTGCTATTTAACCGTTCACCAATGAAACACTTAAAACTCTTTTTTTAGGAAAGTTATGACAACATTGTTAAATGAGATTGCTCACTGTCCTCACGTAAATTTTTGTATTCAAAATCCGTCGATTGAGCATCCATGTCGTGAGATTGTTTTTTCCCAGTCACCTTCTACCCTGAACGAATACCAAGTACCTGAACCGTGGAGTGGACGTATAGAACAAGCTCCTATTTTATTTCTAAGCTCCAATCCGTCCATTAGTTCAGTTGAAGACTATCCACGTTGGTCATGGTCAGATGATGCCATTGATGACTTCTTCAATAATCGCTTTGGTGGTGGACGCAAGGTATGGATTGTAGAGGGCATAAAATCACTACAAAAAGATGGAACGTATGGTGGTAGTGTTAACTTTTGGAGTGCGGTTCGACAAAGGGCTATTGAGCTGTTTCAGCGTAATGTCACTCCTGGAAGTGACTATGCAATTACTGAAATAGTGCATTGTAAGTCAGTGAGTGAAATTGGTGTGAAAAAAGCGCAGAATCATTGCGTTCAGAGTTACTTGAAAAAAGTATTGGAAATCTCATCAGCACGGGTTGTTGTAGTACTGGGAGCGTCGGCAAGAGAGGCAATGCAACATCAGTTCAATATCCCTAAAGATGTTTCTCTGTTCGGACCGATAGCGATCGGTGGTCGAGAAAAGCTGATTGCTTTCCTTCCTCACCCAAGTGCGTTTGGCATCAAAAAATTTGCTAATTGTCTAAAAGATGATGAACTTGAAAGCTTACGTGCATTTTTACGTTAGTCCAAATACAAAAGCAAATCCTTTTAAGTCTATACACAGATAGAGGAAAAATAAACTTCATCTAATACTGTTGATAGAGACGATCGCGAAAACAAGCAGTAAAAGCGATGCAGAAGCTGGCAGTATTTGGTGGAACAGGGATGATTGGGCGCAGCATCACTGAATATCTTGATACTCAGGATGATTGGCAAGGCATTGGCGTTGCCCGTTACAAGCAGCGAATTTATGCATTGACACCCTTGAGCAGCTAATGGGATGGGCGCATGTCTTCTAAATCTCAACGACCTCCGAACTGGCTGTTGCAGCAGTTTCAACTCAAACCGGGTAAGCCCGATATTGCTGCCAGTTTGCAGACCCTTGTATTGGTTTTGGTTCCAATTGGGGTTGGAGTGCTGATGGGTCATCCGGCTGCTAGCGCGATCGCAGTTATGGGAGCCTGGTCGGTGGGGCTGGTAAACGTCGAGGGAGCGTATCGCCAGCAGGCAACAGCTAAGATTGCAGCAGCGATCAGCATTAAAGCTATGCTGTTCCTCGCCAATCTAGTTCACGGCACTATTTGGCTATCGGCTCTAACGACGTTTCTGCTGAGACTCCCATGCTTAAAAGTATGGGGTTCTTGACTTTCACCACGGAACTCCCTGAGACTCCCACACTTACGTATCATGAGGTTCTCGACTCCCCGACCCTACGGGCGGGATATCCTCTTTCAGGCTCTCGTGTTGCCACTACAACATCCTGACTATTAGATACTTGAGTCGAAACTTCTGCGGCGACCCGCTCTACCTCTGGGCAACGACCAAAGGAGGCAGGCAGTAGCCCGCCAGTTGTAGGTTGATTGCATTCCGTTGCTGTTCTCCAAGCCGCCCGCAAGCGCAGCTCCGCACTCTGCCAATCACTAAGTAACTGGCTCACCTGGAGAACGAATTGGTCAGGCGCTATATATTTAGCCAAGAATGCGGAATACAAATCTCTTTGCATCTGTATTCCGCATTCACATTTATGGACTCTTTCGGAGAGCTTTTTCTTCTTCACCCGACCACATTGACAGGTCTGCGACAGCTTCGTGTTGTACGTCGGAATTTCGACCACCTTTCCACCAGCTCTTTCAGCCTTGCTTCTTAGGTGAGAGACGAACATCCCTGGCGCACGCTTGCCGACAGACTTACCAAATAATTTCTGAAATGCTTTGTAGCTTAACTTCTCTAGCTTAAACGTATCCCCAGTTCTGAGGATATCATTAACCAGTTCCCCGTGAAGACTCTTCCGGTGAGCGGCTAGTTTCCGCTCTAGATTAGCTTTGCTGTTCCTAGTTTTGAGATAAGACTTGGAACTATTCCATTTGTTCTTCCCTTTCTTAACTGTGCCATTGGGATTATAGTTATCGGAATTGGTGACACGACGCGACCTCTCCATCTTCCGTTGCAGCTTGCGGACTTTTTGAGCATCAAACTCTAGTTTGCTAGCAAATTGCTGAAGCATTGACTCCGTATCTGCAACAACTGCAATTGTTGATGGTCCAATATCAATCCCTACATCACCTTGACCAAGAGTGTTTTTGGGTTTAATGAACGGTTTACCCTGACAAACTAACTGAGCGTAGAATCTATTCTTGCCTGATATCTTCCGCCGCACCAACCGCACATACTTGACCTTTGAGTTGAGTCCGTGCAGAATAACGGAGTCGTTTCCAGTAATCCTAGCTCTTAGCTGCAATCCTTTCCACTCAACAGCTTCACCTTTCCAACGAATGCCAGCTTTATTGGACTTCCCTTCTACGGAGTCCATCTGGTTGTTGCCTTTGAATCTGACTTTCTTGGCTTTCCCAAACAGAACTTTCTCTACGGCTTTGTAAGCACGAGTTGCCAGTTTTTGGGCGGTATTAGAGTCGATGTGTTTGCCAAGCCAAGAGTGTTGAAGTTGCTTGCTGTAGGAATGGAGATCGTACTCAGAAAAGTTGTACCGCTCTCTAGCCCGTTTGAACAGAACTTTTCGTTCTGGATTACTAGGTTTGAGAGAACGCGCCCGATTGAAGTCCTTAGACTGTCGGATGAGTTTCACCCGACGCATGGCTTCACCGAGGCAGGCATTGTACATTTGTCGCGCTGCCTCCAGCCTAGATAGCAAAACGCCCTCACTCGCCGGACTGACCACGAGTGGCAGTTCGGTTACGAATGATGGCGTTGTCTTAGGTGAAGTTTGTGGCACGTCAAAGATGACTTTTCTTAACTAGAAACAGGATATTATGTATTCACAATATACCATTAGCGAATAAATTCGCTACTTTGCGTTCCTCCTCGCGTTGAAAAAGGTGAGGCTTTCCACTTCGTTGTGTTGAGGTGAACCTCGCCGTGTCCAAGGAGACGTTCAACCGATCGCAACGTTGATTCTCTATATTCACCGCTTTTTTAATTCGGTCACGACTCTGGCAGAACACCGTCGGGAATTGAGTGCAGAGTACCAATGTCCCGATCTCAAGCAATTCGCCGACGCTATTGTTCAGGTTTTGGAGAACTTAGCCGATGCGTTGCAACAGCGACAGCCACCCCAACCCTTACCGGACTTCGAGCCTTATCTCGAAGCGATTCACACCCACGTTGAACGACTTCATGCCGAGCGAGCATCCGAGTTTGCATCCGCTCCAGGCACAGCAACACCCACACTGCAAGCCATTCGAGAACGCACTCCCATTTCCACAGAACTGGATCGAATTGCCCAGGAAATCACCAGTCTTCATAGTGCGATCGTCCGGCTGCAAGAATCAAGGACGCCCAGAGCATCCGTTCAGTAATCATATTTCGGTACTGTTAGGCAGGGGAAGCAGGGGAGGTAGAAAATCAGCGCACCACTGCCAATATTGCGCTGTTTGAAATGGTTGACAGCAGCGCGTGAGCCGTAAACAACTCCTCAGAAGTTGGTGTCAAACATACGCTTCATGTCGGGACTTGAAACTTCCATACAGCGCTGGCTCATAGCCTTCAGGAATGTTATACACTTCTCGCGCTTTGGGTACGTCAAATCCCGCTAGCTGATGGATAAATAAACCTAATG
>DATNPH010000247.1:0-12492 GCA_036703315.1 Coleofasciculaceae cyanobacterium
ATGAAGGACAGAAGTTATTGGAAGCAGCAGGCTTTGTCAGCATCCAACAGACAACAAGATAAAGATTTGTAAATATTTAGTTAATGCACCGTTTATCTCCCGATAAGCCATTGGGCGAGTGAACAAGGGAGGTTTAACAGATGTCCTATTGGGTAGAAGGAAACGCGGGATATTCGTCTTGCTGTTGAAAGTTAAGCTTTTTCACTTTTCCCGCAGGAATTAGCAATTGAGCCGATTTTTTTAACCCAATTCAAAGAAAAAACTTCCCCCAATACTTCAGAGCATTAAAGACCAAAATTGCTCGGTTTCATATGGTCTATCAAATTTAGCTATCTAACTTATGTCAGTTATCCAAGAAGCTTTGCCTGCATCCGCGTTAGCATGCGTAGAAAAGCTGAGATCGCTCGATCTATCGCCAATTGCAGCTTATTTGATCAACCCCCAAAACGGTTACGGATGGACTAGGCAACAAGTATTTCGTGCAATTAAGCGCTATAAGACGTTCTTGTTGGTCAATTACCTGTATCCCGAAATCCCTCTTGTCCCGACACAGGACATTGACTGTCTATGGCATTGTCACATTTTACATACACGAAAGTATCGCCAAGATTGCGAAATGTTGTTTGGTTATTTTATCGACCACGAGCCTAACTCTGAGCTTTGGAGTGAAGCAAATCAGCAAATCCTAGATGATGCATTTGCTCAAACTCAAGCACTATTATCACACTTTGAGAAATACTTCGAGGAGGCATTAGAAGAAGTTAAATTCCCTCGAAGCATGAGTCTGAAACTGGAAAAATATCAACTTAAAGAGGGAAATGATGATAACCAGTGGGACTTACACCTGTATCGTAGTGCTTGTGGTAGACCAACAGATAATTGCTGATAGCGGATTTCATTTAGTTTGCTCAAATTCTGCTTATTTTTGATTGTGCGGAAATTCAGGATATTTTGCCTTTTGCCTTTTGCCTTCTGCCTTCTGCCTTCTGCCTTTTGCTATAGATGCCTTGGTGCATAAGCGTTCAAACAATTTAGATTGAAGCTGTTAATTATCATGAATAGAATGCAAGGGTTGCCGACAATCAACAAAAATTTTCGTGAATTACCTTTTTCACAGGAAACAGCACGAGAACTATTAACTATCTATGGTTCTCCTCTGTATGTTTATCACGGCGATCGCCTACGTCAAACCATCGCTCACATTACCCAAGCAATCCCCTATCCTCACACTCAATTTCAATTTGCCAGTGTCACCAATGGCAATGTTGCTTTACTCCAAATCTTTCACGCTAGCGGTTGGGGACTACATGCCAACACACCAGGAGATATTTATTTAGGACTGAAAGCAGGATTTACTCCTAATCAAATTGTTTATAGTGGCAGCAATTTAAATCGTGCTGAAATGGAACAATTATTCAATTGGGGTGTGACAACATTGAATTTAGATAGTTTGTCTCAACTTCAACTCTTTTGCGATGTTTATGAAGAGATACTTCCTGTCAATTCTCTCCAGCAACCTCCTAAGTTGGGATTACGATTAAATTTACCTGAAATTACAGGTGAAAGTCGCATTGGTGTGCGTCCATTTGAATTTCCCACCGCGATAGAAATGCTTAAATTTGTGAGATTAAAGCTGAAGGGTTTACATTTTTATCGGGGAACAGGAATCAATGTAACTCAGGCATTTACTCAAGTCATTAATTCGATAATTGATACGGCACGACAATTACCTGATTGGGACTATCTTGATTTTGGTGGAGGGTTTGGTTATCCGTATCATGCAGATGGAGCCAGCTTTGATTGGAATTGCTTTGGCAAGGAATTAACAGAAACTTTGTCTAAGATTAAACGCGACATTGACTTAATTATCGAACCGGGACGTGCTGCGATCGCGGGATGTGGAACCTTACTAACTAAAGTCGTTTCAGTAAAATGGCAAGAGAGCAAACAACTTATTGGTGTCGATACTACTGTTGCCAATCTCTCTGTTCCCTCGGTACATGGTGGCTATCGAGAAATTGTTACTATTGGTGCAATTAATAAAGTCCCACTGTATTCCACAGATGTCTGTGGTAATACCACTTATTCTCGCGATTATCTAGGTAAAAATTGCCAATTACCGGCTTTACAAATTGGAGATATCTTAGCTGTTCTAGATGTAGGAGCCTACGGCTATGCCATGTCTTCTCATTTTCTGCATCGTCCTCGTCCTGCTGAAGTTTTACTAGAAAATGGACAACATCGCTTAATTCGTCAGCGAGAAGATTACAACGTTTTGTTGAATCATCAAGTTTTTAATTAAATTTATCCCATTACACAATAAGTCCTAAAAAAAGTAAGAGATTGACATGAAATGCATTCAATGCGGCACAAACAATAGCCGACGCGATCGCAGCAATCATCAAGGACGGTGTAAGAACTGCCGCCATTCCTTTGCATTCGAGCCTACTAGTAACAGTAATTATAAACTGAGGAAGGTTACCGATAGTTTTTTCGCCAAGGCAATTTCTGACCTTTCTGCTAAAAATACTCTGTACTTTACTCCCAAGCAGTTGTTTTATTTTTTAGATCAGCGTTTAGGAGGAAAACCAACGACACTTAGCCAATTTATTCGTTCATTTACGTTTAAGCCTACATCTATGTCTAAAAGTTCAGCCGCAGCTGGATTTTTGACTATTTGTCTTATTTTGAGTGTATTTTGGGGAATAGGAATAGCTTTATATTTTTTGTGTTGTTTACAAGCGGTTCGTGACAGTCAAAAGAGCGCAAAAGACCGCCGTTTTTATGCTAAATCTTTACAGGTTTTTGGCGTACTGATTAGTGGTATTGGTATACTGTTTAGCCTGCACATCTCCCCCCTTGGCACGACTACCCTTATCGTCTTTATACTCAGTCTTGCTGTTGGGGTATTAATTATCTACTATGCTGCTCGGCAGCTACCAGAAATAGCTCGTCAGGAACTAGAGGAACACGAGGAGAGGGAACGTTTAGAAAGGCAAGATAGAGAGCAGAGGCAACGTTTAGAAAGACAAGAGCAAGAGGAGCGGGAACGCTTCGCTAAGCTCCCATCCCATCTCAAGCTTGCGCCAAGAGCCCTCGTCCTGACATCAACGCAGGTTGACAATTGGCTGAGACGCTGGACACAAATTAATGGTACTGTGGCTGTGGCAAAACTGTTACCTGCTACCCCTCAAGAGAGCAGTACAGTTGAGGTTAATTCTGAAATTAGTGTATATAGTTTTGACCGCGTTGTTGTTTGTGATAGTGCGGCGATCGCTCAGGTTTTAATTGCCAACAAATTTCACTTTGAACATAACAGTGCCGTGCTGAGTATCACGGGATATCCTCAAAGAATTTCTAGGACAGTTTTAGAAATGCTCCACCGCAATCAGGAGCTAAAAGTGTATGCACTACATGATGCAAGTCCTCATGGAGTGGGTTTAGTTCACCGTCTTCGTACTAGCCCAACTTGGTTTCAAAATAGTAATGTTACTATTTACGATCTAGGAATCTTACCGCGTCAGATATCTAATCCTAATCTGTTCGTGCGGCAATCGGTTGAATTTGCCAATCAAGCCAAACAAATGCCAGCCGAAGTAAAGCAGAGTTTATTAGCTTATGAAGTGGCATGGCTAGAACTCGGCTATTTTGTGGAATTAGAATCACTGAGTCCTCAAAGAATTTTACAAGTAGTAAGGCAAGGAATTGCGAAAAGTCATACTAACAATAGTAAAGATAGCTTAGTTAGTGTAGGCAGGGATGACAGTGATGTCTATCTCTTGGCATTTGAACATGATGGTTAAATTCAGAAACTCCTCAGAAATAGTGTTTTGATTTTGACTTTTTACTTGGGAAACCTAGTCTCATCCAGTTAGTGTATTTAACCTCTAAAAACATTGAAACTACCACTTATTTTACCCAGCCGACGTATCTCTATTCCTAAGATTAAAGTTTCTCCAGTTTGGTCTCTGGCTTGGGGGAAAGTAGACGCTGTAACAGACAGTGTAACTTGGCGCGATCGCTCTCTTGCCCTTCTCAATGCTTCCCCAACATTCAGTCCGAATGAACGGTTTGTCTTAGTAGGGGATATCTGGTTGAGCAATGCTTCTAAATTACTGCAACAAGTAGACATCAATTCAAAAGAAGTAACTCATAGCCAAATTGTTGCCGCCCTGTGGGAACGTTGGGGCGTGGAGTCACTGATCTTGTTGGAAGGAATGTTTGCTCTGGCAGTTTGGGATCGAGAGCGTCAAGAATTATGGTTAGGACGCGATCGCGTTGGTTCTCGCACCCTATATTACACAAATTGTGGTGAAACTCGCTGGCTTGCTCCTCGCCTGAAAACTCTAAGAAGTCATCACTCTAGTGACCTAGATTTAGTAGCACTGCAAGAATATCTTTGCTGTTCGTTTGTACCAGGAGAACGAACGCTTTGGCAGGAAGTTGGTGAATTATTACCAGGAACACGCTTACGCTTTCCGGATCAAAACTTACAGTTTGATTGGCAGATCGAGGAGCAAATTACGGCTAGCCAGCAACTTATAGAATGGTACGGAGAAAAGCTGCGATCGCTGCTGAATGAAATTGTTCAGGAATACTTACCAACGAATGAACCCATTGGTGCTTATCTCTCTGGTGGGTTAGATTCAAGTTGTATTACTGCCTTAGCTGCAAAATTCTATAACCAGCCTGTACACACCTACTCCATTCATTTTGGCTCTGATTGCCCTAATGAACTAGAATTTTCAAGCTTAGTTGCTAAACATTGCCATACTCAACATCATATCCTCGAAATTTCCCCAACTGACTTGTGGGAACAGTTGCCAAGAACCATGGCTTATTTAGATACACCAATAGGCGATCCGCTAACAGTTCCTAACTTATTAATGGGAGAATTAGCGCGAAAAGATGTTCGGGTTATCCTCAACGGAGAAGGAGGCGATCCCTGCTTTGCAGGTCCAAAAAATAAGCCAATGTTATTAAATAGCTTATATGGCCCAGTTGCACCAGAGCCGCTAGATTTAGTAGCGGCTTATCTCCATTCGTTTCGCAAATGCTCAGCTGATTTACCGCAACTTTTAAATGCTGATACTTGGTCAGCCATTCAATCTGAACCTTCTGTGTTTGCGCCTGACTTGAATACTGATATCAGCTACTTAAACCGCTTGATGTTACTCAATATCAAATTCAAAGGGGCTGACCAGATTTTAACTAAAGTCAATAATCTAACAACGGCGGCTGGTTTGCATGGGCGATCGCCTTTATTTGACCAGCGGATTGTTGAATTTAGTTTACAAATACCACCAGAATATAAACTAGCTGGTGCTGATGAAAAAGCCGTACTTAAACAGGCTGTAGCCGATTTATTACCAGAAGCAATCTTGAAGCGTCCCAAAAGCGGGATGATGGTGCCAGTGCAGAAGTGGTTTCGCGAAGCTTGGCGTCCTCAAGCTAAAGCGTTGTTGTTGGATAAAAAAGCGGCGATCGCTCCCTATCTCAATCAAACTTTAATACGAGATTGGTTGAATTACCAAGGTGATGCCTGGTCTCGCTATGGTGCGAAACTATGGTTGCTGGTCAGCCTAGAAATTTGGTTGCAAGTCAATCATTCAGGCAATTTCAGATCGCCCAAATGAGGCAGCGATTCTCAACCGGTATCGGAACAAAATTAATTGATGGTGATTAAACAGTCAGGGGGCGATCGCTACTCTACTCCTACCTCAATTTAAGACGCGCTTGAGGGCAGGAATTCGGGAAATCACTAGGTAATCCAGCAGCAGTACCGTTACCAGCGAGAAACCCACCAGAGGGAAAACAAGACCCAGAATAGCCACAATCGCCAAAGGGGTCTTCCAGTGCTGAACATGCTCTGGTAAAGTCGGTACACCAATCTGTCCGGCAGGACGACGCTGCCACCACATAACCAACCCACTCACACACAGGATAATCACTACCAAACAAGCAAACAGCATCAGAAGCTGATTCCCAAAACCGAAATACTTGCCCATGTGTACGGCAATTCCTAATTCCACCGCCTTGGGCACCAGACCGTAATCGTGCCAGCGCACATCAGCCAAGACCTTACCACTGTACTGGTCAATGTGCATTGTGACTTCCTGGGTTGGATCGTCTGAAAACGCTGAAACGGTGTACACTCCAGTCTCACCCTTTGGCAAGCTTACACTGAACCCAGTAGGCGCACCGTTAGCCTGTGCCAGCGCAATTACAGAGTCCAAATTTACGGGCGTATTTGGAGAAAGTCCCTTACGGATAGCCGTTGCACTTGCTCCATCGTGCCCCCGATGATGCTGATGCCCAGATCCACTCGATTGAGGCATTGGCAATTGCTCTACTGCCCACGGTACAACGTGATCGCCATTCCGGTTCAGTGAACCCGTCAGCACCGTAGACTTGGGTACATCATTACTCATCTGTGCTGGATAGTGGTTCGAGACCTGAGCAAATGTTTTACCCCAGAACCCCGACCAAGGCAAACCCGTCAGGATGAGAAAGCCCACCAGTAGCGCACCATAGAATCCAGGGACAGCATGTAAATCCCGCCAGAAGACGCGCCTGTTCTTGCTCCACCAGCGTGGTAAGAGTGTTCCCCAAACCGTGAATCCCCGACGTGGCAACCATAGATACAGCCCGGTGATCAGCAACACCAGTCCCCAGCAGGCTGCCAGTTCCACCAGATAGTCACCGATCTTGCCGATCATCAGTTCACCGTGCAGTTTACGGGCGACACTCTGAAGGTTATGGTCTTCGTCGCGATCGCCTAACACCTGACCCGTGTAAGGATTCAAAAAGACTGTCAGAGTATGCTTATCGGCTGTCTTCAACTCCACTTGACTACTGCGGTTAGAAGCCACGTTAGGAGTGAATTTAGCAATTGTCGCATCGGGATAAACACTTGGGACAGCTTTAAATTGTTGGGTATAAGGCAACATCGTCCCCGTAGATTGCACAAACATCTGGTTGTGGTACATCAAAGTATCCAACTGGGGTTTGAAGAGGTAGATTATCCCAGTTGTTGCCAGCATCAACAGAAAAGGAATCACAAACAGCCCTGCGTAGAAATGCCACCTCCAGACGGTGCGGTAAAAGCGGTTAGTGGGTGCTTGGGCAGGGGAAGGGGAGTCGTTCGCAAAGTTAGATGCCGTTGACATAAGGTTCAGGGGTAGGATCGGGCTTGACTATGCCCTAGATGAAAATGAATGTCAAAAGACGGGCTGTCTTACTTTCGTCCCATTACCTGAATTGAACTGAGTGAAGAAGGCTCTTATGCACAGGGCAGAGGGCAGAAGGACTGCTCTTGCCGTGTAGGTTTCAAATCTACACTGATTGCAAGACACCAAATTGAAGATTTTGGTGTGGGGCTTCAACCCTTACTTGCTTCGGTCGTGGCTCCCACAGCAGGAATCACAATTCCCTTGTGCCTTCTGCCTCCTGCCCTGGAGCCTTTCTTGCTAAATGAGTCGGAGTGACAGTTCGTATAGGAACTGACCAGTTATAGAACAGGTGTTCTTAAGATTTGATTCCCTTGAAGCGTTCTTGTGCTGCCTTAAACGCTTCTTGCATAACAGCTTGAATTTTCTTGGGATCGGGCTTTTTACCCCCCATTAAGTCACCGAAGTAAACACAGGCTCCTTCACCCAGTGCCCAAGTGTAGGCGGCTGCCCAAGACGCGGCAATCACGCTACCGAAGCCAGGTATGAATTTGATTAACTCCCGCCCAACTGCTCGTGCTAGGAAGCCACTAGCGATCGCACTGACAACACCCCCTGCCTGCGACGGGGTGAGTGTCTGCCCATACAATCTCCCCAACAGGCCCACCATCGAGACTTGTAAGGCAGTCAGCACAGGTAGGCTGGCAAATGGCAGGGGTACAGCCTCAAGTGCGGCTGCCATGACGGCAAAGGCCAACATGTAACGACGTGCGACATCCCGGTAGAGGTTGCCAAGTTGCTGTCCAGCTTCCTCCTCATCCAATAACTGATAAATCGCACGGGCTTCCGCTTCGGGGAGTAGGTCTGCCAGGGCATCCCTCAGTGCCTCTAAACCATAAAACACCGGCGTGTAGCCGTCCTCTTCTAGGGTGAAGTCAATCAGTACAGCACCATCACACAGCCCTTTAAAGGCTTCCCAAATCGCGGCAAACGAGCGGTTAACCTCCTGATAGTCTGGTGGATAGGCAGGATGATCGGCTGTACCGGGAGGATAAACTTCATGCAAACAGGTAACTGCCAGCAGACAGGGAATATCTGGATATGAGGATTGCAGTTGCTGAGCAATGTTTCGCAGCGTGTCGGTTGCAAAATCATTGATTTTGACGGTCAGAATCAGGACTCTGGCGCGACGAGTCTCTTGTTGCAGATCGCCAACCAGTTCCTGAATGATCGCCTGAGTCTCCTGGTTCACATCTCCCAGTCCGACCGTATCTGTAAAAATGAGCAACGGCAGTTCATTGGACGGATAGGCATATCGCTCGGTGTGTTGCGTATGAGGACGAAATCCCTGACCAACAATTTCAGCAGAAACGCCTGTCAACCCCCGCACAATCGAACTTTTCCCAGCTTGAGGCTTACCAATCAGGAGGGCTTCCGTAGTTGGCAGTTCTGCTCGAACAGTCTCTAAAATCTCTGCAACCTGAGCTTCGCTGACGCTAAACCACCCAACAACCGTCTGAGCTACTTGCTCTACGGGTAGGAGTTGCATCAAACGTCCTGTTGTGTTGTTCCATACACCAGCAATGCGGTTCGTCCAGGAATCATCGACCGACCCAGGTGTCACATCATCAGTCGGTTCATGGAACGGCTGCAAATCAGCTGGCGGGGAGTCAGCGTCACGTTGCTCAGTCATTTGCATCAAAACAGTAGATAGGTTCAGATTCTATGTAGATCCTGTCTATCATTATTCCGAATTAGACTGCATCAGCTCAAAGTAAGGGAAAATTTCTTCTTTTGTGGTGGGGCGCGATCGCTTATTCAAAGCAGCGAGTAGAACAGGTTGCTTTAATTGAAGCAGTATTACCCAACCAGGCGAGTGGGTTCGCTATAGTACTCCCAATCGTGGAGGTGCTCAGTACATTACCGTCTGTATTCCAGCGTTTTCACCAGAAACAGTGCATCGTGATGTTGAGGATTGATGGACAGACGTATAAACCTAATACACGACAAGGAGGCTGAGGATTTTTTAGACGGCTTAGAGTGGATTGACATACTCCGCCAGTGACTTACGTCTCAGGCGGATTCTCAGCACAATTGCTGATTCTCAGTTCATCCAGATGACTTAGAAAGCCGATATCTCTATCAGCTATCCAGCGGTCAAGCTGTCCCTGAGCGTTCGGGATATTCTCCTCAGTTCCTGGATGATTAAACTCAGCGAGACTGTCACCAGTCCCGCTGGTCTTCAAAACCGGACGTGAGATTTTCACCTCATCCGGCTCCTCAATGATTTGGTGCTTGTCACGCATACCTCTTCACCTATTTCCCATGTACCATTTCTAGTTTTCTGGGGAGCTTAGGCTCGACACTATTACAGCCGAATTTGTTGCCAAGACTTCCATCTAAGGCAGTCTTTGTGTCGTGGCAATGTCTGTGCAGGAGTTGCCAGTTGTCGTAAGAATCCTTTCCACCTTGCGATTTCGGGATTTTATGGTCAATTTCCATCACATCGTCTTCACGGAAAAACAATCCACAGTGGGCGCACTTCCCTTTTTGCCTTTTCAAGAGTTTTGATACCTTAATTGGCATTTCTGGGTTGTTACCCATTCTTGTACTCCAGTAAACTAGGTTCGCGTCGTATGGTGACGATTCGCCTTTAACTTTCACATGACGCACTATAGGAGTGTCGGCATGGTTAAGTAACCGAAGTGGGCTTGTACCCTCTTTCCTGGTTGCGAATACCCAGTTGTTGCCTTCTATGCTTTGCCAGTATTTCCTGACTCTCCATCCCTTTGATTTTTTGGGATGACGGCATCTTGCCCAAGCCCTTAGCTTTTGGTACATTTGATGGTCTTGCTCGGCGTAGCTTTTCTTGCTACATACCGTTGAGTAATAATTTGCCCAACCCCTAATAACAGGATTTAGTCTCTTGATTAGCGCCGCTTGCGGAGCAGACTTATGAGCCTCAATTATCTTTGCCACTTGTTGATGGTGTACTTTTTGCTTATCTTTGCTTGGTGTGATGATTGTTTTAAAACCTAGTAACCTTTCCCCTTTTGTGGTTTTTCCCGACTGGTATTTACCTGCTGGGTATTGCCTTATATTGAAACCAAGGAATTCAAATCCTGGTTTTTCTTGCTCATACTGTCTGAGAGTGTGAGCTATCCTTGTTTTACTAGGTTTTAGTTCCAAACCCATGCCTTTTAACCATTCAGAGACTGTTTCCCTGCATCTTATGACTGTAGAGATATCTTCGTGGAGAATCACGAAGTCATCTGCATAGCGGATAACCTCTGGGGCTGAAAAGGTATAGTATTTTCCTTCTTTTCTGTAACCCCTTCTGGGAAAGGCTTGTTTTATCCACTGTTCCAATCCATGTAGGGCGACATTTGCTAGTAGCGGGGAAATGACCCCGCCCTGTGGTGTACCCTCAGATGTATCGAAGTACTGCATATTATCCATCACTCCCGCTTTTAACCATGCACGAATTTGTCGGCGGATGGTGGGAAATGTATTTAATTTGTTTAGCAGTGCTTCATGGTCGATTTTGTCGAAGCATTTGGATATGTCGGCATCCAGTACATATTTGGATTTGTTGTGAATGCTTAAGTATATTGCTGCGACTGCATCGTGGCATGAGCGCCCTGGTCTGAACCCGTATGAGTTAGGCTCAAATCGCGCTTCCCATTCTGGCTCTAGTGCCAGTTTGACAAGTGCTTGCAAGGTTCGGTCTTTCATTGTAGGTATCCCTAAAGGTCGTTTCTCTTCCCTACCAGGCTTGGGAATCCATACTCTCCTGGTTGGGCTAACCTTTGACCCAAGTTTTAGTTTGTTTACAAGCTTTAATCGTGCTGCTGGGGACAGAGATTTTTCTCCATCCACTCCTGCCGTCTTCTTGCCCGTGTTGTCTTGGGTTACCTTACGAACCGCCAATGCTCTTGCTGACCAAGACTTCATCAACGTTTTCTGGAGTCTGCGGACTGCTTTTACATCACCACGTTGAGAGGCTCGATAGATTCTCTTTTGGAGCTTATACACTCGACGTTCCAGCTTGCGCCAGTTAATCAAGCGCCATTCCACCGTAGTCTTTAAACTCGTTTTAGACATTTATACTCACTACTTGAAACTCTATCTTCCAAATCACCGTGAATCTGTCTGCATATCTCTGGCATTACCCAGAGCGTTTGCTTTTGATTCAATCTCTCCGACTTGTGGCTTATGGTTAGCACCTACTTAGCTATCGACCTAGCTAAGAGCCATCAAGCGGTTAATTCGTTCCTGATAGTCATTTGTTTTAAGTCTTTAGCATGATGCTCTCTACCGGGTTTAGAGGAAGTGCTTATTGGTCGGGTAGGAAACCGCCAATTCCCCATTATCCTTACCCTTTTGGGACTCCCAGCCTATCAGCCTTATTTGGCTGGTTCAGTATAACGATAGTTTGAACACATCTTCGCTTGCGCTATGCATGGACTCTTGCTCGGCGGTTACCAATCTTTGGGCTATCAGCATTGCCGCCTTTCATCCCCGCTTCAGGCTTTGATGGCTAGTCGCAAACCTGGGGGATGTGCTTTTACCGCTGCACCTACGGAGTGAGACTTTAGCTTTCTAGGGTACTTACTATCACTCACATGACTATCAAGTTATCAAGGTTCTAACCTTGCGGCTAATCCCCCTAACCCTTTTAGGGTTTGGTTTCTAGCCAACGAATCGCACCCCTCCAGTACTGTTTAAGTATCCAGCCAATAGCTTCAATCCTTTTGCCAAAATGTTCCTTGCTGCGTTTAAGTCACGGCATAAAAGTGTTTTACACTGACTGCATTGATGCGTTCTAGTGCTTAAGGTTTTATGGACTTTTGCCCCGCATACCGAACAGTCAACAGTTGTATTGTGCGGTGGTACAGCAATAACTATAGTGCCGTGTATTTTGGCGAAGTATTGAAGCCATTGCGTGAATTGATACCAGGATGCGTCACTAATCGACCTAGCCAAATGGTGATTCTTTACCATGTTTTGTATCTTCAAGTCTTCGTAGAAAATTAGGTCTTTCGCTCTAACTAGCGCCAAAGCATCTTTTATAGCTTTGTCTTTACGCTGTCTACTGACTTTGAGATGCTGCTTAGCTAAGGCTTGACGCACTTTATGGTATCTGTTGGACTATTTCTTACCCTTGATATGTCTCCTAGAAGCTGACGGGGTGACAATCCCCTCAAAAACAATACCAGACGGAGATTGAGGCGATTTGTGGTAAAAAAAGATCGGTCTAGCTTTGTCAACAAGACCGACTTAACAAAAATGTTACCTGCATTCTACCAAACTCACTTGCAAC
>DATNPH010000086.1:0-24007 GCA_036703315.1 Coleofasciculaceae cyanobacterium
CTAGCTCTACTTCTGATACCTGTAAGCGCAAGCAAACAGGAAGTCAGAAGCAACTAGGGCAAAAGAAGCGCCAAAAATCAGAACTTATTGGGCTGGATGCAAAAACCAGCCCTTCCACGAAGTAAGGGCTGGTAGTTTATAGTGAGTTAAAGCTTCTGTCATGTGACAACCCTAAATCAAGGAGTACAAGCTAGCATTCCTTCACTAGATATGACCGTATCCACTAATACCTCCAATCGTCTGTGCGATCGCCTTCAGCACAACCCCGGACAAATGCTCACAATCTCTTCATATAACCTTATAAACTTTTCATTGTCGGCGTCTCTCAGATGAGAGAACCTAAACTACAGGATACGTAAAGCGATAAAAGTCGTGTGCTTACAGTCGATGGGTAATTGGATAGAACTGGATAAACAATGGGGACAGCGCTCAAAGCAAATGTTCCAGCGCTGTGTAAATGAAACTGATCTGAGCAAATTTCAACTCTATTGGTATTTAGCCTGTGAGTCCGAGAAGCGGCGATTAGATTGGAAAGGCTTATGTTTACAACAAGAAAACAAAATTGGAGCTGTCGCCGTCGTGAATACTTACCGATCGCTTTTTAGCTAAATCGGTAGGAAAGCCACTTTAGAGCGTAGCTAGGGTGGGGATGAAAGCCTCATAGAACAGAGGTATCGAGGTATTAAACCCTCTGTTTTTCAATTTATTAAATTATTCGTTAATCTTCTTCAAAGAACTTAATGGATAGAGAGCGCTTCACGTTTCGCCTTAGCATCTATCACTGTGTCTGGCGGTACCGATATCTTGTCTCCTCTATCCCTAGGGTAGTAAGGTTTGCAGCCAACTCAAAGAGTCTCCCTTAGCTGAAAGGTTGGTGTTTACGGCTTTACAATAGAGCCAATTGGGCATGGATCAAAGCCAAAATTTTAAAATCCTCGCGACCATCTTATTGGAAAAGCATCAGTGTGAACGTTTCCACTCCATCTATAGACCTTGACCTAAGAGATTTATTTCCGTTTGAACTTGACGAATTTCAGAAACAAGCGATCGCGGCTTTGAATGCTGGTCGCTCTGTTGTTGTCTGTGCTCCTACTGGTTCTGGAAAAACCCTAATTGGGGAATATACCATTTACTGTGCCCTATCGCGAGGCGGTCGCGTTTTCTACACAACACCCTTAAAAGCTCTCTCAAACCAAAAGTTGCGAGATTTTCGCGAGCAGTTTGGCGCAGAGCAAGTGGGTCTGTTGACCGGCGATATCTCCATCAACCGGGATGCTCCAATCCTGGTAATGACCACAGAAATCTTCCGCAATATGCTATACGGGACACCGATAGGGGAAGTCGGCACCTCGTTGGTAGGGGTTGAGGCCGTGGTGCTGGATGAATGCCACTACATGAACGACCGACAGCGCGGAACAGTTTGGGAAGAATCAATTATTTATTGCCCACCAGACGTCCAACTGGTTGCCCTCTCTGCCACCGTTGCCAACGCTGACCAGCTGACTGACTGGCTGAATCTGGTGCATGGCGCAACTGAGCTGATTTATTCTGACTTCCGACCCGTTCCGTTACAGTTTCACTTTTGCAACCCCAAGGGACTTTTTCCGCTTCTGGACGAAAGCCAACGCCAACTTAACCCTCGCCTCAAGCCCAAACAAAAGGGAGCCAAGGTAAAGGGAGCACGTCCAGAAAGTCCCTCAATCACCTACGTCCTAGCACAACTGCAACAGCGGGATATGTTGCCAGCCATTTACTTTATCTTTAGCCGTCGGGGTTGTGATAAAGCGGTAGAGGAGATGGGGCCATTATCACTAGTCAATGAACAAGAAGCCGCTGAACTCAAAGCACGCATTGACGAATTTTTGAGCCGCAATCCAGAGGCAGGTCGCACCGGACAAGTTGAACCGCTTTACCGGGGGATTGCTGCCCATCATGCTGGGATTTTACCGGCGTGGAAGGGATTTGTGGAAGAACTGTTCCAAATGGGTCTTGTGAAAGTGGTGTTTGCCACAGAAACCCTGGCAGCAGGGATTAATATGCCTGCCCGAACGACAGTAATTTCAACCCTTTCTAAGCGTACTGACCGAGGACATCGCCTGCTAACCGCTTCTGAGTTCTTGCAGATGTCAGGTCGTGCAGGACGGCGAGGAATGGATGCCATAGGCTATGTGGTTACCTTACAGACGCCCTTTGAAGGGGCAAAAGAAGCGGCTTACTTGGCAACGACTCGTCCTGATCCACTGGTAAGCCAGTTCACACCTACGTATGGCATGGTGCTGAATTTGCTGCAAACCCACTCACTTGCTGAAGCGAGGGATTTGGTGGAACGCAGCTTTGCTCAATACTTAGCGACTTTGTATCTAAGACCTCAACAACAGGCGATTACTGAGCTGACCACGGAACTGACGAAACTGGATATTCAACTGGCACCAGTGGAGGTGAAAGCGCTCTCTCATTATGAAAAACTCTCAGAACGCCTGAGAGAAGAACGGCGATTACTCAAAACGCTGCAAATTCAAGCCGAAGAGGTGCGAGCCAGTGAAATGGCTGAGATTGTACCCTATGTTACGACTGGAACTATCCTCTATTTAAAGGGGAAGTATGTGCAGGTGTCCTCTCCAGTGCCAGCCGTGTTGGTTAGGAAAGAAAAGGGTCGCGGTCAATCGCCTTACTTAGTCTGCTTAAGTGCGGATAATCGCTGGTATGTGACGACAACGGCTGACGTTGTGGGTTTGCAGGGTGATGTTATGGAGACGGGGTTAATTGCATCTCTACAGCCGCCAGAGGAACTTGTTCTTAAGCCCGGTCAAGCCAGACGGGGTACAGAGGAAACACAAGCGATCGCCTCCTTAATTCCTTCTACCATAGACCTAACAGTAGCCCCCGAAGTGATGGGGCAACAGCAATTGGTAGACGCACTGAGAGGGCAATTGGACAATCATCCGTTGCGGCAGTGGGGCAATCCCTCCAATCTACTGAAACGCCACAAACGTCGATTAGCCATGCAGGAGGAAATCAACCAACGTCAATCTCAATATCGAGAAAACCAAGCCCATCACTGGCAGGAATTTCTCAACTTAATTGAAATTTTAAGGGCATTCGGTTGCCTGGAGGACGTGAAACCCACCATTTTGGGACAAGCCACTGCTGCGATTCGGGCTGACAATGAATTATGGGTGGGACTGGCGCTGATGTCAGGAGAATTTGATAAGTTAGATCCCCACCACTTAGCCGCAGCGATGTGCGCGTTGGTAACGGAAACGCCTCGACCTGATAGTTCGACTAGTTACTCACCGCCAGAGGCAGTGATTGAGACGTTAGCTAATTTAAGAGGAATGCGCCGTCAGTTGTTTCAGTTACAGCGCCGCTATCAGGTGGCACTGCCAGTTTGGTTAGAGTATGAATTAGTTGGCATTGTCGAGCAGTGGGCGTTAGGGGTGGAATGGCCGGTGCTATGCTCTCGTACTACCTTGGATGAAGGGGACGTTGTGCGGATGTTGCGTCGAACCGTGGATATCCTATCGCAAATTCCCCATGTGCCAACGGTCTCCAATTCCCTGAGAAGTAACGCGATTCGTGCCATTCAGTTACTTGACCGTTTTCCAGTTAATGAAGTGGTTGATTAGCCTAACTGGGGTTCTATCCTGGGTAAACGTTTCTTATTTTTAACAGAACTGCTGGGAAATCTCCTGACTCAAGCCAGAGGTTAGGGAGGAGATAGAGGTAGGAGAATTTTAGCCGACTTTTCACGGGGAGTCCTGAAACTTTACTCAGTCAAAGGTTAAAGGTTAAAGGGAAAATCCAAATTCTTAGTCAAGGGGTGCAAGCAGTCGTTTGCGAATAAGGAGCAGATTGTGTTGAGGAGTGATTCTCGTTCCAATCGACAACGCCATGTGTCCCAACTGCCCAAGCAACAGTTTAAGTTGCTCACAAGGTGCAGCGAAAAGACAACTTCAGGCGTTGAGATGAGGACAATTTTCATCGGTAGTGTGATCGGAACACTGATAAACTCTCTGGTACTGCTACCAGCGGCTTTGGCAGAAACGGTACAACTGGGAGTTGTGAAAAGTCCGGATAATCAAGGGCAATGGTCAGGGATTACAACTCGCCTACAATCCATCGGTGTTGCTTATTGTGTCGTTGACTTTACTCAAGTCCAGCAAGCTTCAGACTTTGGCAGCACTAAATTGCTGTTTTTGCCCAATATTGAGCAACTCGAACCGATACAGATAGCCGCACTCCAAGAATGGATGCGCCAAGGCGGTCGAGTAATTGTGAGTGGCCCGATGGGAACTCTGTCCCAACCTGAAGTGCGCATGCGGTTGCGATCGCTTTTAGGTGCCTATTGGGGCTTTGCGTTGACAAAACCCACTACCTTAGAACTTTCGGGGAGCAACCCTCAAACTTGGGTAGGCGCTACTCGATTGGGTAGACCAATTCAGGGAGGCAGTGTGATTCCTGCTGGTTCAAACTCCACGACCTCTGCCTTCTGGAGTCAGAAAGACAAGCCGCCAGCTGTGGTGACAACAGACCAGTCTACCTTTTTGGGCTGGCGCTGGGGCGTCGATAGTGTAGCACCAGTAGAAATAGACAATGCTTGGTTACGAGCGGCTCTCGATCGCTATGATGTAACTCCTGCTGGGTCGAGGATAGCCTCAAACGAGGCGCAACAAGCTTGTGTATCTTCCCGTATCCCAACGGCTAGTAATAATACCACACCTGTTCCAAATTTGCAACAACAAAATACGCCACTGCGATCGCAACCTTCACCTTCAACAGCTGGCAGGATTGCCCAAACAGACCGCGATGATGTGGTGGCACCAGCTCAAGGGATATCTGAAAAAACGGAAGCGCTTACAGCAAGGCAACTCACGGCAATGGGTCAGGAGTTGGAAAGTCTAATCGGTCGGTTTCAAAGTGCCTTACTCGCGGCTAATGCCACGAATAGTAATGTTAATGCACAAACAGGTGCCGCGATCGAGCAATATCTCGTTGCGAGTGCCCCAGAAAAATTGAAAGCAGAAAAGTTGAACGCTGAAGGTTCTAACCCGCAGTCCTCTAACTTTCAACCGTTTCACATTTACGGTCAACCACGCAATCCCAGACTCCTCCCAACAGTGGGAACAGATTCTGCAAGCCGAGTGCTAGCTGATGCTAGGAGAGGTCTGCAAAATTTTCGTGACTCGGTTGCTAGGGGAAACTCTACCCAAGCAAGACAGCTGTGGAT
The DNA here is from genome assembly GCA_036703315.1 of Coleofasciculaceae cyanobacterium. Lineage (GTDB taxonomy): Bacteria > Cyanobacteriota > Cyanobacteriia > Cyanobacteriales > Coleofasciculaceae > DATNPH01. The sequence continues at coordinate 5,228 of DATNPH010000086.1, forward strand.
TCAGACCCGGCGGGCACTGTGGGACAACTACCCCATAGACCGGAAGCTGGCTCAGCCAGAGATTCGGGCAATTTGGTTAGACCGAGGTACGATTGTCCGGGCTAGATCAGAGCAGGATTTAGCCAGGATTTTCGACAAACTAGCAGCAGCAGGCTTTAATACGGTCTTTTTTGAAACAGTCAATGCCAGTTATCCAATTTACCCCAGTCGCGTTGCACCAGAGCAAAACCCGTTAGTTCGGGGTTGGGATCCCCTGGCAGCAGCGGTTAAATTAGCCCATGAACGGGGAATGGAGTTACACGCTTGGGTTTGGATGTTTGCGGCGGCTAATCAGCGTCATAACCTGATATTGAACCAACCCGCTGACTATCCGGGTCCAGTGCTAGCAGCTCATCCAGACTGGGCGATGTTTGATCGGCAGGGACGCTTGTTTGAGCAGGATACCAAAAAGGCGTTCCTAGACCCCGCTAATCCAGAGGTGCAGCGTTACTTGATGGCACTGTTGGAGGAGATTGCGTCGCGCTATCAAGTGGATGGCATTCAATTGGACTATATTCGCTATCCATTTCAAGACCCCAATGTTAATCAGACAACTGGCTACGGTAAGGCAGCGCGTCAGCAGTTTAAGGAATTGACGGGTGTTGACCCGATCGCCGTTTATCCGAGCGGTCGCGACCTATGGCAACAGTGGACAGCTTTTCGGATTCGGCAAATCGACAGCTTTGTGGCGACTGTATCGCAGCGCTTGCACTCTCAACGTCCCAACCTAATTCTCTCTGCCGCTGTGTTTCCCATGCCACGCCAGGAGCGCCTGCAAAGATTACAACAAAACTGGGAAGATTGGGCAGTTCGGGGTGATATTGACCTGATGGTACCAATGACGTATGCGTTGGATAGCAGTGGTTTACAGAATCTAGCACAGCCGATACTGACAGAAGCGACACTGGGTTCAGCGTTAATTTTGCCGGCTATTCGCTTGTTAAATTTGCCCAATATCGTAGCGGTTGACCAAATTCAACTATTGCGGGATTTGCCAACGGGTGGATTCGCTCTGTTTGCTGTAGAGAATCTCGATGCTAATCTAAGTAGCATTTTTGATCGCACTCAAGGTAGAAGTTCGCCCACCGCTGGCGAACCCGTGCCTTACCGTCAGCCGTTCCCCGCAGCAGCAGCACGTTATGCGGCTTTGCAACGGGAATGGAGTTTTCTGCTTCGCAATAATCAAATCTTGATTCGAGAGCCAGCTCTCTCGGAGTGGGGTAAACAAGCGGATGCCCTCTCGATAGTACTCAATCAATTGGCAAAAGAACCATCGAGGCAGAACTTGTTATCGGCAAAAGCCTCCCTGTCAGCGTTCCGTTCCCAATTCCAGAGGTGGATGCTCTCATCAGCCGCTGAGCAACCCTATCAAGTCCAAGTATGGGATAACCGTCTAGCAACGATTGAACGGTTGCTGCGTTACGGGGAGCGGACGGCATTGAATCGCTCTTTGCCTAAATAAGAATACGCCTTAGGAGAAGAATGTGAAACTTATCGTCTCAAGTGTTTTTGGGGTTTCTTGTTTGCTGCTTGTTCTGTTGAGTTATCCAACAGTTGCTACTGCCAAAAGTTGCCAATATGACCCCAATATCGGTAAGCCAAATCCATTAGGAATGAGGGCGTATATCAGGCTGGCAGAAGCTGATGGCAATACAACTGTGACTTTTGAACAGTTTCCCTCACCAGTAGGCGATAGAATTACCATTGCTAATCGGCGAGAGATGGTTTTTTACGGTAGGAATGTGAATGAGGCGCGTCAACTTTTACTGCGAAATCCCCAGTATTACTCTGAGTTAGTCGGCTACCAAGATCCAGAAGGTTTTGCTCCAGCGAATGCAGTTTTAACCTGTAGGTAGGGGGTTGAACTGCTTAGCTAAGCACCGCCTTTGGGAGATATCGAGTTGCCGAAGGTACAGTACTATACTGAATATTTCTCCTACTATGGACTTATAAGCTAAGACGCATCCAAATTGGTTAGTCCTAATCTCTCCAGTCCCCCAGTCAGCATCAGTTCACAATTTAAATGCACAACAGCTTATAGTTGACCTCCTTGCTCTCCAAAGATATGGGACAACGCTTTTTCCCGATTTTAGGGAGTTGGGGGTGGAAAAATGCATGGTACCCCTAAATTATGTAAGTCCTGTACTAGCGAATCCGGATGAGCCTTTGCATTAATCCCAACTGTCAAGATCCACAAAACCCTGATAACCAGCTGTTCTGTCATAACTGTGGTTCTGAGTTACTGCTGGAAGGGCGTTATCGGGTGACGCGCCAGTTGGGAAGTGGTGGTTTTGGTCAAACCTATGAAGTAAGCGATCGCGATAGTACTCCCAAAGTCCTGAAAATCCTAACTAACAATAATCCCAAGTATGTTGAGCTATTCCAGCGCGAAGCCCAAGTCCTTTCCCGACTAAAGCATCAAGGTATTCCCAAAGCGGAACCGGATGCCTACTTCATCTTCTTACCCAGAAACAGACGAGAACCCTTGCATTGTCTAGTGATGGAAAAGATTGAGGGATTAGATTTACGGGAATATCTACAACGGCGGGGTGGCCCCATCGATCAGAAATATGCAATTGAATGGCTAACCCAGCTAGCTACAATCCTCAAGGAGGTACATAGCCAAAACTTTTTTCACCGGGATATCAAGCCGTCCAATATTATGCTCAAGGTAGATGGGCAACTGGTTTTGATTGATTTCGGTACGGCACGAGAAATCACAGAAAGTTTTGTGCTCAAACAAGCTTCAGGTCAGGTTACAGGGGTAATTTCAACAGGTTATACCCCGCCAGAACAATTTAATGGTCAGGCAGTGCCGCAATCTGATTTCTTTGCATTGGGACGCACTTTTGTATTTTTAGTCACTGCCAAAGACCCCAATAACTTTTATCACTCTTATATTGACCAGTTACACTGGCGTGAAGCTGCTCCCCAAATATCGCCCCCATTTGCAGATCTCCTCGATCGCCTGATGGCACGTTTCCCTAATCAGCGCCCTCAAACTGCCGAGGTGATTTTACAACAGCTGGCACAAATTAGCCGTGATTCTTATGTACCCCAAGCAGGTTCCCCACTTACACCGCCAGTGCATCCTCTTAAAGCGGAACCCACACAGTACGTACCCTTTTTACCCTCTCCTATATCACCACCAAACCAAGCGACACAGCCATTAATTCCCTCTACCTCACCACAGACTAGCTCTCGGCTTAATCAAGACTTTATTAACCGTTGCAAACAGGAACTAGCTGAAGTAATTGGTCCGATTGCTTCTATTATCTGTCAACGCACGCTCAACCAGAATCCCAGTCTTTCACCGACCGAATTCGTAGAAGCTTTAGCTCAAAAAATACCCAATCAGAAGCAAGCGTTAGAGTTTCAGCGACGTTTACTTCCTTAGTATTTATTTCCCCACTCCCTAAGGATTTTTAACAGGGAACAGGACATTAACTTGTAGGTTGGGTTGAACAAAGTGAAACCCAATACTTTCAATTTCAGCCTTGTTGGGTTTCGTATAGCAAAAGGCACAAGGCAAAGGGCAGAAGGCAGAAGGCAGAAGGTTTATCACTGGTACTAGGTCGTTTCAGCCCTTAAATCTGTCCTAACCTTTATGACGACAGCTATACCTCAACCCAATCTACTCCCCACTCCATCATCTTGTAGTCTAAAGAAAGTATAAGTAGGTGCTCTACAGCTTGGAATCTGGATCAAGCATATTCATAGCCATTTCCAAGCTAATTTTCATACGATTAAGAGAAGCGGCTAGCGTACCAATTTCGTCATTAGCAGGATGTTCAAATTCTCCAGCCATATTACCAGTACTTACTTGTTTAGATAATTGAGCCATCCGCTTTAGAGGTTTAGTCACAGCGAATTTTAAGAAGAGGTTAATGAGCAGTATTGCTATCAGAAAAAATAGACTCAGACCTCCAATGAATAAGGTCTGTAAATACCGAGCTTCCTTGATTACTCTACTAGCTGGAACTGATATAACTTGTGCTCCAATAATATCATTCAGCTTCCAACCAAAACCATGTTCACGACCGTAAGTAGCGATTTGGCTTTTAGGGGCAGCAGCAGGAGTACTATGACATCGCAAGCAACTTTTCTCGTTAACAGCGATTGGACGGGCAACATAAAACATATCTCCACCGGGAAGAGAACGAAAGCCCGTTTGTTCTTTTAACCCTGATTGAATCCGAAAACTCTCTACTAGCTTTGTTTCGAAGTCGTCGGCTTGATCTCGTGGATTAGTTGGATTCAATGTAGCTTCTTTGTAGAACAACTCACTATACTGCTTCCTTTTGCGTAAATTATCAAAGACTGCGCGAGCAGAATAACCCGGTACAGTTTGTGGTAAAAAGCGCAGCTCTTTATCTAATCTAGGCGTCAATTCTGGAGTAATTTGAGTATCAGTATACTCACGAACAGAACTCATTGTTTCTATTAGAACAAAAGCTTTTGCAGCTATTTCTTGTTGAGCTTTTCCTCCTAAAACTACCGAAAAAGCCCAGCCACTAGCTATCACTACCACCAAGAAGATCGATAGCAATAACAAGTTCAGTTTGGTACCTAGCTTAAGATTTTTTAGCATTGTAAAGACTGGAAACTACTAATAAATTTTTTTATTCCTATTTGGAAAGATTTTGTAGTAAAATTCCCTGAGCCTTTGTTATCTTGATTAAGATTTCAAATTTAGACAAATTAACAAGTTTTGTTTTTTATTACTTCAACTTATATTAGCTAAATTGAGATTGATTATAAGATTTACTTTGAAGCCAAAACTGTATTGTAGACTAAAATGCCTAAGTTATGCTTACTTTTAATCTTGAATTATGGTTTCACGCCGTTTTGTCCTATTGAAGCTTCTATTACTCCTGACAGCTTGTGAAACAGCAGAGGTTCCCAAGCTAGGGAGATTAACTATTGGGGTGGTAGGTTATCGTGAAGGCGGCAAATCCATGGAGCAATACTCTGCTTTTACTAACTACTTGGGTGGTCAACTCAAGACCCTTATAGAATTGGAACCGGTGTACAACGAAGTTAGGGCGCTTGAACAGATTAAGGGGAGAGTTTGGTCTTTAGTCTTTGCTCCTCCTGGTTTAGCGGCGATCGCGATTTCTCAGAACCAGTACTTGCCACTTTTTCCTCTAGAAGGGGTTGAAAAGGGACGTTCGGTAATAGTGGTACGCCAAGATAGTCCTATCAAAAAATTGACTGAACTCAAAGGTAAAGTGATTGCTCTAGGTCAGCTTGGTTCGGCTACAGGGTATTATCTACCCATTTACAATCTCTACGGTCTAACTCTAGCAGAGGTTCGTTTTGCCCCTACACCAAAAACGGTTCTTCAATGGATAGAAAACACAGAGGTGGCAGCAGGCGCTTTATCCTTAGATGAGTTGGATCGCTACCGTTCCAACTTTAGTCGGACGAAGTTTCGCATTCTTGCAGCAAATTCCGTTCCTCCGGGTGCCCTTCTCGTAGGACCAATGATAGAGCGCAACCAACAGGAGCAAATCCGCAAGGCGTTGGCTTCTGCTTCCCCGGCAGCGATCGCCGCAGCAGGGTATATACCTAGCGCTAAGGTGCCTGATTATAAGGGCTTAATTGAAGTAATAGAAAAAGTTAAACCCATTACCAAACGAATTAACGAAAAGCCTGCACGTCTGTTTAAGTAAACACCTATCAACTTACTCTCTTCCCACCAGAAGAATATCTAGAGTTGGGTTGGGGAGTTGGGAAGACTGGCGGTAGATAATCTGAGGCTGGGAAGAGAGTAGTTTAAATTATGAGTCTTAACCGTCGAAATTTCTTGGTTGTACTGGGAGCCAGTGCTGGAATAATGGCTTTAGGTTCTTGCAAATCAAAGGATTTGAGGCAGGAAGCAATACCACAGACACCTACACCTACGCCAAGCAGTCAGCCAAAGGTGGATCAGCAGGCGATGACGATTCAACTGCCGCCTTTACCTTACGACTACAAAGCGCTGGAGCCACATATCGATGCGCGGACGATGCAGCTTCATCATGACAAGCACCACGCGGCTTACGTCAAAAATCTAAATGATGCTGTGGCTAAATACCCACAACTGAAAGGCAAAAGCGCGGAAGCCTTGCTGCGCCAAATCAACAGCGTGCCGCAAGATGTTCGCCAAACGATACGTAACAATGGTGGGGGTCATGTAAACCATTCAATGTTCTGGCAAATTATGAGTCCCAAGGGGGGAGGAGAACCCACGGGAGCGATCGCAGACGCCATTAAGAAGACGTTCGGTAGCGTTGCAGCCTTTAAGCAGCAGTTTAACGAAGTTGGTACCAAACATTTCGGCAGTGGTTGGGTCTGGCTTGTTCGCACCAAGGACGGTAAGCTCAAAATTATTAGTACGCTAAACCAGGATAGTCCCTTAATGCAGGGCAATTACCCAATTATGGGCAACGATCTCTGGGAACATGCTTATTATCTCAACTACCAAAATCGGCGTGCTGATTACTTGAAAGCTTGGTGGAATGTTGTTAACTGGAACGAGATTAATAATCGGTTCGCCAAGAAGGGATGAAATTTTTCAGCGAAAGTAATAAGTTTAGGAAATCTAGTGATGGATGTGATCGCATTACAGCGTAAAGGATGAAGCATGAAGCCCCATCTTTCACACTGTTTACCAGATTAATATCCAGAGCGATCGCGCTTTTGTTTGAGAATATCAACACTGTAGCGCTCTGGCGCAAGAACTACTTGGATTTGCTTCTCACCGCATGTTTGGTGGAACTTCCAAAGTTTCTTCTCCAAAAGTACTTTTTCTTCGATTCCGAGAGAGGCTTCATCAGGTTGTTGAGTTTGTGTCGGTTCCGTAATTGGAAACGTCTTGAGAAATCCGTTAAAGCCTAGAAATGCCAGTTGATAAATCACTCGTTGGCTAAATTTACCCTCGAAGTAGCCTCCATGCACATTCTTCTTATCCAAGAAAGTATCCAAGGTCAAAGGAATATAATCTTTCATAAGTAAGGCTGGTATTTTTTTAGCATGGCTAAGAATTCCTGGCTCACCTTCGCCATCTACATAATCTGTACAATCAAAGTAAGTTATGAGATTGGCAACTGGCTTTCCGGCAATGTCTCTAATTTCCTCTAGGGATGCATGTTCTCGATTGGAAGAGCGGATTTCAAGCCATTGATAGGGGTTTTCAAAGAAGTAGTTTTCTGTTGGCGTATCGCTCTGATAAGAGGGACTCCCTACCTTTTGGCGTAAATTTACAATACCAGGCTTGGGGCTAGAACCTTTTGTATCTTGTTCGTTAGAAAAATGCTTAACAGTGAGATTGCCAAGTCTATATCCATTGATGCGATCGCTAGCCGGAAAGCTAATATAATTTGCGATTGTCGAAGCAATTCGCAGCACCATATCACCTTCATTGCTAAAGATATAAGCTTCTTCAAAGCGACGTAAGGAGGAACGTAAAAAATTTGCTCGTCTGGGAATAACTGTTTCTACAGGAATGTCTGCTGCAAGTAGAACCAATCGTCCTAGACTAAATACACGACCAACCTTTTCATCTGGTAGTTTTTGGATATTGGAATCATTCGAAATCTTGAGGCTTCCTATAGACTTTTGGTCAAATACATCAGAAATAATCCGAATGGTATTGGTAACGACCAAACATCCTAGGCTATGACCAATAAATGTTAATTTTATTCGTTTCCTGTGATTTTGACCTTGTGAATTTTCTGGATCTAACTCAGTTTTCCAATTTTCCTCGAGGATACCTGCTTGAGAAAATGCTTCTTGATCAATCTGTCTAATTAGTTCTACTAAATCAGGGACTCCAAAGTTTATAGCTCGATAAGAATCCCGAAAATAGACTGAGAGCCTCATTAAAATAAATGTCAAAATTATTGTAGGCAATACTACAAATAAAAGAAGCAAAGGAATGAGAAACCAGTTAGGCTGTAGGATTACCATGGCAAAACATAGAATTACGCTAGCCACTAATCCAATAAAAAATGTCCAGCTAGGTAAAATTGGCAAAGCTATGAATGCTTTTTTCCATTCAACTTTTTTTAAGTCTTCAGAAGGCCAGCGGTAGCCTAAGAAAACCTTTCCCTCAGTGTGACTAATATTGTCAGGATTGTTAATCCATTCATGAATGCCTTGGTACCGTTTTTTTGTAATATCAATGCCGTTATTGTAGCCATGAACTGATATAATAAGTTCTGGCTCTTGACTTTCTAATAGCTTAGAAACGATGCGCTCAATCTTTACCTCATTTGGAAGAGCGCCTTCACGGGTAGGAATTTCAGAAATTTTTATCAAGTCATCTGTCAAAGGTCCCTTATCTTCATCTACATTTCTAGGGGCTGTACTCTCTACGAAGTATCCCGGAATTTTTGAAGTTTCTGAATTGATAGTCATGAGGTTACACTTTAGGCACGAGTAGGGTCGAAGATATAGTAATAAAATCAAGAAACATTTGGGAAATCTCTGTTTCCGGAAAAGTCAGTCACCTTTGGGTCAAACTTCTTATTTTTTAATGTTTATATGACGATCTATTAAATCAAACAGGAGTATCTAATGTTCTTTTTTGACTAGAGCGTGTCTGCAAAGTCCAAAATTTGGGGTAGGGGCGAACAGGCTTACCTGCGTGTGTAACGATGTTTAACCCCAATAGGAAAATACTCAGGATCGCCCATTGGCAGTAGTATCACCTGCGGTATCTGGTACTCTGCGGGGACATAGTTGGCAAACTCGCTGTTAAGCCGCAGCAACTGAGAGAGGATAGAAGATGCGATCGCGTCCCGTTTCTGTTCACTCCCTTCCACCCCAGTGCTAACTCCACTCACCCCTACTCTGGGATGGAAAATTCTTCTCTAGAGAGGTGATCGCGCTTAAACTGCGAGTCTCCGTTTCTCAATCTCAGCAATGGGTAAGAGTAAGGTGTCTTCGATGTGCGATCGTACTTCAGGAGACACAGTTTTTGCTTTAGCCAATATTCTGCACCGACCTGCACACCCGCAAGGGAATTAATTCCCTTGCTAATAGCTAAAGTCCTCTCAAGAGGACTAAATGCTGACTCGATAAAGCTTTCAGTCCATTAAAATGGACTTTCTCTATTAGCCGTGGAATTAATTCCACGGCGAGTTTTGTTGCTTACTAACAATGGTGGAAGAGCTGAATTTTACTGACGGGTGTAGCGATGCTTCACCCCAATGGGAAAATACTCTGCGTCACCCATTGGCGCTAACATCACCTGCGGCATCTGGTATTCAGCTGGGACGTAATTGGCAAACTCGCTGTTAAGCCGCAGCAACTCAGAGAGGATAGAAGATGCGATCGCGTCCCGTTTCTGTTCACTCCCTTCCACCCCAGGCGCTAACTCCACAACAACCGATAGATACCGATTCTTGTCTGCATCTTCCTTAATCTGGAGGACGAACTTACCCGTCACCCACTCTCTAATCGTCGGTTGCTCTAACCCTACCGTCACATTTTCTGGATAGATATTCGCCCCGAAGTAAGAAACCGTAAAGTTGGAGCGTCCAAAAACATAAACAAACGGCAACGAATGAATCCCTCTTTCTCCTTCCTGCTGCAATGCCGCCAGTGGGTCAAATCCCCAGTCTGCCAGGAACTTGAGCATTCCCTCGTAAGAAATTAGCCCTCCGTTATCTGAAATGTGATAACGCACTAAGGGAATGCCATTGTCTCCCGAAAACAGCAGCGTACCCTCATGCACTTCAAAGAAGCGGCTGAGTGGATCATACTGTGCCAAGGTAGGTAAGCGCGATTCTCCAAACAGGGTACGAGCTGCTTCTGGATGCTCTGCTAAGAACCGACGGATGCAGATACTTAATGGTGTTTCATTGCCCAACACTCCGGCATCTGCTGTTCCATAAAGTGAGGCTGAATCATAACAGGGGTTTTTTGAGCCAACGCGATCGCCAACTAGACTACGCCACTCTTCGCTGAAAACTTCCCCAGCCATAACTAACTTAATCTGATATCGCGACCACTCCACACCGCGAGCAATGCCACTATCTATAACATCCTTCAGAAACGGCGGATATCCTAGCAACACCACCTGCTCAAACGCCGTACCCAATTCCTGTACAACTCGAAATATCTCTTCTTTGTTATTACCCGGAGTAATAACGGTAACGGGATAACCCTTACTAGCAAGATAGCGGCAGCAATTTGTTGTGTACATCCCGCCTACCCAAGTTCCCAAGGTAAAGCAGATCACAGCTAACGTGCGGCGGGTGTCGGCATAAAAGCTATCGTGGAATATCTGCTCAAAGCGTGTGGCAATCTGGAGTTCGTCTGTAAAGAAGCGGGGCCAAAAAGTCGGCTTACCTGTGGAACCCGACGAAACAGCAATCAAGTCACAGGTTGCCAGTTCTCCATTGCGGCACAAGTCAGCTAGCGGGTAACACGAATGGTAGTTAGCTTTAGTGATGAGCGGAAGTTTTGCGAAATCCTCAAAGGTTTCAATGGATTTATAGGATATTCCCTGTTGTTTCAAAAAATCTTTGTAAGCAGGTATATGAGCGGCAACATCATGAAACAATGCTAAGACAGCTGATTCTGGAGAGGTCGTTTGATGCCGTGCCAGTTGAGTCTCAAACGGTGTTGTTAGGAACTCCTGAAACACCGTAATTGCCCGATGACGTTGTTGTTCCTGCATGTTCCCGACCCGTTGAGTTAAAAATTACGATTAAGATACTGGAAATTCGCTCTGTGTTGCAATTACTCCCAAACAGCCTTAATTCATCGTTAGTAAGCTGTTGTGCATTGAATCAGCAGACAGAAAGCATCTTAGCTGCTCTCTGCAATTGGGTTCCCCCATTTTGACTTTTGACTTTTGACTTTTGACTTACTTATGATCCCCCTTTATTGCAGTCAAGGCCACAAAAATGCCCTCAGTAGCCGCTTTTGCAAAGACTGTGGTCAACAACTCCCGCTTGCGGTGGGGACAGTTTTAGAAAAGCGCTATCGGATTGTGAGCCATCTGGGGCAGGGGGGCTTTGGACGTACCTATTTAGCCGAAGCGTTGCACCGCTTCAACGAACGCTGTGTTTTGAAGGAATTTGCGCCCCAAGTGCAAAGCCTTCCTGAGTTGGAAAAAGCTAAGGAATTGTTTGAACGGGAAGCTGGGGCACTTCATAAGCTTCACCATCCTCAACTGCCGGGATTTTTGGAGTTATTCCAAGCGGATATGGGAGGTGGCGTTGGCTGTCTGTTCTTGGTGCAAGATTATGTGGAGGGTCAAACCTGTTTCGACTTGTTCAAGTCCGGGAAGCAGTTGAGCGAGGCAGAAGTGACACAGCTATTGTGTCAAATGCTATCAGTACTTTCGTATATTCACTCTAAAGGAGTGATTCATCGCGATATCTCTCCAGATAACATCATTATCCGAAAATCAGACCATCTGCCTGTCTTGATTGACTTTGGTGGCGTCAAGCAAATTGCGGCAACAGCTGTTTCAAAATTTACTAATACTGGATTAATAGAAACCCGGTTGGGCAAGAAGGAATATGCCCCAGAGGAACAGATACGGAAGGGGCAAGTGTTTGTCAGCAGTGACTTGTACAGCCTAGCGATAACAGCACTTGTCTTGCTAACAGGCAAAGAGCCTCCAGATTTATATGACAGCTATAAAGGGGTTTGGCGCTGGAGAAAAGTCATTAAAGTGAGCCGTCAACTAGAAGCTGTATTAAAGAAAATGTTGGCTCATAAACCAGGCGATCGCTTTTCATCTGCTGATGATGTACTCCAAGCTCTCTCAAAGATAGCGCGGACAAACACCTACCTCTCTCAACGGCAAACCAATACAGTTTCTCCCAACGTCAACCCAACTCCCCTGTCACTTACCTCGAACGGCAACTCCCAAGTGCATACACTGGTGGTTGCTCCGGGTAAACCTGCTCCCATTGCGATCGCACCCGCTTATCCTGCTCCTAACCCCATCGCCGTAAACTCAAATAATCCAGTTATTCAGAAACCCCCTCAAATTCTCAACTGGTTTGGCTCATTGGCGATCAAGCTAGCCGTTGGTGCAGGCTTGGTTTTAGTGACTGGATTTACAGGTTGGGCTGTGATGAGTTCAGTGATACGTTCAACACAGGTCAGTTCTGTGGGAGTGCGATCGTCTAGTAACAAGCCTACTGATGCCCCCAGTTCCGCAGAAAAGAACCAGGTGGAGAAACTTATGAGTCGCCGTCAATCTTTAGGCATTGACGAAGCGACATTTAACGAGCAAGTGAATAAGCGCTTTTATGGCAAACACCCAGAATTAAATGGACGCCCACTAACAACTAAACCAGAAGATGCGGCTTTACGAAAGGAGTGGTATAAGATTGCTGAGGAGTTCCTAGCTAAAACTCCACGCCGTTGAAACAGCAGGATTTATAGACAAGGAAATTTAAGGATTCCACTCATCGCCGCCTGGGCTTTCTGCTTCTACAAGTCGGCTTACGTTGCTGCAATAATTGTCTTGAAGATGTCATGGTGATGAAACAACTGCTCTTGTTTCTGTGTAGTGCCTCGATCGCGATTACTCCAATGTTGGTACGCTCGGCTTCTGCTGATAATAGGGCTACACAAGAAGGATGGCGACAGCCATACAGTCCTACCCGTCTCGAATGGCTTGTTGTGAAGCTAACCTCTGATAGAAAGCCGTGTGTAGGTCGTGAAGTTGATGGAAAGCCTAGCTGGGTCGCATTTTACGAATGGTCACAACTTAGTGATGACGAGGTGATACTAACTGTAAGAGCCAATCGTGATGATCTTAAATACTGCGCCTCTTTAGCTTTCGATGAGCTGCAAGCCCAATCTGCTAAATTTCAACTCAATCCACCAACAGTAGAACTGAAACATATCTTACTGGGGAGTAGCACTCCTACTACTATAGTTTGGACGTGTTCTGTGCCAGCAAAGATAGATAAAAACACTTTTGTGGACTTTGAACGTGTCTGCCGAGTCAAGTAGGTTATCTACAAGGATAGAAGCTGAACTATCGAGTAAAAAAGCTCGGTCTTATTAAACCGCATCTCGATTGAAATAAGCTTTCACGGACTTGTCTAACGTCATCGCATACAAGCCCAAACTCGTCAAACCCAGAGTTAGAAACCTTCCAAAAGTCTGTCCGGTTCGAAATGCCTCGCTCACATTTTTATTGTCTAAGCTTCTGGACATAGTAAGTTGGCTAAGAAAAATTAATGCAAAAATGATGATTGAGGATAGTCTTGCCCACTTTAATCTTTTTAACAATCCAATTCCAGAAGCTATGAAAAGACTAGCCATTCCCAAGGAAAATACCAATATGATGATCAGTTGAGGGAACGGTATTGGAGAAGGAGAAAAGACTAATACTGGCAGTACAGGGAGAATTGTTAGAACTGCCATTAGGAACAGGTAGGTAGATGCAAAAACAATGAGTCTGGGTTTCTTGGTTGACATGTGCTCCTCCAACATGGCTACTTGATCAGATTGTCGTTTATCTATGAAAATTCCAGGCGTTTTCTTAAATCAAACTCAATCTATTTCTGGAGGAGTTGAGCTTATGCAGTCAATACTTTTTTTACTAAAGTGTCTCCAGAGGTGACCACAATTTTGACCAAAAAAGGCGGAAGGGAGAAGGCAGAGGGCTTTTATGTTTATTTTGATGCCCTCTCCTTGTTCCTTCCAGCGACCGATAGGGAGCAAGGGTTTCAAGCCCCCTCCAAATCGAAGATTTGGAGGCTTGCAATTGGGATTCGTCTTAATCCCTTGCCAATTGCTCTATAAAAGCCTTCCCTCTTCTGCCTTCTGCCTTCTGCCTTCTTCAAATGACGATTTGACCATCTAGCGCAGGCTTGCAGAAGCAAGTGACCCGCTTACAAGCGGTTGGACATCACTACTGAGCTAGACAACTGGGTTGCGGCACCACTTTGGCGTTGAGGCATTACGGCGGCAGCTATTGATCAGGCGATCGCTGATGCCTTTGATCAGCTTGGACTATCCACCCTTTAATTTTAGGACTTACGCATAGCCTCTATTCGTAGGGTGGACATAGCCCACCCTCACGCTATAGGCAGTGCCTAAAGGCTCGATTTGCGTAAGTCCTGAATTGAAGAATGAAAATTTCTCTGTTACTCTACTCCATACTCTCTCCGGACTTCGTCTCGCTACGCTAACACTAAAGCTCTGGTCACCACTCCTGATTTCGGGGCGATCGCACTGAAACAGAAGATAAAGTATGAATGATCGAAAATGGATTAGTTTGACCTTTTGATTTTTTACTTCTGAACTTCCGCATGATGCCTCTCTATTGCAGCAAACGACATGAAAATCCCCCTGATGGTCGGTTTTGTCTCCAGTGTGGGGAAAAGCTGGCGCTGCTTGGGGGTCAAGGCATCTATCCGGGGCTTGTATTGAGCGATCGCTACCGTATTGTCCATGAGTTAGGACACGGTGGCTTTGGACGCACTTATCTAGCAGAAGATCTCAATCGCTTCAATGAAACCTGTGTTTTAAAGGAATTTGCCCCTCAAGTTCAAGGTACTTACGCCCTCCAAAAGGCAGAAGAGCTCTTTTCCAGAGAAGCGGGTGTTCTCTATAAGCTGCAACACCCTCAAATCCCCAAGTTCCGAGAGCTATTCCGGGTCAAACACCAGGACAAAGGATATCTATTCTTAGTCCAGGATTTTGTAGAGGGACAGACGTACCGCGCCATACTTGATGCTCGGAAACATCAGGGACTACAGTTCAACGAAGCCGAAGTCACTCAACTGATGCTGCAAATCCTACCGATTTTGCAGTATATCCACTCGCAGGGTGTGATTCATCGCGATATTGCTCCAGATAATCTAATTTTGCGTAGCACGGATAGGCTGCCTGTACTAATTGACTTTGGAGGCGTTAAGCAACTGGCGGCAACCGTCGCATCCCAGGTGATGGCGTCACAGGGTGCGGCTGGAATATCTCCCATTGCCACTCGGTTGGGTAAGGTAGGCTATGCTCCCCCAGACCAGATGCAAGGGGGAATTGTCCATCCTCACAGCGATTTGTACGCCCTAGCCGCAACGGTATTGGTGTTACTTACGGGTAAGGAACCGCAGCAGTTAATTGACCCTCATACGCTGAGGTGGGACTGGCGGCGGCAGGTCAACCTCAGCCCAACCCTAGGGGGCGTCCTTGAGAAAATGCTCCAGCCCTACCCTAACGCTCGCTTTCCCCACGCGGGTGATGTGCTGGAAGCCCTCACGACAACGCCAGCCCCCGTCGCCTATCCGCCAACACTACCACCCTTACATAGGACACAAGCCACTCTAGCCGTTGCTCCTCCCCCAGTAGCGGTTGTCAACTCACCCTCTTCCACAGCAGTTGGAACACCATCGCCCAGTTCAAGGGGAAATAAGTCTTTGGGCTTGTTGGGGAAAATTCTGCTAGTACTTGGATTAATTGTCGTTGCCGGTGGGCTTGGCTGGTTGGCTGGCAATTATTGGCTGCGCTCCCAAACAAAATCTGCGTCAATTAAGCCGCAACCTACGGCGAGTGCTCCAGTTGTCTCGCCGACGCAGGAGCCGGAACCAGAGGCATCACCACAGTTTTCTGCCGAAGAGCTACGGCGTAAGGAAGCTCTTCAGCAGCGTCGCGTCGCTCTGGACATTCGCTATAGCTTCTACGCTGACTTAGTAAATGAGGAGTTTTGGACTCAGTATCCTGAGCAACGAGGACGCACCCTAGGCACAGGACCAGAAGATAGTGTTACCAGAGCGCAGTGGGATGCGATCGCGTTTGATGTGCTCAAGCAACTAGATCAGGCGAATTTGAGTGAAGCGTCGCGTCGGCAGTTGGGAAGCTTTCGGGATGCTGACTTAACGCGTGCCAAAGCCCAAGCCAATCAGTTACGCGTCAGTAGTCGCGCTCTTTATGATCTGGCAGATGCAAAGTTCTTTCAGGCGTTTCCTCAGCAGCAGGGTAAGCAGTTTCTCAACAAGCCGATTGGTCAAGTATGGCAAGCTATGGTCTTCGAGGCGCTCAATGGGGTAAAAACTGGAAATGCCTTTGGGCGAATTGTATTTGACCCAGGACGGACAAGCAAACAGGTCAGCGGTACCTTAAAGCCAGGAGAAGGCAAAGCCTTCATTGCCAGTCTTTCTGCTAATCAGGTCATGAATGTAAGACTTTCTACTGCCCAGAAAGCATTGTTCTCCGTCTATACTCCTAGTGGTAAGACGACGATACTCACAGACTCACGCGATCGTACCTGGTCAGGGCAACTACCAGAATCCGGGTTTTATGAGTTTGTAGTGGTTTCCGATGCATCTGAACCAATTAGTTATCAACTCGATCTCACCGTTGAAAACTCACCACCACCTCAACCCTTACCCTCAACATCACCTCAGCCTTCGCCAGTTCAATCAGCTGGGTAATGAGTAGTGCCGCTCCCTGATGTGCATAAAACATTGCATAATCTTCTCCTCCAGCCTCCCCAGCCTCTCCAAAAAGCAACTTGAATGCCGATTAGCTTACACACTTACACACAGCGGTGTCACCCTAGTACTTAGGGCATAAGCACATGGAGGGAAGTAGTTAGTCCTCATATTTGCTTTTCTAAAAGAAAGGCGGGCATTTTAGGAGAACTTTTAGATGGACAACAAAACTACTTCTAAACTACAAAAAGATGTTGCTACAGGAGTAAACATCACTTTGTCTTCTGTGATTGTTACTATTCTTGTTGCTTTTCTTGCTGGTACTATGATGGGCAGCTCTGCTCGTCAATTATTTGTCACAATGTTTAGCCCCGATGTAGTAGTGCTACCAAACACAGATAAATGAGTGGTAGTTAGCTACTTTTTAATACAATGACCTCAACATTCAGAGGGTTATTGACCAATAATTCATTTATAAAGAATCTAAACAAAATTACCTCTCCCAACTTCTTCCCTAAACCTATTGCAAAAATACAAAAACAACCTTCTAACCCCTCTCCTGTTTCAGGTAGAGGGAATCCCTTCTTCTGGCTTCCCCTAAGTAAGGGGGATTGAGGAGGTCAATTTTATTAATCCGGGTAGCCACTGTTTCAACAACTTTATAATCTGTGCCAATTGGTATTGGATTGATGGGTGCATTGTTACCAAATTTAACAGGAGATTGCTTCACTAATATCAAGAGAAGTGATGATATAGAATAGTATGTAGCGCCTCGACTCACTAACGCCTTGACAGGAAAAACTAGGAAATTCGGACAAGTTATGATGACAGACGAAGAGACAATAAAGCTTGACCAGTTTCTTAAACTAATTGGGGTTGCTTCTACTGGTGGTCAAGCCAAACTAATGATTCAAGACGGTGAGGTGAAAGTCAATGGCGCGATCGAGACTCGGCGCAGTCGTAAATTAGTTCCAGGGGATTCCGTCGTGGTGCAAGGAGAAAGCTATAGGGTTGAGTTGAACTAACTTGCCTCTGAGAATAGGGAGTGGTGAGTGGGAAACAAATATTTTTAGTGCAATGTTCGTGTACTCGCGTTCATGGGCGTCTAATCTGAAAATAGACAGGGGAAGAGAGACTTTCACTCTTGTGTTACCAATTTTTCAGAAAACTGTTGAGGTTACTATGGGTCGTGCTTCAAAACTCAAGCAACAACGTCACCTTCAACCGCAGGATGTTCCGAAAAGTACTCCCTCTCAAGCTAAGTACATAATCTTTGAACCAAAGAGCAAGAATTACCTGGCATTGTTGGAGTCATTAGGAGGAATGGAACGGTTAGATTGGTGCCCCCATCCAGGCGGAGCGTTTAAGTTTACCTCATCTGGTCAAGCGCAAGCCAAAGCCAAGCGGATTGTCAAGCAAAGAGGGTACTCTCTACAAGTTATTGAACTGACTACCGATGAAACCCAAATTAGTACAAAGCTTATAACTGAAGTGATTCCCTAAGCTTGTGGAATCTTAGTATTGCCTCATCGCCGCTAGATCATTGAGTATCAATCCGTAGCGTTTACTAGTTGGACTCAAACAAATCAAGCGGTAAATGACCGTACATCTCATTGATTTGCCCGTCGTAGGAAGATTGATAAGACACTAATACACCGCGATGGGTTCCTGTGTAGGAATCGAGGTAACACAATCCTGTCTTAGGGTTGAATTTTACATAAACTGATCCATCAATAGGAGAGAGGTCGAGATTGGGGTCATAGCCTAAAGCTTCTGAATAGGTTTTTAGGGCTGATAAACCTTGAGCCATTGTATCAGCGCAAATTCCTAAAATTTGATAATCCGAATGCTGAGTGAGCAAAAGTAGCGCTTGACGAAGCAGAGCTTTCTCTGATTCCGAATTTACGGACTTTCCTTCAATGCAGTTGAACGGCTTAAGGAGTTGTTGCGCCTCGTCAACAGTGAGATTAGTTGAGCTTTCAGTAGACATAAATTTTTGATAGTAGTGATAAGCAAGTCAAAACTCAAAAATCAGAAATGTAGCAGTAGCATGACTCGTGGCTTCTACCTGTATGCTTTCTTAAATGTGGAACAGCTTCTCAAAGGAGATTGTAGGTTATTGATGCATAAGGCGGATAAAGCGCGATCGCCTCACACCTAAATCCTTATTATGTTCTGGTTAGTGACAACCCTTGCCCCTGACGGGGTGACAACAGAGGCTAGGACGTTTGCTTAATAAGCTCTAAAGCCCTTAAACCTTGCTGGTAATACTTCCGCTTATTGGGAGTTAATCTGATTAATTCCACCACAGATTCTCTATACCGTTCCACAGAATTGA
>DATNPH010000090.1:0-15530 GCA_036703315.1 Coleofasciculaceae cyanobacterium
ACAATGGCAGCGAACAATAGTATTCCACCCAACAACCCGAATACACCAAGTTGTTCGTTGAAGAACAACCCAGCTAGCAAGGTTGAGGTTAGCGGTTCCACTAAGGTAGTGATACTAGCAACTGTAGCTGTTGTGTGCCGAATCCCTTGCAAGAAAAGCACATAGGCGAGTACGGTTGGGACTAGTCCCAAGTACAAAAGTAACATCCATGCGTTTACTGGGTAGCTGATGGCAAAGCTATGGGACAAAGTAAAGGGTAACAGGACGATCGCGCCCGTTCCGAAGCCAATAGTGAGTGACTGGAGTGGGTGATACCGTCTCAAGGCACGGCTGCATAGGGTAATCACAGCGTAACCGAATGCCGAACCGAGCGCCAACACTACTCCGATTATCGTGTTACCTTGCTCCCCAGTGGTATTGGCTGGGACTCCCACCAATAGAGTTGTACCCACAAGTGCCAGTGCCAGTGCCAGCATTAACCAAGACGTGAGTTTTTCACGGAATAACCACAGGGAAAGAATTGCCACTAATACGGGTGCAGTACACAGCGTAACGAGAACTGCGATCGCAACTCCAACTTTAGCGATCGCACCGAAGTAGCAGACTTGGTAGAGTGCCATCATTATGCCAATTAGCATCATCAACACCAAGTCACGCCGCGCCACCCGAAACATGCGTGCTCCTAGTACAGACCAACCTAACCACAGTAGTGCTGGCAGTGAGATGGCTAATCGCAAGAATCCGATAGACAGGGGATTGGTGTCGGCTAGTGCATAAACCGCTTTGACCGCTACGCCAACTGTACCCCACAGCACTGCTGAAAGCGCGATCGACAACAGCCCACGGATAGAGCTACCCTGGACTACAGCTTGAATTTTCATAAAAAAACTATCCTTGCCTCACTTCACGAACAAACGACTCAGGCGTGAGGGCAGGATCGACCTAACAGATATCAGGGTTCGCTGTCTGCAAACCCTACTTATAAAAAAACTGACTCTCCTGCCCTATTTGGTGCAGGGAGGTGGAGGCGTACTTTTGTAGCGAGTTCTCAACACGGTTGTATTGCCTCGATTGGTTATTGCATATTCTCTATGATGAGGATACCATACTGCGCGATTCGGTTTTGGGTTAAGCGTTCCCCTTGTCCGACCTAGCTCATTATGTATTCCTTCGTTTAAGCAACGCCATATCCTGTGTAGGGGCGTTTGTAGGGGGGATGCAGCCCAAGTACGATGTCTTCTTTGGGAATGCGCCATTCATAGCTTCATCAATCCGATTGAGCGATCGCTTCTACCCAAAGTGTTAGTGAGCGCAGCTAAGAAAATTTTGTTGGTTCCATTTCCGCGAAGGGCTGACGCTGCTGTCCGACAACATCTTATACCTGACAACCCATTCAGTAGATGTTGCACGAACATTCCTGCGATTGTCACACTACGCCCCCTAGCTTCGTCTTATCAATGAATCGACTGTAGAACCTACTGGAGACTCATCGATGAAAGTATTGATTGCTGGTGCAACGGGTATATTGGGACGGTGATTGGTTGAGCAATTGCGCGATCGCGGTCATAGTGCGATCGCCTTGGTACGAAGCGCCTTCATGAGAACAGATCGTTCAATCCCTTGGCGCAGACAGTTGTTGGGTTGATGTGTTTGACGCTGAGGCTATAGCCCGTGCAGCCTCTGGAGTGGATGTCGTCATTCATTCGGTCGTGGCTCCCACAGCAGGAATCAGAATTCCCTTGATCCTTGTGCCTTCTGCCTCCTACCCTCTGCCTTTCTTGCTAAATCAGATACCTATCAGGGACATTCCTATTCATCATTGTTTCTTGTGGGAGTCGAGCTAAGTGGGTTGAATCATCTGTTACTCGATGGCTTGCTATTACCGTTGCCAGTAAGAGTCAAGCAACGGTTGAAAGGGGATTAGAAGAGATGTTCATAGGCAAGCGTAGTTTACTGGTTATGGTAACCTAGCCAAAAAATCCAGAACATCATCCCAGTGCAGGTCAGAACGTAAATAATCATGTTACTCATGTTATTCACCTTCCCCACCCTTACCTCCCCCCTAAGGATGTTTCTAATATTGGATGGCTGGTTATTGCTAAGTCGCCACAAATGGCTAAATCTTATGTGAGTTGGTAGGTGAGGATACGTCCTCATACTGTAACTTTCCGATAAGGGAGGCAATCTTAAACCTATGCATCAGAGCTAAAATTCAAACGTCCCCGCTTTAAATCCATCGGTGAAAGTTATTGGCTTTCTATCAGCTGATAATTTCCAACCTGTGTTTTTGTATTCAAGGGGCGGTACTCACCGAGGGCTCGATAAGTCCGCCTCCACTTCTAATGGGGCTTTCTCGGCGGCTCTTGGTAACTTTACCCCTGGTGGCACTTTCCTCTATAATTTCCCCTTACTGATAAGGTGGTTCGCAAGCCTTGTTGTAGGACAACGTGATATAAAGACTACCTGGAGCAATTGTGTAAGATGTGACTACCCCATCTCCTAAACAGATGTCATAGGACTTAAATCCTTCTCCACCTCTCTGTGCTATCACCTTATAGATGGGAGGTTTATAGCCAAAGATGTATTCAAAGAATTTGACAGGGCTGAAGCCAGAATTTCCCTGAGTACCTTGCTGAGTGGGTTCAAGTTCTATTCGTTGAGCCTTGTTGTTAGCAAAAGTGATCTTCAATGTACTCGGCTTGGGAATATCAGGAAACATTCGCTCCAAGTCTTTAGTGGAATAATATCTCACGTCATTAACTGGCGGCCCGAAGTAACGCTGGATAGTCTCAGAAGTTTGATTGAGGACATAACGTCCCGCAAGAGCCTGTGGAGTTAGGACACATAGCCACAGTAATAATGCTAGACAACAGACTTTTAGTTTAAACAGGTGCGTGTTTGGCATCTTCTGTCATTTTCACGGATTTGAGCATGCCACATAACTACCAGCCAAACTTCTCACATTCCTTAAGCGTACAGTGGCACGGCTTAATGATTGCTTTATGAATTATGACAATCTAGGGGATGAGCGGTTATGGGAAGTCTATCGTTGAACGCCAAGGGACGTGGTTTAGCAATGCTATAGCCCTGAGCATAATCCACTCCAATCGCGGTGACTTTGTCGAGGATAGTTTCATTTTCAACAAACTCAGCAATGGTTTGGATACCCATCACATGTCCAATATGATTAATCGCTTCTACGATTGCCAAATCAATTGGCTCCGAAACAATCTGCTTGACAAATCCCCCATCAATTTTTAGATAATCGACTGGCAGGTTTTTTAGATAAGCAAAAGAGGACATGCCACTGCCAAAATCATCCAAGGCAAAGCGACAGCCAATTTGCTTGAGCGATCGCATAAATTGGGCAGCTTGTGCCAGATTAGCTATAGCCACTGTTTCGGTAACTTCAAAGCAAATCATCTGAGGTGGGAGCTGGTGTAAGGTTAGCTGTTCGTGCACAAAGTCAATAAGCTGCTCATCATTAAGACTTGCCCCCGAAAGATTGATGGCATAGAAACAATAACCAACCTCCCCTGGCGATGAACTTGGGTGAGTGTTTTCTCGATAGTGTTCTCCAAGAGATGCAAACAGTGTGCGAATTACCCAGCGATCGATAGCCTGCATCAGGTTGTAGCGTTCAGCCGCTGGAATAAACGTCCCTGGCATTACCAAGTTTCCCGTTTCATCAACAAGACGCAGGAGAATTTCGTAATGTTCTTCCTCCGACGAAGTTCGAAGGCTGGGGACAATGGGTTGGTAATAAAGGCGGAAACGATTCTCCTCAAGCGCTTGCGTCAGCCGCGCTATCCATTGCATCTGACCCTGCTGAATCGCCAACTCCTGGTCATCAGCTTGATAAACATGCACGCGATTGCGCCCTTTGTTTTTCGCAGCATAGCAAGCCGCATCGGCAGCACTTAAGACGGTAGTCACACTTTGGGTATTAGCATCAATAGCCACCACCCCAATACTCACCCCAATACTGAAAGTTTTGTCGTGCCACAAATAACGAAACTGCTGGAGCTGCTCGCGCAGCTTATTTGCTACCCGCTCGGCTGATTCTAAAGAACAATGGTTGAGCAGTAAACCAAATTCATCTCCCCCTAGACGCGCTAAAGTGTCGGAGGCACGCACTTGGCTTTGAAACAAATTGGTGACTTGGCATAAGAGTTCATCCCCAGCGATATGACCGCAAGTATCGTTGACGAGTTTGAACTGATCGAGATCGAGATAACACAAGGTGTGTTGTTGCGATGAAGTCCTAGCACCAATCACAGCCTGTTCTAAGCGGTTTTCAAATTCGTGTCGATTAACCAGTCCAGTCAAGTCATCGTGACTAGCTTGCCAGGATAACTGACGTTCGAGGTGGCGCTCTTGAGTCACATCCCGCAATACCAAGACTGCACCAATAACCTGACCGTCGCTAGCGTGAATGGGTGCAGCGGAATCATCAATGGCCACTTCCCTCCCAGAGCGGGTAATCAGGAGTGTTGGCTGGGTAAGAGAAACAATCTGGCCTTCTCGTAAAACCGTTTCTACAGGACTTTCTACCAACTCACGGGTAGCCTCATTGACTAGATTAACCACACAAGAGAGCGGCTTTCCTAGTGCCTCCTGCTTCCCTATGTCCGTGAGGGCTTCCGCTACCGGATTGAGATAGTCAATTAAGCCTTCGGCATTGGTTGTAATCACGGCATCTCCAATCGATTGCAACGTCACTTGCGCCAGTTCTTTTTCTCGAAACAGCGACTCCTGGGTCAACTGCCGTGAGCTGATTTCAACTTGTAGTGAGGCATTGGCTTGAGCTAACTGTGCTGTTCGTTGCTCAACTTGGAGTTCTAGAGAGTCATAGGCACGCTGTAGGCTCTCCTCAGCCTGCTGGCGCTGTTGGATTTCACCTTCGAGTTTCTTGTTAGCTGCTTCCAGGAGAGCTGTTTGTTGTTTGAGTAACTCCGTCTTCTTGAACAGGTCAATAAATACCGTCACCTTGGTTTTCAACATTTCCGGGGCAAAAGGCTTCATCATGTAGTCCACCGCGCCCAAGGAATAACCTCTCTCCACATGGATGTCATTACGATTAATGGCTGTGACAAAAATAATTGGAGTGTGTTTTGAGCGCTCTCGTTGTCGAATCAACTGTGCCGTCTCAAAGCCATCCATCTCTGGCATCTGGACATCGAGCAAAATCACGGCAAAATCCTGTTTGAGCAGATATCTTAGAGCTTGTACACCCGAATTCGCGCTTACCAAATTCTCATTGAGGCTCTCTAGGATTGCCGACAAAGCCAGCAAATTTTTCGGCTGGTCGTCCACTAGGAGAATGTTAACTTTCTGTTCGGGCAGCATAAACCATGTCTCCTACAGCAGCTCAATGTGCGACGCCGTTACCACTAGTACTGCTACGCGGAAGTCATGCATTCAAAAAGCTTTATTTGTAAACTTTTGAGCAAGTTTTCAGATGGTAGGCTAATTTCCCGCGTGATGTACCAGGCGCACGGTCGGATTGTACATGCGACCAATGCAGCAGCTTTCCTTTCAGCTTCCTAATGGAAGACTTAATTGCAGCTTAGACCAGCACAAGGATTTTCGCATTCCCCTGAGGATTTACCTCAATCGGTACAGCTTTTAGCGACGAGTTAGACAGCACAGAAGGGGGCTTCGTAAGCGATTATTTGCTTATTGCACTTGCGCTGTGCCTACCTCAATGGTCTACTAGCCGTCTAAGCTTTTAGGGAGGTTGTTTTTGCAAAAAGTTAATTGCTTTACCTTCCGGCTGATTATCATTATCAAAAATCAGCGATTAGCGATCGCATTCCAGTATTTTTGCAAAATTGGCATGCACCCGTAGAGGTGGGACATGTGGCAACAAGTGTTAGTCTTTACTCTGGTCTTCAAGAAACCTTAGAACGTCTCTTCTCCAGAGAAGAAGATATAGCATTTCCATTTGAGAGGTAAACAAGGATAAACAAAAATATTCGCTTAGAATCCCCCGTGCGAGAAAACGGGGGAGTATGTCAATTCAACTTAAAGGCTTGCCGTAGCAAATTGGTAGTGAACATCAGAAAGCGATCGCAATCGCTCTGCCGCTTGTTCGGCAGTAAGGTCACGTTGCGGTTCACCTAGCATCTCGTAGCCGACCATAAACTTCTTCACGGTAGCAGAACGCAGTAGGGGTGGGTAGAAATGGGCATGGAGTTGCCAGTGTTGATAATCACCCTCATCAGTTGGTGCGCCATGCCAGCCCATCGAATAGGGGAAAGAGGTTTCAAATAGATTATCGTAGCGGGTCAATAAGCGCTTGAGGATATCGGCAAGAGACTCTCGTTCTTCGTCGGTTAAATCTGGCAAGCGCAATACCTGCTTCTTAGGCAGCAGCAGCGTTTCAAACGGCCAAACTGCCCAGTAGGGTACGACAGCTAACCAGTGTTCATTATCGACCACGATTCGTTCTTGCTCTTTGATTTCCAAAGCGGCGTAATCGAGTAATAATACGCTTCCATGTTCAGCAAAATAAGCCTGTTGTTGGCGATCGGCTTTTGCAGGAAACGTTGGCAAAACATCACTTGCCCAGACTTGCCCATGCGGGTGAGGATTGGAGCAACCCATAACTGCACCGCGATTTTCAAAAACCTGAACCCAACGGTACTGTTTACCCAATTCGGCAATTTGCTCTGCCCATAAGTCCACGACTTGGCGAACAGCGTCAACAGGCATCACAGCGAGAGTCTGATCATGACGGGGAGAAAAACACATCACGCGACAAGTTCCCTGTAATGCTTCTAAGTGCATTAATGGGTTTGTGGGCGTAGGCGAGGCAGGAGTCTCTGGGAGAAGTGCGGAAAAATCGTTGGTAAAAACAAAGGTGCTGGTATAGTCAGGGTTTTGCTCACCATTGGCGCGTTTATTCCTCGGACACAAATAGCAATTTGGATCGTGTTCGGGGAGTTGTTCTTGGGCGGCTTTCTCAACTTGCCCTTGCCAAGGTCGTTTCATCCGGTGAGGGGAAACCAATACCCATTCGTCAGTTAATGGATTGTAGCGGCGATGAGGATGCTCGGTAGGATTAAAGGCATTCATTTGTTAAATGTCACTCTGATAAAGGTAATGGATGAATCAAGAATCTTAAATTTAGCGATTATCACTGCACAGCTTTAGAGTAGACGGGGTTTTGATAACATTCGGTTCAGCTTATGAAATTAGGCGTTTGCTACTATCCCGAACACTGGTCTCCGGAAAAATGGGCGAGCGATGCCGCCGAAATGCGGGAACTCGGGTTGAGCGATGTACGCATCGGCGAATTTGCCTGGAGTCGGAGCGAGCCTGAACCGGGACGTTTGGAGTGGGGCTGGTTGGATGAGGCGATCGCAATTCTAAGTCAGGAAGGACTCAAGATCATCCTGGGTACACCAACCGTCACACCGCCCAAATGGTTAGTTGACCTTCACCCGGAAACTCTAGCTATAGATGCTATGGGTCATCCCAGAGCGGTTTGGCTCACGGCGGCATTACTGTTTTTCTAGTCCAGTGTATCGGGAGGAATGCCACCGCATCGTCACACTACTGGCAGAACGTTATGGGAAGCATCCTGCGATCGCGGCTGGGCGGCTAACTGCTGGCTACTCTAGCTGAAACCATCAGACGCAGCTTGAAGCCAAAGAACCAATCGACCGACGTCGCCTTACTTCAACTGCTCGATTAAGCGATCGCCCACCCGCAAAGCATTGGCAATGACAGTTAAGCCGGGACTCACACTGGCATGAGATGGGAAAAAACTGCTGTCTACGGCATAGTAATTATACACTTGGTGGGAGTGCGCCAGAGGGCTGTGTTTTAGTTATAGAGTTTAGGCGATCGCTTTTTGTTGCGCCCAAAATTGTGCCACTCGTTGCTGCCACTTGTGCCAGCAGTCCATCACTTCGTCAGGGTCAAACCAAGTTAAACTCACTTCATCAGGAGTGGTCGTAATGAGTAGCGCGTGGTTGAGGCTTACTCCATACTTCACACCGTACTGTCGGTTCAATGCTCCACAATATGCGGCTAACTGCAAGGGTTCATCGTAGAGGCGCTTAATCCTGTCGGCTGATTTGAATTCAATAACGCAGGGGATGCCGTGATAACTGGCAACGCAGTCAACTCTGCCTGCATAGCCTTCGTAGTAGTGGAAAAGGTAGCCTTCAATCAGTCTGACATCATGGATGTCTTGCAGAATGGGTAACAGGTTTTCCCAGTAGGGTTTGATGGAGTCAGGACAAGTGAAGGACTCATTGAGGAAGTAGCTTTTGATTAGGTTGTGGATGAGATTGCCGCGATCGCACTCTTCCCCCTTCCATCCAAAAAGCGATCGCAGCAAGCAACCACCAAAATAATGACATTGAATCTACTGTTAACAGTGAGCTATCAAACATGAGTACAGTTCAAATCGAGATTCCTGAAGAAGTTTTAATCAGCCTCAAAGAAACACCCAAAACAATTTCAAGAGAACTCCGTATCTTGGCGGCTGTAAAGCTGTTTGAGTGGAATTCCTGATGCTACTGGGGCGTTATTAGGTATCTCCCTTCTCCTTAACAACTGAGCAACTAGAGCAGGATGTCAACAAAGCCTGAAACTCTGGTCATTGTCAACACATCACCACTGCTCTATCTTTACTAGCTGCTCGATTAAGCGATCACCCACTCGCAAAGCATTGGCAATGGCTGTTAATCCGAGACTCACACTGGCATGAGATGGGAAAAAACTGTACCCATGCCACAATTGAGGAATCGACCATTGATCCAACAGCCGAACAAGCTTTAGCCTGTCTGCACGTCTGCCATATGTTGTCCAACTGCTGCCGGGACATCCAGTCGCATAGCAGAGGAAGCAATCAGGGAAAGAGCCAAAATAGACAGCAAAAACCAAAAAGAAGAGAACTGGTATTAAATTAACAGTAAAAAGATAGGATGAGATGTTGAATTTCTTGTTTAAAGGTCTGGTTAAAAAATTAGAGCGTTCTGCCAAAGAAGTTTCACGGGATTTTGTGAAATCGACTGGCAAAGAGATTGGTGATTTGTTTGATGAAAAGCTTTACCCCTTAGCTGACAAGCTAGACTACATTGCTACAAAAAGGATTAAACAAGCGATAGATGACACGGACAAATTAGAAAATAAGATTAAAGCTGATATTGACTCTCTGCTTGATAATGCCGATGAAAAAGTTAGGCATAACTTGGAAAAAATCGATCAAGTACGTGAGACAGCACTTAGGGATGTAAGAGAAACTATTGGGCAAACGGATATCTATTTAGAAAATCGAATTAACCAAATTTCGCTAGCAGTAATGCAGTGCTTAAACTCAACTCAAGAAATTACTAATAATACCTTAGCAGAAATCAATGGCTTAGAAGAAAAATTATTTCAAGATGCAAATCAGATTGTTGACAAAATAGACGAAGCTATAGATGGAAAACTTGAACTAATTCGGAATGAATTAAGAAGGTATTTGGCTCATGCTTTGCCAAATCCTTTTGATAAATGTAGACAGAGGCTAAAAATAGGACTTAAGCCTGGTGCTAGGCTTTCGGATATTGAGCTATATGAACTCAACGAGTGCTATGAACTAAGCAAATTAAATGAGAACACTTCTATTGACGAAGTACTGAAGATTTACGGACAACTTCAACAAAATGCAGCGATGATGGCTGCTTTAGTAAAAAAATCTCCAGAGTTGAAAAGGAGAGCTATTCAAGACTGGCTCAAGTATGGTGTGCTTTGTGAATTTTGGCACGACACAATGAAAAGCTATAACTATACAGATTCTCTTGTGCTAGAACATGAAAAGCCACAGCGATTTTTGGCAGGAGAGGTCTTTTATGAGTAAAGCTGGTGCTAATGATTGGAAAACGCCGCTAGGGTATTACGAAAGAGCGATCGCAGAATTAAGAAAGACGCGAGAAGAGTTTCAGGTAGAGTTACAAAGCCTGAAAGAGATGCAGGCTTCTATGATTGAGCTACCAAAATTAAAAGCAGATATTGACTTTCTTCAACTAGAAATACAGTCACTTAAAGCAGAACTTCAAGCTACAAACGATGACCTTACAACTACCCGAAAGACTGCCATTGAAGCTCAGGCTAGAGTAGAGTATGTCGAAACTGGGGCTGATGTTTCTCAAACAGAAATACAGGTTATTAAAGCAGAAATTAACAGAATGAAGGAGTATCTGGTAACTGTCGAAAGAGTCGCTAATAATCTCCCTCTTATAGAGCTAATGTGGGTCAAAGAGAACTACACACGATTGAGGCAGATATTGAAGCTGTTTGGGCGATAAGCGAAGGAAGTATCATAGGCTCAAGTTCCTTTTCTAGGATTGAAAAAACTTGTAGGTTTAGTTCACAATCGATTACGGTTGAAATTTTTACTTTGCATTTTGAAAGCATTTGTTATGACTAAATCTGGTACTAATGAGTGGAAAACGCCGCTAGGATATTACGAAAGAGCGATCGCAGAACTAAGAAAGGCACGAGAAGAGTTTCAGGCAGAACTAGAGGCATTGAGAGAGCTTCAAGATTCTCATGCAAATTTAAAAGCAGAGCTAGAGACTACTAAAGAAGAACTTCAAAAGACTAAAGCAGACCTTCATCATACCAATCAACGCCTTGAAAAACTAGAGAATATAGTAAGCGAAGCTCAAGAAATAACTAATTCTGCTCAGTTTGAAGTTAAGGCAGCTCAAGACGCAGCTAATACCGCTCAGTCTGAAGTTGAGTCACTTAAAAATGAAATTAAAAATGGCACAATTGTTGCTCAGAAAGCAATGATGTTACAGGGCAAAGACGACCAACACTGGATGAAATTCCGTAAACTCGATAGCGTAAATCATCATTGCTTCCAAATATGGAAAAGCGATGATACGTGGCATGATGATATTCGCGTCAAGGCAGCAATATTTTTACGAGCAAGAGATGATTACCATTGGATGGGATGCAAATACGTTGATGAAAAAAACTACGATGTATTCTATGTGTGGAGATGGAATAATACATGGCAATCCACAGTTCGTGTTAGAGCAGCGAGAAAATTACTATAGAAACTGCTGCTGTTAACACATCGCCACTGCTCTATCTTCACCAAGTATCAGGAGAGTAAGGTTTGTCTCCCAGAAAAGAGGACGCGATCGCACTCTCCCCTCGGGTGCATCCCAAAGTTGCAAATTGCCTACAGACTAGAAGTCTGAGGCTATACAAACTAAACCCGCAAGGCAAGGGTTTTAAGACAGTCCGCGCAGGCGGACATCGTTTGTGTAGCCGCGATTTCCAATCGCCAGGTACTTTTGCAAAAACGGGATGCTCCCCTCCCCTCATCCATCCAAAACGCGAGCGCAGCAAGCAGCCACCAAAATAATTGACATTGAATCTATTCTTAACAGTGAGCTATCAAAAATGAGTACAGTTCAAATCGAGATTCCTGAAGAAGTGTTAATCAGCCTTAAAGAAACACCCGAAACAATTTCAAGAGAACTCCGTATCTTGGCGGCGGTAAAGCTGTTTGAACTGGGTAAATTATCATCAGGACGCGCTGCTCAATTGGCGGATATGTCACGAGTGGAATTCCTGATGCTACTGGGGCGTTATCAGGTATCCCCCTTCTCCTTAACAACTGAACAACTAGAGCAGGATGTCAACAATGCCTGAAACTCTGGTCATTGTCAACACATCTCCACTGCTCTATCTTTACCAGGTAAACTGTCTAGAATTACTGCAACAACTCTACAGCACGATTACAGTACCGCCAGCAGTTCCGCAAGAACTAGAAACTGGCAAACGGCAAGGGGTTGATGAGGTGCATCCCAATTTTGCAAAAATACTTGGCGATTGGAAATCGCGGCTATAAAGACGAAGTCCGCCTACGCGGACTCAATTGAGCCTGCGGCGGCAGGCTTTGTTTGTGTAGCCCCAGACTTCTAGTCTGTGGGGAATTTGCCAAATTGGGATGCTTCCGAGTTAATGTGCCAGAAGTCAACTCTATCGAATGGATTCAAATTCGCCCAGTTGCATCAGCAACAATTATCCCTACTGTCATCGATTTAGGACAAGGCGAGGCTGAGGTGATTGCTTTGGGTTTAGAAAACCCCGGTAGCTTGCTGGTTTTTGATGATAGCTTGGCGCGACGAATCGCTGATTTGTATGGATTAAAATACACAGGCACTCTTGGTGTATTGGTAAAAGCCAAACAGTCAGGATATCTCTCAGCCGTAGCACCAGTTATTAACATGCTTCGCAGTAAAGGTATGTGGTTGAGTGACAAAATCATCAGTGATGTTCTGCGATTGTCAGGAGAGTAGGGTTTGACTCCCAGAAACGAGGAAGCGATCGCACTCTCCCCCCATCCATCCAAAAAGCGATCGCCCAATATCTCAATCACCCAGGTAATGAACGCCTTACTGCAACTGCTCGATTAAGCGATCGCCCACGCGCAACGCATTGGCAATAACCGTTAAGCCGGGACTCACACTGGCATGAGATGGGAAAAAACTGCTGTCTACCACATACAGATTATGCACGTCGTGGGCACGACAGTTCAGATCCAACACAGAAGTCGCTGGGTCTTCTCCCAACCGACAGGTACCGCACTGATGAGCAACGACCTGTACAGGCATATCACTGCGAGGATGGGTTGTGCGGTTAAATACATTGGGCTGAGACTGCTCAACGCTTTTCAAGACATCAACCCAACGATATACTAAGCGATCGTGCGCTTCTACATTATTCGCCGTGTAATCAATTCGCAGTTTGTCTCCCACATAGCGAACGCGATTGTCGGGATGGGGCAAGTCTTCCGTTTTCAGCCACCAACCGATTGAATGGGTTGCCAACTGCCGCAAGCCAAAATTTGGCATAAGTCTAGACAATGCTGATAAAACAGGGGGGGCTTCTGCAAAAATGACATCTTGAAAAATACCGCCAGAGTTTTGCACATGACCCATCGGATACGGAAAATTTTTGTCTCCCCAATAAAAATCATTTAGCCCTAATGTGCGGGAAAATGACGCAGAATTAGCGCTAGAGGTTAACTGCACCACAACCGACAGCAGTTGTTTCATCAAATTTCGCCCCACCTGATTAGAGCCATTTGCAATCCCATTGGGGTGTTTTTCGTTAGCAGATCGCAGCAGCAATGCCGCCGAATTCACGGCACCACAGGCAAGCACCACAATATCGCCTAAAAACAAATAGGACTGTTCCCCAATTTTTGCCTCAACCGCCTTGATCTCTGAACCGGATGGATTGGTATGCAGACAAACGACTTTGGCAGAAGTTTTGAGCATCACATTTTCGCTTTTGAGGACTGGGCTAACTCCAGTGTCTTCAGCATCGGTTCTGCCCTGATCTCCCAACCCTAGCGGTAAATGAACGGGATGCAACCCCTGCTTAGAAAGAGTATCGCCAATGCGTTGCAGCATCGGTTCATGGGCAACTTCTGGAAACGGATAGGCTTCACTATGGGCTGGCTCGGTGGGGTCATCTGCAACTTTACCGTGTACTTGATACAGCTTCTCGGCTTCTGTGTAGTAAGGCTCAAAGTCCTGATATTTCAACGCCCATGCGGGAGAAACCCCACTCTGATGCTGCACTTGCTCAAAGTCACGTTCGCGCATTCTTTGCAAAACGCCATTCCAGATTTTTGTATTGCCACCAACCGCATAATACGTTTGTGGAT
This sequence comes from Coleofasciculaceae cyanobacterium, assembly GCA_036703315.1. Classification (GTDB taxonomy): domain Bacteria; phylum Cyanobacteriota; class Cyanobacteriia; order Cyanobacteriales; family Coleofasciculaceae; genus DATNPH01. The sequence goes on from DATNPH010000090.1 coordinate 13,697, forward strand.
AAAACGGCTCTCCTGTATTGTCCTGCCAGGATTCAGGGGCATGAAATTGCTCTTTCTTAAAAACTTCTGTATCGACCAACTCTGAGCTTTCGCGATAGATTAGTTCTCCTCTATCTAGCAGCAAGATCTTCTTACCAGTTGGTGCCAGCTTCCGCGCCAGCGTCCCGCCACCTGCACCCGTGCCAACAATAATTACGTCATAGTATTGGTCATCAATTATCATAGGAGTCTCCTGTTAGGGGTAGGGGATAAGGGAAGGCAGAGGGCAGAAGGCAGAAGGTGGTAAAAGGCAGAGGGCAGAGGGCGGTAGGAGGCAGAAGGTAGGGGGCAGAGGGCAGGAGGTGGAAGGTGGTGGAAGGTGGTAGAAGGTGGTAGGTAGCGGGAAGACTAGAAATAGGATGTTACTTGGATATTAGTGATGAGTCATAGGGAGCAGTTTATTTGGAAGAAGGGAGTGGAGTTGGCGGTTAAGTTTTACAAGCTGACGCATAGCTTTCCGCGATCGGAAGTCTATGGTTTAACCAGTCAAATCAGACGAGCATCTGTTTCAGTTCCGTCCAATATTGCGGAAGGATATGGCAGGAAAACCAAACAAGAATATGTTCAATTTCTACACATTGCTTTGGGGTTCTTGCGAGAACTCGACACACAATTGATCATTGCCCAACAAGTTGCTCTAGCTCAAGGTTCAAAATTCATTACCCTCCTAAACGATGTTGAAGAAATGCAAAAAATTTTAGTCACAACCATCAACAAACTCAAATCACATACCTAAGTAGGTGGTCATCAATATTTGTTATTGAGTCAAGGCAGAAGGCAAAGGGTAGAGGGCAGAAGGGAAGAGGATTTGAACATCGTTTGTCTTTCTTTACATAGTTATCTTTATTTATGCCTTCCTACCTAATCTCCTTCCACCTTCTACCCTCTGCCTCCTGCCTTCTACCCTCTGCCTTTTTTCTCCTGCCTTCACTCACTGCCAAACATAAATGAGTGTGTACAACACAATCCAAATGACATCGACAAAGTGCCAGAATAAAGATGTTGCTTCAACACCAAAGAAACCGTTGTCATAGTTACCGGGAATAAACGATCGCCCCAACATCAAGGTTTGCAGCAGAATTCCGGTGAGAACATGCAAGCCATGAAATCCAGTTAATAAAAAGAACGTGCCGCCGAACAAACCTGACTGGTAGGTAAAGGGTAAACCACGCCATTCCACAGCTTGACCCCATAGGAAATAGCTACCCATCGCCATAGTGGCTAATAGAAATAGGCGAAAGCCCCACAGTTTTTTATCGTGTAAATAACGCTCAGCCACGTAGATTACAAAACTACTGGATACCAGCACGATTGTATTAATCAGTGGCTCTCTGGTTTGCAAGCCAGTAACCTCTGGTGGATACCAGTCCGGGCTGGTGGTTTTGTAGACAATGTAACCCGCAAAGAAGCTCAGGAAGATGACACTTTCCGACAGCAGAAAAACGATAAAGCCAAATTTGCTGTTTCCTGCTTCGTCATGCTCCTGGTGCTGTCGAACGTTAGCTTCAACGTCTTGTGCGATTGCTCTTTCTGCTGTCATGATGGTTGCTGCTGAGTAAAAGATTCAGGAAATTCCGTCAACCCAGGATTGGGAACATTCCCAACCAATGGTTCGTTGCTACCGTAGCCGTAGGGACGCGAAACCACAATTGGCGTTTCTTCAAAGTTTTCTACTGTGGGCGGTGAAGAGGTGAGCCACTCTAAGCCGTATGCCCGCCAGGGATTGTTGCCCACTTTATCGCCCCGAATCCAGGAACTCACCATGTTGAGAATAAAGGGTAGCGTAGACAGCCCC
>DATNPH010000097.1:0-24524 GCA_036703315.1 Coleofasciculaceae cyanobacterium
TGATTCGTTTTCCCGAAACCCGCCCGGAGTTTAAACTCCGGGCTAATAGCCAAAGTCGTCTTTAGACGACTCAAATAGTGATTTTCAGTCCTCTTGAGAGGACTTGATTCTATGAGACAGGGGTTTTAACCCCTGGCGGACTCTGGCTTTGCGAGAATGAATCAGCCTACCAGAATGGGGGGCTGGGGGGCTAAAATGCACAAATTTTCTTCACCTTGACAGGGCTAGCAATGCCCATCCTACGAAAGCCTACATTTTCCTGTACTTAACCCAAAATGCTGCCGAAAAAGTCGATGGTATCTTTCAGGGCAGCAATGAAGGCGTCAATTTCTTCGCGGGTATTGTAGAAGTACAAACTCGCCCGTGCCGTACCTGCTACACCAAGGATTCGGTGTAGAGGTTGAGTGCAGTGATGACCTGAACGGATGGCAATGCCTTCATTATCCAGCAGGGTAGACACGTCGCTGGAGTCGAGTCCGGGCACTGTAAACGCCGCTAGTGCTGCCCTACCTTGACCATTTGCCTTGGGTTGTGGACCATACACTCTAATGTCAGGAACACCGCGCAGTTGCTTGAAGAGATAGGCGGTTAGTTCTTCTTCATAGGCGTTGATTTTGTCCATGCCTATCTGTGCCAGGTAGTCTACGGCTGCACCTAAAGCTATAGCTTCCCCAATTGCGGGTGTCCCAGCTTCAAATTTGTGGGGCAAACTGGCATACGTCGAGCGATCGAGGAAAACTTCGGCAATCATCTCGCCGCCACCCATGAAAGGAGGCATTGCCTCCAACAGGTCAAGTTTGCCATACAAAAAGCCAATACCAGTAGGAGCGCACATTTTGTGACCAGATGCGACTAACCAGTCACAGCCCATTGCCTGAACATCAACAGGCATATGAGGGATACTCTGACAAGCATCGATTAGTACCTTTGCTCCGTGACGGTGCGCGATCGCAATAATCTCTTGCACCGGGCTAATACAACCCAAGGTATTAGAGACATGAACTACGCTCACCAGCTTGGTCTTCTCAGAAATTAGCTGCTGGAAATGCTCTAAGTCAAACTCCTCAGTCTCAGTCAGGTTCACATACTTGATCACTGCACCCGTTTTCTGAGCAATCAGCTGCCAGGGAATGATATTGCTGTGGTGTTCCATTACAGTGAGGATAATCTCATCTCCTCGCTGCAAGGTATTCAATCCCCAGCTGTAAGCCACTAAGTTAATCGCTTCACTAGCATTGCGGGTGAAGACTATCTCTTGCCTTGATGCAGCATTAATAAAGCTGGCAACTTTGTCCCGTGCTCCTTCATAGCTTTCTGTGGCTCTCACACTAAGCGTATGAGCGCCTCGATGGACGTTAGCATTGTCTCGCTCATAGTAGTGGCGCAGACTGTCTAACACCGCTAACGGCTTTTGAGAGGTGGCGGCATTATCGAGATACACCAAGGGTTTGCCATGGACTTCCTGATGCAAAATTGGGAAGTCAGCGCGGATTGTTTCGGCAAGAGTTCTTTCTTGAGTGAAAGTCATTTTTGTGCTGGGTGCTGAATGTGAACTGTGGCTGACGCCAAGATGCAATGGACGTTGGAGTTAACAGAGAAGCCCCTGCCCTAACACAGGCAAGCATTTGGAAGGCGGTGCCAATCAGTGAGAGATCTCTCGTACCGACTGGGATAGCTGCTGTCGTAGGGAGGCTACTGGCAGTTGGTTGATAATTTCGGCAGCAAAGGCGTCAATCAACAGATTGCGAGCGTCTGTTTCATTGAGCCCACGGCTTTGCAGGTAAAAGACTTCATCTGCTTCCAGTTGGCTAACCGTAGCACCATGAGAGCATTTGACGTTATCAGCTGTGATTTCCAGTTGGGGCTTGGTATCAACGCGAGCTTTGGGAGACACAAGCAAATTACGATTTAATTGACCGGCATTGGTCAGCTGAGCGGCTTGTGGCACCAAAACTTTACCATTAAAGACGGCATGAGCTTTGTCAGAGACAATACATTTATGTAACTGATTGCTGGTGCCGTAGGGCTTCGTGTAGGCTATGACACTGTGAGTATCTGCCAACTGTTCCCCAGCAATTAGCGTCAGACCATTGAGCGTTGTTTCAGTTTGCTCGCCGGTTTGCAAAACCTCTAAGTTGTGGCGCGATAGTTTGGAACCAAAGCTGATGGCATTGCAGGTATAGCGGCTATCACGCGCTTGAGCGATCGCACTTTTACCAATATGAAAGGCTGTCTTACTCTCCTGCTCAATCCTACTATGGCTAACTTGAGCGTTTTCCTCTAGGAAGATTTCTGTAACGGCATTGGTGAAATAAACACCTTCACCCACTGCCTGATAATTCTCAATTAAAGTCAGTTGACTACCCGCTTCGGCTACCACCAGACAACGCGGCTGAGATACTGTGGGCATCTGGCTGGTTGTAGAAATGAATAGAAGCTGGATTGGCGTCTCCACTTGCTGATTTCTCGCCACCCAAATAACAGCGGCATCGGTTAAACCAGCTGTATTAAGCGCCGTGAAAACTTCTGTTGGAGCACCTTGTTGCTGAGCGAGATAGTTACTAACCTTCGAGCGGTGAGTTACAGGCAACTGAGCCAAATTAGTAACAACTAACCCCTCGGGTAAGTCAGCAACTGCTGAGAGTTGCGGGGCATACACTCCGTTGACAAATACTAATCGAATCGGCGCTTCGGCTGAGTTAAATTTAACCACGGCTGACTGGGACACATCAAATGTGTCAGGCGTCTGAAAGTTAACTGCTACTAGAGGCGATAAATCCGTAAAGCGCCATTCTTCATCCCGCTTGCTGGGGATAGTCAGTTTATTGACCCACATAGAGGCGCGATCGCGCAACTGTTGCACCAACCCCACTATTTCCGGGTCAATGACTTGTAAATTTAGCGTTTGGCACTGACTTAATAACCCTGTGAGATACGCATCTCCAACGTCAGATGCCGAGGTTAAACCCAACTGTTCCGGGTTAGGAATCGTATTGGGAGAAACTTGAATCGTCATCGTGCTCCCACCTCAGCTACTTTTTCTTCTACTATCCAGTCATAGCCACGGGCTTCCAATTCTAGCGCCAGATCTTTACCACCAGTCGTGAGGATACGACCGTCTGCCATCACATGCACAAAATCTGGCTCAATGTAATTAAGAAGACGCTGGTAGTGAGTAATCAAAATCGTAGCGTTCTCTGGACTCGTCAGCTGGTTAACTCCATTAGCAACAATCTTTAAGGCGTCAATATCTAAACCCGAATCCGTTTCATCTAAGATTGCCAACTTCGGCTCTAGTAGCGCCATCTGGAGAATCTCATTCCGCTTCTTCTCACCCCCAGAGAAGCCCTCATTCAAACTACGTTCCAGAAAACTGGGATCCATTTTGACAATGTCCAGCTTTTCCTGTATTAAGTCTTCAAAATCAAAAGTATCAATTTCCTCTAATCCCTGGTGCTTGCGGCGGGAGTTGTAAGCCACTCGCAAGAAATCTAAATTACTGACGCCTGGAATTTCTAAGGGATACTGGAACGCCAGAAAAACACCCATAAGTGCCCGTTCTTCTGGCTCCATCTCCAGTAGATTTTGCCCCTGGAAAATTATCTCGCCTCCCGTGACTTCGTAAGCCGGATGACCCGCTAAAACTTTGGAAAATGTGCTTTTTCCAGAACCATTCGGTCCCATGACGGCGTGAATTTCTCCCGCCTTCACATCCAGATTTAATCCTTTAAGAATCTGATTTCCATCAACATCTGCCGTTAAATTGCGGACAGACAATATAACTTCGCTATTTTCAATAATCATTCCTTACCTCTTATTCATGGCTAACTGCCAATAGCTAATGGTCAATGGCTAACAACAATTAGCTATTAGCAATTAGCAATTACCCAACTGTGCCTTCTAGCTTCAGGCTTAGTAACTTATCTGCTTCAGCAGCAAACTCCATCGGCAGGTTATTGAAGACATCCTTACAGAAGCCGCTGACCATCATAGATACAGCATCCTCTGCTGAAATACCTCGCTGTGTGAAGTAGAACAACTGATCTTCTCCAATTTTGGAGGTAGAGGCTTCGTGTTCGACCTTGGCAGCGTTGTTCTGCACTTGGATGTAAGGGAAGGTATTCGCCTGAGCTGTATCGCCAATCAGCATTGAGTCACACTGAGAGTAATTCCGTGCGCCTTCTGCTTTGGGACCAACTTTCACCAAGCCGCGATAGCTATTCTTGGAATTGCCAGCGGAAATGCCCTTAGAAATAATCGTGCTGCGGGTATTCTTACCGATATGCACCATCTTGGTGCCAGTGTCAGCTTGCTGCTTGTTATTGGTTAGCGCTACGGAGTAAAACTCACCAACAGAATTATCGCCTACTAGGACACAGCTGGGATACTTCCAGGTAATCGCGGAACCGGTTTCTACCTGCGTCCAGGAAATCTTGGAGTTGACACCTTGGCACAGCCCCCGCTTGGTGACAAAGTTGTAAATGCCACCTTTCCCATTGACATCGCCGGCGTACCAGTTCTGCACGGTGGAGTACTTAATTTCCGCGTTGTCGAGGGCAACGAGTTCCACGACGGCGGCGTGCAACTGATTGGTGTCGTACATCGGTGCGGTACAACCTTCGAGGTAGCTGACAGAACTACCTTCTTCAGCAATAATCAGGGTGCGCTCAAACTGTCCAGTGTCTCCGCTATTAATCCGGAAATAGGTTGACAGTTCCATGGGGCATTTTACGCCTTTGGGAACAAAGACAAAGGAACCATCACTGAAGACGGCGGCGTTAAGGGCAGCGAAGTAGTTGTCTGCTACGGGTACAACACTGCCGAGGTACTTCTTGATTAACTCTGGGTGCTCTTGCAGCGCTTCGGAGATTGAGCAGAAAATAACGCCTTCTTTCGCCAGCTTTTCTTTAAATGTCGTGGCAATGGAGACACTGTCAAAGATGGCATCCACTGCAACGTTCGACAGCCGCTTTTGCTCGGAAAGAGGAATGCCTAACTTCTCAAAGGTTTCCAGCAGTGCTGGATCAACTTCATCGAGGCTGTTTAGCGTTTCTTTCTTTTTCTTCGGTGCCGAGTAGTAGATGATGTCCTGATAATTAATAGGAGTATAGGTAACGTGGGGCCAAGTTGGCTCCGTCATCTTCAACCATTGCCGATAAGCTTTGAGGCGAAACTCTAGCATGAACTCCGGCTCGTTCTTCTTAGTGGAGATCAGGCGGATGACATCCTCGTTGAGTCCGCGAGGAATCGTATCGGCTTCAATGTCAGTGACAAAGCCGTACTTGTAAGGCTGGTTGACTAAAGTCTTGACGGTGGCAGTCATTGATTCAGTGTTCTCTCGTGTTCTAGACGAATCTTCAAGATGGCAGGTGGATGATGGCAAGCGTCAAGCTGCGGCAACCACTGGCGGGCATTAGGTAACGAATACTAAAACAACATCTTTGTTGTTTAACTATATTGTAAGATATATTAACAACAAAAATGTTGTCAAAGTCAAGCTTAATTTCCGCGATTCGCCTTTCAGCATAGATTACACAGACAGCCAATGACGATTACTCAGCAACCGTCCACCAAGCAAGATATCTTGCAATATTTACTGAGACAGGATCAAGCGACAGCGCAGGAGTTGGCCGAAACCCTAGAGATTAGCGCCCAAGCGATTCGGCGTCATCTTAAGGATTTGGAGACAGAAGGACTCATAGAGTATAAATCAGTGCAGGGCGGGATGGGGCGTCCTCAGCATGTCTATAACCTTAGTCGCAAAGGGCGCGATCGCTTCCCCAATCGCTATGACGAATTTGCCGTTTCTCTGCTAGACACTCTCACCGAAACCCTAGGACAGGAGCAGGCTAGCTCTATTTTGCGTCAACAATGGCAGCGGAAAGCGCAAGCCTATCGCACTCGCGTTGGCACGGGTTCTGTGCAAGAGCGTGTTGCTAAACTGGTAGAACTCCGCCGAGCAGAAGGCTATATGACCGAGTGGTATGCTCTAGAATCCCAGCGATTAAATAATAGTGCCGATCATCAGTTTATGTTGACAGAGCACAACTGCGCGATTTCCAACGTCGCTGAATCTTTCCCAAGCGTGTGTGGACATGAATTGGAAATGTTTGCGGCAGTGTTGCCAGATTGTACAGTGGAACGCACACACTGGATTAATCAGGGAGAGCACCAGTGTGGCTACTTGATCAAATCGCTGGCTAGGGCAAGATAGACCATTTGTTTGTGAGGCTTCTCTAGCGATCGCTTGTTACCCGGACAATTAGAGATACTCAAATATAAGATATATTTATGGTAGAGTCACCGCAACCAACAACGCAATTTTTAACGCTTGAAGAGTCAGCCGATGTAGATAAAGCGTTGCTGTCTGCTCATGAAAAGTTTTTAACTCGATTGACAATTTCATCCCTTAGGCTGTTGCAGCACATTGCTAAAGATACTGGCATTGCAATTGAGGAATTAACGCATCAGCAGGTAATTGACTGGTTTGAGAAAGATGGGAAGATTCGGCGAGAACAGGGTTCTGATGCAGCCTTTTTGAAGTGGTGAGCGGTCATTCTATCTCTAAATACAAGAGTGCATCCAGTTAAGCAAAACTCAAACGTTAAAAGTCAAAAATTTAAAATACATTTTATTTTCGAGACATGGCGAGACATGGGCTGTTGAGGTCTTTCATCAGATAATGTTCTAGTCTTTCCGGGAACTCGTAGGAGCTAGTACTTAGTCAGCTGCGCTAATTAGGACGACAACTTGTAGAAGTTAATGCTTAGCTAACTTCGCTAGTTAGTACTCAGGGCGCTATGCCCACTCTCCGACTAGACTAAACGCCTACACTGGCAGCCTCACAGCCACCTCTCCCCTCAGGGGATGAAATAAAATTTCTGTAACGACTGTACTCATGGGTCAAGTTATGACCTTGGGGTGATGTGTTTAATGGGTGCAGATTTCTATGATGATAGATATTACAAAAACGAGTGTCAAAATTGTCTCACTGAGTTATACCAGTGAGTTTTTTCTTTTCAATAAAGATTTTAAATATCTACCAAAGACATAATATTACTCCTATAAATGCAGCTGCATAAATTATCAAACTAAAACAAAATAAGCATCTGCCGAATTAGGTATTTAAAAGCTCAGTCGATAGCAAGAAGACAGGACTCTGAGTTTTTCTTTAAATTCTTTAATAAGAAGATGCCTTTTAGGCGGCAACATCTATCGGCTAAAAGTAGTCAATTGAAAAAGCGGCACAGTCCTGTGCAACAAGCTCTAAAAATTTTCCATTCTTGAATGGAGGCTTGAACAAAAACTTTACTTAAATTCAAATCTCATGTTTTTTTTGAGTGTACGCCATTCGATAAACCGCTTTCTAAGCGGGATGAAAACTAAAAACAAGTCGTTCAAATCTACTTGTACGAAAGGTGAGCAAAGCCGTCTAATCCATAGGCTTAATTGCATTCACCTTGATGATGAAGAAGCTAAGTGCTTGCAGGGGTACATCACCACAATCTTGGACAAGAGAGTTCAGGGTAAAAGCCCTGAAACAAGTGGCATTGTCCTTGAAATGGATAACGAAGATTTTGAGAATTTTGCCTACCAAGTTGGCAGTAATGGCATCCGCCTCTTCCGGGCTCTAGTTCAGGATGACACCAGTCAGAGTCACGAGAGGAAGCTGGCGATTGTTGGCAGTAATGGTATCCGTGTATTCCACGTAAAAGTTCAGAAGGCTAACATCCCGTTAAGGAAGTAGGTGAAGCAGGTATTGAGGGGAGCAATTCTACCAGAGCAGTCTAGTAATTTACCACAAGGATAGAATTGCAATGAGATTGATACACACGATGGAATTCTTCATTTGTTTTTTCTCCAGACACGATTTCATCGTGTCGCCAGAGTTCACTCAATACACCGAGTGTCGTCGCTGTCATCGACCTTATGCTGAAACCCTACAAGATAAGCGGCAGCGAGGCAAGCAAAAATTGATAGAAATCCCTTGTGAAGCTCCTAGTCAAAAAGCCTTGGAAGTTTCAACTAGTAAAAAGTAGAGTCGGCTCGCTAGTAATTTTGATTTGGGGTGCCCAGTTCCTTCTCAGATTAGGACTTACGCATTGACTACGAAATTACGTCATTCTGAGCCATAGCGTTAGTGAGGCGAGGCATCAGCCTAGCATTTCAAATTCTTGTCCTGGCGTTACGCTGCGTAAGTCCTAAGATTTGCTAATTGACTGAATGCTGCCCAGTTTTTGGGGTTGGAATGTTAATCTTCAAGAGGATAGCTACCGTGGCGCTACAAACACTTTGTGCCTTTAGCCACCTGTAAAGCTTGAGACAAAACTTCCATCGCTTTATCCTTTTGTCCCGCTTCTACATAAGAATTCGCTATCTTAGCTAAGACTGAGGCTTTAGGAGAGCCGTTGTTTGTAGTTCTGATTTTTTTAGCTACTGCGATCGCTTGCTCGTACTGTGTGATTTTTGCATACTGGACAGCAATCTGATCTAACTTCTGGTCTTTGTCATCAGTATCTTCTAAAGTTTGAACGTTCTGAAGTACTTGAGTTAAAACCTTAGCTGCCAGGTCTCTGTGCCCGGCTTGTACATAATCATTAGCAATTTGAATCAGTGCCGACGATTGAACCCTGGTATCCCTTAATGTTTGGGTAAGCTGAAGCACTTGGTCATAAGGTTTAATTTTTGTAGAGGCGATCGCAAGCCTTACTAAAGTATTGTTTTTGTTTTCATCATTCTCTATGGTTTGAGCAACTTTTTGCGCTTGAGTAAAAACTAAAGTTGCTTGTTTTTTTTGTCCAGCATCCGCATACGCAACAGCTACCTTAGCTAAAGTATTGGCTTTTTTCTCAGGATTTCCGATTGTGTCAGCCACCTGAAGTACCTGAGAAAATATATTAGACGCTTGCTGTTGATTTCCTGTCTTTAGATACAGTAGGGCGATTTTAGCCAATTGACTGACTTGAGTTTCTGTATCTTTTGTCGTCTTTACGACCTGAAGTGCCTGAGACAATGCTTCGATAGTTTGCTGTTTCTGTTGAGCTTCTGCGTATAGAAGAGAAATCTTACCTAAGATATTAATTTTAAGTTCAGCCTGCTCATTTTCAATTTCTTTGGCAGCTGAGAGTGCCTGTTCGTATTCTTTCGTCTTTTTAGCTATCTCTATTAAAGCATTGGCTTTAGACGCATTAAACTCTATGGTGTCAGCTATCTGTCGGGCTTCGTCATAATTTCCCACTGCCACATACTTAACAACTATTCGGGCTAAGGCTCTGCTTTTGGGAAGACTATCTTCAATTGTATTAGCTAGCCCAATTCCCTGATTGTAGTCTCCAATTTCTGCATACCGAACGGCTATTGTCTCAATCACAGTGTCTTTGACAAATGAGGCACCTCCAATTGTGTTAGCAACTTGTGAGGCTTGAGATAAGACTTCAGCCGCTTTATCATTTTGCCCAACTTTTCCATACCTGGTAGCGATCGTCTCTAATGTAACCGCTTTTTCAGGAAGTGACTCTATCTTATTAGCCATTTGAAGAGCTTGAGTAAACAGTGCCTCCGCCTGATTCTCCTGCCCTGCTTCCCCATACTTTACGGCTATCCTACTCAAAACATTAGCCTTGATCACAGAATTATCTATTGTCTGGGCAATTTGTAGGGCTTGGTCGTTTTGATCGGCTCTCACATAGGAGTCAGCGATGTCCATTAATGCGCCAGTAGCACAATGCTCATCACTCGAACAGGCTGCGCAAAGGGAACCTAGGAGGGCGACAGTAGCCAGTAGGATTCTGAATCTCATGTTCTGTTGTAACCTTAATTCAGACATTGGAAGACACTAAATTTGAGCCTCAGGCTTAAAATTCAAAACTGAAAATTATTACATGATTCCGACTATTTGCACAATCCCAATTCAGCACCTAAGTTCAGGCGATCGCCTCTCGCTGCAAGTCTATAAATTTATCGGTGCTAAGCCTGGAAAAAAGGCGTACTTGCAAGCCAATTTACATGGAGCTGAAATTGTTGGCAATGCTGTCATTCAGCAGCTAATTGAGTTTTTAATGAATTTAGATGACACCCAGCTTACTGGGGAAATTTGGCTTGTACCTGTCTGCAATCCCGTAAGCACCAATCAACGTAGTCATTTCTTTTCTACAGGTCGTTATAACATCTATGATGGTAAAGACTGGAACAGAATTTTCTGGGACTATGAAAAAGAATGTGATGATTTAGAAGCTTTTGCTAAATCTCAACTTAACATTGAATGTGCTGAAATCCGAACTAATTATCTGGAGCGTATCCAAGCTGCTTTTGAAAAACAACTGGAACAAATACAATCTCCCAGCGGGTTACCCTTCAATGAGTGTTATCGATATCAACTGCAATCGTTATGCTTGGATGCCAATTATGTGATTGATATCCATAGTTCTAGTAATCAAGCCATTAACTATCTGTATTGCTTCCAAAGTCGCGAAGAAAGTGCTAAATCTTTTCTACTTGACTATGGAATTTTAATGAATGAATATGACGGGCATGCCTTTGATGAGGCCTTTATGAAGCCCTGGTTGGCTTTAGAAAAGAAATTGGCAGACTTAGGAAAAAAAATTCAGTTTGATATCGACTCCTGGACATTAGAGCTGGGTTCTGGTATGCAAATGAATCCAGACTCGGTGAAAAAAGGTACCTTTAGTATCAAAAACTATTTAGCACAAAAAGGTGTTTTAAAGCTTCCCGGCTTTCCTTTAGAAAGCACAGCATCTCATCGAGTAAATTTTACTATCAAGAGTCAAATTAAAAAATACTATGCTCCCACGGGAGGAATGATTCAAGCGAGAGTTGACTTAGGTAGTTCAATAAAGGCGGGGCAGCAATTGTATCAATTAATTAGTTTCAATAAAAATGGAGATTTGCCGATAGTAAGCGATATCTGTGCTGAGGCAGATGGTTTAATTTTTGATATTTCGATGAATCAGGCTGTTAATCAAGGAGAGTATGTTTTATCTGTGATGTAATCGGCACCTGTTCAGCGCTCCAGGTTTCTTGAAAAGTATGCAGTTGTAGCAGCGCCTAGCTCACAGGCTGATGGTCATCATAGCTTTTGTTAGCTGACCAGACAAAGGCGATCGCACACCTGTCTGTCCTCCCTGAATCAGCTTCAAGAGTTTAAAAGCTTCCAGAGGAGATTGGGTGATATAGTGAGCTTTGAAGAAAAAAGGTTTGACTCGGTCGGCAGTGATAGGAGCTGGCTCCCAGACGGTGAGTTTGTAGCCATCGCTTGTTGGCTCAATCAAGTAATCGATCATTGGTAAAAGCAACCCTGTGGGTAGATGCTAAAGGGACAAACATCCCTATTGTTGGAGTCTGTAGTCGCCAGTTTAGCTTATTTCTAAATTGGCATATTTAACGAAACCCCGCCACAGTAGCGGGATATAGCAAGTTTTCAAATGGTGTCGGCACATCTCTAGAGTTAGTCCTATTTATGCAGGAAGTCACAGATTTGATTCGGTACCATACTATACAAACACTCAAGCAGTAGATTTAAGGAATGGGACATCTTGTAGCCACGCCAACACTATGGAAGACGGCAACACCACAGATTTAGCATTAGATAACGACCAAGAAGACATCAGTCCAGACGGGTCGATGATTCCCCAAGCGCCAGTAGGATTCAAATCTGGCTTTGTCGGCATCATTGGACGCCCCAATGTTGGCAAATCTACGTTGATGAATCAACTTGTAGGGCAAAAAATTGCCATAACTTCACCAGTGGCGCAAACAACCCGCAATCGCCTTCAGGGTATTGTGACAACCCCAGAAGCACAGCTAATTTTTGTAGATACGCCAGGGATTCACAAACCGCATCATCAACTGGGTAAAGTGTTGGTGCAAAATGCCCAGATTGCGATCGAGTCGGTGGATGTGGTGCTGTTTGTGGTAGATGGAGCGGTAGAAGCTGGTGGAGGCGATCGCTACATTGTTGACCTTCTAACACACACGCAGACACCAGTGATTCTGGGCATCAACAAATCGGATTTACAACCCTCCCTCAGTGAGCAGGGAACTAAAGGGAGAACACTAGATGAGAGCTATGGGCAACTTGCAGCACCGCATAACTGGCAGATTGTAAAATTCTCCGCCCTTACTGAGGATGGCTTGGAAGCATTACTGCAACTGTTAATTGAAAAGCTCGAACCGGGTCCCTATTACTATCCTCCCGACTTAGTGACTGACCAGCCAGAACGTTTCATCATGGGGGAATTAATCCGGGAGCAAATTTTGCTGCTGACTCGCGAGGAAGTACCCCACTCAGTGGCAATCACGATTGATGTGGTTGAGGAAGAACCAAAGATTACCCGTGTTCTCGCCACCATTCACGTTGAGCGCGAATCCCAAAAAGGGATTGTGATTGGCAAAGGCGGCAGTATGCTCAAAACCATTGGTAGTGCCGCCCGCGAACAAATGCAAAAGTTAATTGCTGGTAAGGTTTACTTGGAGCTATTTGTTAAAGTGCAGGCTAAATGGCGGCAGTCTCGCCTTCGCTTAGAAGAGTTGGGGTACCGAGTAGAGGAATAGCCAAGTGGTTGGTGGTTAGTGGTTAGTGGCAATTTAACGATGTTTTATTGTCCTAATTTTTCTTGTGCTTGCTGACGCAGGTTAAGGGCGTCTTGGTTGTCAGGCTGAATTTGGAGTGCTTTGTCGAGAGAGGCGATCGCCAGTCTTAATCGTCCAAGTTGCCAGAGAGCTGCACCTCGGTTCGCCCAAGCATTGGCAAAATCTGGCTTAAGAGCTGTTGCTTTGTCAAATGCGCCAACAGCTTCACTGGCGCGACCTAGCGCCAAGAGTACCACTCCTTGGTTATTCCAGGCTTCCGGAAAATTTGGTTTGATGTCAGTCGCTTGCTTGTAGTTTTTTAGCGCTTCTAAGAGATTCTGCTGCTGTTGCAGGGCTGCACCTTTGCTCCATAAGGCGTCTGCATAGTTGGGGTTAAATTCGAGGGCTTTATTGCAGGAAGCGATCGCTTCTGCTGGCTGCTGTATGGAGTTCAGGCTGTAGCAGCGACCCCAATAGGCTTCTGCAACATCCGGCTTACTGGCGATTACTTGGTCGTAGGCGGCGATCGCTTTCTGGTACTGTCCTGATTGCCGTAAGCGATCGGCTTCGCTCAGGAGTTCTGCCACTGGTGGCTCTTTCCGAGGGGGAGGGGATTTTACAGTAGGCTGTGCTGGAGCAGGCGATGCTTTGGTAGTAGCAGGTGGACTGGCAGAGGAAGGTGTCGTCGGCTTTTGAGCAGAACTGGTTGTGGAACTGGTAGGAGAAGGGGATGCAGTCTGTTGGGTAGGGCTTACTGTAGGACTGGCGGTAACTGGACTGCTGGGGGAAGGTGACGTGGACTTCTCAGTAGGGCTTGCCGTAGGGCTGGCGGCAGCTGAACCGCTAGGGGAAGGTGCTGGAGGCTGTTGGGTCGTCGGATTTGTGGTGGGACTGGCGGCGGGTACCTCAGTGCGATCAGCCGTTTGAGTATCAGGTTTAGGGAATAGAACAGTTCTAGTCAGCCAAAAGGTTCCACCCACAGCGCCTAAGACAGCGACGGCAGCAAGAACAAACCAAAGCTTAACGGACTGTCTCTGGGGCGAGCTTGGTGTAGCGATCGTGGGTACTGAGCTTTCCGATGATTGGAGGGCTGGTTCAGGTGTAGCCTGGGGAGCTTTTGAACTGGTGCTGCTTGCACTTGACTGGGGTTGAACGGCGGAGGCTGGCGGCACCCAAATATGGGTGGGTAATTGATCGCTGCCTGAACCTGTTGTTTCAGGGGTCGGATGAGGTTGAGCTGGGGGGTCTGCGGGTTGCCACTTTTTTGTGGATGATAGATCTGTTCCCAACCCTGTTGCTCCGCTAGTTGGATTGGGTTGAGCTGAGGGGTTTGGCGACACCCAAATGTGGGTGGACAATTGATCAGTCCCTGAACCTTCGGAAACTGGGGGTGGAGATTGTTGTTGCTGGCTAGGCGACGGTAGAGATTGTGTGAGTGCACTCGGCAAACTGCACAGTGCTTCTAAGGCTTCCACCGCTGTTGGGTAGCGAACACGAAAGTCATAGCGCACCATCTGATCCAAAATCGTCGCTAGTTCTGGGCTTACCTGTGTGGCGTGGCAACGCCAATCGATTTCACCTGTTTGAGGGTCTTCACGGAAGCGCTTGGGATGAACCCCGATTAACGCCTGGATACCAACAATACCAACAGCGTAGACATCACTGCTAAAGCGGGGATTCCCACCTAATTGTTCTTTGGGGGTGTAACCCTGAGTGCCTATAGAAATAGTTCTCGTCTGCCCTGACTGAGGATTGACAATCTGTGTGCTGACTTGCTTTACTGCGCCAAAGTCAATCAGCACAATTCTACTGTCGTGTCGGCGGCGCATTAGGTTAGAGGGCTTAATGTCACGGTGGATAACATTTTGCTGATGGACAAACACCAGTACGTGCAAAATGTCATATAACAAGTTGATAACTCGCGTCTCAGACCAAGGTCTTCCCTCTACTAGCTCCTTAGTGAGTGGATCCCCTTCAATTAATTCTTGGGCAAGATAAAACTCTTGATTTTCCTCAAAGTGGGCTAGCAAGCGGGGAATTTGGTCGTGGTTGCCTAGTTGATAAAGAACTCTCGCTTCTATGTCAAATAGGCGTCTTGCCGTTTGTAGGCTGTCTTCGTCACTGACTTGGGGTTTGAGTTGTTTGACAACACATTGAGGGTGATCCGGCAGGTGCAAGTCCTGTGCCAGAAATGTTTGACCAAATCCGCCCACCGCTAATTGGCTGATGATTTTGTAACGTCCGCCTAGGGGTTTGTCTGGGTCTGTCTGTTGAAATAAACGTAAAAGGTTCAATCCCATGCTTTGCCCGGAGCGAGAGAGCGATCGCTGTTGTGTCTACTGTTATAAGTATTTTCGACTATATTACTTTATGATCCTGATCAAGTTGGGATGGCTTTGGTAGTAGATGCTAGTAAATTAACTGCGTTAAAGGGTATCAAGCCTCAATAGCGAATAGATGTTAAATCTACTGTCGGGGTTCCAGATTCCATCCAAATTTAGATAATTTCAGTTACCACTCAAAATTTAGGGAATAGAATTGCATCGAGACCCAACGCAGCTTTAATACTGTTGAGTTTCCCCTGAAGAATGATGCTGGAAGGCATGCCATGTCTGCTGAGCCTATGTACGTTCAATTAGTGTGGGAAGATCCAATAACCGGGGAATTAAAGCGACCGCTTTTAGCTCCACCGATCGCGATTGGTCGAGACTTAGACCAAATGCCCGAACACTTGGGAGAACACTCTGTCTCACGTCTAAAGTTAGCCGATACTCAAATCTCTCGATTTCATGCACTACTCACGGTAGTGAATCACCAGCTATATGTCACTGACCAAAGCACCAACGGAACATTTTTGAATGGACGACTGATTCGCCCAGGGATTCAGCAGCCTCTTTCTAGCAAGGATACGCTGCGGATTGGTTCCTACAAAATTACTGCTACTTTGAAGCGGGAAAATGATCATGATGTCACCGAACAGAACCGTGAGCAGACGCATTTTCCCCAGCAACCCAACCCTCTGCACAAAAATAAGCTGTTGGTGTGGTTGATTGGTGCTCTTGTTCTGCTGTTTATGGGTGTCGGGGCTTGGATAGTAGTGAGCACGCTGCTAGAGCGTTCTCGTCCCCGTGTTCCCGTAACTTCAACACCAACAAGTCGTGTGCTGACGAACCCCTCCTTTTTCTCGGTTATCACTGAACATCATTAACAAAATTTTTCGGATAGGCTCTAAATAATTCAAAATTCAAATAATGTCACTAGACCAGCTTGGCAGAAACAATCCACCAGTTAGGAAGGGGCGAGAGGCGGGAGGCAAGAAAAATTTTCTCCAACTGATGGAATTTCGTCGCGCTGCGCTAGGGCAATGGTTGAAGCGAGTCCAGCGTCGTTGGTTGCTGGTGTTGCTAAGCGTGCTCACGCTACTGCTAGTTTTGGTGTCGCCTGGTTCAGCACAGACTTCCCCAGCCAAGGAGGTTGCAGAGGCTCCGGTAGTCGTGGATGGTCGAGCCTTGTTCATGGTAAGAAATTCTGGCAGTTTCACGGCAGCTGAACGGGCTGAGATTATCAACACTATCCTTGAACAGGAGGTGCAATCCCCTAAAGCGGTCAACATTGATGTTGTTCAGGAAAACCAGCTAACTATTATTCGCGCGCGACCAGGTGTTAGCGTAGCGCCTGGGTCAGCCAAGCGCCAAGACGTGCAGGAGGAGCACGATCTCATAACTCTGACTGAGGGGGATGTCATTACAGGCACGAGCCCCGTTCGTCAAGCAACTATTTGGCAGCGATTAATTGAACAAGCACTGCGACAGGGAAAACTAGAGCGGACTCCAGCCTATTACCGTCAGGCGCTGTTTTTCAGTATAGGGGTACTACTGGGGGCGATCGCTCTTCACGTCAGTCTGGGATTGTTAGGGAAATTAGCCTCTCATCAATTGAGACGTTGGTTGAGTTCCCCTAATTCCTCTCTTCAGCTGTGGGAACCGCCTGCAAAATTATTTCTCCAGCTAGCGCTGCTAGGCTTACAAGCCGGGTTGTGGGCAGCTATTGCCTTCTACATTACTGATATCTTTCCCCAAGCCCGGAGCTGGCGCTATAAGCTCTTCGACTTCCTCAATTCCCCTGTTTTGAGGCTGGGTGATAGCAATTACTCTGCCCTACAACTGCTACTACTGCTGGCTTTCACCGTTGGGCTATGGTTCGCTGTCAGCGCTGTAACACAGCTATTTAAGACCTACGTCTTGGGCAGAACTAGCACTGAACCGAGGGTGCAGGAGGTAATTGCTATCCTGACGCAGTACATCCTCACGTTCTTGGGACTAATTGTGCTGCTGCAAATTTGGGGCTTAGATGTGAGCTCCCTTGCCATTCTTGCCAGTGTCTTAGGTGTTGGAATTGGCTTCGGTGTGCAAAATATTACCAATAACTTGATCAGTGGCTTGATTATCACGATCGAGCGACCGATTCAGGTAGGGGATTTTATTAAAGTGGGCGACTTAGTCGGGATCGTGAAACGTATTGGTTCACGCAGCACAGAAATTCGCACGCTTGACCAAGTGACGATTATTGTACCCAATTCCCGTTTTTTGGAGAAAGAGGTGATCAACTGGAGTCACGGTGACCCAGTTTCTCGCCTCAGGCTTCCGGTAGGGGTGGCTTATGGCTCCCCAATAGAACAGGTACAGGTAGCACTCTTGGAAGCCGCCAAGAGTCATCCAGAGGTGCTCAATAGACCATCTCCTGAGGTTTGGTTTGAGGGATTTGGGGATAGTGCCCTTAACTTTGAGCTTTTGGTGTGGACTGGAGAACCAAAAAATCAGTCTCGCGTCAAGAGTGACCTCTACTACCGAATTGAGGCGAGCCTGCGCCGTTATAAAATTGAAGTGCCATTTCCGCAGCGTGACCTACATGTGCGATCTCCTCAGCTAGATGAGTTTATCGCGGCTTGGCGTCAGCAATACGCATCAATGTCTCCAGACAAAATCCTTTACACTCCCAATGGAGACAAATTAAGCGCTAGCGATACAACACCAGATATACATCGCCCTCAAGACTCTTTAGCGGTAGCTTCTGGAGAATTCTTGTCTGAGGAGTCTGTAGTAATGACTCAGACAGAGAAAGGACTGGCAACAGTAGATATTGACGCATTGGTAGCACAGATGCGGGGATCGGCGGGGGTGGAGATCCAAGATCGCCGCGATCACCTAAATCTTTATCCAGTCTGCTTCATTGGTTCAGAAGCCGTTGACTGGCTAGTGCAGACACAAAATTGTACGCGGGAAGAAGCGATCGCTTTAGGGCAAATCCTGATCGAGCGGGGAATTATTTATCATGTCTTTGATGATCAGCCCTTTCGAGATGATTACTTCTTTTACCGTTTCTATGCTGATGAACAGCAAGTCAGGTAATTGGTAATTAATCATATATAAACTACGTAGAATAGTCTTTCCATTCCCCATTGCCCCTAATCCCCAAAGGGGGCCCCGAGTTCCCCATTTCCCATTCCCTATCTTCTCCGAGAGATTAGGGCAGCACACTCAAGCGTCCGCGACACATCAGTTGTTCTGAAGTTAACGTAAGTTCCTGGATATCAACTTCTGGACCTAAATCTACCTGGAAGGCATCTAAACTTCTCAAGGGTAACGTTGGTGGGATCTCAATCTGGAGGGGGTGTAGTTGCAATTTTTGAGGAGTTACCAGTTGGAGTCCGGCACGAATCACTACTGGCATTGTCCCAAGAAAGGAGTCTATCAGAGTGCCACAGAGCGTCACCTGCTCAGCATCAATATCAATTTGTTGCCAGCTGATTTGCCGCTGTTTTAAGTCCTCACCTAGCTTTGTGATTCCATTGGTTTCGAGCAATACCTCTAGGAACTCGGTCAAAGCATTGGATAACAACGGTGACTCAAGGGAGGCTTGCAGATCGCTTTTTTGAAGTAGCAGCTGACCCATGATCGGAACAGGTTCTAAAAGACGCAGGGGTTTACCCTTAATCACCTGACCCAGGTTAACGCGAATGTCAGAGCCTTCCAGCTGAATATTGCTCAGATGCAGCCCTTGATAGATTGCATGGCTTGCCGCAATCGATACCCTAGGGATATGACCCTTAAGGATTTGGCGATCGCCCCCCATGATCTTGAACTGCAAATCTTCCACTTGCTCGACTTGCGATCGCAACCACAGTCCCAGCGCCGGAGATAAAACTGTGCTGATAATCCGGCTTTTAGTCGGCTTCGAGGCTTTTGGCGTTTCAAGCACAAAAGCACCTCAAAAAAAAGATATACGATGTTAACATTCTGAAATTGTCAGTTATTGTGCGATCGCTCCTACTTTGTTCTCTGGCTTCAGAGTCGAACACTTGCAATTATCCCCATTCTTGTAATATTTGTACATAGTCTAGTCAAGTCAATGCTATGAGTAAGCCTCTAACCTTTGGCGTTCCTGTTCATCATAGGGATTGATCCCATCGGTAGATAGTTCCCATGGCATATTGCCCTTTTCTAGGTGTAAGAGCTCAATAATAGTCGGATCATGGAGGAAAGAGTACAAAAAATTCTTTCGCAGTGGGGTGTTGCCTCACGGCGTCAAGCTGAGAAAATGATCTTAGCTGGGCAGGTTCGGTGTAATGGCGTTGTGGTGCATCTGGGAGAAAAAGCGAATCCAGAAACTGACTTGCTCGAAGTCGATGGCAAGCCTATAAAATCCCATAACCGCCCTCAATCTATTTATCTTTTACTCAACAAACCCACTGGAGTAGTTTCGACTTGCCGTGATTCTAGAAACCGTCCTACCGTTCTTGATTTACTGCCCAAGGCTCTTCAAGAGGGTCAAGGCATCCATCCGGTTGGACGCTTGGATGCAGAGTCCACGGGTGCATTACTTCTCACCAATGATGGTACACTAACCTTTCACCTCACCCATCCTCGTCATCACGTTCCAAAGACTTATCATGTTTGGGTGCAGGGACATCCTCCTGAATCAGTACTACAAACCTGGCGTCAAGGTGTTAATCTGTCGGGTAAAAAAACCTTACCTGCTCAAGTGAGACTACTTAAGCGCCAAACAGAGGAAACACTTTTAGAAATTGTGTTGACAGAGGGGAGAAATCGGCAGATTCGTCGTGTCGCTGACCTGCTAAGCTATCCAGTGATTCATCTGCACCGTATTGCAATTGGTCCAATTAAATTACAACTCAAAGGTGAGCCGATACTACCTAGTGGTCACTACCGCTCGCTTAAAGATTTTGAGATTCGCTTCCTCCACAACCTAGTTCACATAACATCAGTAAACGTGCCAGCAGATATCAAGGAGTACAGTGTGTATGAAGGATAATAAACTCCATTTTCACCAGGAACAGGTCAAGAAGCTGGAAGAGCTAGGGGCTCGCCTTCGCGAGTTCCGCACCGAACAGTCTATCCCTTTAGAGGACGTTGCAGCTCAAACTCGAATTCAGGCACGACTACTGAATGCAATTGAAGAAGGTCGGCTTGACCAATTGCCAGAACCTGTTTACATTAAATGCTTTATCAAGCGCTTTGCTGAGGCGCTAGGTTTAAACGGTGCGGAGTTTGCCAGTGCTTTTCCCACAGGATCCGGTATACAATTTGTCAAACCTTCCTGGCGGCACTTACCAGCAGCTCAATTACGACCAATTCATCTTTACTTGCTCTATGTGGTTCTAGTAATTGGTGCGGTGAATGGTCTATCTTACCTAGTTGGTCGTTCTGCCGTACAAGTGATTAAGGTCGAAGACTATCGGCAGCAAGCACGCCCATTACCAGCACCAAGCCATTCTGAACCAAGAAACCCCCAACAAAAGTTACAGCCAACTCAACTTGCTGAAGTGACACGGGTTAGTAAAGATGGAAAACCCGTGCAAGTGGGTGTCACTCTCAAGGCTCAATCCTGGATTCGGGTAGTAGCAGATGGGAAGACAGAATTTGAAGGCGTCTTACCAGAAGGAACGCAGCGTACTTGGGTTGCTGATAAAACACTGATTGTTCGGGCTGGCAATGCTGGAGGAGTCCTAGTTGAGTTTAATGACCAAACGGCTAAGCAGATGGGTGCTCCTGGTGAAGTGCAGGAACTGACGTTTGCTGCTAACCCTAACTCTTAGGAGAGTTGTTAGCTTTTAGTTGTTCGGAATTCTCTTTAACAACTAGAAACTAACAACAATCTGTATTGGTACAACCAAAATTAAGCGGTATGCACTTCCTGTCCTCCACTGAAAGCTGTTGTGAAGCAGCTCAGGTGGAGTTGTATCAGTAATGCCAATGTAAACAAAATTTCTGCATGGCTTAGTCAAAAGGCAAATCAAACTTTTCCTCTTGGAAAGTCATTGTAGCGACCGTAGATAAAGACCATCTCTTTGAGTCGGTTGCTGTAGTCCTCTGTCAAGGCTTCACCTCGGTAGCGCCAAGCCCAGTTATCCTCAGGAGTCCCAGGCATATTCATGCGAGCATCAGCGCCTAAATTGAAAACATCCTGAAGAGGAATGATTGCCTGATTAGCAACAGAACTCAGAGCCAGACGGATCAAATCCCAAGCAATTCCATAAGAACCAGTACAACCGAGATACTGATGAAGCCGACTTCGTTCGTGGTCAGACGCTTGGTTATACCAGCCAACTGTAGTGTTGTTGTCGTGGGTTCCCGTGTAGACCATGCTGTTGGCGTCCATGTTAAATGGCAGGTAGCGATTTTGGGCATCACTTCCAAAAGCAAAGTGCAATATATTCATGCCTGGGAACTCAAAATGATCTCTCAGGTCTAGTACTTCTTGAGTGATGTCGCCCAGATCTTCTGCCAGGATGGGTAGGCTACCCAACTCCTCTCGAATTGTCTCAAACAGAGCGTAGCCAGGAGCTTGAACCCACTTGCCATTTATAGCTGTCTGTTCGCCCGCAGGCACCGACCAGAACGACTCAAAGCCCCGGAAGTGGTCGATGCGGATCAGATCAACATGGGCTAACATCTCTCGAATACGCCCAACCCACCAAGCAAATCGCGTCGATTCCAGATATTCCCAGTTGTAAACTGGGTTTCCCCATAGCTGACCCGTTTCCGAAAAATAATCGGGTGGCACCCCCGCCATTTCACTAGGCATACCGGTTTCAGGGTCAAGCTTAAAAATCTCTGGATTTTCCCAGACATCTGAACTATTGTGGGCAACGTAAATCGGAATATCACCAATGATTCGGATATTTTGAGTATTGGCGTAGCGCTTAAGCTCAGACCATTGCCGGAAAAATTCAAATTGCAGGAATTTTTGCAAAAAAATCTGATCCGCTAGGCGCTGATTCCACTCTTCTAGCGCCTCTGGCTTGCGGTGGCGTAGTTCGTCTGGCCAATCAGTCCAGGTTGTAGCTTCCTGGGTTTCCAGGAGAGCCATGAACAGAGCATAGTCGTCTAGCCATTTGGCTTTGCCCCGGCAAAACCCTTCAAATTCCTTCTGCTGAAGTGGACTAGCATTCCCCTTAAAATTTCCACAGGCTTTGTGTAACAAAGGCATTTTCCAGGCAATTACCCGGTCAAAGTCCACTTTGTCTAACGGGAAGTCTGGTACCTCTCGTAAGTCATCTTCACTCAAGAGGTTGTTTTCTTTAAGTACATCAAGGCTAATCAGCAAGGGGTTACCTGCCATAGCAGAGAAACACATGTATGGCGAATTGCCAAAGCCCGTCGGACCTAAAGGTAAAATCTGCCACAACTGCTGAGCACTCCGAGCCAGAAAATCTACAAATTGATGAGCCTCCAGTCCTAAATCCCCAATTCCATAGCGACCTGGCAGACTAGTGGGGTGTAACAGAATGCCGCTAGAACGGGGAAATGGCATAGATGGCAACCTCAGGAAACGCTCTCAACAATAAATCTCCCCTTATCTTAATGGAATCCTCAGGTAGTATAGAATCCTCCGGTAGTATAGTTACTGGCTGCTGGAAAACTTTGGGGGTTTCTAAGAACAGCCTGTGCGTCAACCTCATACTAGTGAATGACTTAAGCTTGTGACTTACCGCAATCCCGTTCCCACTGTCGATATCATCATTGAGTTAGTAGACCGCCCCCATCGACCGATTATTTTAATTGAACGAAAAAATCCCCCTCTTGGCTGGGCGATTCCTGGTGGATTTGTAGATTACGGCGAGTCAGTAGAAACAGCGGCGGTGCGGGAAGCGCAGGAAGAGATTGGTTTGCAGGTTGAGCTGATAGAACAATTCCATGTCTATTCCGACCCTAATCGTGATCCTCGCCAACATACCCTTAGCATTGTGTTTATCGCTACAGCAACAGGCGAACCCCAAGCTGCTGATGATGCAAAAGATCTAGGAATTTTTCACGCTTGGGATGTTCCACCTGACTTGTGCTTTGACCACGACAAGATACTGCGGCATTACTGGCACTATCGGCATTATGGGATACGTCCCCGTTTGTCTTAAAGACTCGCATCTAGTAGCTCTACTATCTTTAAACGCAACTCGCTATTAGCTACCCTCCAAGCGGTTTAGCAATTGCAGTTATCCCAATACAAGCAATCAGCTCTAGTCAGCTGAGATTTTGGACGTTGCAGATGTCACTAAGCAGACTGAGCCTTTAATACCTCTGCTGCGAATCTACCACAATTAGGCTGTAAGCATTGACAAAGATTCTTCAATAGTATCAAGGGCTGATCTAAACAGTTCAGGTTACCTATTAGAAAAAGTGGCAGTTAATAATCAAGAATTAATTGCATTAGCAGTACAATACACCGAAGGTAGATGACTGTATCGGCAGCATTTACCAATACGAGAGTTAAACAAGCAACAGAAGATGAAAATCACTAGGCGCGTCTTGCTAGCTACGCTTACAGCGCTAGTTGTAATGGCAGTGGGGCATTTTAGTCAGCCAGCCCCCGGAGTGGCACAGGAAAAAGTCATCAACCTTTATTCGGCACGCCACTATGACACTGATAATGCCTTGTATGAAGGCTTTACTAAAAAGACAGGCATTAAAGTCAATCTGGTCGAGGCTAAAGCTGAAGAACTGGTTGAGCGGATCAAAAGCGAAGGTGCTAATAGCCCAGCTGATGTAATCATTACCGTTGATGCTGGTAACCTATGGCGAGCCAAAGAAGCTGGTATCTTGCAGCCTACCAATTCAGGCATGCTGGAAGCCGCTGTTCCAGCAAGTCTTAGAGATCCTGACAAGATGTGGTTTGGTTTCTCGAAGCGGGCGCGGGTCATTATTTACAACAAAGACAAAGTCAATCCCTCGCAACTATCAACTTACGAGGATCTTGCCAAGCCTGAATGGAAAGGTAAGATTCTTGTGCGCTCATCGAGCAACGTCTATAACCAGTCTCTCGTGGGGTGGTTACTTGAAGCTCTGGGTCCCCAGAAGACTGAAGAATGGGTACGTAGCTTTGTCGCTAACTTTGCACGACCACCAGAAGGCAATGATACAGCCCAAATCAAGGCAGTAGCTGATGGTGTGGGCGATGTTGCGATCGCCAATCACTACTACGTAGCGCGCCTTGCCAACTCCAAGAAGCCGGAGGAGAAAGCCATAGCGGAAAAAGTCCGGGTGTTCTTCCCGAATAAGAGAGATCGTGGCACCCACATTAACATCAGTGGTGGCGGTGTTGTGAAAACTGCTCCTAATAAAGACGGAGCGAGGCAGTTTCTAGAGTACCTGGTAAGCCCAGAGGCTCAAGAAATCTTCGCGAAGGGCAACTATGAATACCCCATCGTTAAAGATGTCCCCACGAATGAGGTTGTCAAGAGCTTTGGTGAACTCAAGGGCGACGAGAAGACCCTGGCGGCTGTGTTCGGTAAGAACAATCCAGACGCACTCAAGATAATGGATCGTGCTGGTTGGAAGTAGAGACGTTCGGCACAAACGCCTCTACTGTGACTAGGAAATGCGGCGTACCTACTGGATGGGTACGCCACTTCCTTTATA
>DATNPH010000091.1:0-5032 GCA_036703315.1 Coleofasciculaceae cyanobacterium
TAAACAGCAACGAAAACCCAACGTTAAGTTAATTGTCTCACCCTTCCCTGAAAAACAGCGCGGCTCTGACCAATTTTTCTTCAAGCCTCTTCTCCAATCCCCTTGACAACTGCCTTAAAGGCTTAACTTGTCACCAATGCCCCTGGTTAGGCCATTGCTGCTGTATGGAGATACTTCTTTGCATGCTCAAGCGTGACCCATACGTAGTTATCCTCGATAGCAATGAGAGATGTGAACGCAGATACAGATATTCCTTCAATAGACGAATACTTGCTCTCTTGACCGCTTGGAACGTAACCGCCGTGATGTATGAATCGATTGCGAACCTCGCGCAGACCATCAAGCTGTCTGTAACTGTCCTGTACAGCAGTGAGATCGATGTCGGCATATACAGTCAGATACTTGTGATATTCATGGAAGTCATTGTCTCCCTTGATGTCCTTGTATTTTAACCGTAACTTCCTCTTGCTTCTTTGATAGTCACATACTTCCTTCATCCAAAAATCCAGGAGGCTGTAAATGTTCATTAATTAAAGTCGGCGACTCCCTCACGAGAGCCGCCGCTCTCCAAAACCGTGCGTGAAACTTTCGCTTCACACGGCTCCTCAGTAACTCGGTGTTTATCACACATACCTCATTGCCAGCATATCGTCTTCCCAGTACCATTCTGGGAGGACTAGCGGCTTAGGCTCGGTGCTGTTGCAACCGGATTTCTTGCCGAGACTACCATCTTTGGTAGTCTTTGTGTCATGGCAATGTCTATGAAGGAGTTGCCAGTTATCATATGAATCCTTTCCACCTTTCGATTTGGGGATTTTGTGGTCAACTTCCATCACATCTCCCTCGCGGAAGAATAGTTCACAGTGGGCGCATTTCCCTTTTTGCTGTTTCAGGAGTTTGGATACCCTACTCGGCATTTCTGGGTTATTACCCATTCTTGTACTCCAATAAACCAGGTTACCGTCGTATGGTGACGATTCGCCTTTAACTTTGGCATGGTTTATGATTTTTACGTTTCCATGCTTATGTAACCACAAGAGGTTATTTTCTTGTCTGGTTGCGAATACCCAGTTGTCACCGCCAATTGTGCGCCAATATTTGGATGCTATCCAATTTTCTGACTTACTTGGATGGCGATGTTTTGCCCATGCCCTAAGTTTTTGATACACCATAAAGTCCAACCTGTAGAATGTCTTGCTACTGGGGACTGTTCTGTAATAGTTTGCCCATCCTTTGATAACGGGATTGAGAGATTCAATCAGTTTTGACTGAGAAGCAGCCCTATGGGTGTCTATTACTTTTGCTATTTCTTTGAGGTGTAGTTTTACTTTTTCTTGGCTTGGGGTGATGATTGTTGAAAAACCTAGTGGTTCTTTAAACGTATTTTTCCCAGTGGTGTATTTACCTGCTGGAAATTGCCTGATTTTAAACCCCAAGAAGTTAAATCCAGGAGATTGTCCATCCACTTGTATTAGTGTGTGGACTAGGCGGGTTTTACTAGGTTTTAGCTCTAAGCCCATATCTTTCAACCATTCAGAGATTATGTCTCTGCATCTTTGGACAACGGTTAAGTCTTCGTGGAGAATCACAAAGTCATCGGCATATCGGATAAGTTGGGCGGCGTTATAAGTTATACGTTTTCCCTTAATGGACGTGTCCCTTTTTGGGAATTCCCTTTTTATCCGTTCTTCCATCCCGTGGAGGGCTATATTTGCTAGTAGTGGGGAAATGACCCCACCCTGTGGCGTACCCTCAGATGTGGGAAACAACTGTTTATCATCCATCACCCCCGCTTTTAACCAAGCTCGAACTTGTCGGCGTATGGTGGGGGATGTACTTAATTTTCTTAACAGTGCTTCATGGTCGATTTTGTCGAAGCATTTTGCAATGTCGGCATCAAGAACGTATTTGTTCTTATACCTAATGCAGTTAAATATTGCTCCGATTGCATCTTGACATGAGCGCCCTGGTCTGAACCCATAACTGTTAGGTTCAAATCTTGCTTCCCATTCTGGTTCTAATGCCAGTTTGACAAGCGATTGCAAGGCTCGGTCTTCCATTGTAGGTATACCTAAAGGTCTCTTCTCTTCCGTCCCTGGCTTTGGAATCCATACTCGCCGGGTAGGTCTGACCTTAGAACCCAATTTCAATTTGTTTACCAGCTTTAGGCGAGCTTCTGGGGACAGAGATTTTATTCCATCCACTCCTGCTGTCTTTTTGCCAGTATTATCTTGGGTAACTCTACGAACCGCTAAAGCTCTTGCTGACCAAGATTTCATCAATATCTTTTGGAGTCTGCGTACTGCTTTGAGATCACCACGTTGAGAGGCTCGATAAATTCTCTTTTGAAGCTTATACACCCGTTTTTCTAGCTTTCGCCAGTTAATTGAGCGCCATTCCACCGTAGTTTTTAAACTCGTTTTAGACATTTGTACTTACTACTTGAGACTTTATCCTCCGAATCACCGTGGGTCTGTTGGCATATCCCTCTTATTACAGAAGGCGTTAGCTTTTGACCCAATCTTTCCTAGTCGCTGCATACGGTTAGCACCTACTTAAGATATCGACCTTCTTAAGGGCAAGCGATAGGTTACTTCGTTTTTGATCAATGCTCTTTGTAAGCTTCATAGTTTTTGGAACTAACTATTGTTATCTTGCCTTGGCTTAAATACTCGCTGGAATGAATAGTTGCGCCATCTGTACGAATTACTTGAGGGGAAGAAACACGTCGGTAATCGCCTCATGCTCAGGCACATCAGGAAAAAAACTAACTCTCTGAAGAAACAGTGGAAAGTCTCGCGGTTCTTCCCCGCTCAACGGCAGCCAGTTCGAGTAAAGATAAGTGATGCTCTCATCAAGATTAGCGTCGTCGCCGATGTGTCGCAATACGGCACATCTACCACCAGGAATGGTTTTTTTTACAACTCCAAATGGGTTGTCAGCCACATCTCGCTCTGTTGATGCACAAACGTCAAAGCGATAGTCGTCAGGCGAGGTTTCAGAGGGATTATCGTAGAGGATGTTGAAAGTATCGCTGACTTGGGGTAGCAGATTGTTCTGCTTTCGCCATTCGATAAACTTGCGAATCGAATTCCCGATGAGATTTGGCTCGCCACGGTGCTCAAGAGCAGCAACTTTGGTGTCTTTAAAGGTGATTAGCTTAATTTTCGCGGGGTGATTTCCTGGTTTCATGTGATCGATCCTTAAGTCACTTAATAGTTGGTAAGTCGAGTGCCAAGGATTCCACTGCGGATGCTCTCTGAACTCGGAAGGGGTTTGCCCTATGTTCTTCTTGAATGCACGAGAAAACGATTCATGGTTTTCGTAGCCACTCGCCAGCGAGATATCGATGATTGGCATATGGTTACGAAAGGCAAGTTGATAAGAAGCACGCTTCAAGCGATTGAGCTGAACGTATTTGTATACGCTAATTCCGAAAAGCTCAGAGAACTGCCTGTGGAAATGATACTTCGAGAATGCAGCAACGTTGCTGAGGCGATCGACACTAAGGTCATCGTCTAGATGAGCATCGATGTACTCAAGCACTTTGCGGAATCTAGAGTGATAGGTGTCAATAGCAGAATGGGTCAAATGTTGCATCCTCCTCGGCTATCAATAGACTATTCCCTTGAAATTCATAAAGCTTGACAGAAATTGCTCAATAGATCTCTTGCACAAATCCTGAAAAGCCCCCTAAATCCCCCAATTCTGGGGGACTTTGAACTCCGGTTCCCCCCAAAATTGGGGGGTTAGGGGGGCAAAAATCGAATGCGAGCAAGAGACGACCATGAGTCAACTGCTCACACTCCAGGATGGAGACTTTCTTGCACAGGTCTAATCTCTAAGTACCCGGTTTAGAACGATCGCGTTCACCGCCCCTTGTTAAGGTCAATGACAATCCAACGCGATGAACACGCCTGAGCGATCGCGTAACGTATCAACTCAACCAAGTACCTCATACCTCCTAAATTTCCAAGACTCAGCTCTAGTGTGTCTCTAGTAAGATGTTGTGAACGTTTCCTTGCGTTTGAATTTGCTCATAGCTATATGCACTTAAGCAATAGCTGGCAGACAAGGAGAGAAGATGTCAGGAAGTACGTCAAACTCAGAAATGGTATACCGAACTCTCGGCAGTACAGGAGAGAGAGTTTCCGCGATCGGATTGGGGGGTTGGCACCTCAGCTTGAAGCACGTTGATGAGCAACTGGCTAACCGGATTGTTCGCACTGCGATCGATCGCGGCATCACCTTTATGGATAACTGTTGGGATTACAACGGTGGAGCCAGCGAGATTCGGATGGGGAAAGCGTTGCGTGATGGCTACCGAGACAAAGTGTTCCTGATGACGAAAATTGACGGTCGCTCCAAGAAAGAAGCAACAAGACAGCTAGACGAATCATTGCAACGCTTGCAAGTTGATTGCATCGATCTCGTCCAGCACCACGAAATCCTCCGCTACGAAGACCCGCATCGAGCGTTCGACCCAGAAGGGGCAAATGCTGCTTTGATTGAGGCGCGTGAAGCTGGCAAGCTCCGATACATTGGTTTCACGGGGCACAAAGCCCCCCAGATTCATCTGCATATGCTGGAAGTTGCAGCCCAGCAGGGGTTTAAGTTTGATGCCGTTCAGATGCCGCTGAATGTGATGGATGCCCACTACCAAAGCTTTGCAAAGCTGGTCGTGCCAGAACTGGTCAAACAAAACATCGGCATTCTGGGCATGAAAAGCATGGCAAATGGGGCTGTGTTACGGTCAAATACGGTAACGCCTATAGAGTGTTTGCACTATGCCCTGAATCTGCCCACATCGGTTGTGATTACGGGAATTGACAGCATGGAGATTCTCGATCAAGCGTTTGAAGCCGTGCAGACATTCCAGCCAATGAATGATGAGCAGGTGCGATCGCTTTTAGCAAAAACGGCAGAAGCAGCATCACGCGGCGAGTTTGAGCCATTCAAAACCTCATCAATTTACGACGGCACTGCCCAGAATCCTGATTGGCTGGGAGAGGAGCCAGAGCGTATCCAGCAA
>DATNPH010000113.1:0-19023 GCA_036703315.1 Coleofasciculaceae cyanobacterium
GTCCGCC
This sequence comes from Coleofasciculaceae cyanobacterium, assembly GCA_036703315.1. GTDB lineage: Bacteria > Cyanobacteriota > Cyanobacteriia > Cyanobacteriales > Coleofasciculaceae > DATNPH01. Next base: position 8 of record DATNPH010000113.1, read on the forward strand.
AGGGGTTAAAACCCCTGTCTCATAGAATCAAGTCCTCTCAAGAGGACTGAAAATCACTATTTGAGTCGTCTAAAGACGACTTTGGCTATTAGCCCGGAGTTTAAACTCCGGGCGGGTTTCGGGAAAACGAATCAGCCCTGCGTTAGTAAGGGGGGAGCCAGAACAGCATCTGTAGCAAGGATTTATAAAATTGGTATAACCCTCTTGTGTCACTTTGGGAAAATTTGACGAATTTACATTGTTACAGCCCACGAAAAATCAAGGTTTCACCCCAGTTTGACAGAAGAGGGATAAGAATCAGTAGTGGAGTCGTCTTTAGACGACTTGGGCTATGAGCTAGGGACTTAAGTCCCTGGTGGTTTAGAGGAGAATGAAACAGCCCTGCCCAAATTTGGGGGAACTTATGATGAGCTTTCCCCAGAATTGGGGGACGGGAGGGGGCGATAAATTATTCATGCAGGAGAAGCCGTTCCCTAGATGTAGAGAATGAACGGTGGGAGCGATCGCTCTTTCAATGCCAAAACATAAGGCTTCTGAAACGCGATCGCTATTCACTCTAAATTAGAGTAACTTCCCCAGTATCAAGGTCGTAGCGACCTCCAACAATTTTGAGCTTGCCCTCTTGCGATCGCCCTGACAGGATAGGTGAACTCCGTTTCAACTTCTCAAGTTGATACTGAACATTTGCAATCACAGCATTATCAACTGGATCGCCAGGTTGACCTTTTGTCCTAGAAATCACAGGTTTAATGGGCTTAACAAAAGAACCAATATGACCTGGGAGACGTTCCCCTTGAACAGCAGCCGTGACAGCACCACAGCGTTCATGACCTAAAACCATCAACACAGGAGTACCGAGGATGGCGACAGCGTACTCCAGACTACCAAGCACCTCTGGTGTCACGATATTTCCAGCAACACGGATATCGAATAAATCACCGATTCCTTCATCAAACAAGATTTCCGGAGTCACGCGTGAATCCGCGCAACTTAGCACAGTTGCAAACGGGTGTTGTGCTTGGGCAACTTCTTTAATACGCGATCGTGATTGATCGGGATGCTTGCTCTTTTGCTTCACAAACCGTTGATTGCCATCCAACAAGCGTTTTAGAGCGGCATCAGGATTAGGGGACTCAAGCGAAGCTGCAATTGCTTGGTCTGATTGCATACTCCAGAATACACTTCCCATAACAGCAGCCCCCAGAGCCATACCGCCAGTTCCTGTTAAAGTCAAGAAACGGCGACGACCCATTAAGCCATTATTTTGATTCATGGTGATTGAAGCGAAGTAAATGAAAGACTAGGAATTCGTAATAGCTAATTGGTCATTGGAAAGAAACTACCATTACCCATTACCTATTACCAAAAACAGCTTTATATGTTGCCGTCATGAACTGAGATGGAATTACAGTGATGCAACACATCGGGTGGAACGGATTTCCGTCGCATCGGAAATGTAGCAACTTCCTCCGAACTTATTGAGGATTGGTCGAATGATTTCCACAGCAGATTTGAGTTTTTCCGGGGGACAGAAGGCGATGATATAGACATTATCTAACATAGTCATGTCTAAATCTTCGGAGCCTCCCCTAAGCCCCTGTCCGGCTACATTTCGGATTACTATGTGTCCCGATACCCCTCCCTTTTTTAACCCATCTAGAATTTTGCCGAGTTCAACTGAATTCGCGATGATTTCTATTCGTTTGACGAGATGCATGATGTTATCTCCAGAGCATATTAATTCCGTACAGATATAGAGGAATTCCCACAATGATGTTGAAAGGAAAGGTTACAGCCAGGGCAGTAGAAACGTACAGACTGGGATTGGCTTCTGGGACTGTTAACCGCATAGCAGCGGGAACAGCGATATAAGAAGCACTGGCACACAGCACGGCAAACAAGAGAGCATTTCCCTGCGGCATTCCGATAAATTTCGCAATCAGAAGCCCAATACATGCATTGACGATCGGGATTAGTATTGCAAACGAGATGAGGAAAATCCCTGTTTTTTGCAAGTCCTTAATCCTTTGGGCAGCGACCAAGCCCATATCGAGCAAAAAGAAGGTCAGGATGCCATAAAACAATCCCTGAGTAAAGGGTTCTAAAACCTGCCAACCGTGTTCTCCAGTTAGGACTCCAATTATGAGGCTACCGACTAGCAGAAATACGGAGCTATTCAGGAAGGCTTCTTGCAACACTTCAGTCCAGGAAAAGTCCCGTTCTCCCTGGTCAGCTGTGAAAAGATTGACGAGAATCAGTCCAACGATGATTGCTGGAGATTCCATGAGCGCTAAGGCTGCAACCATATAACCATCATAATCAATCCCCAACTCGCTCAAAAAAGCTCCTGCCGTGATGAACGTTACGGCACTGATGGAGCCATAAGTCGCCGCGATCGCGGCGGCATCATAGATATCAAGCTTCAGCTTGAGAATAAAAAACGTATAGATAGGAACAAAACAGGCCATTAATATGGCGGCTAGGAGGGTCAAGACCACTTCCTGAGTTACGCCACTCTTAATCAGTTCCACTCCTCCCTTAAAGCCAATGGAAAATAGTAGATAAAGTGATAACAACTTGGGAAAAGGAGCTGGAATTTCAAGATCCGATTTGACAAAAACCGCCACCATTCCTAGAAAGAAAAACAGAATAGGCGGATTCAGGATATTAGAAATGATCAAGCTTGCATTCATATTCACTTCCTATCCTGAGCAACAAACAATTTGAAAAAGGTTTGAATCATAGTTAAACTGACGCAATCGAATCTGAGTCATCGCAGATTGCGTAGAACCACTGTATGGCAATTGAGCCGCCCAAAACGTATATGGAATTTTTATGACAAGTATAAAGTAGGCTTTTCTAATTCCAGGATTCAGATAGAGGCTATGTTTGGCAACAACAAAGAGTGTTGAGCTACTGCACAAGTACCTGTTTAAGGTAGGGTGGCGCAGCACCAGAGGCGATCGCAACGCATAACCTTCCCTAAGAAAGACTGCCTTTGAATCAGTGCTTATCCCTCTGGCAGAGGAGTTGGATGACTGGAATAACCAATAATTTGGGTGGATTCGGGAAAGTCTAGCTTGGGTGCAAGAGCACCTTGCTCACTTAGAGCCAGGTTAAGTAGTTTGGAGACTATAGGTTATGCGTTGGGAATTGGGCCGTAAAAGCAGCAATGTTGAGGACAGGCGCGGAGGCGGGGTTGCAGGTCCTGTGGCGGTTGGAGGTGGCATTGGGGCAATCGTGCTGTCAGTGATTGTTGCCCTTTTGGGGGGTGACCCAAGTGTAATTTTGAACCAAGGAGGAGCGCCAAGCGATCGCAGCCGCACGGAGGCTCCTCAAACACAACGTCCTCCGGCGAATGATCGCATGACTCAATTCGTTTCAGTTGTCCTGGCGGATACAGAGGATACGTGGGGTAGCCTGTTTCGGAAACAGGGGGCGACCTATGTGGAACCCAAGTTAGTTCTCTATTCGCGTGCGGTGGAATCAGCCTGTGGCTTTGCGCGATCAGCAGTTGGCCCGTTCTATTGCCCCGCCGATCAAAAGCTCTACATTGACTTGAGCTTTTATGATGATCTCAAGAATCGGCACCAGGCACCGGGAGACTTTGCTCAGGCGTATGTGATTGCTCACGAGGTTGGGCACCATGTCCAGAACCTAATGGGCATTTCTAATAAGGTTCAGGCAGCGCAGCGTCGAGTCGATCGCGTACAGGCGAATCAACTTTCAGTCCGGCTGGAGTTACAGGCCGACTGTTTTGCTGGCATCTGGGCGCACCATGCCAATCGCTCGCGGCAAATCCTTGAAGCAGGCGATATTGAGGAAGCACTGAATGCTGCCAGCAGTATTGGGGATGATCGCTTGCAAAGTCAGGCAAGAGGGTATGTCAGTCCGGATTCTTTTACACACGGTAGTTCAGCCCAACGAGTCCGGTGGTTCAAGCGGGGCATTCAGGCGGGCGATCCTGCACAATGTAATACTTTTACAGCAGCAAATCCTTAAAGATGGGCTACACCTTTAGCGTCGCGATGCCTCCGGTACTAGAGAAGCTGATTGCATGACCATCTGCACACCTCGTTCCGGTGCAAATGTTACGCCTCGGCGTTTCGGGCGCTCCGGGCGTTGGTCGGCTAGAGCCAGTTCATAGCGTCGCAGGATTGTCGCCAAGACCAACTTCATCTCAAATAACGCTAACGCCTCGCCGATACAGCGACGAATACCACCCCCAAAGGGCAAAAATTCATAGGGCGAAAATTGACGTTCTAGAAACCGCTCTGGCTTAAATTGCTGAGAGTTGGGATAGATATCCTCACGGTGATGAGCCAGGTAAATACATCCATATAGTCTCGTGCCCGGTTCTAACGGGTAACCCATCAGCTCCACAGGCTCTTTCACAGCTCGTGGCACTGTCAATACGGCGACTGGATAAATCCGTAGTGTTTCATTACAGACTGCCGTCAGATAGGGCAGTTGAGCAATGTTCAGGGGTTCTGGATTATCCCCCAAGGTTTCTAGTTCCTGGAGAATCTGTTTGTGGATGTTAGGAAGCTTGTGAACCCAATACAATGCCCAAGCGATCGCGGTAGCAGTGGTTTCATGACCAGCTAGTAGCAAGGTCATCAATTCATTGTGTAATTCTACATCGGTCATCCCCTCTCCCGCTTCATCTCGCGCCGAGAGGAGCAAACTCAGGATATCTGAGCGCGCAGGGTCATGTTGTTCCCGGCGAGTGCGGATTTCTGCATAGAGCAACTCATCAATCTGTCGTTGTAGGTGACAGATGTATCCCCAAGGACTCCGGCTGCCTAAATCTTTTTGTAAAGAGGGAAAAAAGAGTATTCCTGCCACAAACGGAGACTTAAACACATCCATCAGCGCGGTAATCCTTTGTTTGAGTTGGGCAAACCGCTCTCCGCCCGAGAGTCCAAACACCACCTTCAAGATGATCTCCATCGAGATATCTTGCATCACGCTGCGAGCCGTGAAGGTTTGATTTTGCACCAACTGAGCGAACCTGTTTTCTGTCAGGTCAACAATTAGTTGCCCATAAGCCCGCATGCGATCGCCATGAAACGGAGGCATGACCAATTTGCGCTCACGACGATGGCGTGAGCCTTCCATGACAAACATAGAATGATTACCAACCAAAGGCTGCAAAAGCTGATTAGCAGGAGCTGTAAATTGCTTAGTATCGCTAGAGAAAATTTGCTGAAGTGCCTGAGGGTTGCTTACTAGTAATACCGTCTCACTATTACCAATTACAGGGGCATTAAAGATGTCACCATAGCGTTGCACTGCTGTATCCATAAAACTCAGGGAATCCATTGTCCACTGAATCTTCTGTAACCACCGAGGTGTTTTCGGACCATCAGGGATTTTCATAGTAGTTTTGCCAAAACTAACGTTAGGGTGACGAAGCAGTGAGATAGCGCTATTCAACACTAGTCATCTTCACTTGTCAAACAGTTCTAACAAATCAACCGTACCCACAAAAAAAGTATAAATGCCATATTTTATTGGCATATTTTTTCTTGAAGGCGCATAAGAAGCGGCTATAACTCCCTCAACTAAATGAATGAAAATAGCAAAGCGCTCAATCCAAAAGATTGAACTTAGACTACTTGACATATTACTATTCTTGAAAGTAGCTGCCCAATGGGCAAATGTAGCGATTACTACCCTACCTACGTTTCCATGAAAAAGCCAAAAAATCAATTTAGCCACCTCACAGCAATAGAAAGAACTTACCTGTCATTTCCCACAAAGTTTTTATTGGATAAAAACCTACTGCAAGGTAAAGTACTAGACTTTGGTTGTGGCTTGGGTAATGATGTTAAGTTATTGCGGCAAAAGGGCTTTGACATTACAGGCTATGACCCTTATTATTTTCCACAATACCCTAATAATAAATTCGATACAATAATTTGTTTTTATGTTTTAAATGTTTTGTTCCCTGAAGAACAAGCTAATGTTCTTATGGAAGTTTCACATCTTTTGAAACCAGGAGGCAAAGCGTATTATGCAGTTAGAAGGGACATAAAAAAGGAAGGTTTTCGAGAACATTACATCCACAAGAAAACTACATATCAGTGTATTGTCAAACTTCCCTTTAAATCAATTCACCTAGATGAATATTGCGAGATTTACGAATATATCCATTATAATCACCAAAGAAATTCATCTAATAAGTGTATATTCTGTAATCCCCATAAAAATCTAAATTTCCTCACTGAATCAGCAACAGCTTATGCCATGTTTGATGGTTATCCCATAAGTAAAGGTCATGTTTTAATTGTCCCAAAACGTCATATTGAAAATTATTTTGAACTGCCATTTAAAGAACAATCTGCTTGCTGGTTTATGGTCAACAAAGTGCAAGAAATTTTAAGTAAAGAATTTCAGCCTGACGGGTTTAATGTGGGAATGAACATCAATAGAGATGCAGGTCAAGCTATGATGCACGCTAATATCCATATTATTCCTCGTTATCAAGGTGATGCCGTCGGTGCTAAAGGCGGAATGAGACATGTGATTCCTAAAAGAAAAATTAGGAATTAGGAGAGTCTTCGCCAATGCACTGAGGACACAAGCAGTCCAACAGTGAGCGTCGGTTATAGTAATAGCCCACAGCCTACGGCAAAATAAGAAAGAGGTCAACACATGGAGTGGCTATGTCTAAACGCAAAAAGCACAATCTCCAATGGCTCAAGGAAACCTTAGAGCTAAAAGAAGACCACAACTGGAAATCAAAGCCAGGAACTCGGATCTTTGTGGCAGGGCGAGGAGCGTTGCGCTTCGATGTCCCCGACGATTGGCATTTTGAACCAGATACGAAGTCGTTCCGGTTTCTAGACAAAAAGCCGCCGAACGATGATTGCCGCTTAGAAGCTTCTTTTAATTTACTACCCCCTGGCAACTGGGCAGATTTTCCGCTGGTTCCGTTATTAAAGAAGACGGTTCGAGACGAGGAGCGGAATGTAGTTGAGCGAGGGGAAGTTGTTCAATTCAAGCGCCAAACAGCCCGCGTCGTTTGGACTCAAATCAAATTTATTGACCCTCAAGAAAACCGCGAAGCCTATTCCCGAATCTGCATTGGGCTAGGTTCTGGAGTTCAGTGCCTGATTACTTTTGACTACTGGGTAGACGATGCAGAGCGCCTAATCCCCGTATGGGACACGGTCATGGAATCGTTAGTTCTAGGGCTTTATATCCGCGATCCTCGAACAGGGCTGGCATTCCCTGATTAGACTTGGGGGATCTAAACTGTCAGAGTGTGGTAGCGAGAAAAGCTGGCGATCTTGATTAGACAATCTACTCCTTTGTAACCTTGATGGGGGTTTGTGCCGTAGTAGAACTCAACTGGGCTGACGTTGGTAAATCAGAATGCGATCGCCCCTTTCTGCCCAGCTTTTTCCGGAACGACTCCATATACAGATAAAAGACTGGAGTAATATATAGGGTCAGCAGTTGGGAAAACAGCAATCCTCCCACCACCGCTAATCCTAGAGGACGACGAGCTTCAGCACCTGCACCAATACCCAAAGCAATGGGTAAAGTACCCATCAACGCTGCCATTGTCGTCATCATAATCGGGCGGAATCGGACGATACAGGCTTGATAAATTGCCTCAAAAGGTCGTTTCTCTTCCTTCTGTTGAGCTTCAACGGCAAAGTCAATCATCATAATGCCGTTTTTCTTAACGATGCCTACCAGTAAGATGATGCCGACAAAAGCGTAGATGTTGAGGTCAACATGGAACAACATCAGAGTCAGCAATGCCCCAAATCCAGCGGAGGGTAAGCTAGAAAGGATCGTAATTGGGTGAATGAAGTTCTCGTAGAGAATTCCCAACACGATATAAATCACTAAGATAGCGACCAGCAGCAGCAATCCCAAACCCGATAGCGAGGACTGGAACGCCTGTGCCGAACCTTGGAAGCTGGTGCTAACCGTTGCTGGCAAAGTCTCACGGGCAGCTTTGTCGATTACCCCAGTTACATCACTCAGAGATATCCCTGGTTTTAGGTTAAAGGAAATAGTAACAGCAGAGAGTTGACCCAAGTGGTTAACCGTCAGTGGTCCCACATCCTTAGTAATGCTTGCCACTGCGTTTAAGGGCACTGCCTGACCTGTGCTAGAGCGGATGTAAAGCAGGTCAAGGGCGCTGGGGTCTTGCTGATACTGCGGAGCTAAGCCCATGATTACCTGGTACTGGTCTTCCGGGGCAAGAATCGTTGAAACCTGACGACTCCCGTAGGCATTATTCAAGGTGCTTTCAATCTGATTAGCCGTCAGACCATAAGCTGAAGCTTGGTCTCGGTTAATTTCCACCTTCACTTGGGGATTCTTGACTTCCAGGTCACTGTTAACGTCTTGTAGTTGCGGTAGCTGGCGCAGCTTCTCTTCCAGGGCAGGCGCGTGTTGGTAGAGGTCTTGCAGGTTCGGGCTAGAGAGGGTGTATTGATACTGCGCCTTCGTCTGTTGACCGCCAATGTTAATAGCGGGTGGATTGGTCAAGAACGCCTTAATTCCTGGAATCTTGCTCACCTTGGGTCGCAATTCTTGCACCACATCATCTGCACTTAGATGACCCAATCCGAATGTATTGGGCTTCACTTGGCGTTGGGAGGGCGGCTTCAACCGGATAAATAAGCGTCCTGAGTTAGCCGCGGCATTAGCTCCCCCCGCACCAACACTAGAGTTGACCCCCTCTACATTAGGGTCGCGGCGCACAATATCCGCCACTTGCTGTTGGTGTTTGACCATCTCGTCAAAGGAAATATCCTGAGCTGCTTGTGTTGAGGCAGTAACTTGCCCAGTGTCACCGTTGGGAATGAAACCCTTCGGGACGATCATAAACAGGTACACCGTAGCTACGAGAATCGCGGCAGAAATAACCATCGTCGTGCGATGGTACTTCATTGCTTTTTTCAGGCTCCAATCATAAACCGCTAGCATTGCCTCAAAAAAACGCTCTGAAGCATCGTACAAGCGGCTTTTCCAATTTTTTCGGTTTTTAGCTTTTGGGGCGCGAGGGTCGGAGGTCTCCTCCGACCTTAAGTAGCGCTCTGGCTTGGGGATTGAAGAGTATCCATTTTTCCCATTTCCCCTGCTCTCCATCTCTTCCTGCTCCTCCTGCTTCTGATGCGATGCACCCAAGAAGCGACTACATAGCATGGGCGTCAGCGTTAGAGAGATAAAGCCAGACATCAAAATTGCCACCGTCATCGTGACAGCAAACTCGCGAAACAGTCGCCCCAAAATGCCACCCATGAACATTACGGGAATGAACACTGCCACTAGGGACAGAGTCATTGATAAAATCGTGAAGCCGATTTCTCTAGAGCCATTCAGGGCAGCTTGAAAGCGACTCTCCCCCATCTCCATGTGGCGGACAATGTTTTCCAGCATTACCACCGCATCATCCACCACGAAGCCGACAGCGAGGGTCAGCGCCATCAACGAGAGGTTATCCAGGGAGTAGTTTAGGAGTACCATGACGCCAAACGTCGCCACCAGTGACAGAGGCACTGCCAAACTGGGAATGACTGTGGCGCTTAGGTTACGTAGAAATAGGAAGATGACCAGCACCACTAGGCAGATAGTCAGAATTAGGGTGAACTGCACGTCATCAACCGACTCTTTGATCGGCTCAGAGCGATCAAAAAGAATTTCCATGTTCACCGCTGCTGGGATTTGATTGCGGAACGTGGGCAAGATTTTCTTGATTTCCTGCACCACTTCTACGGTGTTTGTTCCGGGTTGTCGCTGCACGGCTAAGACAATCGACCGAGTGCCGTTATACCAGCTAGCCACCTTGTCATTCTCGACGCTATCGAGGACTTGCCCTAGTTCCCCAAGTTGCACCGAGACTCCGTTGCGGTTAGTCACAGATAATGAGCGATAAGCCTCGGCATTGTTCAGTTGCCCGTTTGCCTGGATTGTGTAGTTCTGCTGCTTACCGTAGAGTGTCCCAGTGGGTAAATTAGCATTGCCCTGAGCGATCGCTGTTCCTACTTCATCCACTCCTATTCCCTTAGCACTCAGCGATTGGGGGTCTAGATAAATGCGAACGGCGTACTTCTGGGAACCATAAACCTGCACCTGTGCCACACCATTCACCATCGACAGGCGCTGCGCCAGCATCGTCTCTGCATACTTATCCACTTCTGACAAGGGCAAAAGAGACGAACTTAGAGCGATATAAAGAACTGGCTGGTCGGCAGGATTAACCTTACTGTAAGACGGCGGCGTAGGCATATTGGTCGGCAACTGTCTCCCAGCTTTAGAAATTGCCGCCTGCACATCCTGCGCTGCCCCATCAATTTCCCGACTTAAATTAAATTGCAAGGTAATCCTCGTACTCCCCATAGAACTGGTGGAGTTCATCGTGTCCAATCCGGCAATGCTGGAAAACTGCTTCTCTAAGGGCGTTGCCACTGAAGCCGCCATTGTTTCGGGGCTAGCTCCAGGAAGATTAGCCGTCACCTGAATCGTGGGAAAATCGACATTGGGCAAGTCGCTAACAGGCAGCAAGCGGTAACTCATCAACCCAAATATCAAGATGCCAATCATGACCAGTGTGGTCATAATGGGGCGGCGGATAAATAGCTCTGAAATGTTCATTGCTAATAGCTAGTGGGTAATTATTGATTGTTCATTGTTGATTGCGCCCCTGCTTTGGGGTGGAGGTGGGAGCATCGCCCTTGCCATCCTTGCTCCCTTGTTGCTTCACTTCCACCCTTGCCCCTGGTACTAGATTGAATTGACCATCGGTTACGACTTGTTCGCCAGGTTTCAGTCCTTGTTTAATGACTGTCTCGCTACCAACGGTATTGCCTACCGTAACCGGACGAACTTCTACTGTCTTATCGGGTTTGACGACAAAAACGTGCTGCCCTTTTTGTCCCGTCTGTAGTGCTTGCTTAGGCACCGTAATCGCATTGGGTTCCTCTGCCAGCTTCAACACCACGTTGAGGATCTGCCCTGGCGTCAGACGTTCCTGAGGATTGGCAAAGGTGGCTTTTAGTTGGAACGTGCCCGGTATGGGACTATCCGCCCCGCTGCTATCAACAAAGGTGAGTTCACCTCGTTCGGGACGCCCTTCATCTGTAAACTGCCCATCACCTTTTATAGGCTGGACCTCCACTTCAAGCTTCCTACCCCCAGCCATGTACTTTTTCAGTTCTGGCAGTGGCAGTTGCTTTTGGGAAATCGAAAAGTTCACATAAATCGGGTGAATCTGGCTGATGACGACTAGTGGGTTGGTGTCATTTGCCTTAACCAGGTTGCCTTGGTTTACCTTAAGACTACCCGTGCGCCCCTCAATCGGGGCATAAATTGAACTATAAGAAAGTTGTATTTTGGCATTGTCAATCGCGGCTGCATCGGCACTGAGGGCGGCTTGAATATTCGCTACATCGGCATTGGCTGCCCCTACAGCGGCTACGGCATTGGCCACTGCATTGCGATCTGCCGTGACTGTCGCCTGTTGTGTGGCAGCACTCGTTTCAAATTGTTCCGCCTGGGATTGGCTAACCGCCCCCTGACTATATAGATCTCGGTAGCGTTGAGCCTGCACGTTGTTATTTTTCGCCTGCGCTTCGTCTTTTGCGACGTTCGCTTTCGCTTGATTGACTTGAGCGATCGCTTGCGCTACTTTAGCTTGAGCTTGTTGCAACTGAGCAATATCTTTTCCTCGGTTGGCTTCAGTTTGCTTGAGTGCTGCCTGTAAGGAACGCGAATCAATTGTGAACAGGAGGTCGCCTTTCTTTACGTCCTGACCTTCTCTGAAATAGACATTTGTCAATTGACCTCCGATTTGGGAATTGACTGACACAGTGGAATATGCCTGTGCTGTTCCTGTTCCTTGCACTTCAATGGGAATATTTTTTTGAGTTACAGAGGCAATAACGACAGGTACAGGCCTCTTATTACCTGCTTCCGGTTTGGTTGATTTAGCATCGGAAGCTGCACAAGCAGATAGGCAGGTCATACCAACAAGAAGTAACCCTAAGCGTCCGCCAGCGAGGGAACTCAAAGGCAGCCGACGCTGATTAGTTTGAGTAACAAGAGACGAAGACTTCGCCCCCAATCGGCGGTAAAGATAGCTCATGGCAACGAATGTGGGATAGGTTAAGAGCCATAAAAAATGTGATCGCGCATCACATAGCTCTGGTATTAGCTCATCTGGAAGCACCCTACAGGTACTTCTATCATAATTAATTAGATAAGCTAACAGTTAGTTTTACATACATTTATCACTCACATCCGCCCAACTTGCAAAAAAATGCTAGAAGAATCCCGCTTAGGCCTATACGCCAATAAACCTGATAGTCTTGATGTTCGGGAGGATAACAATCAAATGAGTTTGGAGCAACCCTCTAAAGAAATAACCCCAGAGCAATGTGCTACCGAGGTGATGGAAACCATTCCGTTGGTAATGCAGTTTCTGCGAGGGGAAATGCGGAAAAACTCATCATTATTGTCTGTACCTCAATTTCGGTCGCTAGCGTTTCTAGACCGTCATCCGGGTGCTTCGCTTTCCGATTTGGCAGAGCATTTAGGGGTAACTCGTGCCACTGCCTCTGCCATTACAGAACGCTTGGTGCAGCGCGACTTAGTAGACCGGACTGAGCGTCCTCAGGAACGCCGACACGTAGTTCTAAAATTGACTCAAGCTGGAGCTGAGTATCTCCAGCAAATTCGTGAGGCAACATGTGGCAAAATTGCCCAAATGTTTGTCTGCTTATCAGAGTCTCAGAGGTTGCGTATTGTAGAAGGACTAGCAATACTGAGCGATCTATTAGAGAAAACGGAATCTGAACAATAAAAATTCCTTTAGACCTTACGCACCGTAGCGCCAGAACAAGGGTTTGGGATTCTTGCAAACAGAGCGCCGCTTCGCTATCGCTATTATTATAGGACTGTTAAACTGCACTCAAGGCATTACATCATCAAGCTTTAACTGTAATGCTGAAAGTAGGGGAGATACTATGGTTTCACCTAACCAAAATTGTCGTAGCTCGTAGCTATCTTCAACTAGCTGATAAACAGTAAATGTTGGCTGCTTTGGTCTACCGATGAATTGAATACCACCTAACCCTCTAAAATCAGCAATCCAGTATTCGGGAATGCCGAGAAGAGCGTATTCCTCCACTTTACGGGCGTAGTCATCTTGCCAGTTTGCACTAATAACTTCAACAACCAGTTTTACGGTGTTGCCATTACAGATAATTGGCTCTTGTTGCCAGAGTGGTTCATCACTAAGTTTTTCTTTGTCTAAAACAATTACATCAGGTCGCAAAGCTGTTGCTTCAGCTGCTGGAGGCTTAATCAGACAATTTTTAGGGATTAACCAGTTTAAATTCAATCGCAGAATTTCAGCATATATTCTACCCGCTAGGCTTCCGGCAACGGCTTCATGAGGCCCTGTCGGTTCCATGTCTCTTAATTCTCCATTGATGAGTTCGTAGCGCGGGTTGTCACCGTATTGCTCAATGAATGCTTCAAAGGTTAGTAGCTTAGGCGACGTGTAGGTCATTGTAGGAAACCAAGGCGGCAACAAACTGATTCTATCGATTGGCTGTAGGGTTTGGTGGGAGCGATCGCACTCACCCAACAGTCAAAAGAAGTGAGATCGCACCAGTACCTACTTACAGCCAAAACCAACCTACACGAGCGATCGCTCTCTTCATTCACGCTTAAAATCGCTCACGGATAACTTGCAATTTTAAGCTCCTTGAGTTCTTGCTCCAGACATGGGACTACTCCAACCAATACTGATGTCTAAATTCTATTTACAGCAGATTACTTCTCATAGGAAGATGCTCCAACAGCCAATTGACCATTGTTCTCCGAACCACTTCCAGAGCGTTCTTTCTAAACATTTCCTGCTCATCCTTCTCATCCACACCCACATAGAAGCCGTGATCGAAGAGATCCTCGCGAAGGAGTTCGCCAGTGTGGGCAATGGAAGAGCGGAACTGGTACAGATTGTCGGAGAACTTCTTTAGCTGTGGCGAGCCGTACCTCTTCAAGAATTCACGAAAGCGGCTGCCAACCCGGTGCCGTGGCAAACCACAACAAGAGCAAGTTTCCACGCTAGATTCAGCACCACACTCCTTACACTTAGTTACTTTCTCACCATCATTCAATTGCTCACTTTTGATCAAAGCTTCGATAGCACTGACCGCAGCTATGAGGGATAAGCTTGGGGCGTCCCAGGAGATGTTCAACGCCTGATTATAAAGGTGGCAAGCTGCATAGAAGGCTTTCTTCTGGTTGTCTTCCAAGGACAGATATGCGTCGAGAAGCTGATCCAAATTATCTGGCAAATCGAAGTGGTTCTCCTGCCCAACGTACTGAGCATCTCGCCACCGCTGGGCGTAATACTCGTTCACGGGTAGCATTTGCGCGGGAGTACAATCCGGATTGGAGAATTCCTCAATAAAACCGTTGTTACTGGTTATGTATCCGACTTGTCCCCAAAGGGGCGCAGTCGGATTTTCCTCTGCTTCAGGGTTGCTACCTATAATGGGCATGAACCAGTACTGTTTAACCTTACGGTTGTACTCAAATATGCGGTGATTAGTGAAAAGGGTTAAAAGGCAGGACACCTCAAAAATGATTGCTGGTAAACGATCGCGCTCAGTGTTCCGTCGTATGTTTTCAAAATATCCGTCTTGGGGTGCGATCTTCTTGTTATTCCATCTGTTCTTTATAGACTCGTACCGATCATGTTCCCACAGGTCACGGTGCCAGACATTACTCTTGCGCTCAGGCCAAACCTGCGGGTCATAGAACACTTCCAGTTGCAAAGGATAGTGACCCTCTTCATATGGAGGTCTGGGGTCGTTAGGTGAGGCGGGCACGAGTTGAAAGAGGTTTTGGTAGCGGTACCAACCTACAAGAGGAACAAAGGATAACAGCGTGGCTTTATAGTGCTGCATGACAATTCTCTTTTCAATGGTTTCTTAATAGATGTTCTCGTCGCGTGATGCCTTAATCTTTCGGCTTTAGGGGATTCAATCAAGAATGACCGAAGATCCCCGACTTCTTTAAAAAGTCGGGGATCTAATTTCCCAGGCTACTCGTCCAGCAGCAGTCGTTTGAAACCAATGCTATCGGGCAATTGACAATCTGCTAAAAACTGCTCATAAGCCAATTTTCCCTCAATCAGTGCCCCGAGTAACTCTGTTTTGGGTAGCGTTCCTTTCCGCAATGCAGCATATTCCAAATAACTGGAAAACTCCCATTCTCCAGCCTGCTGCACCAGTCCTGCTTTCACCGGATTAAGATGAATATAGCGTGAGAGATTGACCAGATAATCGCTTTGGTCAACGTGGATACAATGAAACCGCCCCTGAAATAATACCCCAACCCGATTGAATCGCTGATTAATTGCTTTTGTGTAGGAGAGTGAGAGAGATTTCATTGCATCAGATAGGGTTTTATCTCTCAGATAAACTAAGAAATGGTAATGATTGGGCATGAGACAGTAAGCAACAACATCTACTCCGTTGGTTGTGAGATGCTGCCTCACTAATCGCAGAAAATAAAGATAATTCTCACGCTCGAAAAAAATCGCTTGGTGATTGTTCCCCCGATTGTAGATATGGTAAAAGTTCCCGACTTGCAGTAGAGTCCGTCTTTGGGGCATGAGCACGAGTCACAGAATCTGTCTTTAGTAGTATTCCCCCAAATCTCTCGATCTCTCAGATCCCCGACTTCTTTAAGAAGTCGGGGATCTCAATCCACCGATAGCGTAAAATTGTCACCTAGCCCGCATCTGCTCACCCCTAACCCCCATGCTTTGCGACTACCTGGTACAAATCCTCACGGCTCGTGTCTACGATGTCGCCCAAGAAACGCCCCTAGAATACGCCCCAAACCTCTCCGCACGACTGAATAACAAACTCCTGCTCAAGCGGGAAGATATGCAATCAGTCTTTTCCTTCAAACTGCGGGGCGCTTACAACAAGATGGCGCAACTGCCGCCGGATTTGCTAGCACAGGGCGTCATTGCTGCATCTGCCGGGAACCATGCCCAAGGAGTCGCCCTTGCTGCCTGTCAGCTAGGAACGCAAGCGATTATCGTCATGCCAGTCACCACACCCCAAGTGAAGATAGATGCCGTCAAAGCTCGTGGGGGAGAAGTGGTGTTACATGGGGATACTTACGATGATGCCTATGCCTATGCCCGTCAACTGGAAGCAGACAAGGGCTTAACCTTTATTCACCCCTTTGACGATCCGCATGTGATTGCCGGACAGGGAACAATTGGCATGGAAATTCTGCGGCAATACCAGCAACCTATCCATGCCATCTTTGTCGCAATTGGCGGGGGCGGATTGATTTCTGGGATTGGGGCGTATGTGAAACGATTGCGTCCCGAAATCAAGATTATTGGCGTTGAACCCGTTGATGCCGATGCCATGTCTCAATCGCTCAAAGCAGGGAGACGGGTGCGATTGTCGAATGTGGGTTTATTTGCCGACGGGGTGGCGGTGCGGGAAGTGGGGGAAGAAACCTTCCGTCTGTGCCAGGAATATGTGGATGAAATTATTCTGGTGGATACGGATGACACCTGTGCGGCGATAAAAGACGTGTTCGAGGATACGCGATCGATTCTAGAACCAGCCGGAGCACTTGCGATCGCAGCCGCCAAAGCCTACGCCGAACGGGAACAAATCCAGGGACAAACATTAGTTGCAGTTGCCTGCGGTGCTAACATGAACTTCGATCGCCTCCGGTTTGTGGCAGAACGGGCAGAGTTTGGCGAACGCCGTGAAGCCATTTTTGCTGTCACAATTCCCGAAGAACCAGGGAGTCTGCGCAAGTTTTGTGACTGTATTGGCAAACGCAATCTCACAGAGTTTAACTATCGCATTGCCGATGAAAAAGAAGCCCATATTTTTGTCGGCGTGCAAATTGAAAACCGTGCCGACGCCGCAAAGATGGTTCAATCCTTTGAAGCTTGCGGATTCAAAACCCTTGACTTAACTGATGACGAACTGACGAAACTGCACCTACGGCACATGGTGGGCGGACGTTCTCCCTTGGCACACCATGAATTGCTCTACCGCTTCGAGTTTCCCGAACGTCCGGGTGCCTTGATGAAGTTCGTCGGTTCCATGAGTCCCGATTGGAATATCAGCCTGTTTCACTACCGCAACAACGGCGCAGACTACGGGCGAATTGTCGTGGGTATGCAGGTGCCCCCTCACGAAATGGAAGAGTGGCAAGCATTTCTCGATACGCTTGGCTATCGCTATTGGGATGAAAATAACAATCCGGCATATAAGCTGTTTTTGGGATAGGTCAATTCCACTTGCCATGCCTTTTATGAAATAGCAATTTTTGAATGATTGTTACATAAACCAAGATGTAGCATAAAAGACAGAATTTAAAGCTTGAGTAATATTGGACGGCTCAAAACTGTAGTTGTTGCAGTTTGCAGAGACGACCTAGTTTCAACATGGCTCTACTATCAGTCGTTTCATAGGCTATCTACAGATGATTTACGCAGCCCCCCTTGAACTGACAGCCAACAATATTGAAGCTCAATATCCACTTTCGTCTCTTCAACAAGGCATGCTGTTCCACAGCTTATATGCCCCCCAGTCTGGGGTAAACATCGAGCAGTTCGTTTGTGCCTTACACGAAGATTTAAACGTCTCGTTCTTCAAGCAAGCCTGGAATCGAATTGTCGAGAGGCATCCGCTCTTGAGAACGAGTTTCCGTTGGGAAGGCGTCAAAGAACCTCTTCAAAACGTGCATCGACAGGTCACCATTCCCTTTGAAGAACAAGACTGGCGTAGTTTGTCTGCAACGCAGCAGGAAGACAAACTCAACTCTTATCTCCAGGTTGATCGACAGCGTGGTTTCCAACTCACTGAAGCTCCACTCCTGCGTCTGGCGCTTTTCCGGGTTGCTGAAGCTGACTACCAGTGCATCTGGACTTTTCACCATATATTACTGGATGGTCGGTCATTTCCCATACTTTTCAAAGAACTCTTTGCCTTCTATGAGGCATTCTGCCAAGGCGAGGACTTACAACTCGAACAACCTCGTCCTTATCGGGACTACATTGATTGGCTAGGAAAACAGGACTTCGCCTTAGCCGAAAACTTCTGGCGAAGCACGCTTAGTGGTTTCACGGCTACTACACCTTTGACTGTAGACCGTGTTCACCAGTTGGAGTTTAGTGAAGCGGAGAGTGATTATGGAGTGCAAGATGTTCGACTTTCAGAGACTGTAACCAGCGCTTTGCAATCCTTGGCACAACAGCATCAGCTAACGTTTAATACCCTAGTCCAAGGAGCTTGGGCTTTGCTCCTGAGCGGCTATAGTGGCGAGGA
Organism: Coleofasciculaceae cyanobacterium; assembly: GCA_036703315.1. Taxonomy (GTDB): domain Bacteria; phylum Cyanobacteriota; class Cyanobacteriia; order Cyanobacteriales; family Coleofasciculaceae; genus DATNPH01. Next base: position 18,370 of record DATNPH010000113.1, read on the forward strand.
AGATGTGGTCTTTGGCGCTACTAGAGCTTGTCGTCGGTCGGCTATGGAAGGGGCGGAGTCAATGGTGGGGCTTTTGATTAACACGCTCCCGGTCAGAGTCCGCGTACCTAATGAAATGCGTCTAATTCCATGGCTCCAAGAATTACGGACTCAGTGGATTGCTCTAAGAGATTATGAGCATACTCCCTTAGTCGAGATTCAAGGTTGGAGTGACATTCCTGTGGGACAGCAGCTATTTGAAAGCATCTTAGTTTTTGAGAACTACCAATTGAATTCTACGTTGCAGGCACAGGGCGGAAATTGGGAGAACCGAGAGTTTCGACTTCTGGAACGGACGAACTATCCCCTTACGGTAGCTGGGTATTTAGAGCCGAGTTTCTTGCTGAAGATTGGATACGATCGCTGCCGCTTTGACGATGCTACCATTACTCGGATGTTGGGGCATCTTAAAACCTTGTTAGAAGGTATGAGCGCCAATCCAGAGCTGCTGCTCATGGACTTACCGCTCTTAACCGCCGCCGAACAGCATCAACTACTGGTGGAATGGAATAATACCCAGGCAGATTATCCTCAGGATGCGTGTATTCATCAACTGTTTGAAGCCCAGGTAGAGCGGACGCCAGATGCTGTTGCGGTAGTGTCTAAAGACCACCA